>JBHLMQ010000060.1:14197-17852 GCA_048938005.1 Promethearchaeota archaeon | reverse complement strand
TAATAGAAGGAAATTTCAAAATTCAATGGGAAGATAGCGAGGACAAACTCGACACTTTAGATAAGGATCAATTTGGATATTTATCTCATCATTACATTGTACAATTGAATCCAGATTCCATATATCTACAAGATCTTGATGTTCCTGATGAAATTTATAATCTTAAAGCGGAACTTCAAATAAGAACTCTTCTTCAGCATTGTTGGAGTATTATTCAGCATGATAATTTATATAAACCGAGTATTAAAATTCCAGATAAAATAAAACGGCAATTCTATCGAATTGCAGCAATTCTAGAAGATGCTGATCATGAATTTAAGAATAGTTTAGATTTTTTGAGTATATATAAGGCAAACTATGGCGCATATATGACTGCTCAAGAAATAAATGAAAAAATTAATAGTTTGTTATTGGTTTATGAAAGTGCTCCTGATAAATCAAAAGAACTACATTTGGTATTAAGAATAGTAAAATTAGCTAGAGCGGTAGAAAAATGGGATCTTAATATAAAATTACTAACTGATTTTGTTAATTACAATAATCCTTCAGTATTAAGAGAACTCGGTCTTGCTTTATATAAGTATCATGCTAAAAATCCTAAAGGCACTGAATATCAACAAGGACAAAAATATTTAGAAGAAGCAATAAAATTGGATCCAGAAGATACCGATGCATTGACATGTTTAGGGGGATCATGGAAGAAACTAAATCTTGAAAAAGCACTCGAGTGTTATAACAAATCTTATAAGATTAATCCTGATGATACTTATACGGGGGTTAATTACTTTATTACTAATATTACTCTTAATAAAAACATCGATATCCTTGATTATTCATTACCCACTATCAAGAACATCATTAAGATTAGTGAAGAACAAATATCTGTTGGAATTAACATGCCATGGGCATATTTTAATAATGGGCTGTTTAAATTATTTTCTAAAGAGATAAATGAAAGTTTGCATAATTATTTATTAGGTATCAAATTCAGTACAGCAGGATGGATGATCTCCTCTCATTTAAATGATCTGGATAGTCTCAGCGTTGTTGATAACAAGATACAAGGAATAAAATTAGTCAGACAATTACTAATTCTTGGTTTAGCTATTCGATTTAACGATAAAGATGCTGTTAACCGTTTGAAAATAGATTATGGTGTAAAAGAGGGAGATTTGAGCATTCCTCTGGTCATTATTACAGGAAGCACGAGATTAAGCAAAGAAGAACTCGGACAAGATTTACAACGAAATTTATTAGACGCTTTAAAATCTTTTGAGGGAACCATTATCTCTGGAAGCACAGTTGCAGGTGTATGCGATCTTGTCGGCGATATCCAAAAAGCATATCCAAAATCAATTAAAACTGTTGGTTATATTCCTAAAACTTTTTCAGAAGATATTAAAATTGATGAAAGGTATTTAAAAATACATCAAACAGAGGGAAACGATTTTAGTTTTTTAGAAGCACTCCACTATTGGACAGATATTATATTAAACAACCTTGATATTAGTAAAATTAAACTTCTTGGAATTGGAGGAGGTAAAATTTCTGCTTTTGAATATAGATTAGCTTTAGTATTTGGAGCATATGTTGGCATCTTAGAAAAAACTGCTGGATCAGGATTAACATTACTTCAAGAGCCGATATGGCAATGTGAGAATTTAACCATTGTAGAAAACAATTCTGAAAAACTTAAGACATTTTTTTCCTTATTGACTTCAGAAAACGTTTAAAATCAAATTCAAAAAATAGGTTTTTTTGAAATAATCGTAGTATTTTTTTTTTTTCTTAATTTCTAATTTTTTATATTTGCCTTCTCATTATATTATATTAGTTCTTATTTTGTTTCTCAAGTAAAAAAAGGGATATTAAAGTGAAAATTATTGTTTTAAATGGAAGTCCTAAAGGGATTGAAAGTGCTACAATGCAGTATATCTTATATATTCAGAAAAAATATCCTCAACATGAGCTCAAAATCTTAAACATAGCTCAACAAATTAAAAAGATTGAAAATGATGAGGTTAAATTTCAAGAAATTATCGAAGATGTGAAGAATTCTGATGGAGTTATTTGGGGATTTCCTTTATATGTGATGCTTGTTCCGTCTCAATACAAAAGATTTATTGAACTAATTACAGAAAGAAATGTGGAAGACGCGTTTAAAAATAAATATACAACTGTTTTGACCACATCAATACATTTCTTTGACATTACAGCAATAAATTATTTGAATGGGATCTGCGATGATTTGGAAATGAAATATGTAGGATTCTATTCTGCGGATATGTATGATTTAATGAGAAAGGAAAATAGAGAAAAGTTGTTTCTATTTGCTGATAGTTTCTTTTCTGCTATAGAAAACAATGCACCCACATCAAGACAAAATCTCCCATTAGTTTATCATGATTTTAAATATAAGCCTGATTTGGATCTTAAAGATGAAGAAAAAATAAATAATGAAAACACAAAAATTCTACTGCTTACTGATTCCACAGATGAAAATACCAATTTGGGCAAAATGATACAGAGATTAAGAAATTGCTTTTCTAATGAGATCAAAATAATAAATATTTATGATATTGATATTAAAGGAGGTTGCTTAGGTTGTATTCAGTGTGGGTATGATAATACATGTGTATACAAAGAAAAAGACGGATTTACAGAGTTTTGGAATTCCTTAAATTTATTTGATGTTTTAATTTTTGCTGGAACTATACAAGATAGATATTTATCATCGAGATGGAAGTTGGTTCTTGATAGAAGTTTCTTCAATGGTCATATACCCACCTTGAGTGAAAAACAATTTGGTTTTGTGATCAGTGGTCCATTAGGACAGATCTTTAATTTAAAACAGATTTTACAGACTTTCCCTGAGCTTCAAGGTAGTAATCTTGTTGACATAATTACTGATGAATACCAAGATTCAGGCAATATTGATTCTTTACTACTTAATTTTGCCAAAAATTTAGTTAGATTTTCCAAATCCGGTTATATTAAACCATTTACGTTTCTTACTGTTGGAGGAAGTAAAATTTTTAGAGATGCTATCTATGGAAGGATGAGGTTTGTTTTTCAAGCAGATCACAAATTTTACGAAGAACATGGTTATTACGATTTTCCTCAGAATGATGAGCGTGCAAAGCAAATGAATGAATCATTTATCCCTTTAACCCAAGACGAAGAATATAGAAAAAAATTCTATTCAATGATGAAAAAATTTATGATTAAACCTCTAAAAGGAATTGTAACTAATCCAAACAAATAATTATCTTTTTTTTTTATTTTATGGAGTTAATGAAAAATAATTTTAAGGAACTCAAAGATCCAGAAGAAATAAACGATTTTTTAATAAAATTAAGTGAAAATCCTAACACAGAAGACCTGAAACGTGTAGATTATTTTATTGATAATTTAGATCCTCCTATTTTTGAAAAAATTAAATTAAATTTAATATTTTTATTAGGAGAAATTGGTGAATCAACACCAATAGAAGACAAATATCTAAATTTTTTGTTAGAGACCTACTATACCTCAGATAGATGGATTAGAAATGAAATAATTCAGGCGATTGGAAAAATCTCTAAAAAAATAGAGATAACAGAAAGCATTATAAAATTAATAGGATATGCTGTAAACGATGATTATACTCCTATTA
>JBHLMQ010000060.1:0-14097 GCA_048938005.1 Promethearchaeota archaeon | reverse complement strand
TATTATTTATTGATATTTTTTAAGGACTTCATTTAAATTTTTATTAGATAACACTATCTCATTGAAAATTTTGATCAATAACTTAATAATTTCTCTGGGATTGCCCTCAGTATTATTATAAATATAGTTCAACACTTTTTCGTTTAGTGGATAATATGAATCTGGGAAATCCCTAAAATAATCGAAGTAATTAATGCTTCCAAAAAAATATTCCAAATTTCTTTTATAGAACTTATTTAGATCTTCTTCTAAAAAGTTTGATAAGGTAATAGGCTCCTTTAATACATCTAAAAGATTATTGTTCCTTTCTTCAAATTCTCTCTTAATTTCTTCATACAAATCAAATGATTTTAAGGTAATTATGATTCTCAGACCCTTAATTTTGTTTAATTGAATAATTTTATCTAATGTTTTTGCAGCTGTATCTTTATCTGGAGACTCCTTCGTGCTATAAAGCCAACTTCTATCAAAAACTTCTTCCGTTTCTTCCTCTAAAGGTATAGGTTTCATCATAGTTATAATTTTTTCGAAATCATCAATAAATAATACACTACTTACCATCGAATTTTCAACTAATACTTTCAGCATTGTGTAAGAATTATTTTTTTCTCTTAAGTCATGCATTAAATTCAATCTTGAAAGTTCTCTTATATCCAATACTTCTCCTAAAAGCCACCTTTCTGCTTCTACCTTTTTATATGGATCTAATTGATGCGCAGTTATAGCGTTTATTATATCCACTATCGCGGCTTTATTTTCAAATTTTGGAGCCCATTCCTCAAAAGCAACTTTTCTCACCTTTTCACACTCAGCCAAATGAAAAAAACCATATTTTCTCTCTAAAGCGCCCCATTCATTACATAATCTTTTTGCGATGCTTCTTAAAACCTCTACATCCATACTTTCAATGAATTCTGAGTATGTATAATAATAAAATTTCTTCATAACATTCTCTAATGAAATATAGACTATATTATAATAATACAATTCATGTTTCAATGCCCAGTAAAGATGTGTTTTTCCAGTACCTACATTTCCAATTATTGGCAAGATGAAATTTTCATTTTTTTCAATTATATTTATGATAGCACTTAATAAATCTTGCCTTGATTTTACAAGCCCAATATCTTCTTCGATTTCTCCTGTAGAAACAAATTTTTTAAAGGGAGATCCTGTGAATTTTAAGAGATTAATTAATTTTTTTTCTTTATTTTCGAAAAGAAGCATTTTGAATCATAATTACTTTAAATTTTTAATTCCTCAATTCCTAAAATTATGATATATTCAACCACTTTATCATCGACATTAATAATTGGTTCATAACTTATATTAAGATCATCACGTTCATCCCTTCCAACTATCAAGCAATCATAAAACACAGGATCACCATTATGATCTATAACTACTCTATCAGCGACAATTATACCATTCTTAATCATTGAAATAGGATTTCTTAGAATTTCACCTTTAAAAAAATCTAAATGATTTACACCAAATTTAATATCATTTAAATATAAACCTGCTGTGTGGAGTAAATTAATAGTAAAAGGGAATTCATTAGAAAATTGTCCCTGATCATACTGCTCCATTACATTTTCAGGAATTAAAAGAGAATATTCCAATGGAGATTCTTTTATATCCCATTTAAAATCAGAAGTTCTTGAAAAAGGATTTAACGTGTTACCAGTCTTTTCAAAACCTATAAGTAAACCCTCAGATATGATAATTCCATCAGAATCTGATATTTTTATATTGTCAGAGAAGATAATTTCATCTTCCCATTTTGAAATAATTGACCCTGTAAATTCTCCATTAATTAATATATCTTTTAATGAATCAATTAAAACAATACTAGCCGAATCATTCATGGTAACTATTTTATCATCAATATTTTAGACTCTTTTTTACCAAATATTTCAATGTAATATCATTAATATTATATATGTATACTTTCCCATATAATTTTAGATAGAATTTATTTATAGGCTAGTAGATAATATAAAATGGGTTCATCAATCCTTTCTCAAAATATCTCAGAATTATCAAAATCAGATTTATTAGATAGAGCAAGTCAATTCATTTTTTCAACAGGTCTAAATGATGGAGCATCAAAATTATGTAAGGCAAACATGAAATATGGGCTTTCGATGTTTCACTTAATTCAAGAGAAATACGGGTTTGAACCAAAGGCAACATTTATTTCTTCTCCTGATGAAACAATCTCACGAAATAAATATAGATGGAATTCTGGATTAGGGTATGGAGGGAGATTAAATTGGGGGAGTGGAGAAGATAAATTAATTTTTCTTAATACTAAACCAAACTGTTGTGGTATCTTAGTTGGTGGCTTTGAAGAATTACCTGATCCCTATGAATTAATTAAAAAAATTGATAGAATTAAATCAGAAGAACTATACCATGATGAAATCTTGATAGATTGGGATTATGGAATATCTAATCATTTTATTAACTGCTTTGAAACAAAAAATCTTTCTGATATTGATCTTCCACCTTATATCTTTTTAATTCATGGTTCTGCCCCTGAGTTTAGAGACAATTCTTACGGAATGGGACTGTATATTGATAAATCAAAAACATTAAAAGATATTGCGATTGAAGAAAGAAGTAAATTTGGTATACAATATATTTTATTAGATTCTGATGCTAAAGATTATCTTGAATTCAACAAAAAGGCTTTAGAATTTTCTAATTTAAAACGAGAAATTATAGCAAATAATCTTTTTGATTACGGATATGAAGTCATATGCAATCAACCACATCAGTTTCTAAAAGATTATAATAACATGTATCTAGGAAGCAATTGTACAGATATTAATTGCGATTTAATTCATTCAAATATATTTCCCACAACTCTTAGAGCAGACATTGCAGCTTACTTATTTTCGGGAAAGAAAAATTTAACTGAAACAACTCTTAAAAATCAAAACCTCTTAGATAGAGCAGAAGATTTAGAACTCTTAGAATTATTAACAAATGCCAATCTCCTTCCACATGGAGGAGGGTATGAATTTAATGATATAAAAGATGTATTGGATATAATAGAATACAAAGATCAAAGATACTTTGTTACTTCTTTAAAAACAAGCATGAGTAGATTAAAAATAATAAGGAACGTGAGTGAATTACAATTTGAATATAGAGGGAGAGATATTGTACTTAAAACGATTCAATTGGATCTTGGAGAAATAATTGCTCGATTAAATCCATTGTTTTCATTAAAATTATAATTTATTCAATTCTAGCTCCGGGAGGAAGATCTTTATCAGGGATTATTATTGAGACATTTTCACCTTCAACGGCAGCAAGAAGCATACCTTCACTTAAAATTCCACGTAATTTTCTTGGTTCTAAATTTGTTAAAACAACAATTTTTTTTCCTTTTAAATCCTCGACTTTATAATATTCAGCTAAGCCAGCAACCACTGTTCTTTTTTCAGTTCCTAAATCGATCGATATTTTATAGAGCTTGTCGGCTTTAGGAACTTGTTCAACATTTTCAACCAAGGCAACTCGAATGTCTAATTTTTGAAAATCTTCATAAGAAATCAGTTCTTTATCACCTTCTTTTGGTTTTTCTTCTTTTAATTTTTTATATTCTTTTTTAATTTCTTCTATATCAAATTTTTGAAAGAGCGGTTCCGGTTTTTTAATTCTTTGCCCTGCTTTTATAGAATGATCATTAATGCTATCCCAAGTAATTTTTGATAATTCTGGGACATTCAAATATGATAAAATTTTATTAGATGTTTCAGGGATAAAAGAACCTAACAAAACCGCTAATGCATATACTGCTTGAGCACAAATATTAAAAACATGCCCAGCAGCCTTTTTATCTTTTTTAATTAAATGCCATGGAGCTTTTTCATTCAAGTAAATATTACCTTCTTTACCAAAATTGACAATATCTCTTATTGCTTTTCTTATTTTAAAATTCCTCAGACTTTCACCCGCTTCTGCCCTAATACTATTTAACTTTTCTATAAATTTTTTATCAATCTCATCATCTTCCATTCTTTCTGGAATTTTGCTATTAAATTGTTTTTCAATAAAAGTTAAAGTCCGATGTATAAAATTTCCAATATTATCGTTAAGAGTTTTTATATTGTTATCAAATTCAGACCATAAAAACGATGTATCACTCGTTTCTGGGCGATTAAATAGTAGATTAAATCTCCAATAATCTAAAGGTGCTAATTTTAACGCCTCATCAATCCATATACCAATTCCTCTTGACTTAGAAAATTTGTCATTCTCATACATTAAAAATTCTGTCGATGAAACATTGTATGGAAGAACAAACTGCTCACCTTTCTTTTTATCATTATTATAAGCCAAAATGAGTCCTGGAAAGAGAATTAAATGAAATATTATATTATCTTTGCCAACAAAGTAAACTGTTTTAGTTTCTGAATCTTTCCAGAAATAATCAAATTTATTCGGTTCATTAATTATTTTTTCTGCCCACTCTTTTACAGCAGTAATATAACCTAATACTGCTTCGGACCATACATATATTGTTTTATTTTCAGCACCTTTAAAGGGAGCAGGAATGCCCCAGTCTAAATCTCGGGTAATTGCACGTTCATGTAACCCTTCTGCAATCATATTTAAGCACATTTGTCGAGCATTAGAGGGGATAATTTTATTTTCTTCAATTAACTTAGTTATTCGATCCTGCAATTTAGGTAAATCGAAATACCAGTGTTTCGTTTTTCTAATAACAGGAGCATTTCCACAAATTGCGCATCTTGGGTTTATCAATTCTAATGGGGTTAATAATTTCTGACACTTATCACATTGATCTCCTCTTGCATCATCATACCCACAATGAGGACAAGTTCCTTCAACAAATCTGTCGGGTAAGTATAAATTATCATTTTCACAGTATAGGGATTCTATCTCTTTTTCTAAGATATAACCATTTTTCTGTATATCTAAATACATTTTCTGTACAAATTCTATATGGGTAGGATTGTGTGTTATCGTGTAATTGTCAAAAGATATTTGCCATTGTTCATGTAAATCTTTAATGATTTTATGATACTTTAATGCTAACTCTTCAGCTGAAACATTTAATTTTTTTGCTTCCACTGAAATGGGCGTTCCATGAGAATCCGAACCAGAAACAAACACCACTTCTTCTCCATTCAGTCTCAGGAATCTTGCAAATACATCAGCTGATAATGTACTTCCAATTAAATTGCCCAGATGAGGTGTAGCATTCACGTAGGGCCACGCAGATGTTACAACCCATTTACCTTTATGATTATTCGCTAAATTAATCACCTATTCACACTCGTTTATATATAAAACGAATATAAGCTTAAATATTTTAAACTAAACGAGTTAATATTTGAAATTTAATTTTATTAATATGCATTAATCGTTAATAATTTTAGCTCCACAATACCTACAAGCTTTAATTTCTTTTTTCATTTTTTGAAGACATGGTTCATGGTAATATGCATTGCATACTTCACATCGATAGACTTTAAAATCACCTAAAAAAATACTATGGCAATAAGAGCATGATGCATCTATTTGTTCTATTTTTTGACGTGGAATTACTACCATCTTTGTTTCTGATCTTTCATCTTCATCTATAATTTCTATTTCTTGCATTAAATCTTCTTTATCTTTAATAAGTTTCAATGCTGCTGGTGAAAGTGATAGAAGAAAGAAGCAGAATGGGCACCTGAAAACATTTTCTTTATATTCTGTTTTTTTAGCCCACATTGCAGCACAAGATAAATGCATTGGTCGGTCACAGCTGGGACAATAACGCCCCTCACTGAAAAAATCAGCACCTGTTACTGCTGCTTTAACAGAATGACAAATTTGACATTTCTCTCGTGTTCTATCTGATCCTTTTATAATTAACCTGATATCTGACATAGATGGTCTCCTTAATGGCAGGGCAATCTCGCTGACTAGTGGTGCTATTTTATCGTTTTTATCAGGAGAGAAATAGTCTGTAGTTTCCATTACACTTTTTTTCGAAGCAAAAACTTTACCTGCATTAATTAATTCTTTTGAATTGTTGAAATATCCATATTCTCCCCCAGTTGATTGTGCTATTTTTTTTAGAGAATTTTTTCCGTATTCTTGCGTTCCACCTAGCTGACATGCATCAATAAACACACCTAAACCCTTAGAGATTTTAACCATTTTTTCTAATTTGATCTCATCAATATTTAGTTTGCTATCGGTAATTATGAATATACGCGGAGTTTTCCCTCCAACTTTCCGCAATTCTTTTACAAGAACTTGAAGAGCAAAAGCAATACCCTCATGAAGGAATCCTCGGCCCGAAATCTGGACATTCTTTAGTGATTCGATTAATTTTTGTTCTTCAAATGCGAAATCAATTAACTTCTTTGTAATTCCTCCAAAAGTAATTATTGAAATTCGATCTTTCATATCAATTGATAATTTTGATTGAATGAAATTCTTAGCTGCTTGTAATTCAATAACCAATCTAGTTGGTTTAAAATCTTTTCTTAACATGGACCTAGAAGCATCTAAGAGAATGACTGTATCTTCTATTTTTGATTCAGGCAAAAGATCTCGAAAATCAACTAATATATTAGAAATTAATAAAATAAAAGTAGTAAATTCTTATAAATTTCTATATTGTTTTCAAAATTTCTTAGTCTTTCAAATAATTATTAGCAAAAAGAGTATAAACTTTGATAGAATTAATGAAGTCTTCTATTTCTACATATTCATTAGTTGCATGAGCAACTCTTACATTTCCAGGTCCAAACATTATTGTAGATTCACAATAGTTTGTATTGCGATAATATTTTGCATCCCCACTTGCGGGAAAGAAGAAATAAAAGGGTTTCTTTTCATAAATTTTCTCTACAATGTCATAAAAACCTTTTAAAACCTGCGAATTTTTCCAATCATTCCAATAAGATGGTTCTCCTTGAAATTTCACTTCTAAATACATAAAGATTTCTTCTGGTTCCCCTATTGGTTTATCTTTTATTTGATATCCTAACTCATTTATTAACTTCTTCAAACCATTTAAAACCATTTCAATAGTTTGTCCTGGTAATAATCTAAAATCAATTATAGCTTCACATTTATCGGGAATAACATTTGGTTTTATACCTCCATTTATCATCGTTATATTCTTTGCAAAATGAAGATTGGTTTTTATTAAACTTTGCACATCAGGTACTTCTACTAAAATTCTCTCAAAGGCATCTCGACTGGGAAAAGTTATATTAATTAATTCTTTTAATTCATTTTCGGATAAAGGAGGTTCAATTTTTGGGATATACTCATCTAATTTATCTAAGTTTTGAATTATTTCACTCATCATATTAATAGCATTCTTTCCTAAAAACGGTGCTGATGCATGGCTAGATTTGCCATATGTTATTACTTTCACTTCCATACGTCCTTTTTCTCCAAAAATGATTGCTTTTGGTAAGGGATTAAATCCGGTCGGTTCTCCTATTACAGCAAAATCACAGCTTCTTGACTTTAAAATATTATCAAGGCTCCATTTAGTCCCTAAGATACCACCTGTTTCTTCATCTGCTACAGCATTTAGAATTAAATTTCCTGAGATCTTGATACCTAACTTTTTTAAAATTTTCAATGAAATTGCCATAGCTGCCGTTCCTCCTTTCATGTCAGTTGTTCCTCGTCCATACAATCTTTTTCTCTTAATAATCGCAGAAAGAGGTGGATTTTTCCATTCTTCTACCGAACCAGGGGGTACAACATCCATATGTCCATTATATAGTAGAGTTTTTCCATTAAAATTATCATTTAAGGTTGCTATTAAGTTAGCACGATTTTCCCCAAAAGGAAAAATTTCACATTTAATTCCTGCATTCTTTAAATATTTCTGAATCTTTATCGCGACATTTTTCTCATTACCAGGAGGATTATATGATTCAGTTTGTATTAGTTCTTGAAGAAATTCGATATATTCTTCTGTATTAGCCTCGATTTCATTAAGAATTAATTCTTCACTCATATAAATTCCCTTAATAACTAGAGAAGCTATTTTTATTAAAGAAGAATTTGAAAGTTTAAAATATTATGTTATATCAGAATTCTCACTAATAAATTTAATATAATTAGGAAATTTTAATACTTTTAAATTATTTTATAAACAAAAATTAGAGATTACGGTATTTTTATTGATTCGACGAAAAAAAGATTTAAAACGAATTATCTTCGCCGTACTTTTCATGATAACAATTTTTTTGTCTAGTGTGCAAATATTAAGTAGTTTTAATGGATTTCAAGATGACGAGATAAACAATAATTTTAAAGAAGGAGTTCTAGACAAATTTCCTTTAAATTCTGATCTTAATTTAGATGATACTATTACAGGATCTGGCGTGGATCAAGACGTTCGAATTTATACGAATAATAAGTCTGAAAATTTAAATAATAACGAGGAATTCTTTGAAATTCCTTCAATTCCGTCAAAAGATATGTTTCTCACTTATGGGGATCTTAATTTTACATTTCAGAGCAATTTTACAACCGAATATATTTTAGAGGATAATGATGCTCTCTATCCTTTGGGAGATTTTATATACTATGATTTCAATCCAGATGAGAATTATTCCAATATCACATATACCCCTGGTGCACAATATAATGGCGGAGATTGGGGTGATTTGGTAGATGTTAATAACGGTTCGTTTATAGACTTAAGTAATTCCACTAATGGAATCTTAAATTTCACAATAGCAGCAAATTTCTCAAATATGAATTCTAATCCATATAATGTAGCATTTAACAGGACTCATATCTTAGGATTGCTTCTATCATTAGTTTTTGATATTAATGAGGATGCGAATTTAACCATAAAAATGAAAGATATTGTAAATGGATGGGAAGATGTTGCGAATAAACACTTCATAAATAGTAGTCTGGGGGAACAGGAGATACGATACAGATTTATTAATGAAAATTTGAACTATATTGATTTGACTAATACTATTTTAATTCAATTTGTATTTGAAAGATCAGATAACACACCATATAATATTGAATTAAAAAAATTTGATTTTCAATCTACATATGCTTTCGATTTGCCTATAACAGATACGGAATATGTGGCATTAGAATTTGATTTAAAAGGCTTAAAGACCACTGTAAATGGATTTTATGCTTGGATAAGAACATTAGATCTTGTAGAAGCTGCCACCACACAATTAAACATTACATTATATCGAGCTAATAGAACTGTTGAAAGAACCGATCTTAATTTAAGAAATATTAATATGGGGCCAGATTATGATGAAATAATAGACACTAAATTGGTGACCAATTATATTGCTGATGAACTCTTTTATTTTGAATTAAATAAAGGTAATACAGCCAATCTAAACCTTTCTAATTATTTTATCGTAATTAAATCCAATAATCCAAAAGAAGTTTATAGTTTGGTTACACTTCCTTTTGACGAATATGGAGATGATTTAAGAACTGAACATCAATTGAAAACAACAAAAGATGATGGAGGCTTATGGAAAAATGCTAAGAAAAAAATTGATTCCGTGTATATTTCTAGGCAATTAGATGCAAGTTCTTTTAAATTGAATGTTACCAGAGGATTTAAACCATCGGATTTTAATATTAATAATACTCAAACCTTAAAAATACAAGATTTGCCAATTGTGGATGTATCAATTCCGTATAATGGAAGTTCATCCTTAGAGTGGGGCAAAGGGCGATGGCACCACAATTTTACAACTTCTATTGAAGATAATCCAACATTTCAAATAAATCTGACATGGGATAAAACCAACATTAAAAGATTTACATTTAATGTTTCGTATTCTGTGAATGCATATTGGATTGAAAATGCTGCTACTACATATAGAGCATCTTATGATAATGATCCTGAATGGGTATTAACTTATTATTTCAACAAAAACGATCCTTTCTTTGATAAATGGAATTTTTTAGAGTTTTGGTTTACATATCACAATTTTCTGAATGCCCATAATTTGACAAATCCAGTTCCTGAAGAAATTTTCTACAAAACAGAAGGACAGAGTATTTTAACCGAAAATCCAGAGAAATCTAAAGTCATAGTAAATAAAACTTTTGCTATTCTAGATGGTTATTATACCTTAAACCTCACAAGCTATAATTTTATTTATAAAATGCATAGTTATATTAATTTTAACGACATTTTATGGGAAACAAATGGTTTTATGTATGGTGATAATATTACTACTAGAGTTGATATTCAAGATCATAATTCGAAAGCACCTCTAAATGGTGTTTCGAATGTGACTCTTTTCTATCCTAATGGTACTAAGTTTTCTACTCTTCCACAGGATTCAAGTGGAATTGTTAAAGGGGCATCCCTCATTTATGATTTTGATAATGAAACAATTTTAGAATTAACAAATGATCTTAAAATCTTTGGAGAATATCATTTAGGCTTTTTTTGGTTCAATGGATCTGCAATAGGCTGCAAAAAGGTAATCACTTATATCGATACTTATTATGCTCAATTGGATGGCTGCAATTACAATCCAACTTTAAGAAAAAATGTAGTTTTTGGACAAGTAGATAAAGTTTATCATGATTATACACTAATGATTGCGTCTATTAACGATACTACTATACCAAATTTTTATCCTATTAATATTACAAATATAAATAGACAATTTATTTATAAAATAGAAGGTCAGAAATTACCTATTTTGCTGTCTTCTATTAAACAGAGTGAAAATATTTTAAATCCAAATGAGATTGTCAATATAAAAGCTTCATGTAAAAATTTGCATTATTTTCTTAATGCGAGTGTAAAAATCAATGTAAGACTTGTATCATTCGCGAATGAAGAATGGATCATAGCTGAAAATACGTCTAGCACTTTTGATTTAAAATTCTCTGGACATCCAGACGATGCTAATGAATTTGATGTTAATTTAAAAATTCCTGATCTAAGTCTTGCTACAAATATTTGGCCTGGTGTAAATGCCCCAATCAGATTGGCAGGTGCAAAAACAATAATTACTGTATTTATCGAGGGTTCAGATACTGGGAAATATGAAAGCGCTCATTTATCATTATTAAGTAATAAATCAAATAACGATTATGATGGATACATTCTTGGTTTAAGAATAAATAAGACAACTGCCGAGCCTATCCTTAATGAATTCAATAGAGATGAATGCATTTATCTTCCGAATAAAACCTCAATTTTAGTTAATATCTTTGATCAGAATTATGTTAGCAGCTACAACCAATTTACAGGTGAATTCTCCTTAAAACTCAATAGTAAATTTACAGATATTACAATTAATCCCAACACTCCGATTAAAGGACAATCTATTAATATTAGTGCTGTTTTGGCAACTGAATTTGGAAAGCCGTTAGCAAACAAAAATATATCTTGTCAATACTTTGAAATTGACTCATGGGTTAACTTTAGGTCAGATATTACGAATTCGAATGGATTTATAACATTTTTGATAAATACATTAACAATTGATTTTGAAGGAGACTTATTAATTAGATTAATATGGGAGGGTGATACTATTAATGGAGTTTCAAAAACAATTAGTGTAAGTGTAATTCATGAATTAAATGCCCTCTCGGTGTCCATAATAGCAAATAATGTGTTTATCTATCGAAATAGAGCCACAACTCTAGATATTATACTTAATAATATTGGAGATTCTGATTTAAAAATTACTAATATTTCTATTGAGCTTAACCATGATTTATCATATTCAATTGTTGAAATAGATTATCTTCTATTAAGTCAGTTGCCGCCAGATGAGAATACTAGATTAATTATTGAAATTTCAATTAAAAATTTTAATAGATTTAAGATTAATGTTTCTATAACTGCACAAAACATTTTCACAAATGAGACAATAGTTGTACTTAAAGAAGCCTCATTTAAGATTTATGATATTCCTATTTATGATTACATTTTAGAATATCTTGTTTTTATCATAGGAGCTGTTTTTGCTTTAGTTTGGATTACCATAATAATTTATGCTTTGAGAATAAGGAAAAAATTAGCAACTCCTATTGAAGAAGTTAAAAAGAAACCACGAAGAGGGAGATATGTGCCTGTATCTGAGCTAAAAAAACCTATACCAGTTAAAAAGATTCCAAAAAAGAAAGAAGAACCTAAGGAAATTGAAGAAAAAGAGAAAATAGATTTAGACTCTTTATTGGAGGAAAGAGGTTTAGCAGAGAAAAAGAAGAAACCTAAAAAATAGACTCTTCCACCTTTACTTTTTATTTATCTATTAAAAAGGAGAAAATAAAATTAAATTATAAATTTCATAATGAAGAAATTGAGATTAAATTTCTTTTCAGAAGTGCAAGAGAGCTCCTTCCATCTAAACCAGCTAAAGCAATTAAAACATTTTTTTCGGAACCTACCAAAACAGCAAATCCATTTTCTAATTCAATAGTAGTTGTTTTTAAACCACCTTTACCAATATCTTTACCAAGATTGTTTGAATCTTTAATGATTGCTGCACATGCCTTCGCAATTTTTCCATGATCCATTTCGGTTATTGTTTGACCAATCATTACCTTCCCGTTTGTATCAGCTGCAATTAAACCCTCACATTCAGGCACAATATCCATAAGTTCTGCTAATTTTTGTTCAAGGACTTTTTTATCGACCATAATAATTATCCCTACCAAAAAATTTGAATAGATTTGAATTCTGAAATTGGTTAAGAAATTTTCTTAAATAAATATATAGTTTAAATATATAGTTTAAGGAATTTAAATTTATCAAATATATAAAAAAGGAAAAGTGAAAAAATTACTATTTATTTCAAAATAATTAAGATCAGGTTCTCCTCTAATGCAACCATTGTTTCACCTTTCGATGTTTCTAATCTAATGAAATTGAGCTCCCCTTCTTTTAACGCTTCAACTACTTGTCGTCCTTTCCCTATTAGTGAGGTTACATAAGCAGCAACTGATTCACTGAGCTCGATATCTAAATTGGAATCAATTGGCAAACCACTGGAATCACAAATAATAACCCCTCGAATTCCCTCTCTTTCTTCGAAACGCCGAATTATTGCTTTAACTTCCGCACGATTTATAATGATACATTACACCTTGAGAATTATATTCTAAATTTTTAATATTATAATAGATTTAAGGTTTTTAAAAATTTATATTAAAAAATCTTCTTTAAATGGAATGGAGCAATTGCATAAAATCGAATTGTAAAACTTAGAGAAAATTACGGAGATTTTTTTCCATTTTTAAAAGTAGAGTAATTAATCTATAAAAAGTACTTCTTAAAAATGTTTAATTTTCTTTCTTCTTTAACAGATGTAATGCCCATGTGTCCTGGAAATATCAAAAAATTATCTGTAATTTCTGGATTATGCATAATTTTATATTTAATACTTGAAAATAGAAGATGAGGATCGCCTCCTCTAAGATCAGATCTACCAATACTTCGACGAAAAATTAAGTCTCCGGGAAAAATTACTCCCTCAATATTTTGTCCATTGTACTCCTTAGGGTCTTTTGAGTAAAAAGTTAAGGCACCTGGAGAATGTCCTGGAGTTTCAAGAACATTTAGTGTTATTTCACCAATAGTTATAAAATCTCCTTCTTCTAACCATTTGTCTGCTTTTTTATAACTGAAAATTCCAGATTCGAATTCATTTTTATGAAACATTAATGGAATATTGAAATGTCTAAGAATTTTTCCCACTTTTAAAGTGTGATCATAATGTCCATGTGTTAATAAAACTGCTATAGGTTTAACATTTAATTCTTCTACAGCATTAATTATTGTGTCTGGATCGCCACCTACATCTATAATCACTACTTCTTTCGTTTTACTCGAACCAAAAATGTATGTGTTGGTTCCAAGAGGTCCCACAACTAATCTTTTTAATATCAAAAATTCTACACTTATTCCTAGGATATGTATCTAAAAAAAAAATAGAGAAATTATTTTTTTATCATTTCTTGAATTTCATTTAGTTTGTTATAAACAAGCAATCCTTTTTCTGTAAGTTTAATATATTTTACTTTACTTGTATTTTCAAACTCTATTAGCCCTTTCTTGATTAA
>JBHLMQ010000059.1:0-18097 GCA_048938005.1 Promethearchaeota archaeon | reverse complement strand
TCACCGGGAGATAATATCCAACTTCGTGTATCATTAGCAGTCTCCCATGGAGTCCAAGTAGTACCATTATTACTATAGCGAACCTTATCAACTCCAGAAGCCACATCTTCATACACCAATGATAATAATACACTTGTAGAATTTGTCCATGTATCCCCACCATTGATCTCAATAGAACCAGTAGGACCGGTCATGTCTAGATCAATTGTATCATTATATTGAGTGATCCATCCAACATTATCCCGTATTTCATAAAACACAATCTTGGTCCCTTCACCGGGAGATAATATCCAACTTCGTGTATCATTAGCAGTCTCCCATGGAGTCCAAGTAGTACCATTATTACTATAACGGACTTTATCAACTCCTGAAATCGTGTCATTGTAAATCAATGTTAAAATTACACTCGTAGAATTTGTCCATGTATCCCCATTATTAATAGTGATGGAGCCTGTAGGGTTGATTGTATCCTTATTAATTTGCGTCATATTAGAATGTAAATTACTAACAGAATCATTTGCGAAAAAAGTTATATTAACTATTCCCTCTGATAAAAAGTTCCAAGCATCTTGGTCAATAATTCCATTATCCTCAAAAAAATGTTTTGTAGAGTTGGTATTTAATGTATACCACATTTTTTCTAGATTAGGATCTTCTATTTCTACCGTAAATTCTGGAGCTGTTGAATTAAAGAAACCACCAATGGGGTATATTATATTAATAGTTGGATCATTTATATCAATTCTAACAATAACATCTGCTTGTCCTACTTCTCCTAAGGAGTTATTAGCATAAAATCTAATCGTTGCAGTCCCGTTAGATAAATTATTCCATAAACTTTGATTATATGTTCCTGTTACATTTTCATTCATTATTCCATTTAATTTAATTGGTGCTGAACTCTCCCCCGTTTTTAAAAATTCATACCATGAATAGTTGGCTAGCCCTCCAATAATAGTTATTGAAAAGTTTGGTGCAATTTTACCATATAATGTATAATTAACTGGTGAATTAATTTGAATAGTTGGAGCAGTTGATAGTTTTAAGGAATCCTCTTTATAAATTAAATCATCCTGTACATTAGTAATATTAATATTTGCAGAAATTGAAAAGAAGAAAAATAAAAAATAACATAATAAAAATAGGCTAAAGAATAAACTTACTGCTTTTCTCTTTATATACCGCTTAAAAAAAATGAAGAGGTAAAATAATGTCATCCAAATCTGAACAATAAATCCTAAAATTGTCGAATTAAAAGAGTTACTACTAGGTGATAAAGTATTAAGATTTGTTTCAATAATATCAATTCTGACTATTACATCTGCATATCCTAGTTTTCCTAAAGAGTTAACTACGTAAAATCTAATCATTACATCTCCATTCTTTAATTTATCCCATAGATTTTGATTAAATTTGTCTGATATATTTTCATTGTGAATTCCCTCTAATTCAATAGGTACCGAAACTACTCCTGTTTCTAAAAATTCATACCAAAAATATTCTCCTAATCCATCAAGAATAGTGAATGTAAAGTTTGGCGCAATGTTACTATATGAAGTATAATTAACTGGCGAATTTATTAAAAGTACCGGAGGAGTTGATGATTTAAAAGCATATTCACTATAAATTAAATTATCCTGTATGTTTTTGGAATTATTATCCAAATTAGGTTTTATTGAAGATGATAAAACTAAACTTAAAATACAACAAAACAATGCTGTACAATATAAAATATTTTTTGATTTTTTCTTTCTAAATCGCCTAAAACATGTGGAAATAAAACTCAAATTTATCAATCTCTTTTAAAAAATTTAATATTTAGAATTACCATTTCAACTATTTATTAAAATCTTCTTTCATTTTTCACTGAAGTATATTATGAATAAAAAATGGATAAGAAACAATAAATTTTAGTGAATTTTAACTATATATATATTGCTTTTTTCCGTTTCTCCCGGAAAAAAAATGAAAATCAAAAAAATCTAAACTAGAATACATTTATTTAAAATTATAACATTTTATCAAGGAGATTTCTAATAATTTCCAAATATCTGTATTTTAAGTCTTTTTTTTCCCAAAAAATTAAATTTAGATACATTAATTTTAGATTCTTTCTATTTTGATTGATTAACTTAATCACATTGATTTATAAACGGACAGAAACAGTTTTTAAATATTAGAAATATTAAAACTGAAATATAAAAGCGACCTATGTGGATATGAATTTGACCTTGATAACCATTCATTCCACTTTTTCTTTCTTAAAAAATTAATCTTATAATAAACCTACTAACTTATAAGCCCTTAAATTCATTAGTCTAAATTATTAATTTACTTCAAATCCAATAAAACTAAAATTAAAAATAAAACATAGGTGAAAAGTATGTTATTAATTTTCAAAATTTTTTTTATCAAGAATTAATTTTCTTTAATAATTGTACCTCCTGCCTCTCTTTTTCTTTTTTCTTCAAATGATGTTTGGAATCCTGGGGTATAATTCATATATTTTGGTATAGGATATCTCAAACCCGCTTTATGAGTTGTTTCTAATCCGTCTATTACAATATCTAATTTACTTTTTGGAATTGAGAACATAAGTTCTGAATCATCTGCATCTCCCCAAACTCGATCACCATTTCCTAAAACAACTAATTGAGGTTCATCAGTTTGTATTGTTTTGATAACGCCCTCATGGCAAGAAGCTCCACGCCCTGCAGATGTGAAATCAAGTACTCCGCCCTTATGGTAAAGATAACTTTGAATTAATCTCATGGCCTGTGCTGGGTTACAATAAATTTGAACAACGTCAGGTTCAATTTTGGTTCTTGTCAAAGGTGAAATAATAAGGCCTAAATGTTTTTCTTTTAACAAATAAAGTTTGTCTTGCCATTTTTTTGCTGTCTCTAGGTCTTTTGCATAAAGTCCAACGCTGAACTGGTTAGCAAAATTTTTTGTTTCTTCTGTCATCGGATCCCAACCATATACACCCCTAGCTAATCTACATATACAATCCTCTTCTGTTATCGCCATAGTCCAACCATAGCTACGAACCATTTTAAAAGTTTGACATAAAAAAGATTTAAACTTTAAATCAGATTTGGGCTTTTTATAATCGGTAAGTATTTCAGATTCATTTTTAATAAGTTTAATGGCAATTGGAAATGTTAGTAATCTTAAAAATTCTTCAAATTTTTTACCATATTCTTGATATATTTTAAGATTTTTACTCATTTTTCTAGCCTAATAATTATCTTTTACTAATTGTTAACTTTATTAAGGTTTGAAAAATGAAATATTTCTTTAGTTAAAAATCAGTTTGAACCTAAAAGGTTTTTTATGTCTAAATCTTAAATTAAATTGTTATGAATCTATTTAATTCTGATAAAATCACTTCTGAAGAGATGGCAATTTTAGATAATAACTCAGAATGGTTAGGTATTCCAAAAAGCCATTTAATGGAATGTGCGGGTTATTCTTTCGCAGCTGAAGTTATGAATCGAGGTTATTTAAAAACAAGTTCTAAAGTAGCTATTTTTTGTGGAACTGGTAACAATGGTGGTGATGGATTTGTTGTGGCAAGACATTTATCTTCATATGGGATTAAATCTCTAGTTATTTTAGTAGGTACACCTAATAAGATTAGAACAAAAGAAGCCAAATTAAATTGGAATATCATTTTTAACAATCTTGATTATTCAGTTACTACAGAAATCATTAGAGACTCTTCAGAATTAAGTAAAATAAGTAATATTATTAAAAAAGATAAAAGTTATCATGTAATTGTTGATGCATTGTTAGGAACTGGAATAGAGGGAAAAATTAGAGAACCTATAATATCAGCTATAAATTTAATAAATAATCTTAAAGAATCTGAGCAAGAAAGAATTTCAGTTGTATCTATTGATGTCCCTTCAGGATTGGACCCTAATACTGGAAAGGTCACAGATAGAGCAGTAAAAGCAGATTTATTAATTACATTCCATAGAATGAAAAAAGGAATGTCAGGGAGCAATGAATTTATGAAAGAAATATTAGAAAAATCCATAGGAATTCCACCAGAAGCAAATATTTTTGTTGGGAAAGGTGATTTAATTCCCACCTTAAAAAAAAGAAAAAAAGATACTCATAAAGGCGAATTTGGCAGAATATTAATTATAGGAGGCTCTAAAAATTATTCTGGAGCACCAGCGTATGCTTCTTTAACAGGAATCAACTTCGGAATAGATTTGGTAATTACGTATGTACCAGAAATAATAGCTAACGTTCTCAGAGGTTTTTCTCCAAACATGATCGTAAGAGCAAATAAAGGAAACTGGTTAAATGTTGACTCTTTAGAAGAGCTAACTGAATTAATAAAATGGGCAGATTCTATATTAATTGGACCGGGACTAGGATTAGAAAAAGAAACTGAAACCTTATTAATAGAATTATTAAAAAGTTTAAAACAATATAAGAAACAATGTGTTCTTGATGCTGATGCTTTAAAATTAGTAAAGGATCATCTTGAATTAATTAAAGGGATGCCTATCATTTTAACACCTCATGAGGGAGAGTTAAAAATAATGATGGATGTGGATTTGCCCCCATATTATGATGTAAATGCACGTAGTAAATTAATATCTAATTTAGCAAAAAAATCAAAGATAACCTTGCTTGTTAAAGGACCTTATGATTATATATCTAATGGGAAATTAATAAAAATTAATAAAACTGGATGCCCTGAAATGAGTATTGGAGGGACTGGTGATGTTTTAGCAGGATTATGTACTAGTTTTTTGGCGATAAAAAATCAACCCTTCCAGTCAGCATGTTCCGCAGCCTTTCTTAATGGAATAATAGGAGAATATTGCAAAACTACAATCGGAGAACGCTTTACTGCATTAGATTTGGTCAACAATATTGATAATAGTATCAAAAACATTTTTAATTTTTAAAAGTACGTAAAACGAAAACTGTCTATTAAGAGATGTCAGAACGTGAATAAAGAATTAGATAAAGATTTATTAAACCCTAATCTTATTATATTATTAACTAGTTATTGTGAAAACTTAAGTTGAGGTTTCAGAATTTAGATTATATTAAATTTCAATAAAAAATTAAAGGAGATTGATTAAAATACCACAATTATTTCTTATTAACCCGGATGGGACTACAACAGAAATTACTACTGAAGGCCCAATTAAAGATGTATTAAAAACAGATGAATGTTATGTACTTGTTGCAGATGATGTAAGAAAGGTATTTCTTTGGAAAGGCCTTAAGAGTAGCGTTAGATCAAAATTCATTGGAGCTAAAAGATCTCAGGAAATCCGAGGTCAAGTAGGAATGCATTATGCTGTCGTTCCACTTGATGAGGGTGAGGAAGATACCGATTTTATTAAGCTGATTGGTGGTCAAACAGAAGCGGGGATAGCAAAAGAAATAAAAGCAGAAGATATTACTCCACCTTCCGTGCATCCATTACGAGAGAAGAATGTGTTTGGAACTCCAAAACCTGCTGAAGGTATGAATATAGCAGGAAGTAGAGACCGTGCCGCTCAAAATATTGGCCCTTTATATCGGGGTGAAGGATCTATGGCTGAACTTATGCAAGATCAACCTCAAATAGATTTTCAACAAGTAATGCAAAAATTAGAAGAAATTCAAATGCCACCTGGTTTTGAAAGAGAACTGATTATTATTGGAAATCATGCATATTCTATTGTAGAGAAAGTACAACAATTTTTAGGAGAAAAACAAGTGACAAAAGAAATTTCGAAAGTAGGGGCCATTCCGGAGGGAATATTTTTCGCTGAGGATTATTCGCCTCGCATTCTGAGCGAGAATGGTAAAATAATTGCTATAGAATTTCTTAAACGCTCCAACGCAAAAACTAGACCTGTAGCAGCAAAAAGCAAGAGAGAACTGTTAAAAGAACAGATTAAAGAGCAGCTAGAAGGAAATTAAAAAAGAATTTCCCAAATCTTTATCCTTACTATTTTTGTACTTCTAAAGTAAAAATAAAGAATTTTATATTCATTAAGTTTTTGTTATCTCAATTGAATAATTAATTTAATGAAAAAAATCTACGCCTCAACAATCTTAACATTTCACATTAGAAATATAAATTTTTAAGGTAAAATTTTTTAATTTATATTAATTGAATAAAAATTTTAATTCCAGTAAAAATTGTCAGATCTCACACCCGAAGAAGCTAGCGCTTTATCAAAATTTTTGGGCTCAATAACTGAATACAGCGAACTTGAGGCATTAGCTTTAGTTACAAGAGAAGGTTTACGCTTAGCATTTTCATGCGTTCCAGGCTATTCTATTGATCCGGACTTATTTTCAAGCCTAAGTGCTGTAGTTGTCCAATCCGGAAGTGATGCGATTGGAGCTTTAGGATACACAAATTTGCTTGAGGTTGTATTACGTGGGGATAATGGATTTATAATACTTAGTGCTGCTGGAAGATTTTTTTTAATGGGAGCTTCAAGGCAAACCGCTGATTTAGGAAAAGTTGTTAAAGTTTTTCGCTATTATTCACAGGAGATTTCGAAGCGTTACCCTTTAACAAGTTAAATTTAGAATTAAATCTTATAAGGATAATATTAGAATATTTTTAATTAAAGATAAAAATTAAGATCAAGAATCTAATTACAAATTAATAGTTGAAATAAATGCCAGAGATAAAACTTTTTGTTGATTCGAATGATGAAATTCGCGATAAAGTTATTATATGTCAATCAAATGCACAAAAATTGGGACTTAAAAAAGGAGATTTAGTAGAAGTATTAAATATTGATAATAATTTGAAAAAAACAGTTATTATAGAAATTTCTGATACAGTTTTAGATTTTGCTGGACAATTTGCTAAAAATATACTTGATGATTTACAATTTTCAGGAGTTGAACTTACAGTTCGTCCCGCTAGTGGGCCATCAAAGCTTACTCCCACATTAAAAATTCCAAAAGTTCCCACACCAAAACCTACTCCAATCCCTTCAACACCAACGGAGCCTTCTTTATCACCTTTACCTACTCCACCAACACCTCAGCCTACACCAACACCTCAGCCTACACCAACACCTAAGCCTACACCAACACCTCAGCCTACACCAACACCTCAACCCACACCAACACCTCAACCTACAATATCACCTCTTCCATCTCGACCTCCTCCTCCCATGGAGATACCACAACCTAGTATAGGGCAACCAATGGTTGAACCTGCTGCACCTGTTGAACCATTTCCAAATAGAATCGACATTAAAATGTTACAACGCCAGAAAAATGGAATAATTCTTACTCCTATGTTAGATAATACCATAGAGGGTGGGCGAGTGCAAGTGAGTCCTAATATTCTTCAACAATTAGGTCTAGGCCAAGGAATGTTAATAGCATGGGAAGACCCATTGACAAGATCCATGGGTTCAGCAAGAATCGATCAAGGAAATATAAGTACAAATGAAATTAGAATGAGCATGGATACTTATGAAGATACAAATATTCAAGCAGAACAGATTGTTATATATTCTACTGAACCACCTATACAAAAGGCCTCAGAAATAATGCTAGAAGTGCAGTCTCAACCAAATCTTATGGGACATGCATTGGTTGGCCCTAGAACTCAATATACACTCTCAATTCAAACGGATGATATACTTGCATTTGAAGATGAACTTACCGGGGCAATGGGGGCAGGAAAAGTAGAAATTGAAGAATCTGTTCCAGATAATACTATAGTAATTGATAGTGAAATTCTTGAAGCATCAGGTATTGGGAGTTTTGAAGTAAAAGTTTTTAAAAATCCAAGAACAATTATTCCTTTACAAAGTATTTCATTAGGTATATCTCCTATTTCAGGTGAAAATATGTGGGAGATTATAAGTACTGCTCGAGAAAATGTAGATTCTATGAAAGGATGGATTTCAAATTATATAATCTTCAAGGGGATTAAACTTAGATGGACAGCAGTTAATATTGCTTGCTCTATTATTAACACGGTTCCTGATTTAACGGGTGATATTTTTGCTAGGGTTACACAAAACACAACTCTATCTTTAAGCCCAGTAGGCTTAATTCCTTTTAATGCTATTTTGATAATTGATATAAGTCGTTCTATGATGGCGAGAGATGTATTTGTAACCAATATTGCTCCTGCCATTGAGGGTATAAAAGCTGCTATGGAATCTCGAGAAATTCAAGAATTTCTGAAACACTTTAAAGATGGAATAAACATACCTCGCAGGATATCGGCGGCATTTGCGGCTGTTCTCTTTTTAAGCGAAAAAGTAGGAAGAGGCTTTGGAGAAAAAGTAGCGGTTATTCGATTTGCAGATGAAGCCCAGATTTTACCTTTTGGTGGTGGCTTCTACATGGATTCTGCAAGTGGTAAAAAAGGTGTACTTGAAGATGCTGCTCGAATGATTGTAGATCGAATAGGAAATGCTTATGGACAAGCTACTAATATGGGCGCTTCGATGGTGCAAGCTCATAATGTATTAAATGAATTCCAAAAGATGAGTCCAGACCAGCCAACTATGGTAGTTATACTTACCGATGGCGTGCCTACTGATGGGGATGCTTTCTTCAATGAAATTAAGAAATTAGCAGATAATCCGAATGTTGTAGTTTATATTGTAGGCTTAGGCAACCCTGATGATGCATTGATGGCACGTGCTGCTGCTTTATGTGGTGGAGAGTATTTCAAACCTGAGGATGCGGGAGAATTATTAATTTGGTATTCTAAGCGAGCAAGAGACCTCACTGTGAAATTAAAGGCACACAAAGAAATATAATTTAGTGATTATAACTATATTTTTTTATTTACTTTTTAGTATATTTTCTCGATTCCTGAGATATTCGAAATTAGTGTATATTTCTTAAGTATTCATTTATTTTATGTTTTAATTATAGTTTTTTAGTAAATTAGGATTACAATAAAGTTATTAATAATAATTTTGATAATAAATATAAAAAAAATATATACAAACATTATAGTTAGAAATTTATAGCAGTAAAACGATAATAAAAAATATGAAAGATGTAAAAATTATCACAATTGATAATCGAGGACGAATAGTATTACCTCTAGTAACTAGAAAGAATCTTGGTCTTACCACGAATTCCCAGTTAATGTTAGTTAGTGATTCAGAAACAAAGGAGATAAGAATAACTCCCATTGGATTAAAAGATGAAGGCAATCTTATTAAGTTAAAAATTATAATGAAGGATATCCCAGGAGCTTTAGCAAAATTAGTTGACATTTTCGCAGAAGAAGGTCTTAGCCTTGTATATAGTGAAGCAGTGATCATTGAAAAGGATAAGACAGCAGTATGGACAGCAATATCAGAAACTCCTAAAAGTATAGATAAGTTAAGGAATATTTTAATAGAAAGAGGAGAAGCACTAAAAGTTGATGTTTTTCCATTAGATTAACACAAGAGTTTTATTATTTAAAATAAAGATAAAAATGAGGCAAATCTCATGGCGAAAAAGAAAAAAAAGATTCAGAAGAAGAAAAAAGCTCAAGATATTAAGGATGAAGCTGAAGCTATCCCAGATTATTCATTAGATACGGCATTACATTCAGCAAAAACAACAGAAACTACATTACAGACATTATTAAAAGGAGTGACTGAGGGACAAGGATTTGCTCGTCCAAAAAAGGAAGGGGAAGTAATAATTACTCCACAATTGTCTCATGAATCTAAAAGTAAAATAGCGGAAGCATATGTCTTGGAAGATGTTCCCTTAGTTCAAAGACCCCGAGAAAAGAAAAAGCCTAGACCTTCATTAATTCCAGACATTAAAGAAAATTTAAAAACTTCAATCCCTATAGAGAAAAAGGAACAGTTGGAAATAACAACACCACCTCCTTCAACTAAGGTAGAACCTTCAAAAATTAAAAAGGAGAGTATTTATCTAAAATTAACAGAATTTTTTGAGGGTTTACTTTCGAGTTATAATGAGAATTATGATCGCTGGGAGATGTCAATCTCGAATATCTTAGGTATCTTACGAAAAATGCGAAAAATTACAAAGAAAAATACTGATGATTTAACAAGCAGTATAACTGCGATATATGATAAGATTCAAGCTAATTTGGAAGAATTTAAAATTAAACGAGATGAGATTGAGAGAGTTGCAGAGGTTGATATTGAAAGCATGTCTGAGGAATTTAGAAGAGTTTTAGGCTTACTTGAATTACAAGTTAAAGAGTATCAATTAAAAAAAGTCACAGATGAATTTATTCATAAATTAAAGTATTAATCAGAGCTTATTTATTCTTAAAAATGAATAATTTAAAGATATTCTTTTAGTAAAGCAATTATGTCATCTGAAAATAAAAATCAATTACGTCCATTAATAATTGATATAGGAAGTAATAATTTACGATTGGGGTGGGCAGGTAATGATTTCCCAGACATTATTGCTCCTAGTGTTTATGTTGATAATACTGATTATATATTTACATCAGATGTAATTGATGGTCTTGAGGATATCTATATTACTGAAAAGAATGCGGAGAGCCACTTATTCGGACATGAGGCTTTAAAATATTCTAATATACTTAAAATTCATGAATTCAAAAAAGAGAGTAATTATCAAATTTTAATGAAATTCTTTTATCATCATTATAGACAATTAAATATTACTGAAGAATATCATTTTAAACAACCTATAATTATAATATCCCCTTTTTTTATATCTGAATTAGAAAAAACTAAGCTACAGGATATCTTCTTCAACATATTTAATTTTCCTTCTTTATTATTTTTATCTGAAAGCCAAGGAATATTATCCACCTTACAAAAAACTAGTGGCGTTGTTATAAACATGGGTGAAATGAATACCAATATCACCACATTTTTACACGGATTCTCAAATACAATGGCAAGAGATACTTTTCCTATAACTGGTAAGGATTTGACAAGATATCTCTTGAACTTGATTTTAACAAGTAAAGTCTCTGGGGAAGCAGTTTATCTTGATAAGATTATAGCAAAGGAAATTAAAAATAAATTATCATTATGTATTTTAGATCCAGATGAAGAGGTAAAAAAAATTAAAGATGGCTTAACAAAATATAATAGGATTATTGATTTACCAGATGGATCATCGTTAGAAATTAATTCGGAAAGATTTTTACTTGCTGAACCACTCTTTAATCCTTCACTAATTCATATTGATTATATGGGATTACCTGAGGCTATTTCGAAGATGATTAAATTTTGGGATCGAGAAAATTGGGAGGATTTATTGCCTAATATTATCCTTGCTGGTGGCGGTAGTCTAATACCAGGATTAGATATAAGATTAAAATTTGAGATTTCGAAACATTTTTCAGAGAGATTAAAAGAAAAGATTAATGTTATTGCGGCTTCTGGAAGAGAAAACATTGGTTGGATTGGATCCTCAGTTTTATGGGCTCAAGGGAAATTAAAAAAAGGATGGATTCAGAATTCTAACCAAGAAGTTATTGATCAAGAAAAAGATATGGAAAAACTCAATCAATCTGATAATTAAAAAAAATTATGGTATAAGATTCTCATGTCTGTTAACTTAGATATAAAACAAGAATTTTTAACTAATTTTCAAAATAAAATTATTACTGCTCGAAAATTACTTTATGCCGCAAATCATAAATGGGCATCTAAGGTTTTTAATAATCTCACTTCTGAAATAGAGAAGAATGATTGGTTAGATATTCAGAAAAAGCATCAATTAATAATGATTATTTCTAATTCATGGTGGATGTATTTGAATTCCTTAGTAAAATATAAAGAAGGAAAAGTAGATATTGATTTAATTAGATATGTTGATGCGTATAAAAGGTTCTTTTCATTTTTATCTAAATTAGATGATTTCTATTTATTTAATAATTTCGGTACAAATCTACTTCAAAAATTCGTTAAAAAGGAAGATTTATCGCAAAGAGGCATAACCAAATTTATTAATTCCTTTTCAGCAAAGTTACATGAGAGGGATGATTTCCAGAAAATATTTGAATTACAAATATTACAGATCTTTCTAAGAAAGTCAGTTGCACCATCAGAATATTTCAACTTAAGTATGGAGAGATTAAGTAAAACTATATTCAATATAGAACCGAGCAAACGAGCTCTATTTCTCTATATCTTATTAGAAAGTGTATGCTTGAAATATAAATTGATGGAAGATTCTGCTGAATTTGTAAAATTATTAAATAAAATATTAATAAATCGTCTTCCAGGTTATTTAAAGAACGAATTTAACAATATAAGTAAAATTTCAATAAATGAAAGAAGTTTTAGCAGTATTTTAGTTGATCTTGAAGAACTTATTTATTATTTAAATGATATTGATGAATATTCTTGGATAATTATTTTTATTCGTAGTATTTTTTCGAAAATCCGAGAATACCAGTCTTATGGTGATGCTGTTACTTACATACGAAAATTCATCGATTTTTCGATAAATAGAAATCGTTTTGAAGTTGCATTTAATATATATGATTTTTTAGAGGATTTATTTATATATCAAACAGATTTATCTTACGATAATATTTTAATTGAACTATGGGTGGAAGCTTGTAAAAAATTTGTTGATATGAAAGAAAAAAAATATCTACTTCAATCTTTAGAGAAATTAAACAACCACCTAAAATTGCCTCAGAAAAACGCTCAAATTTTTCATTATTTTTATACATGCAACATATTATGGCAATTCAAATCCATGTTTTTTTCTTTAGAGCAGCGAGATTTTTGGAGAATGATGTTTTACCGAGCGCTCTTTGAAGAAAAAAATTATAATCTCGCAGAAAAAATAATCTCCTATTTAGATAAAGATTTTAACAGAATATTAACAGATCTCGTAGCATTATCTAAAGAGATTGACCCATTAAAAAAAGAGATCTATGTTTTTGATGATCAAGATGAAACTCCACAATCATTTCATAAAGATTTTGCTATAAAACAGCTAATTCTTAGAATAAATTCTAAGGGGAGGATTTCCTATAGAATGATATCTGTTAATGATGAACTAATAGAGGGAATAATTACAAATGAGTTTTGGAATGATACTCAAATCATTGAAATTTATAATGAACTCTTTAATGAATCTGAGGAACGTAAGTTCAATTTCAATTTAAGAGAATTTGGTGAATTATTATTTATTTTCCTCCCAAAATTAATAAGAAATTTTTTTAAGGCATTTAAAATCGAAAGCCTAGATATAATACCTCAGATATATTTTATACTAGACAATATGACAATCCCTTTTGATCTTATATATGATAATAATTATTTCTTGTTAAAATACTCGAGTGGATACCATGTAATTGTGGATGATGTACCCCTTAGAGGGATTATATTTGAGCAAAAAGATTTCGAAGCACAGTTAAATGAATTAGCTGAGAAGCGATACAATATTCTAATAATCGATTCAATTAATTCTAAAAATCCTTTAAAATGGAATGAAAAAACGAGACAAAAAGAGTTAATCTTTCCTTTTCAAGCGGGTGCCGATGAATTAAATTATTTAATAAATTTCTTTAATGAAAGATCCGAAATAGATCAGATTGCTGCACTCATAGGGCCGAATTCAACAAGAGAAAATATAATATCGAATGTATCTACAGGTATTTACCAGATTATTGTATTCGTAGGAAACATTTTTTACTCAAAATGGAGCCCAAAAAATAGTTTTTTCATTACGAATGATAATCAAATTTTAACTTTTAATAAAATCAATAAAATTTTAATCCAGAATAGTTCAAAAATCCAACCCTTCATATTCTTTAACTCCCAAGTTTATGATATTGAAGGTAAAAAAATAAGAAATACCTTAAAAAGTTTTGGAGATATTGTATCTCAATTTAACTATAATAAAATAATTGGTATCATTTCAAAGAATTATCCAATCTTTAATAACGAAACAAAGCAAATTATTTCCAATTTTTTTATAAATTTATTAAACAAGAATAGCCAAGGAGTTTCACTCTTAAAGGCTCGCCAACAATGCATAGCAAGTAAGATGGAAAGTCTTCTAGAAAACCAGGTAAAGGACACATTAAATGAAATAGGTATTACGAGAATAGATTTACATACTAGTTTAGCAATTTCTAGCTACTTACTTTTCGGAAAACCATGGAAAAAAATAGATTCTTGAATTTAATTTTTCAATTAGAAAATAGCAATAATTAAAAAATATTAGAATAAATTTAATTTAAACTATTCATTAAAAACACAAAAAAAAAGTTGATGTTTAATGTCAGACAGACTTATAGAGCTGAGAGTTGAGAATAAGAGATTAAAAGAACAAATAACAAACTTGGAAAACAAAATCATGTCATTAGTAGGAATGTTTTCAATAGAGTCTTCTGGAGGTGCAGATAAGAAAAATGTACTTAACGATCTTTTATTAAATCTTATTAATTCAACTAAAGATCAATTGAATATCGTAACCCCTAGAGTAGACAGTTTTTATGCAAAGGAACTAAAACGCGTTGTTGAAAGAGGGATTCCAGTTCTTTTAATTATTAATGATCGAAGTGAGATCCCTAAAAATTATATGCCTATTTATGATGATTTAAAACAGACTCAGGGAATTAGTGTTATAAATAATCCTAATGTAAAATTTCTATTATTATTTAATGTTGAACAAGCAGTTTATGCGGGGGGATCTTTGGATAAAGAGGAGTTATCCAAATCAATTTTAATTGCAACAAAAATACAAGAGAAATCAAAATTAAGAATGATAGCAGAAATTTTTTCCTTAATGCTTCCCACATTTATGAGAAAATAAGTATCTCCTTTTTTATTTTCAATTTTTACTAGATAAATTTAAAATTTTATTGTACTAAATAATACCATTGAAGGTTCTTAGAAGCATTAATTTATGAGATAAAAAATGGCAGAAAATAAAAAATTAATAAATTCTCAAGTTATTTTTGAGTTGTTGGGCAAAAATTCTGAAATTTATCTCGACTCTATAAAATATCTTGAAGAACAAACTAAAAAACAAAAATTTTATGAAATAAAATTTAGACAATGGAAACAAATCTTCACAAATATTTATGGATATGAAATTACATATGAGCTGTTTCTAAAACATACTTATTTTGCCCATGTTTTAAAGATCATTATCATTACCAAATTATTTTCTTCCAAAAATCTAAGTTTTGAAACAATTTATGAAGAATATATTAAAAAAGATTTGAAATCCATATTTGAATTTGATTATTTTTTTTGGATAATATTTCACAGAGATTTATTTAAGAAGATTTATTTTGAGATTCAAAACTCGAAATATGCTAAACAAGTTTTATTTAGCGAGTTATATCAAGAAATTTTTTTGGCTGATACCAGACATAAAATTGGAGAATTCTTCACTCCATCAAATCTAGTCCAAAAGATGATTGACGATGTTTATAAAATTGGATCAAAAATCTTAGATCCTTCATGTGGTTCAGGTAATTTTTTAGTAAATACAATAATTAAGATTCTCGACTCTTCAGAATCAAAATTATTAAAATCTAAAGCAATCTCTAATGTTTATGGATTTGATATTAATCCCTTGGCGATTATGACAGCCAAAGTTAATATTTTATTATTGCTTTTAGAATATTTTAATTTTGAAAAAGACGAGATACCAGATTTTAATATCTTATTAATTGATTCACTGTTTCCTGAGTTTTATGAAGAAAAAACTAGTTTTAATATCAAGAATTTGTATAACTCATTTGATCTGGTGATAGGCAATCCCCCCTGGTTAACCTATAAAGATATCTATAGAAAAGATTATCAAATTAAAATTCGGGATTTATCAGAAAATTTCGGAATTAAACCGTCCAGTCAATATATTACACATATAGAATTAGCTGCCATTTTCTTTTATGCTATTCCCTTGAAATTTTTAAAAATAAATGGTAAAATCTTTTTTGTTATTACTAAGAGTGTTTTAAACGGTGATCACTGCTTTAAATTTAGAAAGTTTTCAATATTTAATAACTTGGAAATTTGGGATTTTCCTAATAATTACTTTTTTAATGTAAATCATATTTGCTTGAAAGCAGAGTATATTGGAAAAGACAATAAGATTTCGATTCATGATAAATATCCTATCAAGACTAAATTGTTTAACAATAAATTAGAATTAAAAGAAAAAACGTTGTATACTAGCTTAAGAATTGAAGAGAATGGTGCTAAATTAATATCACCTCATCAAGAATTAAAATTGCTTTATAGTCCAAAAAATAGCCTTTATAGAGAGAAATTTTTTCAGGGAGCAACATTAGTTCCACGAAGCTTAGTATTTTTTAAAATCGAAGAAAAAAGCAACGCAACAATCCTCATTACTTCTGATCCTGATGTATTATCACGGTCAAAAAAAAAATGGGAATATAAATTTCAAAAAAAAGAAATTGAAACTCATTTTCGGTTTAAAACATTTTTAAATAAAGATTTAATACCTTTCTTTATAAAAAGCAAAAGGAATGTGTTCCTTCCAATTAATGAAGATTTTGATTATGATATTCAATTTCTACGCAATTATCCAAAAGCTTTAGAATTTTATAAAGAAATAAACAATTTTTATAAGGAAAACAAAAAGAAGACGAGTAGTATTAATACATTATTCGCGAATTTAAATTATTGGAATAAATTAAAAAAACAAGTAAACAATCGATCCTATATCATCGTATATAATGCTAGTGGCTCTAATCTGAAAGCAGCTGTTATAAATAATAAGAAGCAACGAACAATTATTGGATCCGAAAATTATTATTATTCTACTGATTCAGAACATGAAGCTTATTATTTATCTGCGATTTTGAACTCACCAATTTTATCCCAAAATATTAAGATGATTAAAAGCTCAAGACATATTCATAAAAGACCATTCATGTTCCCCATTCCCCTGTATAATGAAAATAATTTGTTGCATAAGGAACTAACAAAATCGGGGAAGAAAAATGAAAGTATTGTTAAAGATTTGTACTTAAACAATCCCAAAATAAATTCTGAAAACGTTAGAATCATTATCAATCAAAGATTATTAAAATTAGATAAACTAACGAATAAAGTATTTTTTAATTAATTATTTAAATAGAAAGCTTTTTCTTTCATAAATTATTTATTTTAATTGAAGAAGAGCGTAAAAAAGTAAGTTATTAGTGAAAATTAAAATTGAATTTTGAAGATTTAGGCATTAATCAAGAAAATACTATCGCTTTAAAAAAATTAAACATTATTTATCCTACTCCTGTACAAAGGGAAGCGATTCCACTTGTTTTAGAAGGCAATCATATAATGGCACAGGCTCGAACAGGGAGTGGTAAAACACTCGCTTTTATACTTCCTATTATTGAGCAGTTAAAATGCATAAACAATGAAGTTTTAATTCTAGTTCCGACGCGAGAGCTTGCAAAACAAATTAATAGTGTTATAAAAGATTTGGGAAATCATAGAATTAAATCAATGACTATTTATGGTGGCGTTTCTATAAATAATCAAATTAACAAATTGAAGAATGGTGTTAATATCATTGTAGGAACACCGGGTAGAATAATTGATCTTTATAAGAGAAAGGAGCTTCGCTTCAATAATATCCGTTTTTGTGTGGTTGATGAAGCCGATCGGATGTTCGATATGGGTTTTGCTCCCGATGTAAAATATATTTTAAGTAAGATACACACAGAATATCAATTTATGCTTTTTTCAGCAACCTTGGATCATGATATGAGAAAATTAGTTAAAAAGCATACAGGAAATAAGTTTAAATTCTTAAATTTGAGCCGGGATAGTTTAACGGTTGGTGCTACAAGGCAGTTTTATTATCTTATTGAACGGTTTGAAGAAAAATTCAAAACTTTCATAAGAATCTTAAAGATTGAAAAACCAAAACATGTGTTAGTGTTTGTAAATACAAAAAAAACAGCGTCTTGGTTAGAGAAAAGATTAAAAGCTTATAGAGGTATTAATTTCAAAGTTGGTGTAATTTCAGGAGATTTATCGCAATTTCAGAGAGAAAAAATATTATCTGAGTTTAGAACACATAAAATTAATTTACTCATTGCTACAGATGTAGCAGCAAGAGGTCTTGACATAGAAAATATCTCTCATGTTATAAATTA
>JBHLMQ010000058.1:6839-18438 GCA_048938005.1 Promethearchaeota archaeon | reverse complement strand
TTTGCTAATTCTTTGTATTCCTTCATCCAAGCCTTCATATTGTATTGATATACTTGTATAATGCGAATTATTCGTAAGTGTAAGCGACCTAAAGACTTCAATAAATTGTTCTAATTCTTCTTCTGAAATTGTAGCATTAAATAAATCTCCATAATTCTCTAATGCGGCATCCAATTGATCCATGAGGTTTTGCAATTCCAAATTTTCTAAGAAGGATAAATCTATAGATTTTGTGTTGAAATTTATTTGATCTGTCGATATATCAAAATCTCCTTCAAAAAAATCTAATGAATTCAGGAGCATGAAAGTTGAGGAAATATGATGATTTTCTATATATGTTTGATTAATTAGGCGCTTAAAATTTAAGGCTTTCCAATATCCATCCATTGGAAAATTATTTGTAAGTTCACTAAGAAAACACTCCCAATTAGGGCAAGAACCAATAAAAGGAAAAAAATTCGGTTCTGATACATTAACCATTATAAGATCAATCAAAAATTTTCTTTTAATTATCTCAAGTGCTCTCTCTGCTCTTAATTCCGCATCATCAGCATTTAACTCCTCATCATAATAAAGAAACCCTACAAAGTTATTGAATCCCATAGCAAATTGAGAAGGGATTTCACTTTCTGTTAATATTGTTGGGAAAATACTTGGATTAATTCCATTAGAAGCACTTATGATGATATTACACTTATAAAAAGCAGGATCATGAGAATCAAATTGAGAAAGGATATTCGTGTCATTTGTAAAAAGAGATTGTTTTATTATAGATTTATTACCGGCCACATATGCATTAATACTTTCAGCATAAAGGTCTGATCCAGCAATATCAGATAATTCTAATTCATTCTCAAGCTTGTCTATAAGGTTATTCTCTTCTAAATATATCCTTTTTTTGTTAATATTTAAACTTAAAGTTAGGGGTGTAAGAAATATTATTAGAATCAGAATAAAACCAATTACCATTTTATTTTTTTTCAATGTTTTTGATCCCCCTAAACTGTCTCTCTATAAATTTCAACAATTTTCTTCTTTCTGGCTTTTCTTAACAATATTTTCATTCCAAAAAAGATCATTAAAAAAGAAAGAATATAAATTAAAATGATGTTAAACCAAGGAACATACAACACATTTGGCATACCCACTAAAGTACCCATTAAATTTGATGTTACTAGCCATGCTGTTAACCAACCTACAACAATTCCTATAGTTCCACTACTAAACATAATTATTAAAGATTCAAGTATAAACAAACGATTAATTTCTTTCCCCCTTAAACCTAAGGTTCTTATTATACCGATTTCTTTTTTCCTTTCAATTATTGTCGAATATGACGAAGATAATAATCCAAAAACGCATATAAATACTGTAGTAAGAGCTATAAGAGTAAAGAGAATATCTAATACATGAAAAGCCGACCTTTGTTGCGCTATCCTCCTTGCTAGGTTGGTTATTTCATAATTATAAACTGTTTGATAGGATTTATCAATAGTTTCCTCAATATCTTGAGTATCTGATACCTTATCTTCTCGAAGTTTAATAAAAATCCTATCTAAGTAAGGTACTGGAGGAATGTCCATAATTTCAATATATGTTGCTTGAGAAATTAACACACCACCTCTAGGCGCACTCATCGGTGATGCTCCAAACTCTTGAGAAAATCCTGGCATGCTTTTAGCTGTTCCAACAATTAAAAAAGGATATACTTCTAATTCATCTCCTCTCTGAACAACAATTCGAACCCTATCGCCGATTAATAAATCCATATCTATTGATATTGCTTCAGAAATGATACAGGTATATGTTTGATTATTGTAAAAAAGATTGTTAAAGGCATTTTCTACATTTCCCGAAGTCATTTCAATATATTCACTTTTTATGGTAAAAAGGTATTCCTCATCAATTGCAATTAATGTTACTTCTTGGGTAGTTAATCCTGTATAATCACCTATTTCTGCAACAAACTCTTTATTTTCTTCAGCATATATTTGAGTTAACTGATATGGTTTTGCTAACACAGACGATACTTTCTCAATACCATCTATAGTCAACAATTCTTCTTCAAATTCAGTTGTTATGATTCTATTTGGGTTAATTGAATTATCAAAATTCTGTATTTTTAATGAATCTAATTTTGGATTAGCAGAATTTCCCTCACTAGTCATAGCACCAAAAGAACCCCCTCCAAATATACCTGTAAAACCACCTTCAGGTTCTTCCCATCCAGTAGTTTCAATAACTAGATCTGATCCAAACCTTAAATTAGTCATAGCACCTATTTGTCCCGATAAAGTATTGATAAGAGATGAAGTAAAAATAACAAATGAGAACGACAATGCAAAGATCATGATAGTACTCGAATTTCTACGCTGATATCGAAAAACAAAAATCTTAATAACATTATGTAATTTTCTTGCTAATGGTCGAAATAGTTCAATTACCAGCCTTAATATCACAGGTATTAATCCCAATCCTGCAAGTGTTAAACCAATATTAAATATTAGTAATATAGCTATTAATGTTCCCGCGAATAACGTCATGTCACTTGAAACCATAATTCTTGGAATCACATAAAAAACAAATCCTCCATTAAATGCTAGGATTATTCCAACTAGAATTAATTTATAGTTGATTGTAGCCTTTTTTTGTAAATGATACAATGTATCTTCATGACGGTAAGGGTGAATTGATTCAATTAATTGAAGACGCATCACTTTATAAGCAGGAGCGATACTAACTATCATTCCTACACCAAGACCCATAATATATGATATGAAAACTGACGTCCAAGTAAAAGAGAAAGGTATTGTTCCAATACCTAACGCGCTCTGTGCAACTACTGTGTTTGCAAAAGGTATAATTACATAATTAGAGAGAAGAAATGCTGTGACAATTCCAGAAATAGCCCCAAAATTACATAATAAAAAACCCTGCATTAATACTATTGCTAAATTATATCTTTTATTCGCACCTAAAGTTCGGAATATACCGAATTCTCTAATTCGTTCTTCTACAGAAGTTTTTAAGATTCCATTAATAAGTACCCCTGAAATCATCATAGCCACAATTGATACAAAAACAAAAACTATAACTATAAATACACTTAAAAATTCAGCAAATCCTAAAGTTCGTAATTTAGGTAAATCTATATTATATTCATTAATTCCTATTGCTATCTGAATATCGGCAAAGATATTCTTCACAATAAGTTTAGAACTTTCAAAATTCCTAATATCATAGAGTTTACTACTATCTTTTAAAGTTAATATTAAATCACTGCATTTTCCTTCAAATTCTCCAAATCCAAAATATTGATAAAGTGTATTAATATCAACTATAATTAGATTCTTATCACGATATTCTGCCGGCCATTTTAAGTTAAAATCAAAAATTTTATCTATAGTTAGATTTCGTGTTCTGTATAATGGTGTATCTCCATGCATTAATTGCATCTTAATTTCAATACTATCATTTTCAGAATATTCAATAATATCATTAAATCCATCATAAATAGCACAATGATCCAATGGCAATTCGTCAAGATCAAGGAAACTATTAGAATTCGGAATTATAAAATTCCCAAAATTGATACTATTTTCTAAAGAAAAGTTGATTGCTGAAATTGTAGTCCATTCATCTTCATTTGTGATATTATTTTTAACAGTTCCTTGTATATCCATTCTTGGAATAAAATATTCTATAGCATTGGAGACATTCTTAACTTTTTCAATTATCGGATTATATTCAAAATAAGACGATCTATTAATAGGTTCTTCATTATAATGCCTTACGGAGATTACAGCATCTTGATTTCCCGAATCTATAGATAAATAGTCTGTGTAACCCACAGCAATAGAATCTGATAAAAATAAGACTACAGTGAGAAGTCCTATAGAAATCAACATTCCTATAACTGCTAATACCGTTCTAATCTTTTGTTTTCTTAAATCTAGAAACGCATACTTAAAAACTAGCTTAATGTGTGTCATGTGAATTAAAAAAATTTAGATTTTGATTTAATCCCTATTACCCCAATTTTAATTCAAAATTAATAACTCTCCTTCAATTCTCCCAAAAAAATTGTTTTCTTCGATTAATTCCTGCAATATATCATTAAAGTGTTCTGGTAAATTTATAATTATAGAATTGGGAATACTATCTTTAATATCATTCAAGGGAATTTCTAATTTTCCCTGGTTTGCATATAGATACTGAATAATCTTGCTTTTACATTTTTCTTTATTTATTTCGTTATCTTGCTGTCTTTTAAGTTGCATAATCTCAGTTTCTTTTAAGCCACCTATTTTCCCTTCATGAGTAAGTTTTCCATCTCTCATATGAAAGACTCTTGTTGCAAATTCAGAGACAGCAGCATCGTGACTTACTGCGACGAAAGTTGCTCCTCTTCTATTTAAATCTCTAAGAAGATTTAAAATCATAACTCCTGTTTTTGAATCTAAATCACCGGTTGGCTCATCTAATACACAAATCGCGGGATCGTTAGAGAAAGCTCTTGCTATAGCAACCCTCTGCTGTTCACCTCCACTTAATTCTGATGGAGTATGATGTGCTCTTTCATCTAAACCTACTAGCCTTAGAAGATCCATTGCTTTTTTCCTTTTACCTCGACGACTTAATTTCCCTGAAAAATGTAAAGGTACCATAACATTTTCTAAAGCAGTCATTTGGGGAAGTAAATTATAAAATTGAAAAACAAATCCAATTCTTTCACGCCTTATCTCTGCTAAGTCATTATCTGAAAGCATTGAAATATTACGGCCCTCTAGGAAGATTTTTCCTCTGGTAGGTGTATCTAATCCACCTATCAAGTTCAAGAGTGTTGTTTTTCCTGAGCCTGATGGACCCATAATATCAATAAAATCGCCATTATCTATTGTTAAGTCAACACCGCGAAGTGCTGCGACAGCTGTTGTCCCAAGGAGATATGTTTTATGTAAATTTTCGACTACTATTAAGTGTTCATAGTCCTTACCCGCAACTTTATCTTCTTTAAATTCTTTTTTCATCTTCTTCTTTTCTATACGAGATTGAATAAGGATCTCTGTTTTCATTTGCTTAATTTTATCTTGTTCTTTCTTTTTTATCCATTTTTTATATTTTTTAGAAAGCTCTCCTTTCCAAATTGCGAGGTTTCCTGTTTCTTCCTCGTATTGTTCCATTAATGGAGTTTTTTCAATTTCTGGTAATTTAGACATTTGAAATTCTCTTTATTCTAATTTTTCCTTCTTTCTAACAAATAATATCATAATGGTAAAATAAACTTTTTCAGATTATCAATCTGGTACGGATATAAAAATACTATAAATCTTTTAAAAATTAAGGTTCTAACTTGCTAGAAGATTTAATATCCTTAATTGATTCCAAATAAAAGTAAAAATTAAAAAAGAGTCAAATAAGCTCATACTATTTTTCTTTATTTTTTAAATGTTTTAGAATTTTTGCGTAAAGATTCTTATCTGCATCTTTTTTGTTGCTAAATTTATCTGATTTTAAGTTCCTTGGTATTTTTATTAGTTCTTTTTCACTATCTTTTTCTAAAATCCTTGGATTTTTGGCAAGCCACAAGGGATTATGTTCAAATCCACTTTTTTCATATTCAAGTTTAATGACAATACTAATTTTGAATTTTTCCTGTAAATACTCTAATAATACATTTTTACTTGAAATCATTGAATCTTGAATAATATAATCAAAATCTTCATAAAAAACATCAATAACTTTTTGCTCAACTATATTCAAATTACAGTTAGAATCAAGAAATAAGGCTCCACATATTGCTTCAAACACATCTGCTAGAATCCGAGTATCTTTTACTCTTTGATTCTCGGCTTTGAAGATAAAATTTTCCAAATTAATTTTTTTTGCTACTTTTTTTAGGGCATTATCACTTTCTAAATTTGCTTTAATTTTTGTAATTTCTCCCGAATCTATTATGCCCATTCGATATAACTTTAGAATAAATATTATTTTAATTACTGCATCTCCTAATGTTTCTAAAAACTCATAGCTAGGTTCTCCTATTTCATTCGATAAACTGGGAGTTGTTAAGCTTTGGGCCAAAAGTTGTTCATTTTTAAATTTATAATCAATAAATTCTTGGAATTTTCTTACCTTTTCTTTCATAAACGCGAGCATTTCTACTTAATAATTATTTTCAGTTAAATTTAAAAATTTAGACAAAACTATTAATATCATGGAAAGAGGAAATAAGGAAAAAATTCTCGAGATGATAAAAGCAATTGAAGCGAAAAATTCTGAAATGGAAGAATATATCTCAAAATTATCAATACAATCGAGAAGTGATATGCTAAAAGAAATAACTAAGGATATAATTAATAATAATTCTTTATTACAAGAGCTTATAGGGATTGAAGATCAAATTATTTCAAGTAAAAAAAATGGAGAAGCCTCTTTTGAGTATGCAATTGAAAGTTATATTACTAAAATCCAAAAAAAACCTTACAAAAAGGTCATTTTTTTTAGAGAATTCCTTGAATTATTCCAAGACAAAATATCTGAAAAGGATAAAGAAGTGATCATTAAATCATTAAAAAATATTGAAGATAATAAAAAATTGCGGGAGGAAATGTTATCCTTAGCAAATATCTTCAAACTAAAATTATAAATCAAAGAGCTTAAGTAAAACTAATACGTGTTTAATTCCCTTAATTTTTATTTTACGTGCTATGATCTTTTTAATAACTTTACCAGTAGTAAGTTCATCGCTACCAAAGAGCTGTAAAAAGATAGGAGTCGTTGTTTCTAAAAAACCATCCCACCCTGCATTTTTCTTTTTTAAATTTTCTTTTGGTTCATTTTTAATGCCTTCTACATAGATTTTACCTTTATCTATTATTAACAATCCTGCCCATTTTCCATCCTTTGCATTTAAAAGAATTTTCTCTTCAATATCTTTAAATTTTTCTTTAAAAGCTTCCATTTCATTTAAAGGTTCTACTTGTTTGGATAAAATACCAGCGAAGCCATGTAATCTAGGTTTTTTTTCTTCTGACATGTGAATCAATCTTTAGAAATGTTTTTTATTTATATTTTGAAATATTTTTTCTAATTATAATTTAATTACTTCTAAAGTAATTTAGAATTTAAAAAATTTGAATTCTCAAAAATTTAATCAATTAAATCAAGGAAGAATAAGTAAGCTAAATATATTTCCTTTAAAAAGGACTCTAAAAATTATCTGATTCTGCCTTTCCAAAGAATTCTTCAAAAGCTTTTCGATCTTGAGCGGAAATTCTTTCGCCTTTTAACCCTTCTTTTACCACAATTGGAGCGCTTTCTTTTTCATCATGTCTGATTGATTTATTTATCGTATAATCCTCTGGTTTTGAAGTATCTAAATCAAACTCTTCTTCACATGCTTTACAGTATAATTTCCCATTCTTTGGGATTAAAATGTTATCGCAATGTGGGCAAAATCGCATAATCTTTAGATTCACCTGTGTTTGTTTTTTTTGATAATTCCGAATATTTAAATTTATTGGTCTATTACGTATTTCCTATGTATTTTTAACTTTATCAGAAGTATAAAAAATTATCTAGCTATTTAAACTTATCGTATAATTCATATAATTTGTTACACTATTACGTATTTCAAATATATAAACCTCTAGTTTTACCATTAATAATACTTTCCCAAACTAGATGATCACATAAAAGAATTTTTGAAGAACATCCATAGAATTTGTGATCAAATATTCATTTAAGCAAAAACATGTTTTATTATATTTTCCCAAATTTGAATGATAAAAACTAAAAAAAAATAATTAAAATAAATTTAATATTAACTATACAACTTAATTAGGGGATAAAAAGTAGAATCAACTAAATAAATGAATAATAAAGAAAAAGTGTTAATATTTGCCCACAGAGGAGCGAGCAATATAGCACCTGAAAATACATTAAAGGCATTTAAGAAAGCAATAGAATTGAAAGCTGATTATATAGAATTTGATTTGCATAAATCTAGAGATGGGGAAATGGTTATAATGCACGATGCTAATACGTTTAGAACAACGGGCCATGCAGGATTTATTGAGAAAATGACATTAGAAGAACTTAATCAGTTAGATTGTGGGCAAGGAGAAAAAATCCCCACTTTAAATGAATTAATTGAAGTCACTAAAGGAAAAATAGGATTAAATTGCGAGATAAAATCAAAAGGAGTTGCTGAAAAAGTAGTAGACATTTTCCGAGATGCAAAATTAATTGATTCAACGATAATTAGTTCATTTAAACACAGTGAACTTTTAAAAATTCAAAAATTAGAACCACAATTAAAGTTGGCGTCTTTAAATCCTACACGAACGGGCTGGATAACAAGTTGGTTCTCAAGAAGAACTATGCTAAAGAATGCATTCCAAAATCAATTTTATGCAATTAACCCATTATATTTGCTCGTAAATAATAAATTTGTAAAAAAAGCTCACAATAAAAACCTCAAGGTTTTCCCTTGGACAATTGATTCTCAACAGCAAATTTTAAGCTTAGTTAAGATAGGGGTCGATGGTATTATAACTAATAATATTTCAAGTGTTAAAGAGGTATTAAATAGGTTAAACACCTAAGAATTTTTATGTGATATTAGTTTGAATGAAAAAAGAAATCAAACTTTAATAATTGGTCATAGAGGGGCATATGATTCAGCTCCCGAAAATACATTAAAAGGATTTAAAAAGGCAATTGAATTAGGAGCTGATTACATAGAATTTGATGTACATGCATCTCAAGATGAGGCACTTGTTGTAATACATGATATTGATATACTTAGAAGGATGGGAAATGAGGGATTCATAGAAAATATGACATTAGAAGAATTAAAAAATTTAGACGTTGGAGAAGGGGAGAGTATTCCAGAGTTAAAAGAAGTAATAAATCTTACTAAAGGTAAAATTAATTTACTTTGTGAATTGAAAGCTAAAGGAATTGCTGATAAAGTAACACATCTATTAAGGGGCAAAAAAATAATCGATACTACAATAATCCAATCGTTTCATATTGAGGAATTATTAGAAGTCAGGAGTATTGAACCTAATTTAAAGTTAGCTGCGATTATACCATTTAATGAGGAATATATACCTGAATGGGAAAAAAGGAAAAAAATGATCCAAGAGATAATTGAGTTAGGATTTCCCTTTATTGTTACTCGATATCAAAATGTAGATAATAATTTTGTACATTATTCTCATAAACATGATTTAAAAATATTTGTTTACACTCTTAATACAATGAGAACTATGAAAAGATACATTGAAATGGGTGTTGATGGAATGATTGTTAATAGTATTTCGAAAGCAAAAAAAGTTCTAAACTAACAAATCTTTGATATATTAATTTAATCTCTTTAATTTTTTCTGATTAATATTAACCAAAATCAATTTATTTATATCTTTAATAAAATATTTTAGTCGAGATTAATTTAGCTTATTAATATTACAATCTATTTTTCGAGGATATTCTTATGTCTGCTATGAGTAATTCAGATGAAATTAATTTCGATAAATTATTCTTTCCCAGAGCTATAGGGATTATAGGTGTGAGTCACGATCCTGGTAGTGGAAGTTTTTTTCTTCGATGTATGAAAAACAGATTTAGAGGGCCTATATATTTATTTAATCCCCGGTTAAGTGGGAAAGATTTATATGGATATAAAATATATGGCTCTATTTTGGAAATATCTGAACCAATAGACTATGTGATTTTAGCTGTTCCAGCTCGATTATGTCCTAAACTAATGGAAGAAATAGGTCAAAAAGGTGTGCCTTTTGTCACCGTTTTTGCATCGGGATTTCGTGAAGTAGGAAATGAAGACCTTGAGAAAGAGCTTCTAGGCACTGCCCAACAATATAGCATTAGAATTATTGGTCCCAATTGTATAGGAGTCTATAATCCAAGAGGGGGGCTCTATAATGCATATGAACAATCCAAAAAAGCTGGAAATTTTGGAGGAATTTTTCAATCTGGTGGTATTACTCAAAATTTAGCACAATTAGCTGTTTCTTATGGGCTCTACGTCTCAAAATTTATATCAATCGGGAATGCGTTAGATTTATCTCCAGTTGAATTTTTAGAATACTTTCTTCAAGATGATTATACAAAAATTATCGGTTTATATATTGAAAACTTAAGAACAATAAAACAGGGTAGACAATTTATGAAAATGGTAAGAGAGTGTAACTTAAATAGAAAACCTGTAATTCTCTGGAGGGCTGGATATGGTGAAGCAACAAAAAAAGCAATTTTATCTCATACTGGTGGTCTTGCTGGGAATAATGAAATTTGGAAGGCTGTTGGAAAACAAACAGGTAGTTGTATAGTAAACAATTCAAATGAACTTACCGCATTAGCTTCGGCATTTAATTTAACTCATTTGCCAGATACGCGAGACGTGGGCATCATTGGAATAGGGGGAGGATCTACTATTGAAGCTATTGATATTCTTGAAAAATATAACTTAAAAATACCCAGTTTAACAGAAAGAACAATCAATAAGATGAAAAGGTTTTTACCGGATGTAAATACAAATGTCACTAACCCCCTTGATCTTGGTAGTGCTGGTATCCAACCTAATATCTATTATCGTACCATCTTGGCGTTAGATAATGATCCAAATATCTCAGCAACTGTTTTTATAAAAGATCCTGAAAGATTTGGAGGCTTTCAAGAGTTATTGGAGGAAATGGGATTTAAAGATATGGATCTAAACAAAGAGTTTATTAGATATATATCTAAAGCAAAAAGAATCTGTACAAAGCCAATGTACTGTGTTATGTTAAAAATAAATGAAGGTTTTGAGGAATATAAAAGTCGATATAAATTTAAATTGAAGCTCTTGAATAGAAATGTGCCTGTATTCGAGAGCCTTGAATTAACTGGGGCGGTTCTGGATAAAATTAATTTATATAGAGAATTCTTACAAAAACATGGAAAATTTCCTTTGAAATAATCTAATTCGCTAATTTGTGAGATACTGTATGTTTTTTTAATAAATTTTAGGAGGCTCAGAAGGATTTCCTAACATTTCTGACATTAATTGTTGAAAATTATCAAAATGCCCAGGTAAAATTTTCTGAACAAAAAATGCTTCTGATACTTTTAAATTAACTTTCTTCCAAATGGTAGATGCAATGGAACGCAATAATCTATTTGCATATTTTGTAAGCCTCTTTAATTCATCTGTAGAAACATTTGCAGGATCTATATCAGGAGTAAATAATTGAGCTAAAAGCTCTAATGTCGCTTCAAATTTAAGAGCAGCTTTAACTTTTCTTTCTAGCGTTGAGGAAATATCCACAAAATGATTAGGTTGATGACCAAGAAGCCCCATGAACCATACATCGGTACATGCATATGGTTCTAATTCCTCTTTTAGTTGTTCTGTATATAACAAAGGAAATACTGCAAATGCGGCTGCTTCTGCCGCCATTCGTGCAAGTGTTAAATGGTCAGGATGTACTTCATAATTTAGCCATGGATCAAAAGTTACAACTCGATCTGCTTTTAATTTCCTAACATAATAAACTAATTTTTCTCTTAAGTCTTGACTATTTATAAAACC
>JBHLMQ010000058.1:0-6739 GCA_048938005.1 Promethearchaeota archaeon | reverse complement strand
AGAAGGATCTAAAAAATAAAAAAAACAAAAAAATTATGCTCTAATTTTATTGAGTATCACTATATTTTTCTTTCCAAATAGGGTCGTTAATTTGTAAAACTCTTCGTTGTACTTTACCAACCATTGATTTTGGAATTTCCTCAATAATTTCAATTTGCTTAGGGCATTTATAATGTGTTATATTGTCTTTACACCAAACAATTAACTCTTCGGAGTTAATCTTTCCTTTTGAATCATCTTTTAACTGAACCCATGCCTTTACCATTTCACCAGTTTCAGGATCCGGTAAACCAGCAACAGCAACTTCCAAAACATCTGGATGAGTTCCTAATAATTCTTCAACCTCCTTCGGAAATACTGAATAACCCTTATATTTTATCATCTGTTTCTTACGATCTCTTATTATGACTTGTCCAAATTCATCCATGTATCCAATATCTCCAGTGAGACACCAAATTCTTCCGTCCCACTCTCTGAGAGTTTCAGCTGTGGCTTCAGGTCTATTTAAATATCCCTTCATGACCTGTGGACCACATACACATAATTCCCCTGTATTTTCAATTCCAATTCCAGGTAATGGTCCTTTACTAAAATCTTCTGAATTAAAAATAGCCCAATCAACCCCTGGATAAGGTAAACCAATAGTCCCAGGCGTATCAGTACCATCAAAGGGACCAGCACTAACCGCCGTAGTGCATTCTGTAAGCCCATAGGCTTCAACTAATTTACCGCCACTTATAGCTTCAAATGTGTCTTTTACAGGTTTATGCAATGGACCAGCACCACTTACACATAACCGAAACATGTTTTTTAGTCGAGGTTCAGGATTTTCTTTTAAATAACGAGTTAATCCTATAAAAAGGTTTTCAACACCAGGAAGAACTACTCCTCCTTCAGGTCCTACTTCTAAAATAGTCTCCACAACTTCTTTCAAACTCTCAGGGGGTCTTGGAAATAAAATACTATAGCCTCCTCCTTCAATTACCACGTTCTGGACTATTGTCATTCCAAAAGCATGAAACATTGGTAAAATTCCCATACATGCCATAGGATAAGGTGCATCAGGCATCCACATTACATTTTGTTTGGCATTGGTCACACAGTTAAAGTGTGTTATAACCGCAGGCTTAGGAACACCAGTAGTGCCTCCTGTCATCAAATAAACAGCAGTATCATTTACAGGATCTATATCGACTTCTGGAATATCGACTTCACCACGTTTTTGGCATACGTCAAGAAAGTTAATAGAACCTGGGACTTCTCCAGTCGGAATGGTCCCATCAGCAATTAACTGCTCTTTTATAGCAGGTGGAATTGCAGCTAAATCAACAATACAGGTTGAAATCACAAAATCAAACTTATATTTATCTTGTATAGGTTTAATTAAACCATACATTGCATCCATGCAAATGAGGCCTTTCGGTTTTACCTGTTCAAGCACATGAAGTATCTCCATTGGTTTGTATGTAGGATTAATAGGTATTACTATTCCACCGAGTTTAACCGTCGCAAAGTAAGCAACGGTAAATTGAAAACTATTTGGTAATAAGATAGCAACGACATCACCTTTCTTAACACCTTGTCGTGCTAAGGAGGTAGCAAGTGAATCAGTATATTTTCTAAGAACCCTATAATTCATGAAGGTTTTAGAAAACCACTGCACTTTATTTTTAGCAAACTCTTCGGTTTTTTGATCAAACCAGTCTCCTAAACTAATTTCAGGAAATTCTGGATGTTTTGGGACTCCTTCTTGATATTTTTTAAACCAGGGTTTACTATCGTCAACATACCATTTAAATCCATTCATAAAAGGATCTACCAAAATATTTTTTTACAGATTTACATCCATTTAAAAATAATTACTGTAATTATTAATAAATATTTTGATAACTCATAAGATAAGATATTAAGCTTTAGAAAGTATATTTTTCAGCCATTTAATAATAGCAAAAAACAATTTGCTTTTTATTTTAATCTTTATTCTTTACTTTTATTGGTCGCCCGGGACTACCCTGATAATAGAATTCTCCAGGTTTTCCTCTCCAGCTTTTATGTAAAACGGTGTTTGGGTATATCACATTATTATCTGTACTAAGAGCGCCACAACCCATTATTATTCCGGGATATAGTGTGTTATTCTTGCCAATTTTAATTTCAAGCATCGTAATTTTCCCAAAAATAGAATTCACTGCATGACTTGAAAGGCCACTAGTAGGATAAATAAAGCTGTTATCTCCAATATCGGTAAATTCTAAGCCTACGTATGCATCAGAATAAATAACATTCTTACCAATTTTATTATGACTGATTCTACGGAGTGTTCGATTAATTAACCAAGGGAAAGGAGATTTGGATGTTAACCACATCGGAAATTTAATAATAAATCCACGTTTATGGTAATATTTCATCATTTTTCCTTCTTCACTATTCACATCATCAAGTACTCGTCGAAAAACACCTTGCGTAGGAGGTGATTTTTTATTCCAACTCCGAGCCCAAAATGCTGCAAATTCAATTAAGATAATAAGATAGAGATAGTAAAGGGCTAAAAAAACAATTGGTAAAATAAATAAATGAATGATAGGAGGTATAGAAAGTAAATTAATAAATTCATATTCAAATAATAAGAAAAGGCCCAAACATATGTAAAGAGGCACCAAAAAGCTAATAAAATTTATTTTAAAAAAATCTAGGGCAGGAAGCTCAACTGTTTTCCCTTGTTTTTCTTCAAAGCTTAAATTATCCGCTTTTATTTGTTTATCAGCTTCCATAATATTATATTTGGAAATAATCTATAAAAAATTATTTATGCTTTTAAGTTAAAAAGCAACTTTACTTGTTTATAAAAAAAAATCCAAAATTTTTAAGTTAATAATAAATTTGATTTTTCAAATTAGGAGATAAACTAATTAACTTTTAACTAAAATCAATGGGTTCTATTTTATAAAATAAAATTGATCATAAGGTATAAGAATAACCATGTCCTCTGAGAAGAATTCTAATAATCGAAGAATCTTCAAATATCCTACTTTATCCCCGTTATGGATCGCTGTTTTTATTGATATTATTGGATTTTCGATGATCTTACCTATGGCACCATATATTGCTGACCAATTTAATATATCTATATTTATTATGGGGATTGTTCTTTCTGTAAATGCGATGTTTTCATTTGTTTTTGGTCCAATTTTAGGAAAATTGAGTGATAGGTTCGGTAGAAAGCCTTTACTTCTAATATCACAAGCAGGTACATTTGTGGGATTCCTTATACTAGCATTTTCTAATTCGATCTGGATATTAATAATTTCTCGTATTGTTGATGGTGTTTTTGGTGGGAACTTTCCGATTGCAAAGGCTATAGTTGGTGATGCTGTTCCCCCAAAAGATAGAAGCATACAAATGGCAAATATCGGAGTATGTCATGTTTTAGCTTCTCTTATTGGTCCAGGACTAGGAGGAATTCTTTTTAGTATTGGTGGCATCCTATTGCCAGGGTTATTCGCAGCTGGGCTTTCTGTTTTTACAATGATAATTACTATTTATATTTTAGAAGAAACTTGGCCTATGACAAAACGTGAATTAAATCATGAGTTAAAGAAAACTATTGTTATCAGCATAAGAAAAAATAAAAATGCAATGTGGTATCTGATATTATGGGGGTTTCACACTGCCTCGTTTATGATCGCTATGGCTTCACTATCTTTTTTTGCTAAAATTGTTTTTGGATTAGAACCATTTGAAATTGGAACTCTATTAATGATAACAGGCATTTTCCGAGCCATTGTAAGATTTACGCTTTTTAAACCAACAATAACAAAACTCGGTGAAAACAATGCAATTAAACTTGGTTTAGTATTTTTCCTCGGTGCATTCTTACTTATTGGATTTTCAATTAATTTATTAATGTTTTTTATATTAGCAATGGTTATAAGTTTTGCTGCCTCTTTAACACGAGGCCCATTGAATAGTAAGATTAGTCAATCTGTATCTCCAATGGAACAGGGTAAAATAAATGGTTATTCCTCGGGGTTAGATAGTTTTGCACAGATTATAGGGCCCTTAATCGGAACATACATGCTTGATTTTTATCCACCCTATTTCCTAAGTTTTATTATCGGATCTGTTGCACTAGTCCCATTCTTAATGGGTTTTAAAACTATTCAATTAAAGGAATATGATATGCCTAGAATAAGTCAAAAAGAAATAATAGAAAAGTAATTAATTAAAAGTTTTTTTAATCTTTTAAAAAATCTATTATAATCTTATTTACTTCGGGCGCTCTAGTTTTAGGAGATTCATGACCTGCTTTTTCAATGACTCTGAAAACACTATTAGGAATTCTTTTATGCATCTCCTCTATACTTCTTTTTGTACAAATTTTATCATGAGAAGCAGCTAATAATAAGGTATGATTCTTGATTTTATGCAATTTCTCTAAAGTATTGAATCCCTTTATTGCTTCTATTTGAAGTTCAATATCACGAGGTGTTGGCATAAGTATTGTACTTTCTCTTATTTCATCTTCAGCTGACCAAATTCCAAAGAATTTCTTCTTAGGGTTTAATTTTAATTCTTTTCGGTATTTATGATAAAACCAAATATGAGCATTATCCCAAAAGGCTTTCTCTGGATCATTTTTAATTAGTTCTAATTGTTCTAATCTATTCTTTTTTATCATTTCTATACCTATATTATCAGGAGCACCACTAACAGTATTCACTAGCACTAACTTATTAACATATTCTGGATATTGTAGAACAAACTGTTGAGCAATAAGCCCCCCCATAGATGTACCCAAAACATGTGTTTTTTTTATTTCAAGGAAATCCAATAGCTCTCGAACATCATCAGCAAGAGTTTGCATAGTATAAGGGTCATTAACTCTTTCAGATTTTCCCGCACCCCGATTATCAAAAGTTATTACCTTAAATTCCTTAGATAATGCGGGAATTTGGCATTTAAAACCTTCCTTCCTAGCACCAAACCCATGAATCAATATAATTGGGTAGCCTTTACCAAATATTTCATAACAGATTTTAATTCCATTTACTTTTGTAAAAAGTTCAGTCATACGATTCTAGAAGTTTAACTTTTCAAAAAATCTATCATTATTTGGTTAATTTCTGGAGCTTTTTCTTGGGGAGAAGAATGTCCTACTCCTTCAATTACAATAAATTTGCTATTTGGAATACCTTCATGAATTTTCAGATTTACTAATTTTGGCATTTGTCGATCTTTTTCTCCACAAATTATTAGCGTTTCGGCATTTATTAAATGTAGTTTATCTAAGACATTGTGCGTACCTAGTGCATGAGCTTGATTTTTAATATCTTGCGGAATTGCTGGGTTAATTGTACTCTCTTTTATTAAATCTTCTGCTGAAAACAATCCGTAGAATTTCCTTTTTGGGTCTTCTTTCATTAATTTTAAAAAATCACGCGAAAATCCCATTTTTGCTGCATCAAAAAAAGTTTTAACTGGATCTTTTAATCTTGCTTCATATCTAGCAATTTGTCCATTTTTATAGAGTTCTAATCCAGATTTTTCTTCAGGCCAAGCAGCCATAGTGTTTATTAAAATTAACTTACTAACACTTTCAGGATATTTAGCTGCAAAATGTTGAGCAATCATGCCACCCACCGACCAACCAATTATGTGGGCTTTTTCAATGTTTAAGAAGTCCATCAATCCTCTAGCATCATCAGCAAATAATTCCATAGTATATGGTTCATTAGGTCTATCAGATTTTCCTGATCCTCGATTATCGAATCTTATTACTTTAAAATATTGAGATAAAGGTTCAAATTGACAAATCCATTCCTCTTTGGTAACCCCAAATCCATGGATCAAGACAATGGGATCTCCCTCTCCTTTAATTTCATAGCAAATTTTAATTCCGTTCACTTCAGCATACATTTCTGTCATATCGATCAATTTAGTAGGATAATATTATTAATATTATATTTCAGAACTTTAAAAATTTTATAATATGTTGATTAATTATATGAGGATATTCTAGAATTGATTGATGACCAGCGTTCTTTATAACAATAAACTTACTATTAGGGAGCCTTTCATGAATTCGTTGAGCGATTACCAAAGGAATTGTTCTATCCTTATCCGCGGCAATTATTAAAACTTCATTTTTAATTTCATGTAATCGTTCATAAGTATTATGAGTTTTTAGAGCTTCACCTAAGTGATAATAATCTCGTTCTTTTGGACCGTATGCAGTTTTTTCTTCTACTAAATCCTCTACCGACCAAATGTTATGAAACTTCTTTTTTGAATTCTCTTTCATTTGTTTCCAAAATTCTTTAGAATAACTTTTTTTGGCCCGTTCGATAAATAAATTCAGTGGATCTTTTTGTAGTGATTTATTATCTTTAATAGATTTATTTACATAATACTCAATTCCTTGGTCAGGTAGAGCTCCTGGAGGAACGATACCAGCTATTGTATTGATTAGTACTATTTTTTTAACTCTTTTTGGATATTTTAAAACGAAATTTTGTACAATCATACCACCTAAACTGTGCCCGATTATGTTAGTTTTTCTTAAGTTAAGATGATCTAATAAACCATTGATATCATCGGCAAAAAGTTCCATTGAATAAACACCATCAGGTCTGTCTGATTTCCCAGCTCCTCTATTATCAAATCTTATAACCTGGAAATGTTCTGATAACTCTCCAAACTGCGCACGCCAATGTTCTTTTCTATCACCAAAACCGTGAAC
>JBHLMQ010000098.1:2773-4555 GCA_048938005.1 Promethearchaeota archaeon | reverse complement strand
TTTAAATTATATTTATTTTTCTCTAGGTTTTTTCACAATTAAATATTTATTAAGAAAGAAAAAGAAATAGTATCAATTTAATTACATTTAAATAAAAAAAATGACAGAGAAAGAAAAAGTAATAAATGAAGGTTATACACTTAAAAGAGCTGCTAGTTATGCTACTGGACAAATTGCTGACCAAGCAGCGTATCAATCTTTTACTTTTTTAGTGTTTACATTTTATTTTGCCATAGTTCAACTCCATATTACTTTAATAACTGTTGGTTTTATAATTTGGGCTTTATGGAACAGTTTTAATGACCCTTTGCTTGGTTATTTATCAGATAGAACACATACTAAGTATGGTCGTCGTATGCCCTATATTATGATTGCTATAATACCTCTAGGACTTGTTTCATTTTTACTATTTACACCACCATTTCCATTAATAGCAAATCCTTGGGATGTTGGAAATTTCATTTATTTCTTGATTACAATAATTCTATTTGAATTCTTCTATACTATGTATAGTCTTAATACTACTTCTTTATTTCCTGAAACTTTTATTTCCAGAGATGATAGAACAAAGGCTAACAATGTCAGACAAGTTTTTCTTATTGTAGGCTTAGTAGTAGCATTTATATTACCGGGTTTATTCATTGAAGATTATTCAGCTCCTAGTGCAAAAACTTTAAGAGAATATCATCTTTTTGGTATAGAACTAGCTATAATCATTATTATATTTGGAGCTTGTTTTATACTATTTACTCCTCGAGAAAAACCCGAGTTCAAAGAGGATTATAAAAATGCGCCAAGTTTTTTCAAGAATATAAAAATGTGTGTGAAAAACAAATCATTTGCATGGTTTATTCCCGTAATAATTGCTAATTGGTTTGTATATGGAATTTTGCCCACGTTAGTACCGATTTATGCAAAAGCAGTTTTACGTATGGAGGATGCTTTTATGATCTCAATTTTATTAGGTTTTACATTTATAGCATCTGCTATTTTTATCACCGTCATATGGAAACCCATAGTACAAAGAATTGGTAATCGAAAAGCATGGATAATTTCAATGACAAGTTGGATTTTAACGTTACTACCATTGATGTTTCTTGGGCCAAGTATGGAAATAATTGCAATGATCGTATTCTTCTTTATTGGTTTAGGTTTATCAGGATCGTTATATATAACCGATTTAGTTATTGCGGATATTATTGATGAGGATGAGGTAAATACTGGTACTCGTAGAGAAGCCGGATATTATGGTGTAAACGCTTTTTTTCTAAGATTAGGCATTATAATTGTATTTCTCAGTATTGGTCCAGTTTTTATCATCGCAGATTGGCCTGTTTTCACATATCCTGTCTCGTTTGAAGTTGAATTAGGACTCCGAATATTAATGTTTGTTTATCCATCTGTGGCATTAACAATCGCAATCCTTGCAATCTATAAATTTCCTTTACATGGCGAAAAATTAAGGAAAGTAAAGGAGGATCTTCAGAAGATCCATGAAGAAAAAAAATCAAGAATTTAATTTTTTTACCTTTTCTTTATTTTTTTTAAGTTAATTAATCCTTGACGGACTATTTCAATTATTTCTTCGATTTCTTCTTTTTTAACAATTAAAGGTGGCATGATAATGAGAGTGTCTTTTTTATTTCCGCAATAATTAAGCATTACTCCTTCTTTTATTACTGAAAACATACTTAATAGGCTATCTTCTTCATTGAAAAATTCTACACCCCACATTAAACCTCTACCTCTTGCTTCTTTAATTATATCTGAATATTCTTCTGC
>JBHLMQ010000098.1:0-2673 GCA_048938005.1 Promethearchaeota archaeon | reverse complement strand
GTCTGAATTTCATCATTTATCATCATTACTCCTTTATCATCACAAATCTCTCGAACTTCAGCAAAATATCCCTCTGGAGCAACTAAGACGCCCCCAGTGGCAGGGATAGTCTCTAACACCACGCATGCAGTATCATCAGTAACCACCTTTCGCATAGAATCAATATCTCCAAAAGGAACTTGTTTAAATTCAGGAAAATTCCATAAAAAAGGATCTTTAAAGCTTGGATCTCCAGTTAATAATGCAAATCCAGTATGACCATGATAACCTCCAATTGCCGAAATACAACCTTTTCTTTTAGTATAAGCTCTTGAAAACTTAATAGCAGTATCTATTGCTTCACCTCCACTCACTCCATATGTAGTTTTACTAATATCTCCTGGCATTAATTCGGCTATTTTTTTACCTAGAAGAGCTCTTTGTTCTGATAAAAGTTGATGATCACCTAAATCTAATCCTCCATCTAAAGCATCCTTGAGAAATTGAATGATTCTGGGATTTCTACGACCTAAATTAAAAACACCACCTGCAGAACGGCAATCAAATAATTCTACCGGAGGTTCACCAGGTTTTAATCCCTCTAAAGATTTAAATTTTATTCCATCTCTTTCACCTGGGATTACTGCCCATCCTAAACTTTTAAAAAATCGAGTCTTTGGACCACTTACATGTTTGGAATATAATCTTAATAATTCTTTTTGAGATAGACTTCCAATAAATTTTTTCTCAGGATTAATTCTCATAGTTTTAATTAAAAGCGTTAAACTATTTTAAAATTTTCATAATTATGCTTTTAATAAAAATTAGTAAATAGAATAAGAATCTAAACTCAAATAAAACGACAATAGAAAAGAAAAAGGAAAATTAAAAAATCGCTAAGTTTTTCTGCCAAAATTGGGTGATTTTAGAATTCATACCCACATTTCTTACAAACGTGTTTTTTTGCATACATAGGGATATGTCCAACGTATGAGAGTACTTTACTCTTATCTTCGACCGTTTTTATATTCGCTCCAACAGCTCCGCACATCGGGCAAGTAATTCGCTCATCGCTGGCGAATCCTCCCGAACCTATGTCAGGGGGTTTCAATTCTTCTAACTCAGTTTCAACTTCCTGAAGATGCGCTGTTGTTGATTCTAAAGTTTGTTCTTTTTCAGCAATTTTATCTGATAATTCTTGAATTTGAGCATCCCTCTGTAAAAGCGTGTTATTTAGTTCACTTAATTGTGAGTTGAGTTGAGTATTTTCATTTTGAGCAGCAGTAAATTTAGAAGTTAAATCCTCAACTTGAGAAGTTAAATTTGTTACTTCTTCTTGGCTAGCTTCTTTTGCAGTCTCTAATTCTGATGTTAGATTAGCTACATTATTTTCTAGATCCTCGACTTTAGATTTATACTCTGCTAATTCTGTTTTAAGGTTATTATTTTCAGTATTCAAATCTTTAATTATTTCCTGATCGTCTGTTTTAGTTTTTGTTAAATCATTTTCCGTCGATTCAAGCTTATTTTGAGTTTCGTCTAGGTTATTCAGAGTATCTGCTAGATTATTTTTTGTTTCAGATAACTCATTTTTAGTATCAGATAATTGTTTTTCCAAATCATTTACCTTAGATCTAAGGTCTAAAAGTGCTTTACCTGGAACAGATATTTTTTTATCGGGTTTTTCTTCTGCTTTTGACCAGTCGATACTAATTATACTTCACCTTATTCAAATTTTTTTAATTTTTGAATTGATTTTATGAATTAAATTAATTAATAATATATAAATCATAGTGTATTAAGTTTTTAATTATTTTTACTTTTAAAATTCAATTGCTAAAATTAACTATTATGATTTAATTATTTTCAAAATTATAATATAATATAAGAAAATTAAAATTGATATTTGACAAACTCAATGGAAAATACAGAGGATTCACAGTTCAGAATTGCATATATTTCCACTTCAGGTGTATATAAAACCCCATTTACATTAATTATCCTTCTACAATTGTTTATTGGTTGTATTATTGTTATTCTAATTAATCTATGGTTTTATAATGATCTTTATTATCTTCTAACAGGAAAAAGGTTTTTACCCTTTATTTTAATTGGTCAGTGGTGGGAATGGTTTCTCCTCCCAATGAATATTTATGGCAATCTTTTATTATTTGCGTTTTCAATTATTTTATTTTCAACAGTAATTTTTAAAGTTTTAAATAAATTGTATCCTCCAAAAGAGGGGGTATTTGAAAGGGGGAGTAAAGAATGGAAATATACTCATCGAAGATTTTGGACAGCATATTTCCCTATTTGGTTAGCAAGATCTTTACCATTACCGTGGTCAGATATTTTTGTTTATCGTTTCTTTGGAGTTCCTATCGGGAGAAATGTAGTTGCTTATGAAGGATATATAGACCCGGAATTTGTAGATATTGGAGATTATACAATGACTTCACTTAATATTTGTATTTTTTCACATCTAATTTATCAAGACAAAATTATTATTAAGAAGGTAAAAGTAGGTAAAACTTGTATTGTTGGACCGCAAACAATAATTACTCCAGGCACAATACTCCAAGATGGTGCTATTTTAGGAGCAAATAGTTATACTTGGCCAGAACAAGAATTAGATAGTGATTTGATTCACGTAGGAACACCTGTTAGTATGACATTTCCTATTCAAACAGTGGA
>JBHLMQ010000001.1:0-216924 GCA_048938005.1 Promethearchaeota archaeon | reverse complement strand
GTTACATTCGGAGGAGGAAGCGTAATACAAAAACGAGGTCCGTTTTCTTCCACTAAACCTAATTCACGTTGTTTTTCGGGGCGAAAATACTCTTGCGATTCCCACCATTCATATATACCTTTTTCGATTTTCTGAGGATCATGTACTTTTGATAAATTGTTAAAATCTATCATATTAAATCAAATTTAATGAAATTTTTAATTTAAGATTGATGCTCTGAATGAATATGAGCCTAAATACGGTTATTTTCTTTTAAATGGACCTGACGGGAATTGAACCCGTGACCTCTTGAATGCGAATCAAGCGATCTTCCACTGATCTACAGGCCCTTTTTCTAATATTACTAATAATTTATAAAAATAAATATCTCTAATAATTTTTTTTGTTTTAGGATATCATTATAGAAAGAAATTATTGAGATTCGATAAATTATTAAGAATTAATATTGAGTTCTCGCGATTATATCATTCTGCGCGGCTTCTGTGAGCTCTGTAAATAAAACTGAATATCCCGCAATCCTTACAACTAAGCCCAGATAATCTTGAGGATTTTGTTGAGCCTTACATAACGTATCTTTACCAACAACATTAAATTGGATATGATATCCTCCATTAGGTTCAAAAAACGATTTAATCAGGGGAATAAAAATATCTTCTTTAAGAGTATTTGGGTGAAAATCTAAAATTAATGAAGTTCCATTAGTAATAAGCTCAGTATTTAACTTTCTTACCGAATTGAGAATAGCAGTTGGACCATTTTTATCTCTGCCATGAGTGGGCCCTACACCATTCGAAAGTGGATCTCTAGATTTTCGTCCGTCCGCTGAAGCAGCTGTAAAAGTTCCAAATGCTATATGAAAAGAAGTTGAATATACTCCAGGATTAAATTTACCAACACGATAATTGTTATATTTTGAGATTTCATTACAATATTCTCTGACAATATCTACAGCAATTTGATCTACATAATCATCATCATTCCCAAATTTAGGAACTTTATTTATAAAAAGTTCTCTCCACTCAGATCCTTTTTTTCCTTTGTAATTTCCTCTATAATTTTTCATGAGTATTGTCACCATTTCCTCAAATGGCAATACGTTATCCTCAAAAACTAATTTTTTAATTACTGCTAGACTATCTGCAGTTGTTGCTAAACCAATTAACTGGGGACCTGTAAAATTGTATACTGCCCCACCTTGAGTTATATCTAAACCACGTTCAATACAATTATCAACAGTTGAGGATAAATAGGGTTGAGGATTAATTTCAGCGATAGTCTTATCAAGTGTATTCATTGTTAAAACCATATTTTTTATAAGAAATTTCATCTGTTCTAAAAATGAATTCCAGAGATCTTGATATGATTTAATTTCCTTATCATTTTTAATTCCAATTTCTCTTCTGAAGAACATATCGCTTCCATTTGTTAAAGCTAATTCCAAGCATTTAACAATATTAAGCTGGCATGCATTTGTTGAACCAAATGATCTACTTGGGTGTTGAGGTTCTACGCATCCGATTGGTGCATACTCTCGTGCATCCTCGAGTGTAAAACCACGTTTCACAAGACCCTTAATCATTACATCATCATTAAATAAAGCTAAACTGGTACCTAATTTAACAGATTCTGCAATTTTAAGTAAAAAATTCTCTGGAGTGCTTTGATGAATTCTTACCGAAAAAGTGGGTTGAACTGTTTGGATATGAGTGTACGCATCTAATATAATGTATGACAAATCATTTGTAGCATCATTTCCTTTTCGATCTAAACCCCCAATAGTAACATTCTCTGTTATTGGAGGTCCTTCTGCAGCATTAATTGCAAAATAATAGACGTAGTTCCATAAAGTTGTTAATTTTAGAAAAAAACATTCAATTAAAAATTGAATTTCTTCCTTAGTAATAATTCCGGTATTTATGTCGTTCATATAAAATGGATAGACTAATTGGTCAAGACGCCCAATACTGATAGCCAATCCACCATCTTCTAATCCACATATAAGATGATTGAAGTATATCAATTGGAGGGCTTCCTTAAAGTCTTTTGGCGGATTTTCAGAAATTTCTGAGCAAATTTCTGACACTTCTATAAGTTCGTTATGTCTTTTAGGATCTATTTCTTTTTCTGCCATTTTTCTCGCTAAAGATGAAAATCTTTTTATAAATGATTTCGCTGCTGTACATACGATAATAACAGACTGTAAAAAAAATGATTTAGGAGGATCACTAGAAAATTCTTCCAACTTGTTTTTTGCCTTATTAATTAAACCATTTAATCCATATTTTAAAATATTTTCATGGCCTGGGAAAAAATGACCAATACCATTAGTTAATTCTGTTTCACATAGAAATACGTTTGTATTCATTACATTTTTAACTTCTGAATCTAAATTTTCTAAGAATTGCTTTTTTAAAGTAGCTTCCTCGTTGTTCCAAAAAGGAATTATTTTTTCCATAAAAACTTGTTTTTCTTCGTCCGAAATGTACATTTTTTGTGCAGAGCGCTTTTCAAAAGTATTCATATCTTGTTCTAGAAAATCCACACCTATCTCAGGATATAGTGGAGTTCCAACAAATTTACTACATTGATTTCCTACAATAAATTCGTCTTTCCAGATTTTAATCGACATATTTGTTAATAAATGGCTCATAGCTTTAGCAAAACGAATGACTGGATGTTCTCCTTTTGTCTTTTTATATGAATCAGTAATTAATTTAGCTCTTTCAATACAAATTTCGTGTGGTTGTTTAACCACTCTATATTTCATTTTTAATACTCGTTCTTTATAATATGAAGGAGGGTGTTGTTCTAATTGCATTTAAATCCCTAATTATTATCAATTATTCAGTAAAATCAGTTTAATTAAAATTATAATTGCTTTATCTAATAAAGGTTTTTATCATATTCTATTCCTGAAATTCCGGAATTTAAAAGATTTAAATAAATTTCATCAAATGGTTCTTAGTTTCAGGAGAAAATAATAGATCTTCTTTTTTTTTGTCTTTAAATCTTTTAATAGCTATATCCAAATATTCATTATTCGAGTCAATTCCAATAAATTTTCGATTTAAAATACTACATACAATTCCAGTTGTACCAGCTCCTACAAATGGATCTAATACCCAGTCACCTTCATTTGAAGAGGATGAAATTATTCTGTTTAATAATTCCAATGGTTTTTGTGTTGGATGTTTACCAGATTCTTTCTCATCTTTAGACATTAAAGGAATTGACCAAACACTTCTCATTTGCTTATCCTTATTCTTCAATTTATCTTTAGGATTATTCCATGTTTTCATTTTCTCATAATTAAACGTATGTTGTGAGTCTTTAGATTTGCGAGCCCATAATACAATTTCATGGCTATGAGTAAAATATTTACAAGATAAATTCGGTGGGGCATTTGGTTTATACATCACGATATCATTAATTATATCATAACCATTTTTTTCCAATAGATAACCAACTTTATAGATAATGTGAAAAGTTCCAGAAATCCATATACTACCATTTTTATTTAAAACTCTTTTACAAGCTTTTAACCAAGAATGAGTAAAATTAATATCTTCATCTAAACCTTTTGATTTATCCCAATCCCCTTTATTAACAGAAACCATCTTGCCCGATTTACATGTAATGCCATCATTTGATAAAAAATAGGGAGGATCAGCATAGATTAAATCAAATTTATTACTTTCAAATTGATTAAGTATATCTAAAGCATCTCCATGGTACAAAATGAAATTATTTTCTTCAAAATAAGGATTTGCCATATTAAGGTAAATTTATCTTCGAAATTATATAAAATTCAATTAAATTGGTTAAGAAAATATAATATCTTTTAATTATTAACTTTAAAGTTTAATATTAACAAACACTTAATATTCATGTAAGAAAATCGTTAATTTATTCAAAATGCATTAGAGATTTAAGCATGATAAATAAACAAAGATTTGAAGAGTTATTCAGCCAGCATGTTATAAAAGATATTTCTGAAGAACAGATTGATATTGTTCTTTCGGGTCAATATGGTAAAGCTTTAGAATTATTAAGAGATGCGGAATCAACGGGGTTGTTTCCTGCTCTAGTTGGACCCCCCGGTGTTGGAAAAACTATTTTATGTCGATATTTTGCTAGTTTGAGAGCGAAAGAAAATCGAAATAAAAGTTTTTATTGGTTAACTATGGATGAGAGTATCAAGCCTTCTCATTTTATTGGGTCCTTTGACCCAGCAATTACATTAAAAAAAGGATTTGTATTGGAAGCTTTTAATCCCGGGCCATTGTTAAATGCTATGCTAGAAGGAGGAACTTTTTTAGCTAATGAAATTAATAGGGCTACAGAGTATTCTCAAAACACTTTACTGGAGCCTTTAGAAGAAGCTTCTATTGGAATTCCTCATCTAGGGAGAATAAAAGCAAATAAAGATTTTTTCTTTATATGTGCAATGAATCCTGAAGAATTATCTGGTACACATCGCTTGTCTGAAGCTTTAAAAGATAGAATAAAGGTTTGGATCAAATTAACTTACCCTGATAAATCTACCGAATTAGATATTATAAGAATTAATCTACCCGAGCATTTCATTATTGAAGAATCTGAATTAGAATTAATATATTCAATTATTAAAGAAACCAGACAAAATAAAATCGATATTGAGATTCCTGCATCTATAAGAGCCGGAATTGCTATTGCTAAATTGTTAGCAAGAAAAAGACTACTAGAGAAAGAAAAAAAAGTGAAAGAAAAAGAATCTATATATGTTTATCTCTCAGATATTGCCCGTTACGTTTTACTGGGAAGTTTAAAACCTAAACCAGGAGTAAAAGTTGAAAATATTATAGAAAATATAATTAGTAAGACATTAGGAGGATAAAATTATTGGGAGTTTTTCCGGAAAATCCTTGTGAATTTGCTGTGGAGTTTATTAGAAGGATGAGAAATCATCCAGATATAATTCAAATACCATCTCCACGACAAGTATTGTCAATACCAAATTTAATTGTATCAAGGTATTATCGTAAAGGATCCATTACTCCAAATGATTTTATTGAAATTAGCACTGTTACCTCATTTCCAGATAACCAAAATTTAGCGAAAGATATTGCTTTTGAGATTCTATTTCCAAATTACAAGAAAGACTTAATGAAATCATTCTTTGTTGAGAGTGAGGTTGAAACTTTTGAAGATGAGTTAATAAATTCGCATATAAAATCAGAATTAGATCAGTTACAGGATCTAATAGATGAGATTGAATTGTCAAAATCGTTTGATACAGACATGATTCGGCAATTGGAAGAATTTATGGAAGAATTAAATCAAAAGAGGAATGAAGAACCTTATAAATCAGCACTCAATTTCTTTAATGACGATTCTGAGTTATATAAAGAAGAAATAACATCATTTGAGAAATTATTTGAAGAAGCAAAAAAAAGAATGCTTCAGAAAATTAACTCCTTAGATCCTAAGGACCTTAAAGCAGGTACTAAATTAGGGTTAAATGATTTAATTCAAAAACAATCTTTAAGAGAATGGGAAAAGATTACAAATAAAGCTCTCAATAATCAAAATATTGAAGATGATTTAAATAATGTATTAAAGTCAGGGAGTTTAGAAGATTTACTTCAATCTATGAAATTTTTAAAGGAAACTAATGCCATTTCAAAAGATCAATTAGAGAATCTAAAAAAAGAACTTCAAAATAAAATTGACAATTTAGATCAATTATTTCAGTCAGCAAAACACTTAGGAGAAACTCCCAATTTTAATCCAGATAAAATTTTAAACAACAGCATGAAACAATCTTCATTTGAACATAATTTCAATCTAGCGAATTCACTTGACCAATTTTTTGGCACAGATCTAAGATCTTCATTATTAGATAAATTTGAAAGACAGAACAAAAATTCTCAAATGAATCTTTCGCTAGAAACTTTAACGAAAACTGCATTTACAAATAAATCGTGGAATTCATTATTTAATCAGGCACTTAAAAATGCTATTAACGAGGCAATGAATCAAAGTAAAAAATACGAAGCTTTTAAAACCTTAACTCATCAATTACAACAACTAGCTAATAGTTCACCAAATATACATTGTAGTCAAAAAATGGCACAGAATATTCCAGATCTCACATCTTTAACTTTAGAATCTTGTGAAACTCCTTATCAACTTAGAAATGCAACCGAATTTTTAAGAAAAATAGGATTAGATCCCGAGTCAGAAGTTATAAAAAAGATTGGAAAGAAGCTTCAAATGCCTGAAGATGAAATCTTTGAATTAATTGAACCAACTTATCAACTACTTAAAAAATTAGTAGAGAATAAAAAAGCAGATTTTCAAAGATTGAGTAATTTAATGAATCAAATTAGAGATCAGTTAAATTTTGAGAGATTAAAAGAATTAACAGCAAGTGCATTAGCTTCTGATAATAGGGATGCCCTTGGAGCTCTAGGAAATTTTAATTTGAGCGATGCCTTAAAAAGTGCTCAACAAATCGGAGGTCAAGAAGGTGAAAATAAGATGATCTCCTGTTTATCTGCAGGTAGTGGAGAAAATCTACTTAAACAATGGTTTATTCATCGCAAGGATTTACCGGAAACAACAAAACAAAAAGTAAAAGAATTAGCAAAAAAAATGTTAATTGAATTAGGCATTTATTATTCACGAGCACGTTTAGGGAGTTCTACAACAGGGCCAATCCCGATTAATATCGTAAGACCATATTCAATAGGAGATGATTTTGAAAACATCGATCTTGAGGAAACTATATACAATATCTTAGAGAAAGGTAAAAAATTAGATCATATAAAATATGACGACTTTTTTGTTTTTGAAACCGCAAAAGGAATTCGAACTGCTTGTTTTGAACTTGATATCTCAGGTAGTATGACTGGAGATAAACTTGCTTATATGAGTATCTGTGTGACAATGTTGTGTTACGGGATGCGTAAGGATGAGCTTGGTATTACGTTTTTTGAGTCTAATACACACGTTTTAAAAGAAATTAATCAGAAAATTGATTTAGAAAAATTGGCTGATGAGCTACTTTCCGTTACTGCTCGAGGTGGTACAAGAATACAGAGTGCTATTGAGTGGGCAAATAAACAATTTAAGGATTATTCTAATTCACGTGAAAAATTAAATATCTTATTTACAGATGCAGAAATATTTGATATCAAGGAAGCTCTACATGAATTTAGAAAATTGCGTTCATTGGGAGTTGATTTTATCTTAGTTTGTCCAGAAGCTTCATACAATTTAAAAGAAGCAAAAAAAATGGTAAAGATGGCTGGAGGACAATTACTTACAATAAAAGATTGGAATGAATTTCCTAAATTAATCTCAGAAATAATTAAGTCAAGATTCTAAAAAAATGGTAAAAAAATCGATATCTAGTCTGATAATTGATAAATTTGGATTAAATATATATCAAAAATCGCTTAAATTTCTTTCCAATAAAATTAATATTATTAGTATCGAAGAGGATCCAATAAAAGTAAGAAGTATTGTTTTAGATAATGAACGTGAATTTCATCTTATTGTAGATGAAATAAATAATGAAATCTTTCATGATTGTCCATCATTTCTAATTCATTCTGAAAGAGAGAAAAAAGTATGCGTTCATTTAATTAAACTATTATTAGTTATTAAAAGTAATATTGCTCATAGTATCTTAGAAAATTATGAAAGTTTTAATTTAACATCGGAAGATATTGGTTCACATAAAAAAAGTAAAAATTTCTTACTATTGGCTAATCATTGTTTTGATAATAATAATTGTGTTGAGGCTTTGAATTATTTAAATAAGGCAATAATTAATCAATTCGAAAGTGAAGCCATCATTGAGACTTACTTAGATACAGCAATTAATAATAATTTATTTATTGAATTCTTTGAATTCTTAAAAAACGGGTACGATAATGAATTAGAAAATTACTTTTTAAAATTTAATAATTATATAGAAAAAGGATTTAAAAAGTTTTTAAATACAATACCGGAATATTCTTTTTTCGACCTTCTTAGAATCATAGAATCGATCGATAAAATGATAGAATTCAAAGATATTTCATTTGTCGCATTAAATTTTAATAAATTAAAAACATTAGTAAATAGTTTTGATTTTAAAAGCAATTATTTTTCAATTTATCTAATAAAAAAAAATTATGAAAAATTAATCAAGTTAAATCCTGCTTTTAAGGAAATTATTTCTCAAGATAAGTTAAACTCTTTAAAAAACAAGTTATTACAATACTTTTACTCTGAAATTGATAATTTCTGTATAATTGACAAATTAAAATTATTGAAAAAACAATTTAAAACTATAGATATTCCAAAACAAAAATTTCAGACTAAATACAAGAGATATAAAAAAGAAATCCAAGAATTGGAGAAAAAAGTCTACCTCAAAAAATTTGCGTTTTTAAAATTATTAATTGAAAAATATAATATAAAAAGAGCTAAAGGGGAGTTCAGAAAAAAAAGAAATACTTATTTTGTGAAACATAACGAAGAAAATTTAAAAAATCCAGTTTATAATTATATTATTTCTCGTATTGGATTTTTTGGTTTAAATGAACAAACAATTAAATCATCTGAAATTGGTATAAATTATTTTATAATGAAAGAGTTATTTTTAGATGATTTAAGTAGTTTTCAGGATGTTTTTTATTATAGACAACAGTTCTGGGAAGAAATGGAAGATTACGAAATAAAATCGATTGATGGGTTGTCTTTATCAGGTGAAAGCATAGAATATAGCTATGATATTGACCATAAATATTCAGAGGATGTAATTATTATTGAATGGGATTTAGCAAATAAGCCAATTCAAGGAAGTATAGTTAACGCTTATAGCTCTCAAATAATAATTCCTGATTATAATAATTTATTATTTCATGATTTAAAACCTTTTGATCTGTGTTACTGCAAAAAAACACCAGTAAAAATTGAAAGTAATATTATTAAAACTATCAACATAATAAGAAAATGTTCATTCAAGGATGCTATTAAAAGCATTTCTAAAGGAATGGAATTTGTAGAGGGGTATTATCCATTGTCACTAGTAAAAGCAGTATTAAATAGGGAAATTGATCCATTTCATGCTAATGAAATAGTGGTTAATAACCCAAATAGATTATTCGTACCAAAATATAATGCTTTTATCAAAGCTTTTAATGAATTTTTATTGAATTACATTTTTAAAGAAAGAGATTACATTTTTGAGGAGTTAAAACCTAGCATTGAACCTAATACTTATCAAATTTTAACTTTGCTGAATTTAAATAATGAATTAGCTGGATTAGATCTACCATATTCTGATATATTAAAAAGATCTCTTTATCCAGATATTAATTTAAAAGAATTTAAGTCAAGATTTTTAAATGAAATCCATTCTATTATAAAAAAGATATTAAATAAATGTGAGGTTGGAAGTACAATAATATTTGATTTGAAAAAACTACAACATACTCCATTTTTTAAATATTCTAATAAAATTCTTGATATTAGGAAAGAAGAATTTGAATCCGCGGGAATATTAAGATTTTCTGATAAAAATGAAGTATTTTATGATATGTCTGAAATTTATAAGACATATTATGGTAAAAAATTTTTAGAGATTCTAGAAGTAGAGGGCAGATTAATTCTTAAACCTGAAAAATTTAAGAAATTTCATGATTTTGGTAAAAAATTAAGCTTAGAATTCAAGATTATAAATAAAAGTACATAATTATTGATCTAATTTTCAAACTGTAATTTCCCATAAACAGCATCATGACCTGGTATGAACCAGAATTTTCCTTTCCTAATTTTATTAATGGCTTCAACTAACTTTTCAGGAATCCCCTCAAAATTACTTTTTCCTTCCCATATAGCATATTCATTGCCATTATCTTTAATTAACTTTTCATATATCGATATATTTCTTCGATCATACTCAGATCCTCCTAATATAATAGAAACTAACTGTAATAATGGTACAATATATTGAAAATTTAATTTAAAAGGATTTATTTGATCACTTAATTCTTGAACTCGAGATAATACACCTTTAGTTAATTTTTTTTTACAATGAGGACAAGTATCAATATTAAGTTTTGGGCTACAAAAATAATCTTTATTATCATTATGTCGTTCTGGTCTATGTCCATCATAATAATATTTACCCTGTGATGGTTTAAACTCGTAAGTCTTGATAATTTTATTTCTTCTAATTGAATCCACCAAACTTAGATAATTTAATTTATTAAGATTGAAAATTGTTGCCTCTCTTCCTAATCTATGGAAATTTGTAGAATGACTATCTGAACTAGAGATAATAGACACTTTATTTAATTCTGAAATACTTCTAACCATTAATGGATCTGCACTTAATCCAGTTTCAATAGAATTAACATAATTTCTTCCATCCCCTAAAGCCTCTTTCATAGTATTAAAATGAGTATTATCACCAAATATGCCAAAAAACGGAGTGAATATATGAGCAGGGATTATTTCAATATCTCTATCAATTGATTTTAAACCAAAAATAAGTCTCTCTGCAGAATTAAAAATCTTGGGTCTACCTTCAGTAGCTAAATTACCATATTTAGATAAAAATTTAATAGATTCCTCGAGTTTTTCAAAATTTGGAAAAAGAATTATAAAATGGACTTTTTTAATTCTAAAATTGTTGTTCCAAATTACTTCAACTTCTGTTTGTAGTATGAAATTGACATCTGGTACTTCTGGAGTAAAGAATAATCCATCTGAATACTCAATTAAATTATTCATTAATTCACTTATCCATAATGGATGAAGACAATCACCAGTTCCAACTAAATTTATCCCCTTCATATTACAATTAGAAGCTATTTTAAACACATCGATTCTTTTGCTTGCTCCTCCTGAAAATTTGCTATGGATATGCAAATCACAAATTTTTTGCATCTTTTTTCAATTTCTATTTTATAGAACTTGTAATAATTTTCTGATTAATTTATTTAAAATCATAGCTAAAAATAGAATTAAAATAATTAATCAGAATATTAAATTTCAATAGCAGCAGCTTTTGAATTATAAAATTGAATTAGAATTTTTAATACGGGAGATAATCTTTCATCAATAGTTTTTTTATTATGCATAAATTTTATTTACATAGAATCTGAAAGTTTAATTGATAATAAGTAAACAAAATTATTAGGATATGAAGAAAAATAATTTTCAACATCCATCAAAGGATATCGTTGAAAGTAAGGGGACTATTCTCAGGGGAAAAACAATTTGTATGTGTCTAACTGGTTCAGTAGCTGTGATTTCTTCGCCAATTATAGCTAGAGAGCTTATGAGATTGGGAGCTGAGGTGATATGTGTTATGTCTAAAGCAGCTACCGAATTAATCAATCCTTCATTAATGGAATGGGCAACAGGAAATAAAGTAATAACTAAATTAACTGGTGCGGTTGAACATGTTTACTTAGCAGGGGATAGACCTAGAAGTGTTGGAAAGGCGGATTTAATTTTAATTTGCCCAGCAACTGCAAATACTATTTCAAAAATAGCTAATGGAATTGATGATACTCCTGTTACAACTGTAGCATCAACAGCATTTGGATCTTCTATACCAATTGTAATCATTCCTGCAATGCATGAGAGTATGTATAAACATCCCATTTTGGAGAAAAATGAATTAAAATTGCGTGAATGCGGAGTTGAAATTCTAGGTCCTAGAATTTCTGAAGGTAAAGCTAAGATTGCAAGAATTGATGATATAATTGACAGAGTTATAGATTTATTAATTACTAAGAAAGATTTAGAGGGAAAGAAAATACTTATTACCGCGGGTCCAACAAGAGAAGCCATAGATTCAGTTCGATTTGTCTCAAATAAGTCATCAGGAAGAATGGGGATTGAATTAGCTAAAGAAACTTCTGCTAGAGGAGCTGAAGTATTATTAATTGCCGGAGAATGCATGGCAAAACTTCCAGATTATATAAACACCAAAAACGTTGTTTCTACCGATGATTTTATAAAAACTGTTAAAGAAGAAATCTCGTATAACAATTATGATTTTTTCATCTCCGCAGCAGCAGTAAGTGATTATAAACCAGTCGATTGTATTGAGGGAAAAATATCATCTGATAATGTAGAAGAACTACATGTTAATATGAGGTTAACTCCAAAAATAATTGATGTTGCAAGAAAAAAAGATTATAATTTATTTATTATTGCTTTTAAAGCAGAAACAAATGTTTCTAAAAGCGAATTAATAGAACGTGCGTATAATAGACTCCTAAAATCTGAAATTGATTTAATTGTAGCAAATGATATAGGCAGAGATGATATTGGATTTAGCAGTAAATATAACGAAGTGTTCATTATAGACAAAAAGAAACATATTACTCATGTTGAGAGAAATACTAAGAGGTATATTGCGTCTAAAATTATTGATGTTGCCCTCGAAGCTTATCAAACAAAAACCGTATAAATCTATATTAAAGAGACCATTTTGAGAGTATTTTTAGATATACATTTATTTCTTTTTATAATTTATTAATCTGATGAAAATATTTAAATATTAATTTATTTACTGTAAACAGTGAATAATTAAGTAAAGTTTGCTTAGATAATTGAAAATTAATAAACTAGGATATATCTCTCTTATCCTATAGTTTTATCAATAAATTTGGTAATAAATGAATATATATTTATAGTTTGGTTTAATAAGGATAAATGAAGAAAATATCATTCGAGTGTGTCTAATATTACATCAAAAGAAGAAGGAAAAATTAAACAAGGAACCATCGCTGAGTATATGCGTAAGCGGACGCAGTTAGTTGGTTTTGAGTTTGGTTATTGGAAACATGTTCAATATTGTGCCGAATTTGTAGATAATGCATTAGATGCCATAGAAAGTTTTCAATGGAAAGAATTAAAAAGAGGAGACTCAAAAGTCAAATTTTCATTAGATCAAGAGTTATTTTTAGAAAAATTTTCTATTCTTGATACTGTGAAAGAAGAGAAAAAATCTCAACACCTAGATAATGAAGCAAAACACACATTAATGCAGGAATTCGGCATTGAATCTCCTGAAACAGATGATTCTATTGTACAAGAGTTAGAAGTAAAGGAAGAAGAATCAGGAGAAATAATAAATAAAGAAGAATTAGAAGTGGAAGAAGAGGTTAAAAGAATTATTGATGACATGCAAGAAATCATTAAACCTGTTGAATTAATTATTGATGTAGAACCAATAGTAATTGTACGTATTAAGGAATATGAAGCACCTTCATTTTTAACCTCTGAAATCAGCCAGAAAAATATCATGAGTTACACTTTTGAAATTTTCGATAATGGGACTGGAATGTCAAAAATTGATTTAAGAAAATTTGGTAGATATCTTGCTTCGTCAAAATCCATGGAATTAAAACAAACTAGAGGGAGTCAAGGATTTGGAGCACCAAGTGCCTTTAGCGATGCTCAAAATACAACGGGTAAACCGGTTATCACTGTGTCGAAATCATTAGATAATGTTTATGCAACTGTAACAGAATTTTTTACAACTTCAAAAAATGAAAAAAAATATTTAATTCATCCAACTGATATTGACAGCCCTTTTCTCCATGGCACCTATATTAAATTGAATTATTTAAATGTAAAATATGTTAGAGGTTATATTGAGAAATACATTGAAGAAACTGCATTTATGAACCCTCATGTTACAATTATTTATATTGATCCAGAAGGGAAGGAAAAAATTTACCGAAGACTAGCAACATCTTTCCCAGACGAACCTAAATATGCTAAACCTCATCCTTCCTCAGTTAATATCGGGGATCTCCAAGATTTAATTACAAAATCAGAAAATAAATCAGTTTCAGCATTTTTACAAGATAATTTTGTAAGAATGAGTTCAAAAACAGCCAAAGAAATTGTTGATATTGCTGAAAGAGATTTACAAGACCGCTTAAATTTACTTATTCTAAAAGATTGTTTTGTAAATTTAGCACAGAAAAAGACAGATGGAATATATTGTATGAGATATGAAAAACGAATTTTCGGTCGTTCTGACAAACCTAGAGACAAATTAATTATTTATCAAGTTGAATCTGACAATCTAAAAGAAAGTTATTGGAATCTAATCTCTAATTATAATAAATTCAATAAAGATTTCGAAAAAATAAACAAAGAAATTAAGAAACTAAATAATCGTATTGAGAAAACTGAAACTCAAAAAGAAATAAAGAATATTGAAAGAAATATTAAAAAATTGTTGAAAAACATAGATGATATTAGAAATCAAAAAGATAGAATTAAAGTAGATTTAAATAACTTGTTTAAAGAAACAAAAGAGGGAATTATTGAATTAAAAAAATTAAAAAACCGAACAGATTTTGAAGATCTTGTTAATAAAGTACAGATATCTAAAGTTAAACCTATCGAAATAACAAAAGAGCAATTTAATTCTCTATTCCTTGCTTTTAAATCTATCAAGTATATGGCACCTCCAACGGATACAGCAATTCCAGTGGGGGATTCAACTTTGGAGAATACACTAATTAAAGAAATTGGATTAAGAATCTCAGAAAATATAGATGATTTTGCTGGACCTATTGATAATATTTATCAGATATCTCAATTATTATACGAAAATAAGAAGAGAGCTTTATTAGAAGAAGGGATAAAGAATGATGACAAGGCTATTGCTAATATTTCAATAGATCCAGAAGAGATTATTAATTTGGGCTCAGAGATATTAGGAACCATTGATATTATTGATGAAACAATGGATCCACAGCAAGTAAAGCAATCTATTGATGGTCTTCTCATATACTCTGATATAGATTCTATAGATACCTACAGTGATGTTTTTGAATATTTCATTGAAAACTATACAAAGGATGATGATTTTGTATCAGCAGAAACAAGGGCTCCTACAAGTGGAAAAGGTTTAGCTTATGTTGTTGAAGCTGTAATGGCTTATTCAAGAAATTTAGAAGTTCCGAAACGGTCTAGGGATGTTTTATCTAGATTTGTAAATAGAACACCTAAATTAAGAGATAGTGCAGATTGTGCTATCACAAAAGCAGTTCAAGCAGTTAATTGGAAAAATTATAACGTTGATACTTATGATAATAACTTACCAAAAGGGCCAATAAAATTATTAGTTAATGTTTCAGGACCTTTTGTGCATTTAATGTTTAAATCCCAATCAAAAAATGCATTGGCTGATGATGAAGATTTAATAAAAGAAATTAAGTTTTGCCTTGAAGCAATAGGAAGAAGATTAAGAATATATCTCAACAGAAAAGCAAGTCTCCGTAAGAGTGAAAAGAGAGCCAGTCTAATAGAAAAATACATACCTCTATTTGTTAAAAGCTTGTATAATATAGCCTCTCAAGGTGAAAGTATACATAAATCTAAACTTGATAAAAAGGAATTAGAAGCTTTAATGAGGAATGCAATAGGTAAAAAACCCACACCTGTTGCTAAACCTCCAGAAGTAAGAGAAATTAAAGAAACTGTAATTAAAAAGGAAGAATTGATTGAAGAACCATCTGAAATACAACAAATTATGAAGAAAGTTGAACCCCCAAAAGAATTTTTTACTGAGAAAACTCTTAAAAATTGGACAAAAAATGAATTGATTGAATATTGTAAAGAATATGATATTGCACTTCTATCTAAAGATACAAAAATGGTTATTATAGATAAAATTCTAGAATTTTATAAAAAACCTGTTGAAATAAAACCAATAGAGTTAAAACCTCCAGAAGTTATTAAAGTTATTCCAGAAATTGTACCTTCAACACAAGCACCGTTGCCAATTTCTAGAGTAAAAGCCCCAATTGAGGCAATCCCTAAAGAAACCACACTTATACAAAAACCAAAACCCCTAAAACAAAAACAAACAACATTACCAATTATAACAACTGAAAATATATTAAATGTTTTATCTAAAGAATGGCAAACTATTAAACATCTCATTTTCAAACTAAAAATTAAAGATATGATGGATGCACGATATCTTCAGCTGAAACTTAAAGAATTGGAGCGTAAAGGATATGTTTTAGTTGAAACAAAAATGGGTAAAAGACAATGGAAATTAAAATAATAATTAGGAGAATATTATGGCAAAAAAACAACAAAATTATGATTTAAAAGCAACAAAAAAATTATTTAAAGAATATTTGAATAAAGGAACCGAAAAAAAAGAAATTAAACTTCCTGAAAATACTGTAAATATTGATGATCTTAATAGAAAAAATGTTTTAGATAGATTATATAAACTCGTTGATAATGTAATAGATAAAATAAATAAAACAGGAAGACCATCCATAAAATTACCTTCCAGATCGAGTTCAAATATTATTTGGGACGAAGAAAATGATTTATTGCTTCTTGGTCAACAACTTCAAGAAAAACAATTCCATACTCTTACAAGCGTCGCAGATATTACTAGATTAATGCGGATCCTTGAAATAGTACATGAATTGTTGGTTAAAGATCTGCATGCAACCAAAAGAGAAGTTTTCTATACAGATGTTAAATTATTTGATGAACAAAAAATCAGTGATAAAAGTATCGAGGATGCAGCAATAATGCTGTATACTACAAGAAATTCAACCCACATTGTTGCTACAGCAAATGGAACTTGTATAGGAAGGCTTAGGATTAGAGATAAGACTGATATCATCGATCTTGAAGGATTAGGAAGCGGCGGTTGGAAAATATCTCCATTTCTTGACAATATTGAAATAATTGAATCAGATGCGGAATTTATCTTAGCGATAGAAAAAGAAGCCGCTATGATGCGTTTTGCTGAAGATAGATTTTGGCGTAAATATCCTTGTATCCTACTAACAGCTGGAGGTGTTGGAGATATTGCTACCCGCATGTTTTTAAAACGCTTAAGCAAGGAATTAAATCTTCCAGTTTTTAGTTTAGTTGATAGTGATCCTTACGGCCATTATATCCATTCTGTGTATTTAAGGGGATCAAAACGCTTAAGTTATGAATCTCCCTTTTTAGCAACCCCTAATATAAAACTTCTTGGAGTTTTAACTCGAGATTTGGATACTTATAAAATTCCGGAGGTTGCTAGACTAAAATTAGAAAAAGTAGATATTAAACGAATCAAAGATTTATTAAATGAAGAATTTGTTAAAAAAAATAAAGCGTGGGAAGAGGATCTTAGATTATCTCTTAAAAAGAATGTTAAAGCAGAAATTCAGGCTCTATCAACTCATGGTTTTGAGTTCTTAACCGAAAAATATTTACCTGAAAAACTAACTACAGGTGATTGGATATAAAACTCTTTTATAAAGATGATGGTGGAGTAATCCAATTAATTGAATTGGAAAAAATAAATGAATGGCCAGTTGAAATGCCTTTCATTTTTGTTGAGTATATTAAAAGTAATAAATTAAGATCCTATCGAGATCCTAAAATAGAAGCAGAAATTTCACAATATCTTAATGAAATTTTAAATAAAACCGCTATTCCTAAAGTTAAACAAATTTTTGAGGGATCCAATCAAGAAGAAATTCTCTCTATCCTTTCTATTTTTGAAGAACTTTCAGAAACTAATACTAGAGCTGTTATCCCAATTCAAAATTTATTAGAAAATTTAACTAAACAGACTAATAAAACAATAGCATCACAAGCTCAAAAAATTCTTGCGAATATCAAAGAATGAAATAGAAAATAACCAATAAATAAAAATTAATAGAAATGAAAACTATTTTTTTTAAAAAAATTTAATTCTATGCTAAATTGATTTTTATGAATTGGGATAAAGAAAATTTTAAGGAATTTATATTAAACCAGAATGTTATTGGCTTATTTGAAAAACCTATAAAATTAAAATCTGATAGATTATCTTATTGGTATGTAAATTGGAGGAATATTACTTCCGACGTTTTCTTACTTGATCAATTAACTGATTATATTTTTTTATTTGTTGAAAATTTAGGCTTAAAACCTAAGTGTTTTTATGGTGTTCCAGAAGGAGCAACAAAATTAGGCATTATTACACAATATAAATGGGCAAAAAGACAGAAAAATTATAACTCTGGAAATTATACCTTATCAATGGGTAGAGGTAAACAAAAAGAACACGGAGATCCAAAAGATAAATTTTTTCTTGGGATCCCTAAAGGGGAAACTATTATTCTTGAAGATGTTACAACAACCGGGGGATCTTTAATTAACACAATTAAAAAATTAAGGGAATTAAATATAGAAATAATTGCTGCTATAGGATTGACAAATAGAAACGAATTAAGGGATGATGGAAAAAATGTAAAAGAGATTATTTTAGAAGAAAATGTCCCGTATTATGCAATGAGCAATGCAATTGATTTATTGCCTAATTTAAACATGAGTGAAGATATGGCAAAAAACATTGAGGAATACTTCAACAAATATGGGACAGAACAGATAAAGCTCTAACATTTCTATTCTAATTATAATTTAAATTATACTAAAATTAAAAAAAATCTCTCCATATTTTAATGAGATTATATAAATATTTGTAAAGAAATTTCTCGGAATTCGTTAGTCTTCTCTCATCCTCTAAAGATAATTCTGCCATAGACAGTTTTAATAGTTTTAATAACCGACTATCGATGATATTTGAAGTGTATGAATTATATCTGTCTAAGTCTATTTTAGGTTTGCTCTTTTTATTTATTTCAATTTCCATGAATCTCTTATATTCCCTTATTTTATTCAAAAAAAAGTTATCCGTTCTTTTGATTAGTTTCAAATCATCTCTTTCTCCTATAGCATATCTTTGAACATCAATATTGTCACATTTATCTGAAGATGCAACTTTTAATATCTCTTTTTCAATAAAAGGTATGGCTGAAAATAACTTAATTTTATATTTTTTACCTTTCTCGAAAGGACCAAAAGATTCTCCTAAAAGAGAAAAACCTTCAAAATTCTTGACGCAATCAGTAACTATTATTTCATTACGAAAAATGAAGTTTATCCGATTTAACGAATTAATTAAGCGTTCTTCAATTATTTCCAATAATTTATACACCAGATTTAATAAATTAATAAATCTTTATATACTATACAAAAGTAATACAAGAGAAATAAACATGCTATTATTTTATTAATAAATTTAAAATCTCGTGAAAATCTTGGTAATAGAAATAATTCTTCTTATAGTCTTTATAATATTCTTTTTCATTGGGTTTTATATAATTTATAGACAAGTAGCTTTAGTTAAAAAAGGAGAATTTCGAAATAAGGATAGATTTCAATGTATTTTCTATGGCATTATTTTTAGTTTGTCAATCATGCTAGTATTTTCTGTAGCTGTAATCTATGCTGTAAGATCACCCGAATTCTGGGATCCAGCAACCACACCACCAGATGTCCCTCCTTTAGCGCTCCTTATCCCATTTACTTTTTGTTTAATATACATTACTTTTTATCCTATGATAGATTTCCTATTTATTGCTACAAGTAGAGAATCAGATGAAGGGTTAACACCGTTTCATAAATTTATTAACAAAAATATTATTAAAATATCAAAAAATAAGCTTGGAAATTTATTAATTGCTTTAGCTTTTTATATACTAGTATTTATTCTCCCTCCAATTATACTATCATTGTTGGGATTACCTTTTATCATGATTTGGATAACTTGGATGCTTGTATATCCTCTTATGATTTTAACTTTTTATGGGTCTAAAGGATATATTGCTGGTATTTCAAATGTTTATTATCATATTCCAGATATGAAAAGATCAATATTTCTCAATTTTGAAGATAAAAAACGAGGAATGAAACAATTCAAGACTGATTGGGTATATTATATAATATTTGGATTGATGTTATTCGTATTTGTATGGGCATGGATTTCATTAATTCAGACTGTTATTTTCTTTTTCACTGGGAAATTAGCCATATCGACTATGTCTTCAATCTTTGTATTTGTAACTCTCTTTTTTGGAATATTAGGATATTTCACTCGTTTTTGGGGGCGAAAAATTAAATATAGAGGAATAGATATATACTTCGCTGCATACTTAATGGCCTCTATAGGAATTAATGTTTTAGTAAATTTTTTAATCGTAAACCCTGAAAAGTTGCTCTATACTTTTAATTTATGGACTATCACTAATCAAATTGTACCCAGCAGTTTGAGTTTTGCTTGGGCAGCTGTTATTGAAGAAACTGTGTTAATTGTTTTTACATCATATTTTTTTCTAGCAAAAACTAATGAATTTGTAACAAATATAAAGTATTCAAAAATTACAGAATGTGGCCAAACATTTGACCCAATTCCACTATTTAATTTTATTAAGAATTCTAATCCAAAAATAAGGAAACATGCTAAAGAAACACTAATTTTAATGTTTGAAAGGATTCCTCTAAAAAATGAAATAGATCTTAATGAATGGAAATTCAAAAATTCATTATTAGATGGTATCTGTGATTATAATCCTTTTTCAAGAAAGATTTGTAAAAAAATCTTTATTCAGTTAGAAAAGGACGTTCCAGAGATAATATTACCTTGGATAATTGAAGCATTAGAATCTCCAAATTATGATAAGTGTATACCTATTACAACAACACTTTTAAAAGAAGATATTAATTTGGTGGAAAAACTACCTACAAATTTAATTCTCAATCTCCTCGCAGATTCAGATTGGAGATTAAGAAGTTTAGGATTAAAATTATTCTTTAGATTACTAAAAAGAAATAATGATTTAATTTCATATTTAAATATTAAAAAATTAATAGATGACCCACATAGTAAGATTCAAGCTGAAATCCTTAATATTATAGCTTATTCCTCTTACAAAATCCCTATAGAAACTTTAATCGACAAAATTTTTCACGTTAATAATGAAATCAGTGCCGCAGCGATCAAAAATATTAAAAACCTTGAATTTGAAAAAATTGACCGAAAGTTAATTTCTAAAATTATTCCTCTGATAAAAGATCCATCCAGTTCAGTGAGAGCATCGATTTTTGATGTATTTGCGAAAATTGGGAATTTTAAAAAAAATAATGTTCCTATTACACCTTTCTTGGACGGATTGACAGATTTAAATGAAATAACGAGAAATGCAGCAATAAACGTGCTCGAAAAATATTTTGAAGAGGAACCAGAATTGTTAGATATAGATAATATAATTGATAAAATTGATCCAAATAGTTCTGAGATATTAAATAGCTTTGTTTCTCTTCTTGGAAGATTATGGAAATATAATCCTGAAAAAATATTAACTTCTTTTTTAATATTTATAAAATTTGAAAATGAACAATTGAGAGAAAATATTTCAGAAATTTTAGTAGAAAACTATGCAAATAATCCTGATCTAATAGTTCAAAATCTAATAAAAATTCCGGATATTTCAAGATTTATAACAAAAGGAATTGTATCAAAAACATTAATCAAAATTGGTAAAAGAGATCCAAAAAATATAATTCCTCTTTTAATAAGTTATTTCTATGATGAAAATGATGATGTAAGATTAAATGCTCTTAATTCAATAGATGGAATGATTGAAGAATTCCTTGATGATATCAATTTGAAACCAATCCTTTTAATATTACAAAAGGATAAAAACAAAGACATTAAAAAAACAGCATCAAGTATTATTTCAAAAATTGCTCAAAAAGAGCCATCTCTAATAAAACCATATTTATCTGAATTTTTTCAGATATTAATTGAACAAGAATTATCTGTTAGGATTGTTCTTTCTAAATCTTTATTGGAAATAGCTAAAAAATCACCAGATATCATTCCAGTTCAAGAAATTCTTAATTTTCTTAATGATCAAGATTCATTCATCCGTGAAACAAGTGTAAAAATTCTTGGTTTTATTGGATATAAGCTTCCATTATCAGTTATTGATGCACTAATAAATAGCGCTTTAATCGATGATGAATGGATCGTTAGAGAAGCAGCGATCAAAAGCTTAGGTAAAATAATTAATCATGTTGATAAAAAGGAAAAAATTATTGAAAAACTTGTATCTTTACTAAATGATGAACAAAGTTGGGTTCGCAGGTCTTCTATGCATATTTTATCGACTATTAAAGAAGTTAACAGTTTTCATATTCCTTTTAATAATTTACAAAATTATTTAAAAAGTACCGATCCTAAGGTTAGAGAAGCCTCAGCTGGATTAATAGGGATTTACAGTAAACAGATTGAAGAGATATTTGATGAGGTCGTTATATTATTAGAAGATGAATCAAAAGAAGTAAGAACTAGCACTATTAACAGTTTTGTTAAAGTGATTCAAGAAGTAGGACTTAATCGGATATTAACAAAACTATTACAAAATCTAAGTGATGAAGGTTCCTTGGAAACTCAACGTTCTATTGCTTTAATTTTAGGGCGAACAGTGAAGTATGAAAATGAAAAAATTAAAAAAAGAGTAATTTCTCTTTTAAAAATCAGATGCGAAATGAGTCAAGATCCTATTATTTGTGAAATCTTGCAACAATTAAAAGAAACTTAATATGCTATTTTTTATCGTTATCAAATTAATTACAATTTAGTAAATCGTTCGAGAGTCTTACTCTTTTTATACTTGATTATTTACTCAATAATAAATCAATTCGTTAATATGATGGATTAAAAAATTTGTAAATATATTTAGTTATATCAAAAAAATTAATGTAATCTATTATGACAACTCCTTTATCCAGTTCTAGTCAACCGATTAATAAAATTCAACGCTTTGAGGATTTTTATCGGTCATTTCAAGAAAGCCCAGGAGTGTATAAATACCAAGACCAAATTAATGATATTTACGCTAAAGGCGAAAATACATTATTTATTTTCTATGAAGATCTCTTAGCGAGTGATCCTGATATTGCCGAAATGTTAAAAAAAGACCCAGAAGATATTCTTGAGGATGCTGTCGAAGCATTCAAGAATTTATTAAAATTTCAGGGTGCCCAACTAATTAATCAAGATTATTTTGTAAGAATAACAACTAGGGATAAGAAAAGTCCATTATTTATCCCTTTAAGGGGATTAAGAGCAAAACATATTAGTTCTCTTGTTTGGTCTAAAGGTATCTTAGTCAGAAGCTCTACTATAAGACCCAAATTAGAAAAAGCAACCTTTATATGTAATTTGTGTGGTGCTCAATTTGACATACCTCAATTAACCTCTAGAATAAGGTGGCCTAAATTTTGTACAAATAAAAGATGTAAGGCTAAAGCACAATCTGATTTTAGGTTATTATCAAAACATTCAGAATTTATTGATTGGCAAAGTGTTATGGTTCAAGAAATTCCGGAAGATTTACCACCTGGAAGAATTCCTAGATCAGTTCAAGGAATTTTAACTTATGACTTAGTTGATACGGTAAAACCTGGAGATAGAGTGAAATTAATGGGAATTTTTAAATCAGTCTTAGCTCAATCAACTAAAAGTAATAATTCCAACTTGTTTAAAACTTATTTTGATATCAATTTTATAGATCCCGAAGATAAAACTGAAGACTCTATTGATCTCACAAAAGAGGATAAGAAAAAAATTGAAGATTTATCCAAAGAACCATTTGTTCAAAAAAAAATCGCACGATCAATTGCTCCTGACATATATGGGAGAGAGGATCTTAAAATGGCTTCAGCTTTAAGTTTATTTGCTGGAACAAGGAAGAGAAAACCTGGGGGAGGTTATAAAAGAGGAGACATTCATATATTATTTGTTGGAGATCCCGGAACTGGGAAAAGTGAAATCCTGAAAAGTGCTATAGAAGTATCTCCACGAGGATTATACACCTCTGGAAAAGGTTCTACCGCTGTAGGTCTAACTGCTGCAGTAATAAAAGATACTGATACAGGTCAAATGAATCTTGAAGCTGGTGTTGTCGTATTAGCAAATGGAGGTGTAGCAGCAATAGATGAATTCGATAAAATGGACACAGCGGACCGATCTGCTCTGCACGAGGCGATGGAACAACAAACCGTAAGTATTGCTAAAGCTGGAATTGTTGCTACATTAAAAGCCCAAACTGCTATTATCGCGGCAGCTAATCCCTATTCTGGAAGATATGATCGATATAAAACGCCTACTCAGAATATTCGACTACCTGCTTCTCTTTTATCTCGCTTTGATTTAATTTTTGTAGTTATTGATAAACCTAATCCCGCAGATGATGCACAAATGGCTGAATTTATTTTAAAAAATTCTATGATGCGGCCAGAAGATATTTCTGAAGAAAATAATGAATCATTAGCTCCTATTTCTAGAGATCTCTTGAAAAAATACATTAAACACGCAAGAAGAACATATTATCCTGTATTAACTGATGAGGCTAAAGAAAGAATTAAGGAATTTTACCTAGAATTAAGAGGTCAATATGACAGTGAAGATGCAATAATCTCAATTTTAGCAAGAAATTTAGATGCTCTCGTTAGACTTGGTGAGGCTTATGCTAAAATGGCTTTAAGAGATAAAGTACTTAAAGAAGATGTTGAAGAAATTATCAAGTTATTCAAAAGATATCTTAAAGATACAGGATATGATGAGACAAGTGGTAAAATTGATATGGATAGGATCTTTGTTGGGCAGTCTAGAAGCAGTCTAAATAGACTAGAAACTCTAATGAATAAATTAAAAGAGATTTTTGAAGAGAATAGTTGGAAAGCTCTCGAAAAATCTAATGTTATTCAAATTTTAGAGTTAGAAGAGAGTTTAGATAGAAAGTTTATAGAAAGTGCTTTAGAAGAACTGGTTAAAGAGGGAACTCTATATGAGCCAAAGAGTAATCAAATTAAATTTACAAATAAAATAGAATAACTCTAATTTTTATTCAATATAGCTTATTGGAATAAGCAATTTCTAATAGAATGTTTTTATTGCTTGTTCAGATATGATTTTAAATGCCTGTTCAACATTCTCACCTGTCTTTGCTGAAGTATAAATAATTGATAATGCCGCGATTTTTTCTGCTAAAGAATTAATCTCTGTTTCACTAAGTTCCTTTTTTAAATCATTCTTATTAGCAAGTAAAATAATAGGGGCAATGTTACAGTATTGTTTTACATCAGGAACCCAAAATTTCTCAATTTGATCAAACGTATTTTTTCTTGTCAAATCCCCTACAATAAGCACACCCCTAGCTCCCGCATAATAAGGTCGTCTCATTTTTATCCAACGCTCTTGTCCTGCGATATCCCAGAGCTGTATTGTTGTATCTACATCATTTTCTATTATTATTTTTTTAATGAAGATATTAGTACCTATACTTGCCCGATAGTCTTTAGTAAATTTCCCAGAGACAAATTTTTTAACTAAACTCGTTTTACCAACCGCAGGTTCCCCTATTATAATGATTTTCAGAGTATATTTCTTAGTCTTGTCCATCTATAATTATTTCTATGAAGAAACTTTTTTAAGTTTATACGTAGATACTAAAATAATCTAATCTAAATTATTAAAAATAAAAAGATAGAGCTATGACATTATGACAACAGGTATAGTCTACGACCCAATTTACTTAGAACACAACATTGGTGATCATCCAGAGAGCCATCATAGATTAATTACAATCATGGATTTTCTAAAAGAAAAGAATTTATTTGAAGATCCAAGCTTTAAAATAATTAAGCCGAGGAAAGCAACTTTAGACCAAATACAGTATGTTCACATGGAAAGATTAATAAAAGAGATACAAGAAATTTGTGAATTAAGTGCAAAAACGCATCGTCTTCAAGCAATAGATTTGGATACTGTTGCGTCTCCTAAAACATATGAAGCATCCTTATACTCAGTTGGGGGCAATTTGCAAGCTGCTGATGAGATTTTGAATAGGAATATAAAGAATGCGTTCGCTTTAGTGAGACCCCCTGGACACCACTCTAATTCCTATAAATTTGCTGGATTTTGTATTTTTAATAATATTGCTATTGCTACTGAATATCTTATTAGAGAAAAAGGAATTAGAAAAATAGTTATCATTGATTGGGATTGTCACCATGGGAATGGTACTCAAGATATTTTTTATCAAGGTTCTAAGTCAGAATTAGGTGAAGTAGTGATATTTAATTCTCATCAATATGGTTATTTCTATCCTGGAAGTGGGAACTATGATGAGATCGGTACAGGTAAAGGCGCCGGTAAAATCATCAATTATCCAATGCCCGCTGGCACTGCTGATGATGCAATCCCAATATACTTTGATGAAATAATAGCACCTATATGTGACGAATTTAAGCCAGAATTTATCTTAATTTCAGCTGGTTTTGATACTCATTGGACAGATGAGTTGACTGATTTGAATTGGACATACCAATCACCTGCAGAATATCTGGTAAAAATTAAAACAATCGCACAGAAATATGCAAATGATAGGATTCTCATAACATTAGAAGGTGGATATCAATTGGATAAACAAGCTCGAGCTGTTTACAATTGTTTAAAAGTCCTTAATGATGAGGAGGACAATTTAATAAAAGAAGAATCAAGAACTTCTAGACCAGTATTGCTTGATTATTATAATAACAAACTTATTCCCGCCTTGAAAGAAAAATTAAGTTCATATTGGAAATGTTTTTAAGATATAACATACAAACACTTTTATATTTACATTTATGCTATAATCATAATTATTCCTATTGAATTATTGAAATTATTATTAAATTAATGCAAGAAAAAGAAGATTATTATGTCATATGAATATGAGAAAAATGATGATGATAAGAAAAAGAAAAAAAAAGAATTCTCTACTCCCTCAATGCCTCCTCCTTCAGTAACTCCACTAACACCCCCTCCCTCAATGCCCCCACCTTCTACTACACCATCTACGACACCACCTCTTACATTGCAACCTCCTTCTCCACCTATTATTGAACCCACACCTTCAATCTCTATAGGATCTTCACAAGAACAATATGCTTCAGTAATAACTCAACTCCAGGAAAAAGATTCTAGCATAAGTCAGTTACAATCTCAAATTAATAGTTTAAGTTCTCAAAATTCCCAATTAAATGCTCAACTTCGAGAGAAGGAAAGTCAAGTAAATCGAATAACAAATCAATTGCAATCTCTACAAACTTCAACTGAAGCTTATCAGCAGCAAGTAAAGCAATTAACTGACGAAAATGCTCAATTACAAGCTCATATCCCAGGATTACAACAACAAGTTCAAGAATTGCAGCAACATAATTCTATGTTACAACAACAGATTGGCCCTTTACAAGCGCAAATTAAAAAATTACAGGAAGAAATTATTTATAAAGAAAAACGGATTGAAGAATTAAAAGAACCTAAAGCAGTTATGCCCTCTAGCTTAGCCCAAGGGATAACCAATCAAACAACAAGCTATACTGCTACTCCAGGCTTAACAACTACTCCAACATCTACTCCAAGTCCATCTGTTCAGATGGGAAGTGGTAGGAGAATTTGCCCTAATTGTGGCGCATCCGGGTTTGCTGTAAAAGAAGTTGAAGATAAAACACGAATAATAAGCTACATTCCCAAACCAATCTATGCTAAAAAATATGTTTGTACTAAATGTGGTTTTGAATTTTAAAGTTTTCAAATTTTTCTTTTATATCCTTAGAATTTTTTAAATCATCTTTTTGAATATTTTGATATTGGTTTAATTACCTAATTTAATTTTTGAAAACTTTTTTTTAATGAAATTGATATAAATTCTTTCTATTAATTTATTTTTGAAGAACTTAACAATTCAAAAAAATATGTGGAAAATTATATAAATAATAATTTTGATTAATATTCTAAATTCTTTTTGGTTATTAAAAAGGTTAATTTTAGTATATTATGTCAGAATTAAGAGAGGAATTATTAGGGAGCGCCATTAACAAAAAGAGAATTTTAGGAATAGCATTAGTTGCGATGCTCTTACTTGCAATGTTTGCTTTCTCAGTGGTTTTATTTAGTTTTCTCTTTGGTACTCAAAGACCTTTTCCCAGTAAAGAAAAAGCGAATACTGAGTATGAAGACGCCTTACTAACAAAACCACCATATCCATTTGATGCAGATTTTTGGCAAAATTTATTTAATGATTTAAATCCGGATGAATTAGCAGATGTTATGGATATGTTATCTGAGATGTTGGATGGAGGCATCGATGATCTAGATTTAAGCGATTTTTCAGAAGCGCTTCTCGCACTATTAGGTTCTCAAGCTGGTGAGCAAGAAGTTTTCAGAGTTTATGATTATGATTCAATTATCGATATGACTAATAAGTTATGGAGGTATGAATGTTTTGATGAATTTATGGGAGATCAATGGCATTCAACAGCTGCAACCAATTTTTACGATTTTTATTCTTATAGTAATTATAGTTCAAAATATTCATATTTAGATTTAATACAATTAAAAATACCATTATCTCCTAATCTGGGCCCTAATTCTATGGTAATCCCTTCATTTTTCCCAATCCCTTTTATAATGGAAGGGCTTTACGCTGATAATTTAGATCTAGACTCTATTACTCTCTTTAAAAATGATTTTAATTGTACAACATTAGATCTTCAATTTTATAGTGAAGATCCTGTTAATATGACATATGAAATGTTTGGATTAAATTTACCATCGAATGTAGATATTAATAATAGTGCTGTTGAAGCACAGTATACTCCAGTATTCATAAAAAATCTATATTTACATTTACCTCCCTCAATAGATACTTATATCAATACACACCCTTATTTTAAATCTCATTATGATGCTTTAGATTTGATTATTGATGATAATGATAATACTTTTATGGTAGCTAATAAAATCAGGAATTATCTCCAGACTAATTTCATTGTTGATATTAATGCATTGACTAATGACCCACCAGCAGATGGAGAAGATATTGTAGAGTGGTTCTGTGAACATGGAGAAGGTTTATGGTCAGAATTTGCTTCCGCATTTTGCGCGTTTACAAGAGCCTTCAATGTATCAAGTCGATTTGTTAATGGATTTCATAGTCAAGGCATTGTACCCGAGTATGATGATACTGAAAATAAATGGTATTTTGCAATTAAATATATGAATTTATACAATTGGGCTGAAATTTTTGTTCCAACTAGTATCTCTGGAGATGGTATGTGGACACAAATGGACATTATTTTTGATTCTTTTGGAGCTGGTGGAAATCCTATGGCGAATTATAGGATTAAAGTTAATTCAAACTTCACCGCAGGTTATAGAGGTCCGAAAGCTAACTTAACTGCTACTTTAAGTTCTGATACAGGATCTATAAATAATAAAAGAATCACATTTACCGATTTGAATTCAGGATTAATACTTGGTGAAGCATATACTGATCAAAATGGTACAGCCTCAATTTTGGTTAATATTAATGAATCCCAAGTTGTTGGCCCTCATTTAATAATGGCATCATACCAATTAGCAAACAACTTCACTTCCTACATGATTTATGGTAATATACAAGTAAATCTCACAAATGTTTATCCTCAAACAATTAATCGCTCTATAAGCACCACAACAACAATCCAAGGTTATGTTTATGATCCAGTAGCTAATCAAGGAGTAAGAAATGCAACAGTTGAATTTGTCTTATTAGACAAAAGTACACAGAATAAAATCATAAATCCATTTGATATTAACTCTATAGATACAGATATTAATGGTAATTTTAATGAAATCGTGAGTGTTAATTCTTGGGTCCCGAGGGGAAATTACGAAATCAGGGTAGACTTCAATGGATCTTGGGGAGGAGTCCTTCTCGCTCCTTTTGGGATTATGGATAATTCAAGTAATAAAATGGACTTCACTATAACTGAAGAATTGACATATAGATTGTTATTCTCAATTGACGGGCAACCAACAGATTTTCCATTTCCTCCAAATCCAAGTAATTTAATAAACGTTAAACGAGGTGAACAGCTTAATCTATCAGCAATACTCATTGATGAAGATATAATGTCTCCTGATCCTGGCGAAATCGTTGAATTTTATGACTACACAAATGGAAATGTTATGATTGGGACTGATATTACAAATTCCAAGGGTATTGCTTCGTTTATATACGATATTGGGGTTAATAATAAATCTGGTCCAACTTTAGTATATGCAAAGTATGGTGGCGATTTCAATTATTCATATTATATTGTTAATGAATCTATTGTATTTGATTTCATCTCTGGGCCGATACCACGGGAAATAAATCGAACAGGAAGTTTTGGTACGCAATTTAACACAATGTGCCGCTTAATAGATACTTCTAATAATGACATTTATTATTCTGAAATTGCTTTAAGAATGTTTAGAATGGGATCTCCTATGTCTCAATATTTAAATCCTCAATTCCCTCTATTTCAAGATACAGGAGGCTCTAATTTATTTACTTTTGATCTAGGGGTTCAACCCGATACTCCCGCTACCAATTATACTTTGAGATTAGATTTTGATGGATTTTTTGATTTCACTTTTGATCCAGGGAATCCTTATCCATCTTCATTTTTTATTAATGATTTAAGTGTTTCATATTTCATACCTAATGAACTAAAGGTTATAGATCCTGAAAATTTAACAATATATTTAGCAGTTGAGGGAAGACCCACTTCAACTTTTTATAATGATGGTTACCTACCTGAGCGTTATAATCGAGGTGAAACAGCACATTTCCAAGTACAAATACTTCACCCTCTTCCTTTCAATGGACGAACAGTATATGTATATAACGAATATAATGGTAGGGAATTAGATAATTACAAGTTTGGTCCCTTAGATACAGGTTTTGTCCAATTTAATATCTCCACCAATGATATTAATGATTTTCACGCGGGATTAAATAGAATTAGAGTTGAATATGATATTTTTGCTACTATTAATACTACTTATATAATTATAAATGAAACTGTAAATATTAATGCTAATCCAGGTACAAATGTTATTACTAGAGGTAATGGTGGTTTTAACGTATATGGAAATGTAGAAAAAGACGGAAAAAATATGAAAGGAATGGAATTAAAATTAGTTTTATTAGATAATGACGATAATGACATCTCTGGATATCTGGATATGCCCTGGGGTCAATACGTTATTATTCAGAATGATGGAACCTATCAATTTCAGGTCAATTCTATAAATCTAAATTGCCCTCAGGGAGAATATTACTTAAGAGTTGATTTTAATGGGACAATTTCAGCTCCTGGGATAAGTGTAACCAATTATATGATTAATACCAGCAGTGCTAGGAAATTATTAAATATCACAGCTGGAACAATAATTATTCAAGAAGGTTATCATACTACCCCCCATGATATCTCTGATGGTGATTGGTGGGTGGACGATATTCTTTATATCTATGGAAACTTGACATGGGACAATGGGACAGCTATGGCAAACATGAAAGTGAATGTAACTGTTCAATTGTTAAATGGTGAGATTGTAGCATTCAATGATACAGTTGTAACAGATCAATATGGAGGTTTTAACGCATCTTTAATAGTAGACAGTTCATGGCCCGATTATGTTAGCCAAACTAAAATAATTGTTTACTTTGAACCTAAAGATAATAATCTTGAATATGTAGACAAAACTGAATTACAATTCACATAAAGAATAAAATAAAATAATAAAATAGAAGAAATTAAAATAGTATGACAAAATTAAAATTGTCTTCAACGAAACAATCAATGATTATTTTAATCGTAATCTCTGTATCTTTAATTTTTTCTACCATCCCTTTCAAGTTATTAAATAGAAATGTTAATTTTAATGATGTTTCTCCAAAAATTTCCGCATGGTGGGCAACTACAAATATTACAAGTGTTGAATTAAATAATACTCGCCATTACCATAATGAGACAATAACAATTAAAGGAGATCTCAAATATAATAATGGGACTGGTGTTGAATTTATGGAAGTTGCGATTTATGCGGATGATATTTTATATCCTCAATTTACCGATATAACAAATGATAGTGGAGATTTTCAAATTGATTTTATAATACCCTATAGCTTTGACGTGTACTCTATTTCAGGATATAAAATCCAAGTAAATGTAACAGATGCTAGCAGAGGAAAAGTTGAAAAAAACAATTTTTTAATTATCTTCGCAAATGCCACTTCAGTTTTTGATATTATAACTGCAGATACCTCTCCTAAAATTCCTGGAGAAGATTTTAGAATTGAGGGATTTTTAAGATATGATTATATGAATGGTACAGGCATCCCAAATAAACAAATAAATCATCATTGGTTTAACAGTTCATATACATGGCCGAATTTTTCTTTTTTTACAAATCCTCTTGGATTTTTTTCACAAGATATAACAATTCCTAGTGACGCTTTTAATCAATCGATTAATTTAAATTTAAGTTATTCGGGTGATTTTGGCAGAATAAATAAATCAGAAGTCATAATACCGAACATAAACCTGTTTTCAGATATAATATGCAACTGGGATATAGTAAGCAACGCATCTGAAGGAGAACAAATAACAATAAAAGGACAATTAATATCAATGAATGATAACTCTCTTAAAATAAGTAATAGATTACTTAGGATAAGATTCGATGGAATTCAAATTGGTTCTGTGAGTACAGATTCCAATGGAGATTTTATTTATCCATATATACCTACTGAAACAGGTAATAAATCAATCGAAATCGAAGTTGTAAACACTGCTGGAGTTTACCTTTCTAGTGTTGAATACATAAGTATTACCGGCACTTCTTACACCCCTTCTACTCCTACTGAATGGTGGGAAATCCCAGGTTTATTGTTTTCTATAATATTTTTTCCAATTCTAGCAGTTGTAATAGCAATTTTGGGTGTGTTAGGGTATCGTTATTATAAAAATCAAGAAAAAGAATCACGAGTTGTGAAATTACCTCTTGAATCAAAAATTCTTAATTTTAAACTACTTAAAGATTCAGGTAGATTAGAAGAATCTATATCTTATTTGTTTAACGCAATTTATATGGATTTAGTTAATGCAAAATATGGTAGATCTAGAAAAGAAAATGAGACAATAAGAGATTTCGCAATAATTTCTGTTAAAGAATTAAAACTTACTCCAGCGGCTATGTACCCCTTTATTCAAAAAGTTGAAGAGATAATCTACGCAAAGCCCTTTAAAATAACAGAAAATGATTTTTATAAAACATGTGATTTATTTTCACCAATATATTTCCAATTAACTGGTTATAATTTTCAATTAAATTTTTAACTATAATTTCAGATAAAAATATCAAAAAAAATAGTAATTAAAAAGATTAGTACAAAAAATTATAAATTCGAAAAAAATTATAAAATAAATTATTTGAAAAAAATACTGAAGTTGATAATAAATAATGGCAAAAAAGAAAAAGAAGATTCCAGAACCAGAGATAAATATAAAACAGAGATTTGATAATGTTAAAATTTTAGTCGAATCTAATAGACCTAAAGAGGCGATCGCCTACATTTATCTTGTCTATGATGACATTATCAATATTAAGTTCAAGAAACCTAGATTAGCACATCAAACTATTCGAGAATACGCAATAGCGTGTGTGAATGAATTAGAAAAAAATCTGAAACCAGAATCGGTATATCCATTTATAAAGAAAATAGAAGACATTATCTATGGCGGAATTGAACCTACAAATACAGAACTAAATTATGCAATTGATCTGTTTTCAAATTTATACAATGAAATCACAGGAAAAACATTTAGCTTCAAATTGTAACTATACAGATTAATTTTAGTTTTTTATAATTACAAAATAATATTAAGAAAAAAATAATGGTAAAAGCGGGAAAAGCAACTCAAAAAAGTATCAATATTTCAAAAGGAATAGTTTTTACGTTTTTAACAATATATCTAATCGTTTTTGGAATTATCGTTAGCGAGTTTATAGGTTATTATCAACAAGAAAATCCAGAACAGTCCCCCGTTTTTCTAACTTATATCCCTCTTTTATGTTATTTAGGAGCAATATTTAGTGGTATTAGTTTTATCATATTTTTAAGAAACACCACTACTCAAAAAGTACGTGAAACTCAATCGCGTAAAAAAATTAAATCTGGTTCAATATACAAACAAGCCTTATTTATAATTATTTTCATTTTTGTATTCATTCCTTTATTTTCCCCCATAATCGACCAAGGAATAAATGATCAAAATTTTTCAGTCTATAATAATCGCTGGAATGGATCTTCAGATTTTAAGCGTGCAATTGAAAATGATGGTTATAAAGTAATGACAGTACAATCTAGCTTAAGTGCTACTGAACGGTTGGATAAGGATAAATCAATCTTATTAATTTTACTAGGCCCAAATCAATTTTATGATCCTATTTTCGAAATACCCTATTTTATTAATTTCTTTAATGGAACTAACTCACTCTTAATTTGCCATGATCATGGTTCTACAAGCACCCTATTATGGGAAATTTTGATAGCTGGTATGTTTGCAGAGATCCAAATCCCTATTACAATATTTCCTGATGGTATCTTACGTGATAATGCCTCCTACGATACTACTCCTGAATTTCCTGTAATTCGCGATAACCAATGGGAATCCCATGCAACCACCACAACACCAAACCCTATAAATAGTGTAATACTTTCGCGGGCATCTTGTGCTGCCGGTGGAGAATTTATTAGAGCTTTTGGTTGGCAACCGGTTGGTTCTACAACAGAGTATGGATTTATTGATAAAAATGGAAATAAACAATATGATAAGGCTACAAATACCAGTGTAAATGATGATCTTGATTTAAGTTTTATGAATTTACTAGAAGGAAGCTTGTTACCTTTCCCATTTCCAGATACATTTCCTCTTGGAGGTTACTCTCAATACGTATTCTTGGCTAAAGATAATGGAAGGCAACGAGTATTTGTGTCTGCAGATGCGAGTCTTTTTAATAATGAGTTAATTAATGAGGCTGGATATGACAATATGGAATTTGGTATAAACATTATCGAATGGTTAACGTATGCAAATGAAGGAGCGACCAAGGATGACTGGATAATAGTTTTTGATGAAGCCCATATACGCCCAGAATATTCGAGAGATCTTACCTCAGCAGGAATATTTGGGTTTATTATGCAATATATTGTACATTTATCCACAAATCCTATAACAGCATGGATTTATCCAGTTCTTGCATTCTACACATTAAGAAAATACCTACCAAAAAAGGATAAAAAGAAAGAACAAGAAAAGATCGCTGAGGAGGAAGAAAAAAAAGAAGAAGCGGCAAGATTTAGAACATCTTCATTTTTTGCACAAAAGATCGATGAATATAAAAATAAGATGAAGTATGGAGATGCCTTAAAATTACTTTATAGAAGGCTAGAAAGAAAATTAAATAATCAATTAGGAGGGAGGGATATAACAACTCAAAATGTAATGGATATGGTTATTGCTAAAGATCCTTCTGCAACAAAATTAAAAATAAGAAGAATAGGCAGATTTATGGACAAGATTTTAGCAATTAAAGAAGCAAAATATAAAGTTAAAACTGAACAAGATTTCGAAGAAACATTTTTCGAGATGGGTTGGGCAGTTAATAATATTTAATTAAATTTAAAATATATTTATAAAAAATAGAATAAAAATAAAAAAAAATAAAAAAAAGGTGAGTTATAAAATAGAAACTTCAGATAAAGCAAAATACTACGAAAAAGAGGAAATTGACGTGGCTCCTATACGCGAAAAACTGGTCAATTAGACCATTTCACGAAATTGCGCAAGAAGTTCTCAGCGAAGTGAGCCGTGTCATTGTAGGTTATGGGGATATTCTACAGCAACTTTTTATAGCGTTGTTAGTAAATGGACATGTTCTCCTGGAAGGAGTTCCTGGTCTTGGTAAAACTGTCATGGCAAAAACTTATGCTCGTACTCTTGGTATATCTTTTCGCAGAGTTCAATTTACACCGGACCTACTCCCAGCAGATATTACTGGTACAAAGATTTTTGACCAAAATGAGGGTGCTTTTGTTCTTCAGAAGGGCCCTATTTTTGCAAATGTTGTTCTTGCAGATGAAATCAACAGAAGCGCACCTAAGACTCAAGCAGCTCTCCTAGAGGCTATGGCCGAACGACAAGTAACTATTGAAGGTCAAACACTTGGACTTGAAAAACCTTTTATTGTTATTGCTACTGAGAACCCTGTAGAGATGGAAGGAACATATCCTTTGCCTGAAGCACAGGTAGATCGTTTCCTTTTTAAGCTTTGGTTGGATTATCCAGAAGATACTGAAGAGGTAGAAATTATGAGAAGACAATTATCAGGAGATTTGCCTTCAGTAGAAGCAATTACAAATTCTCAAGAGATCCTCGCAGCTCAAAAGATTATGAATTTAGTATATATTGATGATAGAATACTAAAATATATCAGAGATCTAATAATCAAAACACGAAATCATCCACAAATCGCCCTAGGATGTGGACCTAGGGCTAGTCTAACATTAATGAAATGCTCGAAAGCAAGAGCAGCAATTCTTGGTCGCAGCTATGTTACTCCTGATGATGTAAGAGCTTTGGTCCTTCCAGCATTAAATCATAGGGTTCTTCTAAAGCCAGAAGCAGAATTAGAAGGACTTGATACAAGAGCAGTATTAAAGTCAATTGTTGAGGAAATTCCAATCCCAATTTAAAAAATTCATTTTTTTTTGTAATTAATATTAACTTAAAATCAGATGATATAATAAAAAAGCTAAACGCACAACGGTGGAAAAATATTTTAGGAGGAAAAGGAAGAAGTTTAGTTCTATTTGCTGTATTTTTTCTAACAGCTGGTTTTGCGTTTGAGAATTATTTTTTGATATACTTCGCAATTTTATTATTATTTAGTACAATCATTAGTCTACCTATCTTCCACTACAAAATGAATGTAGAGGAATTACGAGTACATAGAGAACTCGAAAAAGAAAAAGTATTCAAAGATGATTTTGTTCATATAAAAGTGGTTATTGAAAATATTAGTCGTAATAGCTTTGATTTTATTGAAATAAGGGATAATTACAATCCACAGCTTTTTAGATTAATATTAGGTGAAAATTTTATATCTACAAGAATAGGACCTAAAGATATAATTAAATTTTCATATGTACTCGAACCAAAAGTTAGAGGTGAATATGCACTCGGACCTTTATCAATAATAGTTAAAGACAGATTAGGTTTTAATTCATTAGAGAGAATTGTTCCAGATAGTGTTACAGATATACTTATTTATCCTCCTTATGAAGATATTAAACGAATTGAGATTTTAGGTTCAAAACGATCACTACAATTGAACTATGGTTTACAAAGATCAAAACAAAAAGGGCTTGGTTCAGAATTCTATGGTATGAGAAAATACGTTTTTGGAGATCAGTTTAGATTGATAGATTGGAAAGCAAGTGCTCGAACCCAAACATTAATTGTCAAGGAATTTGAGAGTGAAAGAGATGTTACTGTTATGATTTTAGTAGATTCTTCAGATACAATGGCAGGAGGAGCCATTGAAAATACAAAATTTGAATATGCGATACGAGCTTGTATGCTTCTAACAAAAGTGGCTTTAACCCGAAGGGATAATGTGGGGGTATTTACTTTTTCAGATAAAAAGAATCTTAATTTTTTAAAACCAAATAGTGGAGAAGAACACTTTTATCAAGTATTAGATTTCGTTGCGAGAGTAAAACCACAAGGAAAATGTAAATTTAATGAAGCTATGGAGCATTTTACAAAGCGGTTTCAAAAACGAAGTTTAATTTTCATTATTTCCGATTTAGAGGCAAATCCTAAAGATATTTCTGAAGCTATTAAAAAATTGGTACCTTTTAATCATACTATTATTGTTATTAATCCTTTTAGCCCTTGGTTTGAAATTCATGAAATAGATTTATCTTCAACAGATAAAGCTTTAGCAGAAGCAATCAGTGAAGAAATGATGGAACATATCCTAATTATTAAACAAGGTCTTAGAAAGCTTGGTATAAATATTATAACATGCGGACCTGATGATATGATGAACCAAGTGTTAGGTAATTATATGGAAGCAAAGAAAAAGGGGAGGGCGTATTAAAAAATGGCTCGTCGTTATATATTAGTATTAAAAATTATCAATTTAGCTATCTTTTCATGGATATTTATTATTTTTCTAACCTCAATCTTTCATTTTGATCGAGTACTTGTCTCAGCGGATAATGAATATGCTCTTTTTGCCTTTTTTGGAACACTCAAAAATGTATTCTCGTATATTATCTATGGTTGTCTTTTTGCCATCGCTTATGGTTGTGCATTTATTTTTGCATTTATTTTTGGAGGTGGAGTTAATAATTATATATTTAAATTCATTGAAGGATTTTTTAAAGGATACTTAAGTAAATGGTTTGCAATTCCAAAACCTGAATTACAGAATATTCCATCTCTAATATTAGACGAGTTACAGGTACTTTTTAATGACATTTATTTAGTTATTTTTCAAATTTTATTTGTTATAGCCGTTGTATATGCCATTAGAGCTTTTTTCAAAAGTGATCCAAAATATTCTTTAATTGCAATAGGGTCAATAATCCTCATGATTATAGTTCCACTTATGGTGGGAGGTTTAAGAGAAATGTTCCAATTATTTAATTTACCACCAGATTTTTTAAATTTAGATCAAATGACAAATCCCCTTGATCCATCATTATCTATAATACCTGTTGATAATTTTATATTATTTATAGCAAGTCCCTTGATTGTATTTGGGATTATCTCGTATATTTATATAGAACTTTCCTTTCAAATTAATTATGCAGACACCGTAACAAAACCATCCTTAGAAAGAAGTGATAGATTAAATGCCCAATTAAATATTCTAGCAAGAGAATCACATTATATAACTGCAAATATCGATAAAATAAAAGAAGAAGCTAAAAAGAGAATTAAAGAAATTGAATCAGAGCAAAAAGAAGGGTTTGCAATCGGAAAATTCTTAGCTAAAACGGGAAAGCGATTCTCATATGTAAAAGAAATGATAGAAAGGAAAAAATTAGAGGAAGAAGAAAAAAAGTTAATTACTGCAGCATCTAAAACGCGAAGACTCGGGAGATATATAGATCGTCTTTTCCGAGAAGATTCTGAAGCCAGAGATACATTAACTGCAAGCTCATCAGCTCCAAGAGCACGGAATCTAGCAACATCAACATTATTTAACTTTACATACCGTGTAGGGTTACTTTTAATCATAAGCTACATTATTATACACCCACATTGGTTTTTGGATACTGTAATACAATTACCCGACGCAATTACAGAAAGTGTTGTGATGTTTTCTCCAGAAATTATCATAATTCTTCTACTACCGATAATGCTCCTCTTTCCAGTTATATCTAAATTAATTTCATTTATAAAACATCGAAACTTAATAATTCGACTACAACAAGAAGGTCGTATAAAAGAGCTTCTAACTTCTGTTGGTGATTATGTTAGAAAAGAAGAAATTGAAGTACAAGAGGAAGAAGAATCTGAGAAAGTAGCTACTGAATCTACTTAAATGTTATTGATTATAAATTTATTATATATTGAGCTAATTTTATCTTTTTTTTTAGATTTACCATGAGAGTATCATAGCAATAAGTCTCAATTCCTAATTTTTCAATTTTAGGTTTTAAGAAGCAATCTTTATTATCTATAATAAAATGTCCCAGAAATTCTTTATAAAACCTTGCAATACCCACACATGAGACCTCTACGCCTACAAATTTCATCAATTTATCTGCTGGACCTTTCACTGGTGCCCCTTCTATGATTGGACTTATTCCAAAAACTTTTTCTCTAACTTTTGTAAGTGCCTCTTTAATTCCTTTTACTTGAAGGATAGTTCCTATTGATACAATTGGATTGGATGGACAGACTATTATTTTTTTAGCTTTTTCTATAAATTGTAATACGCCTTTAATTGGTACTGCATTCTCTATGCCTTTAAATTCGATATTTAAAACTTTTGGTTTACATTGATACTTTATAAAATATTCTTCGAAATGCATTATTTTTGAAGGAGTTGTAATAAAGGTTTCAACTGATTCATTACACATTGGAATAAGATGAGATTTTACTCCTAAATTTTGACATATTAAGTTTGTTATCTCTGCTTTATTAAAACCTTGTTTAAATAAATCAGTACGATAAATATGAGTAGCTAAATCCTTATCACCAGCATTAAACCATCCTGTGTCATAAAATTTTTTCAAAACATTTAAACAATTATAAGTTTCTTCAGCGAACCCCCATCCTTTTTCTTTATCGATTAAATTTGCCAATGTGTAAGTTATTATATCCAAATCAGGACAAATTTTAAGTCCAAATAAGTCAATATCATCACCTGTATTTACAATAATCTTGAGCAATTCTGGTTTAATAATTTGAACCAATCCATCAATAAATTTTGCTGCTCCAACACCTCCAGCTAATACTACATAATAATTTTCACTCATAATTTTGTTCCCTTAAACACTAGGTTCATATATTATTTCTTTCAATTCTTTACGATTTGGAGCTTTTGGAGTTTTAATAGGATAACCCACTGTAAAAAAAGCTATAGGAATGTAGGATTCAGGAAGTTTCAATTCTTCCTTTATAATCTCTTTTGCAAAGAGTGGAGCACAATACCAGCATGCGGCTAATTTTTTCATTTCAATAGCAAGGAGCAGATATATTGCTGAGCAACTAATACTTTGAATACCCAAAAGGAACTCATTTTGTGTTCTTTCATTGTCCGGATACTTTTCTAAATCTACTGTATCTAAACATAATAAAATTAAAACTGGTGCTTCTAAGAAATTATTTCTCGTTCTTTCTACTTTTTTTTTAATAATTTCCTCAGAATTTCCATTCTTTTGTAAATCAGATACTAATTTCTCATTCATTTTATCTATTAAACTTCCACGTTGCTTTCCTCTCTCCAATATTATATACCTCCAATATTGTCCATTATGAGCACTTGGAGCCCAACGTGCGATTTCAATGCATTCTTCAATAGTTTTTTTATCTACATTTTTTATTGCAAAAGGTAATTTGTAACTTCTTCGATTTTTAAGAATTTTTAATAATCTATTATCTACTGATTCTCTAAACAAATCAATTTCCTTCTTTCTTAAAATGGATTTAATTGTTACCTTCTCATTAAATTTGAACTTATAACCTCTTATTATTACAATTGGAATCCCTTCATCTGATTCTCCCATAATTAACTGTGCTGCAGCAGCAAGACTATCTACTTGACCCATAACAGTAGTTTGGAGTTCATATCCGAATAAATCTTTCTTACCTCGTAAATCTAGAATGGGATCTATCCCTGAAACTCCAATAGCAGTTCCAACTGCTCCTACCCTAAAAGCTCTACCAAATGAATCCGAAATAATAATTGCAATTTCTTTATTGGTTTTATGTTTAATGGTAGTTCTAATTTTCTCAGCTTCTTTATCTGGATTTTCTGGTAACAAAATAACTATTCCCTCACCCTCAATATTAGACTTATCCACACCAGCATTAGCGCAAATAAACCCATGTTTAGTTTCAGTTATTAAGACGTGTTCAGATTTTATAATCTCCTTGGATTCATCTAAAATTGCCTCTATTAATTTAGGATTTTTTTCTGGCAATCCTTGACTTTTTACTTTAGGATTAATATTTTTGTATAACTCAAGAGCTTTCTCACTTGGTGTGATATCATTTAAATTTCTGGTTCTACCATTACTTTTAGAAACTATTGTTTGAGCAATGACAATTATATCTCCATCTTCTAAAGAGATTCTATTTATATTTAAAGCATTGATTATAATTTCAGGGATGCTATCTCCTTTTTTAATTAATGGAATTTCTTTTAACCCTATAATTTTTATCTCATTTTTAATTTTCATAACAAATCCGCTTTAGATATTTATATATCTTTTAATATCCAATTCTTTACTTTCGGCTAATTTTTCAAATTTTTTAGGAATTGCACAACAAGCAGAAAAATATTTGAATTGGATTTTTTTATTGTTCTTTTTTAACCACATTAATGTATCTTTAGATGGAATTTCGATCCTTGTTACACCCGCCCTAATTGCGAATTTTTCAATCTCATTTTTAATCTTTCCACGTGGTCTCATACATCCTAAAGAAATTTCTGTTTTGGGAAAAGCAAATCTTAAAATTGCGATAACTTTTGCTATACTTTCTGGTTTAGGCATTTCAAATTTTACCTTCGAATCTTTAGGAGGAATTAAGATAATCACAACTAACAATGATGGATTTATTTCAGTTTCTTTAATAAATCTAATCGATTCTAATTCTTTATTGAGTTTGCCATAATACAATCCAATACAAATATGTGGAACAATATTTAATTCATATTTTTTCAATAAATCAATAGCTCTTTTGTATTCATTTAGTTCGACATCCAAATGATAAATATTTCGTATAACTTGTTCATCCACATTTATATCAAATGATATTATATCCACATTAGCATCAGCAAGTTTCACTGCAGTTTCTTCATTTAATAAACCTGTATGAGTATTTATAATTAAATTTGTTTCTCTCTTGACTTTTTTGATGGTATCCAAATACTCTAATAAAGGGACAGAGCCATCAAGCTTACTACCCCCGGATATTAATGCACCTACTCCATTTTTTTTATGAAGTTCAAACAAAAATTGTTCTAAATCTTTATTTTCTAATATTGCTTTCATTCCTTTCAAGTATTTCCTATTGCAATGTTCACACTCTAAGGCACATTCACTACCCGTTATACTAATCGCAGGAAATCTGTTAGTAGGATTATATATTTTTAAAATATTACCAAAATTTTTTTGAGTAATATCCTGAGCTAGATTTAATATTAATTCCAAATCTTTCGAATCAAGGTTTAAAATTGTCTTAAAATCTAACCATGATGCTGTTCCAGCTCTAATTTTTTTCATTATTGATTGAGTTTTATTCATATTTTTGTAACCATTCCAAATTTGAATATTTCTCTCTTACTAACCTTTCCGCTAATTCTCTCTCTTCTTCTGAAATAATTCCCTCTGTTAATTCTATATTTAATGCTACTTCGAATCCACGCTTTAATGAAAAAATTAGTTTTCTTTCCTCATAATTTTGTATATAGTTTTTAATTCCTATGCATTTAGCACGAACAGATCTGACCATCTTAGATTTCTCGACATTTTCAGGAGCTTTTAACAATGAATACATCAATTCAGGGTCAATATCTAATAAAATTGTTCCATGCTGGAGAATGTATCCCTTCTTTCGGATTTGTGCATTCCCAGAAAATTTTTTTCCATTTATTAGAATAGCAGGACAATGAATAACATCTTTCTCTGGTTTTAAACCAAAAATCATTAAACCCTTAATTATTCCTTGAGTAATAATCTCAAACTGTTCTAATACCTTGTTAGCACCTAATTTCTCAAGAAATTTGATAGGGCATACAATTGAATAGGTTATTTCTCTCTTTTCATCGTGAAAAACAGCTCCCCCTCCGGTAATCCGTCTTACAATATTAAATCCTTTATCTTTTGCGAATTTAACATCAATTTCATTGGATAAACTCTGATTTCTCCCGATACTAGCAGTAGAAGGCTTCCACTTATAAAACCTTAAGGTATTTGGCGATTTCTTCTCTATAGCCATTTTTAAAATAGCTTCATCTAAACCCATATTCCAAAACCCACTTTTGATTTCCAATGGTAAAAATCGCCACACATTCATTTTTTCTTATCTAAATGTTAATATACAAATTTATTTAATAAATCAAAAATTTCGGTTTTTTCAATTTCAGTTAACACTCGTGGATAATTATAAATAGGACCAGATGGTTTAGAAGTATAATAAGGACGATTACAACCAGGACATCCAGAAGTTAAGAAAGCATTTGTGTTGTTAATTATCATTTTTAATTCTTTTTTACTAATATTAATATTTACAATTTCACCTATTCTATTAAAAGTAAAATCTTTTGAATTTTTTTCATTATTAATAATAAGAAACCTCCCTAACTGCAATTTCCTAAAACTTATAATTGTCGGTTGGGTTATTTTTTCAAATCTTGTACCTTTAATAGGCATAAATGCAAATAATGATACAAGAATATTTAAATTATGTAGCTCTTCTACACGTTCAATAACTTCTCTTTCTGTTTCTCCTAATCCAATTATTATATGAGTACTTACAAAACCAGATGAAAAAATTTCTAATGCTTCCCTCAACTTTTGAAAATGTTCCTCCCATGTATAGGGACCTCCAACGTTTCTGCCTTTAATCTTATCAAAAATCTCAGATGTCGCACCATCTAATGCAATTCCTACTCTTTGAACTCCTTTCAATTTTAACTCTCTTAATTTTTCTTTTGATAAAGGCGGAATGGCAACAGATATAGGTATATTAGTATGTGTCCTAATTTGTGTTACAATCTCTATCAAATCGCCAAAATTTTCTGGATAATTGAGTGTTTGAATGCATAATCTACTAAATTTCCTTGAAAAAGGCAAATATTTTAATTTTGTTAGAAAATCTTTAAATAAAAATATTGGCCAATTAATTCGAGACAGCTTTTCTATTGAACTCTTAGATGATCGAGCTTGAGGACAAAAACCACAATTTGCTAAACAATATCCCTCCTTAAATGTCATAATATAGCATGTAGTCGGGGGGATTTCAAATTGTGGCAAAGAACCTAATCCTAAAACAGAAGCGCTTCCAACAGATACTCTTATTTTTTCTATTGTCACTAATCTCCCTAGTAAATAAATAAAATTAAGTTTTATTGCTTCACTTTATAAATTTTTAAAAATAAATTAATTAAAGATTTTTTATAGAAATCGAATACTTATTGCGTACGTTAATATCTACAAAAGAAATTTATTGAATCGATTATTAAAATATTAAATACGATATTTATCCTTAAATTTCATATAAAGTGTTATAATCTTATGGTTGATTACGATCCGCAAAAAATAGAAAAGAAATGGCAAGAAAAGTGGGAAAAGGATAGAATTTTTGAAGTCAAAGAAAATCCGAAGAAAAAAAAGTATTATGTATTAGAAATGTATCCATATCCTTCATCAGCACTTCATATGGGACATCTTCGTAATTATTCAATAGGGGACTCATTTGCACGATATAAACGAATGTCAGGTTTCAATGTACTTTATCCTATGGGTTATGATTCCTTTGGATTACCAGCTGAAAATGCTGCTATAGATCATGGTGCAAATCCCGAGGAATGGACAGATGCGAATATAAAAGAAATAATTAAACAGCAGAAACGTATTGGCCTTTCTTATGATTGGACTCGCCTTATTTATAGCCATTCTATAAATTATTATAAATGGGACCAGTGGCTCTTTCTAAAATTTTTTGAGAAAAGGCTTGCTTATCGAGAAAAGAGTTATGTTAATTGGTGTCCTAAATGTAATACAGTATTGGCAAATGAGCAAGTATTGGGGGGTAGATGTTGGCGCTGTAATGAAGAGGTAGAACAAAAATTCTTAACTCAATGGTTCTTAAATATTAGGGCATATGCGGAAGAATTACTGAACGGCTTAAACGAATTGGATTGGCCAGAAAAAGTTAAAGTTATGCAACGAAATTGGATTGGTCGTTCTGAAGGAAGTATTATTCGATTTCCTATTATGGGTGAAAGTAGAAGCATAGATATTTTCACTACAAGACCAGATACCCTTTATGGTGCAACATTCATGGTGTTCGCCCCTGAACATCCATGGGTTAGAGAATGGGTAAGAGGGACTGAATATGAAATTAAATTTGAGAAATTATATAATGAAGTGATGAAACAGGATAGGTTTCAAAGAACTGACATTGATATTGAAAAAAAGGGTTTATTTATCGGTAGATATGCATTGAATCCAATGACGAACGAGGAAATTCCAATTTATATTGGGAACTTTGTAATTTATGAATATGGTGCTGGGGCTGTTATGGCGGTTCCTGCCCATGATCAACGAGACTTTGAATTTGCAAAAGAATATAACATCCCCATTAGAATTGTAATACAACCATTTGATTATGAATTGAAATTGGAAAAAATGGCCAGATCTTATGAAGGTGACGGTATTTTAATTAACTCAGGTGAATTTAATGGGATGGAAAATCGATCTGCCATTAAGGCGATTACTGAAAAGTTGGAAAAAGTTGGCATGGGGGAAGCAACAATCAACTATAAACTAAGAGATTGGTTAATTTCCCGCCAACGCTATTGGGGGTGCCCCATACCAATAATCTATTGTAAGAATTGCGGAACAGTTCCAGTTCCTTATGAAAGTTTACCTGTTCTACTACCTAAAGATGTACAATTCACAGGTAAAGGAAATCCATTGGAAACAAGTGAGAGTTTTATAAATATTATGTGTCCTAAATGTGGAAAGTTAGGTAAACGTGAAACTGATACTATGGATACATTTGTAGATAGCTCTTGGTACTTTTTTCGGTTTGCTGATCCTTTCTCAAAAGATTTACCTTATAGAAAAAAAATTGTTAATTACTGGATGAATGTTAATCAATACATAGGGGGTATTGAACATGCTATAATGCATTTACTTTATGCTCGATTTTTTACAAAAGTTGCAAGAGATCTTGGTCTTCATTCATATGATGAACCTTTCCAACGTCTATTAACTCAAGGAATGATAAATAAGACTCATCCTTACTGTCAAAAGTGTGGAACATTTGCTATTAAAGCAGAAATGAATAACAAAAATTGTAAAAGATGTGGAACTGAATATATCTTAAAAAGTGTAAAAATGAGTAAAAGTCTTGGTAATACTGTAGATCCTATTGGAATTATGACTAAATACGGAGCTGATGCTGCTAGATTTTTTATTTTATTCGGCGCAAGCCCCGAGTCAGGATTAGAATGGTCAAATGAAGGTGTAGATTATGCTTTTAGATTTATAAAAAATACTTTTCAATTATTAACCGAACCACCTAAAAGCATGAGGAAATCTACAACTATTAGAGATACACTAATTAAATATTATTTAAATAAAATAATTAAAGAATTTACTGAAAATATGGATAATTTAGCGATACGGAATGCAGTCAATAATATTATCCAATTTACATCGGAATTAAACAAATATAAAATTGAAGGTGTCAAAAAAGAGATTTTCGAAGAATGTAAGGAAAATCTTATTTTATTACTTCACCCGATAGCGCCTCATATGACGGAAGAAGTTTGGGAAATAATTGGCAAAAAATACTATGTGAGTTTAACCCCATGGCCTTCCTTCGATGATAAACTCCTTACACTAGAATCTGATTATAAGTGGAATCTAATGAACAATATATTAGATGATATTGGTAATATAAAATTAGTAATGAAAAAAGAGTCACTAGAAAAAATCCTAATTATTATTGCTAATCCATGGAAATTGAAGTTTTATAATGAATTTATGTCCTTAGTAGAAAAGACTAAGGATCAAGGAGAAATCATGAAGAATTTAATGCAAAATAATGAATTTAAAAAACATGGAAAATTAATTAATCAATTTGTTAGTAAAATATTGAAAAATGTAGGAAAATATCCAAAATTTGCACTCAGTTTAGAGGATGAATATTTATTTTTTAATGAAATCAGATCTGTTTTAGAGAAAAAATTCCAATCTAAAGTAGAAATAATTTTCGAAAAAGACACAAATATACAAAAAGCAGCTCTAGCACTCCCAGGTAAACCAGCAATCGTTATTTCTTAGTAATTCTTTTTGACAAATTTCAACCAAATAATTCCTTTTCTACTTTATTTTATTAACTTAAGATTAAAAAATTTATAATGAATTTAAATATATTAAAATTAGATAAAAAATGCGTTAAATTAAATTCTAAATACAAAAATATTGATTTCAACAATAAATGACAATCTATGAACTGAGTATTATCTCTACAACCGGATTTCCATATTTCAATAGATTAATTAAACCTGTCCCGGAAGGTGTGAAAATCTTTCTTAGATTCTTTGATTTTTCCAAAAATACTGCTACAATTCAAGATCAATTAGATTTAGATTCAAAATTCGATCTTACAGCAGGTTTGATATCTGCGCTATTTGAATTTGCTCGAAATATCGATAAAAAAATAGAAGTACTTGAATTTAAGGCTAAAAAAGAAAGAAATGAAACTAAATCCATAGCAAAAAAAATGAAATTTCAAGGAGATGTATTAATTACTGCACAGACAGAATCCTTCTTATTACATAAATCAGTACGAGAAAAGGTAAAATTAATATATAACAATTTTATACATTCTAAAATACCTCTTGATTCAGCAGATACTGTTTATACCACCGAAGAAGATAAAATAATTGACATTTTAACAGACTTAAAAGCACAAAAAGTAATCTCAAAAAATCAGAGTAATATCAAACGCTTAGCAAATGATTTTTTAAGTGAAATGAAAGATTATGGGCTTTGGGGAATTTGTATTACTTCATTTGATTTATCACCTTTAGTAACATATGGTAAAAAATATTCATTAGAGAATGTTTATCACATATTAAGACATATTGGATATATTCCAGAGATCCCTCCCTTGGATTGGATATATCGACAATCCTTCTTTTCAGATGAACAAGTTCAAGTATGTATTATTAAATCAGATGTAGGTCCAACAGTTGAGGATATCTTATTTGAACCTTACTTTTACTTACTTTTTGCAGATCCTCAGAGCTATTTTGGAGAGTTTCCAGCTAAACTCACATCAGCTTTTAATAAAATTCTTGGCTAAGTTTAAATAAATAACAAAAATATATGGCACTAATAAATCAGAAAAGAAATTATTTAATTGATTTATCCGCAGCATTAATAATTTGAACTAAAGAATCAACCTGAAGTGAAGCTCCTCCAACCAAACCACCATCGATATTCGTTTTATTAAACAAGTATTCTGCGTTTTTTGGATTAATGGAACCCCCATATTGTATTCTTAATGAGTCAGCAGTCCCTTTATCAAATTTTTTAGTTAAAAGTTCTCGAATAAAAATATGAATCTCTTCTGCTTGTTCAGGAGTCGCAGTTTTTCCGGTTCCTATAGCCCAGATTGGCTCATATGCTATAATGGTTTTTAGCATTTCCTCTTTTGTGAGATCTTTAAATGTTTCATTCATTTGATATTCTATTATATCTTTTGTTTTTCCTACTTCTCTTTCTTCTAGATGTTCTCCAATACAAACGATAGGTTTTAAATTGACATTTAAAGCTGTTTTAAGTTTTTTATTAATCATATCATCTGTTTCTCTAAAAATATCTCTTCTTTCACTATGACCAAGAATTATGTATTCAACTCCAACCTCTTTCAAAAATCTAGGTGATATCTCACCTGTATAAGCTCCCTTCTCTTCAAAATACATGTTTTGAGCGCCTAATTTGATATTTGTATCTTTTAAAATCATATACGCATCAATTAAAACAGTAAAAGGTGGGGCAATAACTAGATCAACAGTATTAATTCTCTCTACACGTGGAATTAAACTTTCTAACATTTCTTTACATTTTTCGGGGGTTCCTCGGTTCATTTTCCAATTCCCCCCAATTATTGGTTTTCTCAACTTATTTTACCTCTAAAATTCTTTAAATTTAAAATCATGAAATTTACGCTATAATTCAATTATAGAATAAGTCTATAAAATTCTAACGAAAATTTTAAAAAACATAAACTAAATAGAAATAAACTTACTTTATTCTGTTTTAGGAAGTTTTTCTACTAATTTTGTTGCTTCCAACAACTTTTTTACTTCATTTACATCAGGAGCTATAATTGCTGGTAATCCTAGTTGTGATCGTCGCCTTTCTATAGCTGGTTGCATTGGAATGGCTTTACCATGTTCCAAAACGGTTGATGCTTGACCAGTGTAATGATTGGGAGCTTCACCACGCTCAACACTCATGTTTTTTAGAATTGTGAAAATTTCAGTGAGTTCAACTTTCTGAGGGCATACTTCATCACATGTATCGCATACTGTGCAACCCCAAATGTTAAACGCATTATCTGGTCCAAAGATTTTCTCTTTAAGCCCTAATAATGCATCCAAAATTAAGCGCCTTGGGTTATACCTCCCTTCAGTAACCTGTGCTACTGGACACGCACCACTACAAGTTGCACATTGATAACAATATGCTAGAGTATTGCCAATATCATTACCAAGAATTTGGTTTCTGAAATTAAAATCTATAGTCGCCATATAAAATGATCAGTTTATATTGATATTAAATAGTATAACTTATTGTCGATTTTAAAATTAATTCTTTTAAAACTAAGTTTTAAATTGAAGATTAGTATATTATTTTTATTCCTAACTGTCAATTTTCCAGAGAATCCGCTTTTAAATTCTGAATGAAATTAATATAAGTAATTAAATATTTATTCTCACAATAATATATCAAAAGAAACTAAATAGCAAATTATTTAAAAATTGAGATGGCATGATGAATATAGAAGAACTAAAAGAATTTGGCCTTGAAGTTACAGATGATATGAAACAAGGGAAAGTCATCGTAGATGTATATACAACATGGTGCGGGCCCTGTCGATTTTTAAGCCCTATATTGGAAAAATTAAAACAAGAAGGATTAATTAAATTATTAAAAGAAGATCTTGATCAAAACAGACCTTTAGGGGAAAAATTTGGTATAACAGCAATACCTACTCTGCTTTTTTTCAATAACGGTGAGCTTTTAAATCATCCAATAGAAATCCAAGGACAATTGCTTGTCAGAAATGGAATAATGGTAGGTGCTGCAGGAGAACAAGTTATTAGAGAAATAGTTGATAAAATGTAGTTAATTTGATTTATAAATCCTTATTAACATAAATTACTGTTCCTTTTTCATATTTGTTTTATTTTTTACTATATCATCTCACATGACAAATGGAATAAACTAAAAATATTCCAATAATGATGAATTTCGATATTTTAATCCTTTTTTTTATATACTTAGAAGTATTCATAATTCATACTAATAATCTATTAATCGGACTAAAAATTTTTTATTTGATGAAATTTTTTCAATATTTAATTTAATATAAGATTGGAAAATAGAAATATGAATTTTTCAAGGAAAGAGCTAATAGAAACAGACGCAACAATGAACCAAATGAGAAATTCCATCCATATATTAGCAAGCTTAATGGAGAAAAACGGGTTATCTGATTTGAAAGATAGATTAAGGAAAATGGGACAAAATATAGCCAGAACTTACCTTCAATATTGGAGACCAACAGATATAGTTAATACTTCTAATTTAAAAGATGTCATTACAACAATTTATCAAAAAGTTTTAAATAGTTCCCCTTCAGTCGAAATAAATGAAACTGAGAATTTAGTTACAGTTAAAGATTATAAATGCGCCTTATGTAAATATCATTACGATGATATAGAAATAGCTGGATGTGAGATAATTTTAGGGATGGTTTCAGTATTAATATCTATTATAAGTAAAGAATCTACTGATCCTGCTTCTGTATTTTTAGAACCAGATAAAGTAGTAGAATCTCGCGCATATGGAAATAAATCATGTATTCAAATCTATAAATATAAAATAGGGAAGAGGGCCTAAAGATGGGAGCATTCCAATGGTTAATGAAAAAAATTACTAAAATATTTGGGAGATCTACTAATGCCTTATTTTATACACTTCTTTATAGGGAAATACTCAAAGAAGTTAATGAGATAACTAATAATAAAGAAGAAAGCCTTATTATTCTCAGAGAAATAGGAAAAAGAGCAGCTTATGAATCATGTGAGCGTCATTCAAGTATTTTTAGATTTATGCCAGGGTCTCCTAAAAAAGTTTTGGATTATTTCGAGATTCTCTGGGTTGTTGTGTTTGGAAGGGAGTTAGATGATTATTCTTATGAAGAGCTTCCTAAAAAGGATTCAAAATATAATGATTATATTTTAAAAATCAGTAAATGTCCAATCTGCGCAAATTATGGTCAAGATGTCGAAGATACCTTTGATTTCGGTAAATTAAAAAATAAAAAAACAGAAGGATTGGCTTGTGGACTGTGTGGAATGTTGGAAAGTGTTGCTAATTATATTTTAAAAATAAAAAGAAATGACTATAGAATTCAAATAATTGAGCAAGAATGTATTGCTAAAGGCGGAGATTGCTTACAGTTCATCTGCAAAATCCATGATTATAAAGAATGGAAAGAACTGATGGATTCTAATACCCAAAAAAATGCAGTGTTAAGGAAATATTTTAAAGAAACTATAGAAGAAGATGAGATTGTTCAAGAAACAAAGCTTGATATTATTGATAAAATTCAAGATCTAATATCGATTGATAAATTAGAAGAATATATTGATGAGCCATTGGAAACTATTAAAGAAAGATTAGCAGATATTATTAGAGATAAATTGAATATGGAGCCTGAACACTTTTTTGATTACTTTCGAAATTATGAAGATGACATGATAAGAATTATTGGATATTTAGGAACTCATCTTTTAAACGAATATGGAGGAATTTTAGAGAAATCCTTGAAGAATGAATGGTTTGCTAAAGTTCTTGGATACCTCTTTAAACAACTTAGAGAAATGACATTATTATTCATTCCTCTTGATGTAATTAGGGATTACAATGAACTACTCGTTAGCTTTTTAGACGGATTAGCACCTCCAGAAATGGTTGAAAATGTAAGACTCTTTACAGGAAAAGACACAATTAATTACCTGTTTGAAGGTGCTCAGATGGCTTTAGAAAATCTAGGTATTGAATTCACTGAATTGAAAGAAAATGTATGGGAAGAGTTAAAAGAAGAACGTGAAAATGGATTAATATCATCAGAAGCCTCTACTATTGATAGAACTCGTGAAAAAGTGCCTCAAATCATAAACATAATTCAAGAGTTTTTGATGGTAATTAATGATATCCTCACTTTACCAATTAGAGTTCTGATATCAGAAAGTCATTATGGATTAAAAACAGCTATTAATTCAGTTGTTTCAGAAGAAGAAGGTTTATATGGTTCAATAAGAGAGCGATTCGATAACATTTTTGACCGAATTCAAGAAATAAGAAAATAAGATATAAGACTTCTTGGGCTATTTATTCTTTTTCTTTTCAGCTTGATATAATTCATAGGTCCAGTTTGTGATATATTGAAAAAAAAATCTTTCTCTTAAAATGTCATAGTGGGATTTTTTTTTCAAGCTTGTTAATTTCGCAATATCTTCTGATTTTAATAAACCACTGGTAACTAAAAACATCCGAGCTTTATATTGATCCATCATTTTTATAGGTCTTAAAATTGCATTTATTGCATTTGAAATTTTATTCACTAATCTCTTAAGATTATTATCCGAGAAATTTATTTCTTCATTTTCATCAAGTAAGAAGCTCTCTATATTGCTTAAAATAAATTTTTTTTCAAAAAAGCTAATAAGATCATTTTTGTCTAAAACTTCAGTAAGATAATTTACTACTTTTTTAATAGTAATTACTTTTAAATGTATGCTTTTCATTTCCTTCTCTAATTTCTCAATAAATTGTGTCTTTAAGAATTTTTTAAACTTGATAATTATAGCCTCATTTTGTTTAATATCTGAACATATCTCAACAACCTCTCCTTTAGGTGTAGAGTATGTAAAGCCTAAACCTTGCGGTCCCAAACCTCCAAGAAGAACCATTGATAAGTTATAAAAATTATAATTATTATTTTCTTGAATTTTACTTATATTTTTTAAAATATTCTTAGGAGAAACAAGGTGTCTTTTAATCTCACGGTGCTCATATTCTTCTTCTATATCATCATAAAATGTTCGGATCACATAAGATGCATCAAAAGAGATTATTTCTCTATCGTTATCCAATTGTTGTTCTTCTTTATTTCTTAAACTTTCCTTATAATCCAAGTGATTTTTCTCAAATTCATCAATAAATTTCTTTACAGGGCTTAAATATTTAACACTTAACCCATATATTGAATATTGATTAAAAAAAACGTTTTTAATGAAATACATCCAATTATCTATATTCGAGAAATATTGACTTGCTTGATCTTGTCTTTTGGTAAAATAGGTGTAAAGATCGTAAGGCATTTTTTTATAAATATATAGAATAAGTGAATCTGATACACGATCAAATAAATCTAGTAAATTTGCTATTAATAATGGGTCTTTCTTGAGATCTCCAAGTTCTTTTCTTTCTAATTCACTTAATTCTTTGTCGAATAAATTATATTCATTACAAAACCTTAAAATATCAATAATCTCTCCTAGAGTGGAGGTATGATATCCCATAGATATTTTTTCTATACATTGTAGTAGTAAATTTGAAATAATATTAAAACGGTTGGGAATTTTTTTAATATCTATGAAAAGATTAAAATCAATAGATACATTTAACAAATTTTTAAAGCTCTCAAACTGCCCAGATTTGAGGCAATCCGAAAGATCTTCATAGTAAGTCTTTTCAAGTAATTTTTTGTTTTCTATTTTTAGGAGATTTGATCTTAACTGTTCAAAAAGCTGATTTGGTGGCGTCATATAATTAATAGGATAAAATAATATTTAGAAAATAAAACTATTGCTTCAATCTAACAAACATTATCAGATTAGATTAATCCAATAATTCAGAAATTTTTTTAGAAACACTCTGGATATTTAGAAAAACCATACCAAGCGAAGCATCGCTTTTTGCTAAAGTACAAAGAATAGCATTTTCGCCTGCCTTTGATAAAATAATGATTCCATCAACACCCTCTATAAGAATTCGCTTTAGATCTCCACGAGCAAGTTCTTCTACTGCCCTTTCTGATACACTCAGAATAGCTGCTGACATCGCACTAACAATACCGTCATTTACGTCTCTTGCAAGCACTGAACAAATTGGAAGCCCTTGTACGCTAACAATTGCAGAACCTTGAATGTCTGAGTTAACGGCTTCCATTCGCCTTAAAAGATCGATGAGTTCGCTGATGTTTTCGCTCAAAGATTTATCAACTTAAAAAAATAGTAGGTTAATGATCTAATAAGATAATAATATTATAATGTTGTTTTTATTTTTAATTTTAATCTAATTTTAATATAAACTTTATTAATAAAGTTAATACTTATTTAAAAAATATTTTTATCAAAATTCGCATTAGTTATTTTAATGACCGAGAATCAAAATGTGAAAAGTGAAACTCAAGAAGAAAAAAGTAAGGAAGAGTTAGAAAAAGAAGAAGAGGAAAAATTAAAAATTGAATCTCTTCAAAAAGCTGGGAAAATTGCTCAAGAAGTAAAAAAGTACATTAAGCCTAAAATCAAAATAGGGAGAAAAGTAATAGATTTAATCTCTGAGACTGAAGCAAAAATTGAGGAATTAGAAGGATCAAGTGCCTTTCCAGTTAATTTATGTATAAATAACATTGCTGCGCATTATACATCTCCTATCAAAGATGATGGATTAGAAATTAATGAGGGAGATTTAGTTAAAATCGATTTGGGGGTCCATATAGAAGGATATATTGTTGATACTGCTTTTACTGTTAATTTTAGTGAAGATGAAATCCTGGAAAATATTATACAATCTACTGAAGTTGCTCTTGATGCAGCTAAGATGATGGCTAAACCAAAAACAAATACGCGAGATATGGGTAAAAAGATTGAAGATATTGTTAAGGGTTTTAAATATAATCCAATAAGAGAACTAGGGGGACATCAAATTGAAAGATGGACAGTTCATGGAAAAAAACGACTACCTGAATTAGGATCTCAAGGAGGTGATATAATGGAAGCCGGTGAAGTTTTTTCTATTGAAATATTCGCGAGCACTGGCGAAGGTTCAGTTCATAATACTCAATATTCATACATTTATGAAATAAATCCTTACGCAGGAAGAGTGCCTCTACGCAGAAAGACTTCTAAACAAATATTAGGATTTATTAACAAATACTATAAAACATTGCCATTTGCTGAGAGATGGTTAGCAAAAGAATTTAGATTAGGGGTGGCTTTTGGTCTCCAAGAATTAGTACAACAAGGGAAATTACAGGCCCATAATGTTTTAGCAGAAAAAAGAGGTGTTTATGTGGCACAATCAGAAGAAACAATCCTAATAAATGAAGATGGGTTTGAACAATTAACCTAAAACAATCTATGAATATTAATTAAAAGATCTTGTTAAAGTTACATGGAAAAATTAAATATTTGTTTAGTCTCCTTAACAATTGCTCCTGATACTCAAGATGGGGCAGCTAAGTTTTTTGCTGGAATTTATAATTACCTAAAAAATCAGGGTCATAAGGTAAAACTAATTACAGGTAAATGGAATATTGAACTTTCAGATCCAAATATTTTGCAAATAAATATAATAAGAAAGCGTTTTTTTTGGTTTCCACAATTTAATATACATACTATTAAATATCTCAGACAACATAAGTTTGACATTATCCATGGCAATAGTCCAAAAGGAGTTTTACCTATTATTTTGGCCAATCAAAAGCGATTTATATCCACAATTCACGATTTAGGTCCATTTGAAACAAGATTTACAAGAATTCCTATAGAAAAATTCTTTATTAAATATGCTGTTAATAAATCAACATATATTACAACGTGTTCTGAGTTTATTAGGAGAGAAATTAAATATTATATACCTAAAGTGAATTTTGATAATATTTTCAATCTCTATTCTGCGATTGAAAAAAAGTATCGCCCGCTTCCTAAAGAAGCTCAGGAATTAAAAGAAAAACTAAATATTAAGGGGCCAGTACTTCTATATATCGGGCGTATAGCCAAATACAAGGGAGTAAATGATATCATAAAAGCTTATAAAATCGCAAAAAAAGAGATCCATAATTTAAATTTAGTTATGGGTGGTAAACCAGATTTTTCGATGGAGAAACTTTACCAAGAATGGAAACAAAAATACAAGAAAATTTATTTTGTAGGATTTGTTTCCGATAAAGAGATTCCCATTTATTACTCGATGGGTGATATTTTCATAACTTATTCTTATGCTTCTGAAGGTTTTGGCCTAACACCGATCGAAGCGATTACCTGTGGAACTCCAGTTATTTGTTCATCAATGATTGCCTATCGTGAAGTTTTACAAGATAATGCAATATTTGTTCCTCCAAGGAATCCTCAACAATTAGCTAAAGAAATTGTAAATTTGTTAAAAGATGACAATAGGAGAAGAACTTTAATTGAGAAAGCTCAAGAATTTGTAAAAAGATATAGTTGGGATTCAGTTGGGAAGAAACTTGAAGTAATATATCAAAAGTTTTTAGATGATGCTTAACCTATTAAGAACTTTTACTTATTCCTCATTTTGTTTTTTACATGGTTAAAACATATTTCGATAGGATTTTCGAATTGGCTGATTTTATCTTTAAATGAACTAATCTTAAATCTTTCTGGAGAAGGTCCTTGATTGAGGATATCTATAGTCCTTTCAACTAATATGTTTGAGTCATGTATATGTTCTAGAGGAAAACCATTTTTTATTAAAAATATCTCTTGTGGTGCTGATTCTCCTGGAAAAAATTCTATACTTGGTACATTTAATAAACTGGATTCCCTTACAATTGTCCCTCCTCCACTTATTATCAAAGCTCCATAAAAACATAAATCAACAAGATTTGGCAAATATTGGGTTATTATAACATTTTTTTCTTTAATAAATATTTTAAGCTTTTTTGAAAGGAATTGTTCTTGTTTTTTTGAACGAACTAAAAGGAAGTATTTGTGATTCGGGAACTTTTTATAAATTGGTGGAAAAAATTGACTTATTAAAGTTTCTTCTGTTTTTAGTTTATCAATTAAATAACAAGCATTAGTTGGTTCTGTCCTTATTATTAAAAATTTTCCTTTTTTGATATCAAATTCTTCAAGAATTTGTGGATTAGGATTATATTCTGAAAGCCAAGCAATTTCATCAAGTCCATTATATCTAATAATTTTCTCTGGATCAGCATAAAGCCTTATATACAAATCTTTAGGTATACATTCGGGAGTTATAATGTTTCCTATAAATGGATGTATCAATTTACATACAGGTTCATTGCGCGGTTCGTCATTCATGCCAATAGAAGGAATTTTTAATCCATATGCAATTCTTGTCCCTTCCACAGATAGAAAAGTAACGAAATAATCGGGTGAAAATTTCTTAATTATAGGAAAAAGATGTGTTAATCGACTTATGTATGTTTCCAATTTGTCCTCTAATTTCCCACCTCCATGCCTGCCAATTTTTTTGTATTCTACTCCAAAATCGTCTAGAATTTGATATGTTGAATCATAATCTCTGGCTGTTATTAAAAGCTCTGTTTCTTCTTTTTCAAACATTCTGAATAGGGATTTAAACATTATGGCAGTTTTAGGTTGCTCAACGTCTATCCAAATTTTTTTATCAGATAAGCTCATAGTAAGCACTAAAAAGATATTATAATTAAAATTTTTTATATAAATGTAATTGTGTTTTTTAGAAATTTTGAAAGTTTATAGGATTTGCTTAATTTAAATATTATTATTCTCTGTGTCTCTAATTGAATCTGTTACTTCCTACAAATACATGGATTAGATTTACACTTTAGACACATGTCTGGATATTTGTTTGATAAAGCAAATTCAAGATCAATATCTAATAAATTTGCTAATGAATTTGTCCAAGCAATTATATCAGCTAATTCTTCTGAAGCCTTCACCAAATCAACTTCTTTACTTTTTAAAATCCGGGCAAATTCTCCAATTTCTTCTATTAGCCAAATAAAAGTAGATTGGATACCTCTACCTTTATCTCGATTTAAGTAAAGATCTTTGATTAATTGTTGAAATTCTGAAATTCTCATTTAAACTAAGAAAAGTTAATTAATGTTGAATTAGGAGAAAAAAATACTATCCTCCACCGCCAGGGGTAAATAACCAACTAAATACACCTACGTGTGCTAGAATTACTACTATAATTAAGGCTAAGGATAACAGAACAGTACTTATGGGGCCAATTTTAATCCCAACTGAACTATCTTGAAAGAATCTCATCAATCCTGCCCCTGCCATTGGCATGGGAGAAGTTCCACTTCTTCTTTTTTTACGTCTTGATTGAGTTCCACGAGATGACATAACCAAAACTAATAGAAAATTTTACTAAAATTATGTTTTAAAGTAATTACAGAAAACATATAAAATTTTATCTTGAAATATGAAAAAAAATTTAATAAATTTTTATATTTAATTTTAATTATTTTAGGATAATTTAAGTTTTCAAAAAATTATTATGTTAAAAAGAGATAAAATATTATTACTTTTCGCGGGATTTCTATTATTTATAGTGATATTTTCATTCTTGGCAGATAATTCAAATCTAGAATATCCAAATTACAAAAAAAATAGTAAATTAGAAAATTCCTCCAGTTTGGAAGGAATAGAAAATGTATTAATTACACAAGTTAATAGACAAGTTAATATAAGTCTTACAGGTTTAATAAGTATTAATGATTCATTAGAAATTAAAAATTTCAATAATAATCCGATTTCTTCATTTTTTTATGGAATTCCGGTGGATCTATCTGACGATTTAGTTTTTTTTAAAGCCATGGGAACGGATCAAAATACCTTATTGACTGAAAGTCCTTATATGATAATGAATGGACATGAACTAATAGTTATTTATTTTAATTCCCCTCTATTACCACATCAAACAAGAAGAATAAGGATCTACTATATTTATAAAGATATACCCTCCTACGGGAAGAGTAATCCGCAACCTGTAAGCTCTTTAGTAACGGTTTATCCACTTTTACCTTACAGGTTAGAGGGTAAAATAATAGCCATTTTTCATTATCCTATAAGTGCATCAGGAGGACAATCGGATTGGGGTGTTGTCGATGATGGACGCCATCTCGTCAGATTTAATTTTAATACCATAAAGAATGAAATTGGTGCTGATTTTATAGCTCCTTTTTTGGAAAATTTAGGAGACAAAAAGAATTCTAAAATCTCTTTTACTGACTCCTCCGCAACAAAAACAGAGATGATAGAAATAAACCGTAACATTTTTATCTCGCCATGGGGGATAATAAGAGTTAAAGAAGATTTCTCAATACAAAATTTAGGTAAAATAGATTTTTATAGAGTTTCATTTAAAATTCCCAAAAATGCTGACAATCTATATATATCAGATGATTTAGGAGAAATATTAGGAATTACAATTGAAAATTCAGGAACTTCAAAATATAAAACTGTGAGAATTAATTTATTTGTAAATCGCCTCAATATGACACCTAATTCAATATGGAATTTTAAAGTGGAATATAATTTACCGTTTGAAAATTATGTTTCACAAAATTGGTTCCAAGAATCAGTAAAGATCGATTTATTAACAACTGTATATGATTATTTAGGAAGGGATCAAACTATTAATGTGATAATTGATGGGTGTCAAAATATCAATTCAATTACCAATCCTCCAGATACCATTAAAATATCTCAGGGAACTACTATAATTGTATATAAATCCGATTTTGTCACTCCTATTGAAGAAATGTTAATCCAATTTACATTTACTATAGATCCTTTTTACATACTTCTTAGACCTGTTATATTTATATTAATAATAGCTATATCTGCTTCAATTTTTGTTTTAATTACTAAAACAAGAAAGAAACAATATGATAAAGCTATGATAATAAGAGAATTTATTCCTGTTAACGAAATTAGAGAATTTTCTTCTTTATACGAAGAAAAAAATGCTTTAACCTTGGAAATTAGACAAGCAGAAGAAGATACTAAACGAAAAAAAATGGCAAAAAAGAAATATAAAAATATCTTAGATAAAAATAAATCGAAAATTGAAGAAATACAACAAGAGATAATTCCGTTTAAAAAAATAATAATAGAGACAAATGAAACTTTTGAAAATATAATAAAAAAATTAGATGTTCTTGAAGCGGAGAGAATAAGTGTTAAAGATAGTCTAAGCCTTCTAGAATCTAGATATAAGAGAGGTAGAGTGCCTTCTAGAGCAGCATATCAAAATTTATCAGATAAAATCAAAAAACGAAGAAAAAAAATTGATCGAACAATTGATAAGTTACTTCAACAGTTAAGGAGTTATACTTTATAAGAATTCTTTATGTGTGTAAGAATTTATGAAACCATGGCTCTTTGATATATTGGCGTGTCCTATTGATAAATACTTTCCTTTAAAATTATACATTTTTTCTTTTGAAAATAAACCAGAAGAATTTCAATCTATTATTGATAAATATGAAAACCGAGATCTCAGCTTTATTAAAAAGGAAGAAATAATTGATATTTATAACGAAGATGGAGAATTCTATGTGAAGGATAATATTGTTATTGAGAAAACTAAACTCATAAATTATCTTGAGCAAATTATCTCGAGTATAAATGAATTTGAAAATGTATTTGATAATTCTACAAATATATTAAGTAAAAAATGTTTTAAACTTATAAATTCTGAAGTTAAGCTAAAACTTTTAGAATTTTCCAAAAAATTTAACTTCAACGAATTAGAAACAATTTTACCAGAACTTTTTTTTATAAATAAAATTAAATTGGATATTGATATAGAATCTGGTATATTATTTTGTAGTAATTGTAAGCGTTGGTATCCTATTATAGAAACTATTCCGCAGATTTTACCAGATAAATATCGCAATAAAAAACAAGAAATTGAGTTCCTTAAAACCAATAAAGATTTATTAGATGAAAAATTTTTTGATCAAGATCTAAAACCATTTAATATTTTAAAAAACTCGAGAGAGAGATAAAAAGTCATTACCAAGATTTATTCTCTTAGCCCGGTGGTGTAGATTAATACATAACTTATGTATTAAGCAAAATGGCCAAGCATTTGGGGCTTTGAACCCCGCGACTATGCATCCCACTATGAGGTGTATAGCGAACACGGTTCGAATCCGTGCCGGGCTATTAATTTTTATGTCTCCCAAATTAAAAAATAAAAAATTTTAATACATTAAATATTTTAATTTTTTATCTCTACAATCTGTAATACAAATGAGATTTATTAAAAATTAAATATAATATGTAAGAAAAATGATTCCTCTTTCTGAATTGAATATGGGTGTTTTAGAGATTTTCTTTTTAATAATTATTTTTCTTATTGGATTTTTTGTTACATATATCATAATCCCTCCTATAATAAAATTCATGAAAACAAAAGGATATGTGGGTTTTGATATTCATAAAAACGCTCAACCTGAAGTTGCTGAATCTGGTGGACTTAGTATAATAATTGGTTTTATAGTTTCCTCAATTTTTTTAATAATATTCTTTCCTACTTTTCTTAATGAAATTATCATTTTTCTTCTAACTGTTATATTAACTGGAATCATTGGATTTATTGATGACAGAAAAAAATTGCGCTCACGTTATAAAATAATATTATCAATTTTTTCTGGAGGTGTAATCTTCTTTGCAAATTTTTTTGGATTTATCACAATCTCTTCGCCTACAATTCCTTTTATTGATAAAACAAGATTAACCATTATTTATCCATATTTAGTACCAATTATAATTGCAGTTTTTGTAAATACAGTAAATATGTTAGAAGGATATAATGGTGAAGGTTCTGGAACTTGTTTAATTGCAGTGATTTTTTTGTTTATTTGTGGATTAATTTGGGATTCTGCTGAAGCAGTAATTTTTGCAGTTCCTGTTATTGCAATATTAATCCCTTTTTTCATATATAATAAATATCCTGCGAAAATCTTTCCTGGAGATATAGGTACTTTAAGTATGGGGGCAATGATTGCATGTATTATGCTGTTTGGGTCATTAGAGGTTGCTACATTCTGTGCTCTTTTAATCCACATATTTAATAGTTTCTATTATATATATTCCGTACGTGGATTTTTTGAAAGTAGTGATATTAGAGAAAGTAAAGAGGATATTGTTTTACTCGAAGATGATCGAATTAAAGCTTCAGATCAAAAAGATGCTGTGTTAACCTTACCGCGATTAATATTATCAAAAGGACCATTAACAGAACCAGAATTACTTAAAAATTTTTATGCAATTTCTGTAATATGCGGATTTTTTTCAATAATATCTATCTTGTTTATGCAATTTACTTCATCGAATTTAGAAATATATGTCTTAATCACCGTGTTAATTATTCTATCTGCCCCTACAGTTTTGATATTATACAAATTCCCTAGAATTAGAGGAGTAATCTTTTTAATGATAATTCTATTAATTTCTCTTATTTTATTACTAATACTAGTTGAAACAGTAATTATGCCTCTCGAATTAGGGGATATAGACCTAAAAATAATAAAAATCCCTACTAATTTATTAATTTCTTTTATATTGGTTATTCCTGTGTTATTATTGTGGTATTTGATTACTATAAAGTATTTCTGGAGGGAGATTGACAAAATGAAAAAAAGAAATCTGAATGTTGAAGCCGCTAGTTAATAATTGAATATTATTAATAACTTTTAATTTTAAAAGAATAATAAAAATTGATGTAATCTGAAATATTAAACAAATAATGATTTTAATAATAAAATAAAGGTTTTTATTATGAGAAAAAAAAATAGATATCTGCTTTTTATTATTTATCTCTTAGGTTCAGTTGGGTTATCTTTCATTTTTAATTCTCTTGTTTTTCAATTCAATTTATCATCACTCTTAATTGATTGGACATTTTTAATATTACTTTTTCTATATTTATTAACTATCGAAGAAGTTTATCAATGGGCAAGAAATGGTAAGAGAAGTGAAATGAGTGATATTATTGCGATTGCTTTTTTCTTTTTTCTCATTTATTTCGTTTCAAAAGATTTTTTAACTTCGATAATGGGTGCTTTTTCAATATATCTATGGATAGGTGTTTTTGAATTAAAGAATTACCCTGTTCTGAACAAAATCTTGATAATTTCTCTAATAACGTATAATATTATATTCATAGCTGGCTTATTTTCCTACTATTTAAAAGATCCGTTTTTCATAAATACAAGTTTTGCTTTTTCTTTTTGGATTATTCTTATCATGGGTTTTATACTGTTTGGAAGAAAGTATATAATTGTTTGGCGATTCATGAGCCCTGAATACTTAACATTATTTTTGTATATTATTGCTTGGTTAGCTGTTGTTTTAATAAATCAATATACTCCCCTAAATTTTATTACAGGGAAACAAATTGGCTCTAGTGGGTTTACAATTCTCGATTTTTTTATGAATATTTATTTTATCTTAATTCTAGTTAATTGGATAATTTATTTTATATCAGGTTTAATTTTAGACAAATTATTGGGCATCAAGAAAGTAAAAGATGAAAATCTGTTGAAAATTGTAAATAAAATAAAAGCTGATATTGGAATTAAAGGAAGAGTTAAAGTAGGTTTTGGAAACTATCCTATATTAAATGCTATGGCTTATGGCTCTGTACTTGATAAAAGGGTTGCTATTATAGCTGATGATATCAATCAAATTCCTGAAGATGAATTAAAAGGCATTTTGGCTCATGAATTGGCTCATACAAAAGGAAAACATACACTCATTTTAACATTAATTACATCTGTGGATCTTATTGTTAGAATGCTTCTTGGTATTCCTGCTACTTACTATGATTATACTTTTGGAAATCCACAGCTTCCAATGATAAATTTTATACTTTTAAATTTAGCAATATATGTTCTTCTTTTTGTATTTGTTAGAATCCTTGAAGGAAAAGCAGATTTAATGGCAAAGAAAGCAGGATATGCTAATGAACTTGCTAAAGCTCTCTATAACTTAGAAAGCTTTTATGCAAGTGGTCGGGAAATTGGATTAAATACTATGCTTTTAAGTGAAGAAAAAATAACAAGGGACAATCAACTTTTAGATTACATGAATACCGCCATTTATTTAAATCGTTCAATGATTAAGCCATCAAGAACATCACTTTTAGCTAATTTAATTAATTCACATCCTCCTAGTTATTATAGAATTGCTGTAATTTTAGGTAGTGCCTTGAAACCAAGTAAAGAAGCAATTCTTCCATTTATTTGCTTAAAAAAATCTAAACAAAAAAAATATGCTAAAAAATTTGAAGAAGCAAGAGAAAAATTTAAAATCATAGCAAATAATAAATTTAAGGAATTTTTTAAAATCAGTGATATTTCTTCATTAATGGAGAAACTTAAAAGAAAAGAATTGTTCAAATTTGAAATCCAAAAAGATTATATCTTTAGAAATTTAATTACAGATGAACTTATTATTGGTAAATTAATTAATGTTCAATTTATTGATGATATAGTAGATCCTGATCAATTTATCATTATAGATTTAAAGACATCTAGAAAATGCCTCTTAAACTCATCTTTATATTCACGTATTCAATATGATTTAAATGAGCAATATTTCTTGAATAAAAATATACCATTAATTTTAATTGATATTGAATTGGATGAAAATAATAAAAATGGATACTATCTTTTTTTAGATCAAAACAATAATAAAATCCAAAAACCTATTGCGAAAACAAAATTACCAAATTCTCTTTTTCTAATTAAAAATTTTAAAGATCATGAAATTTTTTTAAAAACCAAAGGAGCGCTAAAAATATATAAATGTATGAATATAATTCCTGCTAAGAAATTAGAAGATTTTCAAATAAAACTTACCAGATTTGAAAATCAAGATGAAGAATCTATCAAATATGCTCTTAGTGAATTAATAATCAGGCCAAAGACAATTTACTTAACAATTAGCAGAGGCCTTGCTTTTAGAGAAAGCGAAGTGGATATAATAAAATGGTTATCTAAAAAACAACTTCAATCATATATATTTCTTAAAAAACCAGTGAATAATTTGGAAATTGGTTATATTAAAAAAATAAATGTTGATGTTGAGAGTATCTATAAAAAACCACCTAATACTAAAAGTACTTATGAAGGTGTAATGCTTGTAAAAAATATCTTTGAGAAAGAAATAAAGATTCCTTACAATAAATTAGAATTGATAAATTTTGAATATAACAGTGCCTTGATACAAATTAAATCATCAACTAGCTTTTCTAGCCGTTTAGGATATAAAATATTAAAGAAGTTTAAACCCAAAAGAGTTATTATGACTTAATAAAGTTTAATATAAATGTGTCTTTCAAAAAAGTTAACAATGATAAGCAAAATTAAAAGTGTCTTTCAACTTTTACGGATAAGACAATATTATAAAAATGTACTGATATTTGTAGGTATTTTTTTTAGCCAAAGATTATTCGATATATCCCTTTATCTTAATTTAATAATCGGTTTCATTTTATTATGTTGTGCATCATCATTCAATTATATTATAAATGATATAAGAGATATTGAAAATGATAAATTGCATCCAGAAAAGATCAAAAAAAGACCTCTCGCTTCCGGAGAGCTACCCATATCTTTTGCTATATTATTGTTAATTCTATTAACTACTATAATTATATTTTCCTTGATTTTTTTAATACCAAATTTTCTCTTAATTATAATGATAATCTTAATAATCGTGTCAGGTCAGGCTTATAATCTACTTTTTAAACATTACGCTTTTATTGATATTCTAATTTTATCTATAGGATATTTATGGAGGGCATTAGCGGGATGTGCAATAATAGAGGAATATATTTCTGCTTGGTTGTTTTTAGCTATATTTGAAATTGCTATGTTCCTAAGTATAGCTAAAAGGAAAGGAGACCTAATGTTCCTTGGAAAAGATAAAGCAATAGAACACAAAAAAGTATATGATCAATATTCTCTTAAAATATTGGATTATTTTCATGTAATCATTGCTGGCTCTTTATTCATGACCTATTCACTTTATCTGATTATCAATTTTGATTTAGCTGTGCCTGGAAGTGCGGCTATTTATGAATATATTTCTATTTTCACAATACCCCTATCACTTTATTTAATAATGAGATATATGTATTTGACTTCAGCTAAACCAGAAATCGCTCGTAGTACGGAAAAGGCTTTCTTGGACAAAGGGATGATAATTGCGGCTCTGATTCTCTTAATAATCTTATTTTTCTCTTTTTATTTCAATGAACTTATTGAAATCTTAAATCCCTAATTATGTAATCCCATTTTATTCCCATTTCTGAATTTTTAGATTAAGAATTTTATTCAAATTGGAATTTATAGTTTCCATAAAATTGATGGATTTATTTAGATAAAAGAATTTATTTAGTGTCGCTATTTAAAAAAAGACCACTTCTTAGCGTAGAGCGTTTGATAAATCGTTTTAAAATCTATTAGAATTTTAAAAAATAATATAAAAAAAAGGATAAAACTTATAAGTTTACAAATTTAAAAACATATTTAACACCAAATCTATTAATAAATTAAAAAAACGAAATTTAAAAATTTTAAGTGATCATAATATGGAAAAAAGAAATCAATATATAGCAATTGGAGTAATCGCGATTATTGCAGTGGCTGCCGGAATCGGTGCTGGTGTTTACTTTATGCAAGGACCTGCAGGCCCCGGTGTTGTGCGCACCGATCTTAATGTTGCTGTAGGATCAAGAGTTAGACACCTCGACGTCGCTGATAGTTGGGATAGTATTTCTGCTGCTGTGGAGGATCAAGTTGCTGAGCCATTATATAGATATGATCTTACATCTCCTACTCTAGACTTTGTAGCGGCACTCGCATCTCCTTCAATTCCAGCTACTTGGAGTGCCGATAATTTAAACCTTACTGTTCCTCTTAGACAAGGTGTTAAATTTCATGATGGAACACCATTCAATGCTACTGCCGTTAAATTTTCAATCGATCGATACCTATATTTCCTGAATGTAACAGGTACCCTTACATCAGCACAGGGAGGATTGGCTAACACAGCTGAACTATACGTGTGGCCCGATGAGGCCCCTTACAATACAACATTTGCGCGTACTGAACATTGTCCAATTATTAACGGCACTGAAATTGTTAGTACCTATGTTGTAAAGATTATATTAAATTACCCATATGCATTATTCATGGATTTATTATCCTTCAACTCAATGTATATTGTATCACCTACCGCTTATGCGGCGTATGCTACATCAAGGGTTCCAGCAGATGATACAGGATTTATAGTTGGGACTGGTCCTTATAAGTTTATTGTTTATGAACCTCTTGTCGATGCTACATTCGAAGCTAATGATGATTACTGGGATGGTGCGCCACAAATCAAAGATTTAACATTTACTATTATCTCAGATGATAATGCCAGAAATATCGCATTGTTATCAGGTGATGTTCAATTTCTAAACGCTCCCTTACCTACCATGAGACCTGTAATGGACATGACACCAGGTATTACCTTAGAATATGGACCTTGGATGACAGCAACCCAATACATGGGAATGTGTACTCTATTCGTTAACCAAACATGGAGAGGAGCAATTTCATGGGCAATGGATTACGACTATATAATCGATAACATCATGCTGGGCGATGCGACAAGATTGAAAAATTACGTCCCCGCAGGGTTGCAATTCTCAAATTATACACAACCTACACCTGTATTAAATCTTACTAAGGCAAGACAATACCTTGTTGATGCAGGAGTTGTTCCTGCATTTTATAATGACGGAGTACATGACCATGATGACTTTTTCAGACATACTAACGGCACTTTACCGCCTCTCGCAACCTTTAATTATACCTTTAATGCAGATAATCTGGTACGAGGACAAATCGGTATTTTAGCAGCTGATAATTTAGCAGAAATTGGTGTCAAACTAACTCTTGTAGGTTACAGTTTCTATAACTATCTATATAGATTATATAACATCCCTGGATATGAGAATGAGTTAGAACTTTATTTTATTGGCTGGATACCCGATTATAACGATCCAAGCAATTTCATCAACCCATTATTCACACCCGGATCTTCTTCTAATAGTGCTCAAGTCGATGATGATATATTAAATGCTTGGATGCTAGATTGTCTTGAAGAAACCGATCCTGTAGCACGAAAACAGATTTTTGACAAAATGCAATTGCGCCTTCTAACAGTAATTATGCCTTGGGCCTTATGTTATAATGGTCCTCACGTAGTAGCTTACGATGCAGGCTTATCAGGCTTTCCATGCAACACAATGGGTAGGTATTGGATAGCCAGTATGCAGTGGAGTTAAACAATCCATAGAAATATTAAGAAATTCTAAAAAAAATAATTATAATTTTTTTTTTATTCTTTTATTAGAAAATAATTAATAAAATATGTTGCATGTAAAAATATTGTAAAGATTAACTTGTAAAAAAAAATTTAAATTAAGTAACAGATATTAATTTGAGGAAAAACGCATGAAATTTAAAATTGAACTGGCTAGACAGGGCAACTTTATATTTGCAGTTTTAATGATTCATTTTCTATTTTTTGGATATATATGTTTATATTTTGAAGAAGGAGTTGGGCTTAGAATTTTATATTTATATCAAGTTTTATTTTCTCGAAGAACATTCTTTTCTTTCATTATTCTTTTTGCAATTGTATTTTTTATGGCGTATAGAGAACATTTTTTTGAATATGGAATTAGGAATAGTATATGGCTTACGCTTATTATAATAATAGAATCATGGATATGGTATTGGTTCATAAATGGTTTTGAATTTGTAAAAATTGGTGAATTCTTTACTAACTACAGAGGATATCTTACAATTTTTTCGTTATTAGGAATCAATATTTTTTCTGCGATTTTAGCTGCAATAATTAAACAGAAATATGAATCTAAAAGTAAAATTAAATAAATTAAGAGTTAAATATTAAATATTAAAAATAATTTTTCAATAAATGAAAATATAAATTTAAAAAAAATCAACAAATAGTATGAGATATGAAAGCTTATGAGTATGCTTAAATATTTTATCAGGAGACTTGTCGCAATGATCCCAGTATTATTTGGGATTTTAATTATGACATTTGTGCTTTCTAGATTAATGCCTGGAGATCCAGTCTTGGCAGTTCTACCAGAGCGACATACACCTCAACAATATCGAGATGCCTTAGTTGCACTCGGACTTGACCAACCAATAATAATACAATTTTTTAGATATGTTGGAGATATTTTTACGGGAAATTGGGGTGATTCTGTTTCCGTTGCTCCAGGTGCTCCAGTCTGGGGCCTCGTTTGGAAAAGATTTCCTAGAACTATGGATATTGCTCTATTTTCTATGATTATTGCCGCGTTTGTTGGTATTAAAACTGGAGTTATTTCAGCAACCCATAGAAATAAAGCTAAAGACACAGTAATAAGAGGACTTGCCTTAGTAGGAGTATCAATTCCAGTATTTTGGCTAGGACTGACGCTTCAGTGGATTTTTGCATATCAAATTCCTATATTCCCAGCAATTGGATATAAAACATCGGGTCCGAACTCAGATCCTCCATATCTTACAGGATTCAGATTAATTGACTCATTGCTATCAGGTCGGTTTGATTTGATGATAGATTACATATATCATTTGATCTTACCTGTATTATGTTTATCATTTATAATTCTAGCATCCATTACTAGACAATCACGATCAAGCATGCTTGAAGTATTAGAACAAGATTATATAAGAACAGCAAGGGCTAAAGGATGTAAAGAAAAAACTGTAATAAATTCTCATGCTCTTAGAAACTCATTAATTCCAACGGTAACTGTCATAGGATTAAACTTTGGTGGGTTATTAGGAGGCGCTGTTCTTACCGAAACGACTTTTAGCCTATGGGGAATGGGAGATCTATTAATTTGGGCCATAAGGGATGTTGATTATTGGCTATTGAATGCCATTGTTCTACTTACTGCGTTTTTATTTATATTTGTTAATTTAATAGTTGATATGCTCTACGCAGTAATAGATCCCAGAATAAGATATTAATGAAAAATTAAAAAATTTATAAAATTTAAAGCGAAAAATATTATGACAAGACAAGAAAAAATTCTAGAACAAATCGAACTGGAAAGAATGGAAGGTAAAAAAGAAGAAAAAATATCTAAAAGTGTAATATCTTGGTTTTTCTCAAACCTTAAATTTCTTTTATTACCAGGTTCCAGATTAGAAGAACTCACATTTAGGGAAGTTGAATATGAAAAAACAATAAGTAAAAGGAAATTTTTACGAAGATTGAAATCAACATTGACTATACTTGGAATAGTGATTGTTTTTGTCCTAATAACGTTTGCGGTTTTTGCGCCCTGGATTTCACCATACTCCTATGAAGAATTAAATAGTGTCTGTAAAACTACTCCAGAAATGCCAGTGTGTGTATATCAACCACCATCTCCAGAGCATCCTCTAGGCACAACAGATTTCGGACAAGACATCTTAGGGAGAATAATATTTGGAGCGAGATCATCTCTAACAATCGCTCTACCAGCTATATTATTTAGTGTTTCTTTTGGTATAATCTTTGGCGTTATTGCAGGTTATTTTGGAGGATGGGTCGATTCATTAATAATGAGAATAGCAGATATTTTTCTCGCATTTCCAGCACTGATTCTTGCTTTAGTATTTGTTTCAATTCTAGCAAGAAGTGGAGAATATGATATGACTTATATAATGTTAGCCTATGGAATTCTCGGTGTTCCTTTTTATGCACGTTTAATTAGAGGATCAGTAATGCAAGCCCGAGAATTGCCATATATACAAGCAGCAAGAGCATCGGGGGCAGGAAATTTTAGAATAATGTTTAGGCACATACTTCCAAACACTATACAGCCAATCATAATATCATTCACGTTCGATATTGGGGGTGTTATATTAAGCTTAGCAGGGCTTAGCTTTTTGGGTTATAAAGATCCTTATTTAATCGAGTGGGGTAATGATATCTCTACGGCTAGGCTTCATTATATCGATGCACCATGGGCACCCTTCTGGCCGGGGTTCATGATCTTAATAGCTGTATTGGGCTTTATGTTAGTTGGCGATGGACTTAGAGATGCTTTGGATCCAAGATTGAGAAACCTGTAATATTCTTATTACGTAAAAAACATTTCATAGAATTGATGAGAAAAAGGGAAAATGAATCTGACTAAAAAAAATGAATTAATTGAAAATCACGAAACCTTAAGATTAAATTCTTTAATAGAAAGGTCTTCTAATCTCCTAGTTGAAATTAACAACCTTAAAACATATTTTTATACTGAAGAGGGAATTGTTAAAGCAGTTGATGGTATTACATTTGATATCTATGAAGATGAGGTACTAGGCCTAGTCGGTGAAACAGGTTGCGGAAAATCTGTTACAGCTCTTTCGATATTACGTCTTGTAAGATCTCCTGGAAAAATTATTGATGGATATATAAAATTTAACAATATAAACCTGTTGGAGTTATCCGACGAACAAATGAGGGAATATCGTGGTAAGGATATTACCATGATTTTTCAGGATCCTTTAAATTCACTTAATCCTGTCTTTACAGTTGGTAAGCAGATGTTAGAAGTATTCTTATTACACCAACTAGATTTACTTAAGGAAATCTTAGAAGAGAGGCTTTTGAATAGGAAAAAGATAAGTCAAGAGGTAAAAGATTTAGAAAACGGATTAAAAGAAAAAGATGATAGAAGGACAAAAGAAGAACAAAAAGAAATTAAGAAAAAAATTAAAGAACTTAAAGGAAAAATAGAAAATAAACCAACTTTAAAACAGATCGCATTAGAAAAATCGGAAAAAGTAATAGAGGAAGTGGGTATTGCGGATGCAAAAGGAATTTTGAAAAGATACCCCCATGAATTAAGCGGTGGGATGAGACAGCGTGTAATGATTGCGATGGCGCTTTCATGCAATCCGTTACTTTTAATTGCTGATGAACCCACAACAGCCTTAGATGTAACTATTCAAGCTCAGATTCTTGATTTAATGAAAGAATTGAAAAAAAGAATCAAAACATCTATTCTTTTAATTACACATGATTTAGGAATTATCGCAGAAATATGTGATAGGGTAGCAGTTATGTACAGCGGAAATATCGTAGAGTATGCAACTGCTGATGAATTATTTAAAAATCCACGCCATCCTTATACTCAGGGGCTGATTGGAGCAATTCCAAGTATAGAAAAGAGAGATCAAGAGCTACAAACTATTCGAGGAATGGTTCCAAACTTAATTTACCCTCCATCAGGATGTAGATTCCATCCAAGATGTGATTATCGGATGGAAGTTTGTGATAAAATAAAACCACGATTTCTAAAAATTGGAGATAAATATTATGTAGCATGTCATCTTTTCGATGACAAATATAAAAATTCACCAAAATATCAATGGGTAGAAGGTGAACTTAAAAAAACATCTAAAATATAATATTATAGAGACCTAATTTTAAAGGAAAATTAAAAAATGACTCTTGTAAAAGAAAAAATAATAAGCCCCAAAAAAAAACGAGAAGTTATTCTTTCTGTAAAGGATCTTAAAACTTATTATCCCATTCTCGGTGGACTTTTTAAGCGTAAAATTGGAGAAGTTAAGGCTGTAGATGGTGTGACTTTTAACCTTTATAAAAGAGAGACTCTAGGATTAGTTGGAGAAAGTGGATGTGGTAAAACAACAATCGGAAATACAATTCTAAATCTAGTTAGAGCAACATCGGGGGAAATTTTTTACAAGAATCAAAGAATCGTTCAGGGAATGACTAAACCAATTGAAAAAAAGGAAAGAGGCAAGTTAAAATACCTTCGACTTTATCCAGCAATTTTAATTGCTTTTAAAATATTTTTAAGATTGTTGTTAAGGATGCAACCACATATAAAGAAATTCTACCATAATATTCATAAAGTTTTTCATTCTCTATCTTTTCTATTTCTATCTCTCACTCTTTCTGTCTTCTCTCTTTCTCTCTCAATCTCTTCTCCCTTTCTCTCCCCCTCTTTTGTTCCCGTCTCTATCTCTCTTTCTTTTGCGTCTCTCTCTTCTTTCTTCCTCTCTCTTTTAGTTTTAGGTAGATTGCCGCCGAATGTTAACAAAACATTTCAACATAGTGTTGTAATAACAACAAAAAAAAGTTTTAATAGAGCCTTAAATAAATTTAATCCGTTTACTAAGGAACTTCGTAAAAAGATTCAAATTGTGTTTCAAGATCCTGATGCTTCATTAAATCCACGTTGGAAAATAGTTGATATTATCGGTGAACCTCTTCGTATTCTGCAAGGTATAACTAAAAGGAGAGATAAACGTAAACGGGTTCTCGAACTTTTAGAAACGGTATCTATGAAAGCGGAGCACTTGGATCGATATCCTCATGAATTTTCAGGGGGCCAAAAACAAAGAATTGTAATAGCTAGAGCTCTCGCATGCAATCCTGAAATAATTATTTTGGATGAACCTACATCTGCTCTAGATGTATCTGTTCAAGCACAAATTTTGAATTTATTAAAAGATCTTCAGGTTAAATTTGATTTATCCTTTCTTTTTATTACTCACGATTTAAGTGTGGTACAACACATAGCTGATAGAATCGCAGTAATGTATTTAGGCAAATTTGTAGAAGAAGGGAAGATTGATGAAGTTTTTTACAATCCAACACATCCATATTCTAAAGCCTTATTGTCTGCAAGACCAACATTCGATCCTTCTTCGAAAAAGGAAAGAATTATATTAGAAGGCGACGTTCCCAGCCCAATTAACCCCCCTTCAGGATGTGCTTTTCATCCTAGATGCCCTGAAAAAGATAAACACAACAATTGTGGTATAGAAAGTCCTAAAAAGATATATCTTGGTGGAGATCATTATATGTATTGTTTACCACTAAAACAAGAGAAGAAATCTTATGAAGGAATGAAATTCATTTCAGATTAACTCTCTTTTCTATTAAATTTTCTAAATTTTTCATTTAATTTTTTATGATTAAAAACTCGTTTAATGGTTATTATTTAAACTATCAATATTTCGCAATTAAGTTAAAGGATTATAATTTCTATTAGGTAATGACACTAAAAAATTCTAAAATCTATATAATTAAAACATCACCTAAAACAGTCTTTTACGATTATAAAAGACTAATGCAGCTAGCAGATTACAAGAACCATTTTAAGAAAAATGAAAAAATTATTATCAAATTAAATCTTAGTTGGTCAAAATTCTTCCCTGCATGTTCTAGTCCCCCCTGGCAGGTAGAGGGAGTATTAAAATCAATGATTGATGATGGTTTTAACCCTAGAAACTTATTTACAGCGGAAAATCGAACAGTAGTTACTAATATTGAGAAAGGATTAAAGGGAAATAAGTGGGGACCAATTTTCAAGAAATATGGAGTATGGTTTGTACCCTTAACTCGAATCCCCTTTGTTCCATATGAATCTTTAAGATCGAAATTTCTTACACTAAAAAATATGAAGCTCCATGTTTTAGATTCTAAAATATTTCCAGAGGGTTTTTCTATTCCTAAGTTTTATGTAGGGAAGCCAATAATACATTTGCCAACAATAAAAACTCATGGACATACTGGCGCTGTTGGTGGTTCATTAAAAAAGACTACTGGAGAATTGAAGCATGGGGGTATAACCTGTGCTATGAAAAATGCTTTTGGAGGGCTCTTAACAAAAAGAAGACATTTTTCACATCAATATATGTCTGAAGTGTTAGTAGATTTACTGATTATTCAAAAACAAATTCATCCAAGTATACTTGCAATTGTAGATGGGACAGTGTGCGGAGATGGAGCAGGACCAAGAACAATGATACCTCGTATTAAAAATTATATTCTTGCAGGGTATGATCAAGTTGCAATAGATACAATCGTTGCTAAAATAATGGGATTTGACCCTTTAAAATTACCCGCAATAAGAATGGCTCATGAAGAAGGTCTTGGATGTGGAGATATCGACCAAATTGAAATTATAGGTGAAGATATATCTAATATAAATTGGAATTTTAATGTTAAACGCAGTATAGTTATTTGGGGTGATCAAATGGTACGCAAAGGATCTTTACAATTTCTCTATCCTCTATTCAAAAATGAACTCTTCTTTCTAGGACCTACTTATGCTTCCATGATTTATCATGATATGTTATGGTACCCCACTATTGGAAAACGAAGAATTAAGAAATTTTACCAAACAGAATGGGGTAAAGTGTTCAATAATTACCCTAAAAAATGATACTTTATCTAAAAACAATGATAATTAGTTTTTTCGTAAATAATTTCATTTTAAAATGTCTTTTATCATTTTTTTAGGATTGAAATATAAATTAGGTTTTTTTAATTTTAGATGAATAAAAAATTCTATTGACCCCTCTTTGCCTAAAATGGGTGATTTAATGATTCCATTTGGAAAAAAATGATTTTCTATAATCCATTGAATTAGTTCATTAAGAATTTGAAAAAGGTGGTTTGTATCTTTTATAATATCAAACCTATGTTTATTATAGAATTCTGTTTCAAAAATAGGCTTTACTAATGCGATAATATCACCATTTTTTTTGAGGATTCTTTTTACTTTTGGTAAAACTACTCTTAATGAGGTAAATGTCATATCAATCGTACAAATATCTACTAACTCTTCAATAGGAATTAAATTACGGGCATCTACTCCTAATAATGGAATTATCTTCTCCTTCATCTTTTCGCACCGTAGTGAAGGGTGAAGTAAATCTGTTGCTGTATCAATCGCATATACTTTCAAGGCTCCATTCTTTATTAAACAATCTGTAAATCCTCCAACGGAAGATCCTATATCAGCACAAATCTTCCCTTTAACAGAAATTGAAAATTCCTTTATTGCGGCTTTTAATTTCAGTCCTCCGCGTCCAACATAAGGATAACTTTGTGTCACCTGAATTTCAAGAGTATTTTCTATTCTTTTACTAGGCTTAATGATTTGCTTTTTATTGACTAATACATAACCATTTTTTATTAGCCATTGTGCTTTAGTCCTACTATCAGCCAAATTTCTTTCTACTAATAAAATATCAATTCTTTCTTTCATTAAATTTCTTTTTCCAACAATGTAAATATTTAAGCTTGAGCCTCATCTTTTTATCTATTCTTTTATTAAAGCCGTTTGCTAAATTATTTTACAAAAAATTAATTTTATACCATATAAGAAAACCACGCTTTCTATAAAAAACCAGCTGTTATTACTATTGAATAAACTAATGGATCAAAAAAGACGAATATTACTTTTATGAAAAGATTTTTAGTCTAGATTGATCTATTTCTTTTTTTAGCCTCCACCCGTCTCGCTAAAATCCCTGATATTCTGCCAATTTGTACCTTTAAAGAAGCTTTTGGTCCAAATTTTTTATAAATAACTCTAATTAACAGAGTTAATAATATAAATGTTACAACTACAGCGATCCAAATGTTAACTGCATTTAATTGCTCTAAAAATATGAAATATAATAAATAATGTGAAAAAAAGACAGTTAAGGAATAATAAGAGTAAAAATAAAAAAACCTATAGTTTTTTTGTAATTTAATAACTTCGAACTCTTGAATGATTAAGGATACCGACATTATAGTTAAAAATACACCTAGTGTATAAACAGTTGATGAAAACGTGATATGTATTAAAAAATCAGGAAAACGAAATAAGACTCCAATTAATACTAAAATTGGTCCTATTATTAATGATGGAAAAACAAATTTATTTTTCAAATCCAATCTTCTCTCTTCTTGATTATCTTTGAGAAATATATCGAGAATTATATCTGCTATAACTGTTCCTATTAAAAAGAAGCTGAAATAATATATTAAAGGGTGTACATCTATCGAATTGTAAAAAATATAATATAATATTCCAAAAATGTTTAACTGTCCTTGATGAGGAGAAAGAACTGCAAGAAGATAATAATGTATTATCCAAAGAATTAATGCTAATAATATTCTGAAAGATTTTGAAGTTTTTAAAAGCGGAAATGCCAATAGTAATGAAAGGCCAATTGTTAGTGGTATAAACCATTTCCAAATATCCAAAGGATTTAGTGTTCCGATTGCTATAATACTATTAAATATAAAAGCTATAATTAGTATGATTAAAGCTCGAAATAGGTATTCATTTTTTACTTGTTCTATACTGTACGCATCTGAGATTTTAGCTTTAGCAAGTCTGTTTCTATATAACATTACCGCACTTACTCCTGAAATAAATAATAATCCTGAAGCTGCTATTTCACCAACAATTCCTACAACTAAGTAAAATACTTCTTCGTAGTCTTCGGGTCTTATCCACCATTGAACGATGTGAAAACACATGAAAAAAATGCTTAAACCGCGAATTGTATCTATGCCTTTTATTCTCTTCATAAAAATTTCAAGAGGTCATTTTATTGATAATTAAAATTAATTGAAAATATAGTTTTTTTTATCTTTATTGTTGATTTTTTCTTAATTTAATGGTTTTTTAATCTCTTTTATCATTTGTATGGATTTACTAAGAGACAGTTCATCATTTAATACTTTTTCAGCTATTTCTCTTAAATTTAACGTTAATTCATTATTGTTATCAAAATTTTCTTTCTTAAAAGCGTTTGTCCTTAGTTTTTTTGATTTAATCTGATCATATATTTTTATATAATTAGTTTCATTCACCTCGATTCCATCTCTCAAAGCTAAAATCAAAGCCGAAGCTTCATCTTTTGGAATCTTTTTCCCGGCTCTATCACATAATTTAATTTTTGAAGATTTACTTTCATCGATTAAAAGAATTTGAGGAATTTTTCTATACTTAGGAATGTTAAAGATTTTGGAAACCAAATTGAGAGTTATTGGAACTACTCCTCTTCCTAACTTAAAGTGCAATTTTAATGAACTCTGGTCATCATTTTGAAGAAATTCTATATATTTCTTGAGTTTTTTTATTAATTCTTCTTTATCATAAATGGTATGAGAAATTAAAAAGTAATCATCTAAGAAAACAACTAATCCTATATGTTTAGTTCCGGGATCGATTGAAAAGGTTAGTTCCGAATACCTATCTTTATAGCCGATTTTATATGCTGCAATAAACTTTATCATGAATTTCTCAAAATTTTCATTTTTATCATACGCAAGAATTTTAGTTTTGAGATTATTTAGATTATATTTTTTAAATTCTTCACATGTGGTTAAAACTAAAGCTCCAAACTCTGGAATTTTATTTCCAATATTTAGAATTTTAAATGTAATATTTCGGTGGTTTAATTCCTTATTTAACCGAAAAAAAAAAGACATATCCTCGGTTAAGACAAAAATTTTTCTTTCCAACTTATAAATATTAATTAATTATAAAAATTAAAAATTTTTAATCAAATGAAATTCCCAATATTTGAATTAAATGCATTTTTAAGAAATTTTGATAATTATAAAGGGATTTTTTCTGTCTGGGGAAATTATGGTGTTGGAAAAACAACATTTGTTTTACAAACAGTTATAAATACCATAAAAGATAAAAAAAAAGTTGTTTATATTTATACGAAACCCAATTTACCTTCAGAAAAAATTTTTAATCTATCTAAGGATTCAGAAGGAATTCTTGATAGGATTATAATTATTAAGCCTATAGATTTTGAAGATTTAAATAATATTGTGTTTAATTTAGAATTTTTAATTTTAAATGATATAGATAATAAAAATGACCAATTAAAATTAATAGTTATTGATTCAATTACTGAGTTATACAGATTAGAGTTAAACACCGATAAGAAAGAAAAGAATTACAATTTAAATTATCAATTGAATCAAATTTTAGCAAATTTAATGTATTTAAATGAGACATATAATATCGAAATCTTAGTAGTAAATGAAGCAAGTAGAAAAAAATTTGATGATCAACTAATCGAAGTTCAAAGTGGTGGAAAAGTTATAGAATTTTGGGTAAATTATAATTTAAAAATCACCAAAACTAGAAAATTAAATGAGAGAAAATTCATCTTAACTAAATATCCTGAAAATGAAATAATTGAATTCACTTCAATTTTGAGAGAATATGGATTTGATTAATATTTACAAGAAATTGTATTCTACATATCATAACTTAGTATTGCTAAAAAGTTTCCATAATTTAATCTTATCTTTATCTTTATTTAATATAGAACAATGGAAAAAGATGATCTAACTTTAATTAAAGAAGGTTTAGCAGAATTTTACATTCATATTGTTGATAAGGAATCGGTTCCTTCGAAGGGAATGAATGTTTTTTATAATAAACAAATGGAGATTAATCGCGATATTACAACTTTAGCTATTAATGCTTACAAAAATCTCTATAAACAAAATGAACTTATAATCATAGATTCTATGGCTGCTTCAGGAATAAGTTCCATTAGAATGTTAAAAGAGTGTAATAATATTAAAAAAATTTTTATAAATGATATTAATCCTGTTGCCGTTAAACTTATTAAAAAAAATCTTAAATTAAATAATTTTGATAAAAGCCCTATTCAAATAGAAATATCAGAAAAAGATGCGAACCTCCTTTTCTCTGAAATCGCAAATAGTACATGTATACTTTCAAGTGAAAAAAGGAAAAAGCCAAATGTAATTTCTATTGATCCCTTTGGAACCCCAAATCTTTATATAGACTCTGCTTTCAAAGCAATACAAAAAGTAAATGGTTTGATGTGTATTACTGCCACAGACACAGCGGTTTTATTTGGAGTACGACCCAATGCATGTATTAGGAAATATTTAGCTAAACCCCTCCATAATGAGTATTGTAAGGAAATTGGAGGGCGTATATTAATATACTTCATTTCTCGAATAGCAAATATAAATAAGATGGGAATATTTCCACTATTAACTTTCTACTCAGGTCATTTTATAAGAATTTTCTGCTTATCATTCAGGAATGAAAAAAAAATTTCAAAATTTTTCCAAAATTATGGATATCTTATACATTGTAGGAATTGTGGATATCGCTCAGCTTTTAGAAATAATATTTTAATTTTACCCAATGTATGTCCTGTATGTGATAATAAAGAAAATCTAGATTATGCAGGGCCCTTATGGATTGAAAAAATTCACGATATTAATTTTATTAAAGAACTACTCGCTTTAAATAAAAATTCTACATTTCATAATAAAAATAGAATAGAAAAACTCTTAACTTTCGCTATTGAAGAAATTAACATGCCTGTTTCATACTATAACATTCATAAATTATGTCAACAATTAAAGCTCACCTCTGTTCCAAAAACCAAAGATATTATTAGCCTAATTAAAGAAAAAGGATATCAAGGTTCGAGGACTCATTTTGATTTTTTATCTATAAAGAGTAATTTGGATTTAAACACAATTAAAAATATTTTAGTTAAAATGCAAAAATAGATATTTGAAGTGAAATGGCAAAAAATAGAGAATTACATAAAAAAGAATCTTACTATAAACAAGCTAAAAAGGAAGGATATCGCGCAAGATCTGCATATAAATTGTTAGATATTCAAAATAAGTTTAATATTTTTAAGAGGGCATTTTATGTATTAGATTTAGGATCTGCTCCCGGTTCATGGTTACAAGTAGTAAAGATGTATGTTAAAGGAAATTTAGATAAATATGAAGATGAATATTATCACCGAGATCACTATAAAATAATGGGAGTTGATATTAAGAATGTATCTCCAATTGAGAATATTAAAATAATAAAATTTGATATAACTAAACCAGAACTTCAGGAACAAATTGATTTATACTTTCATAGTGAAATAGATTTACTCTTATCAGATGCATCAATAAATAAAACTGGAAATAGATTTACAGATCATTTAAAACAACTTAACCTTTGCTATAAAATACTAGATATCGCAAAAAAAAATCTTAAATTTAAAGGTAATATGGTAATTAAAGTATTTCAAGGGTCTGATTTTAATAAATTTACCAAAGAAATGAATTCTATATTTAGAATTTTAAAATCTTATAAGCCAAAATCTTCTAAGAAAAAAAGTAATGAAATATTTTTAATTGGTTTACAAAAGGTGAAATTAAATATCCTGCAATCGTGATTCTACTTCATCAAAATTTATATTATATTCTTCACCTTTTGATGATAGTTCGATCCATTCCGTTAACCATGGACAATGTTGTGGATTAAATTGATCTAAATTAGTTTCATTACATTTATCTTGAAAAGGACAAATAAAACATGGCTGTCTAGAAAACATATTCCAAATAAAATCTTCTCTTCTTTTATCAATTTTCAAATCCTTTACTTTTATATCGATTTCCTCAATTGAATAAATATGCTTTGTCCATGAGGCATCAACTAATTCTCGTTTCATTTTTATCTTTGATTGTAATGCTAATAATTCCAATATTTCTTCTAAATCATTTCGTTTTTTATTACTTAGTTCCAATAATCTGTCAAAAAATATATCTTTTTCACGATTAATTATATTTAATATCAATTTCTCATCTTTTCTTAAAGTTCGATTGAATTCTTTCTTTTTTTCTTCTATTCTTTCAATTCTTCTTTCAACATCAGATTTCTCCTCTAAAGGTCCCTCAACATGTTCTTTTATTTTACATTTATGACGAGATAAATATGCAAAACTTTTGCCGCAGTAGGGACAAACTTCCCTCTTCTTTTTTGCCATTTTAATAATTATGAATGATTATCTCAATATATTAATTTAAAACACTAAAATTAAAGGTATTATAATTTTAACTTTATGAATATTTTAAAATTAATTTTTTGTTTTTGTTAATACTTATTATAATTTAATCGTTATTTTTTAAATGACTAGTTATTAATTGCATTTAAACTAATAAAGAAATTAATTATAACTAATGGTTATAAGTGAATTACTAAAGATAAAAGATGATCAAATAGTTAATATAAGTAAATTTATTAAACAATTTGAAAAAGAAAAAAATCAAGATTTTTTATTATCCTCAGGAGCAAATAAATTTGATGAAGTATTAGGAGGAGGATTTCGCTTAGGCAAGAAATATTTGATCTTTGGAGCAAATAAAACTGGAAAAACACAATTATGTCATCAATTATGTGTTCAAGCTTATAATCAATTCTCAAAATTTAACATAATCCCATCAAAAAAGAATAAACAATTTATCTATTATTTTGATACAGAAAATACTTTCCGCCCAGAACGGTTGAAAGAACTAATAAAAACTTCCAACGTTGATGATAAAAAAATTCTTAAAAAGATCTTAATATCTAAAATAATGAGTAATTCTGCCTTATTACTGGTATTAGATGAACTTGAAAATATTATCGATTTAAACTATATGAGCATACTCATTATTGATACTATAAATAATCATTATAATTCTGAGTTAGCTGATAAAAAGATTTCTTCCAATACAGCTAAAAAGACCTTTTTAAAGATTTTAAAGAAGGTTAATGAGCTTACAAAAAAATTTAAACTAATTACAATAGCAACAGCACAAGTTACCTCAACTTTTACAGTAGGAACTTCAATTCCGGTGGTACCTATTGGTAATCAATTATTAAATCATTTTTTCTCAGAATATATTCATTTGGATTATAAAGGTGAAAATAAAAGATATGCTCATATAGTAAATTCTCTTATTCTTCCTGAAAAAAGATTACTCTACAAAATAGCTGCTACAGGAATTCAAGATTATAAATTCTAGAATTGGGGATGAAAAATATTTAAAAATTCCTCTATTGAAAGATTTATAAAATCTTTTATAATAGTCTCTGAATTAACGAAGTAAAGATCATTTTGTATTTTGTTTTTAAGCCATTTTAGTAATTTTTTTGCATATTGAAGTTTTTTTTGTTTGATTAAACTCGCTTCTTGGTTTTTTTTTGTATCTAATTTTGAATATTTACCAAGAACACTTCCAAAATCCATTCCTATAAGAAATAATTTATGAAATGGAGATAATAAAGTACGTAAAAAATATAGAATTCGATCTCCATCTGTAAATCCTCCTGGATTTATTAAACTTCTGACCGGTTCAATTTGGGTTGTTCCTATAACATTTTCAAATTTTAATATTTCATCTTCAAAAAATTTTAATTTTTCTATATTATCTCCGTGAGCATGAACTATATTAAAACTAGCATAATGAAATTCATTTTTAGTAATTCCATCTAAGTCTGTAAAGATTGCATCTATTTGAATACCTCTTTCTCTTAATAGGATTGAAGCACCGTCGGCAGCTAAATTAATGAAATTTTCGAAAAAATTCACCCCTTTTTTTTTCAAAATTAAATTGATTGTATTTTCTAAGGATGGGCCACATCCATAGATTAATATTGTCGTTTTTGATAAAATTCTTTCTTTAAACAAATTCAAAACGCTATTTAATTTCCAATTTTGATCTTTCTTCGAAAAGATACGGGATAAGTAATCGCGGGCTTCATATTCCTTTTTATAGTCAAATTTAAAATCATGAGTTATTTGAAAAAACCAATCCTTAAATTCGGTATAGAAATTTAGTTGATCCTTAAGATTAGAATCCATATTTTGTAATTAATCTAATTAAGAAACTTAATAATAAAATTTTAAATTATTACCTTAATTAATAAAAACATACTATTTAATTCAATATTATTGTAATTTATAAATTAATTAAAAAAGAGTTAGATAAATATGACCAAATGGTTTACTAAAACACATCAATGGTTTGATGATGGGACAAAAATGGTTGGAATCACACCTTATGCTGCAGAACAGCTTGGAGAAATTAGTTTTGTTGATGTAGAAGGGCTTGAAGGTGCTGAGCTTGAACAAGTAAAAATGGATGGAGATGAACCATCAAGCGATCCAATTGATTGCACAGTTGAATCAAGTAAAGCAGTAGGCGACATTTATTCGCCAGTAAGCGGCAATGTAATTGAAGTAAATTCAGATTTAATGGATGAACCAGAAAAAATTAATGAAGATGCTTTTGCTGCCTGGCTGTTTAAAATCGAGCCATCAAATTGGGATGCTGAAAAAGGGAACTTGTTAGACGAAGCCGCATATAATTCATTTGTTGGGTAAAAAATATAATTAATTAAGAATTGTTCTCTTATTTACTAAATTTCTTTTTCTTTTTTTTTTTAGTGAGTCTCTATGGAAACACTTGATAAATTTATTTTAGGGCTAATAATAAATCCCATCTCAGGGATGGGTGGGGCTGTTGGATTGAAGGGCACTGATGGACAAGATATTTTACTAAAAGCCATTGAATTAGGAGCTCAACCTAACTCCATCAATCGAGCAAGAGAAGTATTAAAGGAATTGAAATCAATAAAGTCTAATTTAAGATTCTTAACTTGTCCTGGAATAATGGGTGAGACTGTTTTAAAAGAAATGAATTTCGATTACACTTGTATTAACCATCAAATCTTCACTAGAATGGAAGATATTTTGGATTCTACCCCGCAACATACAGAAATAGCTTCAGAAATTATGAAGAATGATAAAAATTTAAGTCTAATATTATTCGTTGGAGGGGATGGTACTGCTCGAGACATATTGAAAATTGTTGACAATGAAAAGCCATGCCTTGGTATTCCTGCTGGAGTTAAAGTCTTTTCTGGTGTTTTTTCTTTAAATCCAAGTAAAGCAAGTTCAATTATTATTCAATTTTTAAATGGTGAAATTCCTTTGAAAAAATCAGAGGTCTTAGATATTGACGAAAATAAATATAGAGAGGGAAATTTAATTTCAAAATTATATGGATATATGTTGACCCCTTACGTTCCAGATTGTTCTCAACCCTCTAAGATTGGTACTCCTGCTTCAGATTTAAGTAATCAAGAAAGAATAGCGAAAAGAATTATTGAAATTCTTGAAAAAGAGGTCTATTATTTGTTAGGTCCAGGAACTACCATAAAAGCGATTACAGATCATTTAAATCAAAAAAAAACGCTCTTAGGGATAGATTTATTATTAAATAAGAAAATCATCGCTCATGATTTAAATGAGAGACAAATCCTTGACTTTATTGATAAAAAAAAAGTTAAAATTATTATATCTTTAACTGGTCGCCAAGGATTTCTTTTCGGAAGAGGTAATTTACAATTCTCATCAAAAGTATTGAGAACTGTAAGCATAAAAAATTTAATTATTGTTTGTACCAAATATAAATTGAATAATATTCCCAATCAGATACTAAGGATAGATACTAGAGATCCTGGACTTGATAAGAAATTGAAAGGTTTATATAAGGTACTCGTGGATTATGATGAATTAAAAATATGTAAAGTCGATTAAAACTGATTTTTTTCTAATTACTGCGAAAGTTCCCCCACTTTTACGGATATTATATATTGAAGCATTATAAATGTTATAATTATCATTATTACTCCAATTACTAAAATCCATACTGCCATCTTTTTGTTATAAACAAATTTAGATGCTTGATATAGCATTATAAATCCCATGGAGCAAAAAAAAATTAAAATTGATGCAACAATACCTTCAATAATGAAACTCTCATGAATACCAACGAAGATAAAAATAGGATCACCCCTCTGAGTTGCCCCTAGTGCCGGAGGTTCTCGAACTATTAAATAAACTACACCTGTCTGAAGAATAAACAATGCTATTAAGATAATTACCATACTTAATGATCTTGATGGCATAGGAAGAGAAATTTTTGGAAGTCTAAATTTAGGAAAACTAATTTTTGGTTTTCTTAATGAATTTCCAAAAATCCAAGGTGTTCTGCTTCTAATTTTTTCCATAAATGTTTCAGAACCTATAATTTCCTCTTTCTTAGTCGTATCTTTTTGCATAAACTATTGTATAATTATTAAATTAAATTTATTAATTTTTTTAAATAGTTTTTTATAAACTATTATATCTTAACTTAACTTTTCAAGTAATAAAGTTAATAATTTCCAAACTTTTTCAACAGATTTAATAAGTAAGCGCTCATCTGGTGAATGTCCACCTTCACTTGTAGGGCCAATTGAAATCATTTCCATTTGAGGAAACTTTTTTTTTAGAATTCCACACTCTAAACCAGCATGAATAGCCTTAATTTCCATTTCTTCATTAAACAGATCCTTATAGACTTCTTTACATTTTGATAGAAGTGTCGATTCAAAATTTGGTATCCACCCGGGATAATCACTATCAATAAAGAGATTTATTTTTAAATTACTTAAATTAAACAAAGTTTTCACTTTCTCCCAAATTACATTTTTAAAATATTCACTTAGACTTCTTTGACTCAATTTAATTTCAATATACTCTTTTTTAGTCTTAATTACAGCAAAATTTGTTGAATTAAATACTAAATCTTTGATTCGGGGATGCATAGAGAGAGGACCACAGGGCATTAAATACATAACGTTTAATAACTCCTCTTGAACTTCCTTTGTAAGGACCTTAATGTCAGAGAAATTTTCCAACTTATCAATTGATATTTGTAAGTCCGGTTCAATACTTTCAAACACTACTTTAATCTCATTAAAAAGATATCTAATAAAATTTGATATTTCCAAATATTTTTTCTTCTCAATATAAAAAACAGTGCTCACTTCTCTTGGAATTGCATTAGTTCTATTACCTCCGTCGATAGAGCAAATTCGAATCGAAAATTTATTGTTTATTCTCCAAAGAATTTGACTAATAATTTTTAGGGCATTTCCTCGACCTAGATGAATATCAACTCCTGAGTGTCCTCCTAATAAGCCCGAAATAAAAACTTTTAACGGTATGAACGTTTCATTGATTTGATTTAAATCTATTTTCTCTGTTTTGATTTCATATATTGTAACAATCCCACCAGCACAACCAATAGTTACAGCATTATCTTCTTCAGAATCGAGATTAATTAAAAAATTTCCCTCTATAAATTTCTCATCGATTTCGAATGCTCCTCTTAAACCTCGTTCTTCATCAACAGTAAATAATAAATATAGCTCCAATATATCAAAATCTAATTCCTTCTTATGAATCTTTCTCATTAGAGTTAATAAATAACATATCCCTACACCATTATCAGCTCCTAGAGTAGTCCCCTCAGCCGTAAGCCATTTCTCATTTGTAATTTCTTCAATTTTTAATTTCAATGGATCTTTTGAAAAATCATGGATGGTAGATTCATTCTTTTCACATACCATATCCATATGGCATTGTAAAACTCCTTTTGATTTTTTTTTTGATTTTGCTGGAATTATTATTATTAGATTTCCTCCCGTATCAGTCTTAGTCTTGAAACCCAATCTCTCTGCTTCTTCCTTTATAAAAATTCTTATTTTATCTTCATGCCCAGAACATCGAGGGATTTTAGAAATTTTTTCAAAATATTCCCAAAATTCGGAAGGTTGTCCTAAATCTTTTAAATTTAGCAAAATTATCCCTCCTAATCAAAATATAAATATTAATTCAATTATAATAATTATAAAATAACACTAAATTCCTTATAACTTTATTTAAAGGCTGGTTAAATGAGTTGGAAAGATCTCTATTCAGAAGTAAAGAAACGTAAAATGGAAGCATTGAATAAAAAAGATGTTGTGCAAGCTGTTGAAAAACACGGAAAAATCCTTGCCGTAAGTGGAAAATATGAAAAACCTAAAAAGGTGATTGAGCATATGTATGCATCGTTAAAGAAGGTAATCAGAGAAAAAGAAATTATGAAAGAAGATTTGTCTCAGTACGATGTTATACTTATAGGATGTCCTGGTAGTGATGTCCCAAGTGCCTCTCATCCTAAAATTAGAAATTTTGTAATGAATGGAGGATGGCTAATCACAACTGATTGGGCTATACGAAGTATAATTGAAAATATTTTTCCTGGCTACATACGTTGGAATCACGCAAAAACCGCCGATGCTGTTGTTGCATGTCAAATTATTGAACCAAATCACCCATTTTTAGAGGGAGTATTAAGTGAAATTCAACAAAGTAAGTGGCAAAAACAGACTACTAAAAAAACAAAGAAAAGTGAATTTCGTTGGTGGTTGGAAACACGATCTTTTCCAATACAAATTATAAACAATCAAGCCGTAAGAGTGCTAATTGGCTCATGGGAAATTCAAAATAAATGGGGAGAATCCCCTGTACTTGTAGAGTTTGATTATGGAAAAGTAGGGGGGCGGGTAATCCACATGATTAGCCATACCCATTTACAGAAAGGTGGAGCTAAAGGTAAATATGCCTCTGCTCTAATTTTAACAAACATTTTAGATGAGAAAGTATCCCAAAAAATGGGAATTTCAAAAAAACCAACTCCTGGATATGTTTCTAATTGGCAATCGCCTCAACCTCACCAACAATATCAACCTCCCTTAGAAGAACAATGGGTATCACCACCTCAACAAACTAATTACTTAACACCTGCTACTGGAGGGAGTAGTTTAACAGAAACCTCCCAAATAACTGAAGCAAATGTGAATAGCCCTAATTTCTCCTATACTATTGAATGTATTTATTGTGGATACGATTTTACTGAATATAAGGGAAAAATTTATATGTGTCAAACTTGTAAGGCCACATACCATGAAAATTGTCTTAATTCACAAATTAATGAAGGAACATGTAAGAAATGTGGTCGAATATTATTATGGTAAATTCTCATTACTTTACTATTAAAGATCCTTAATAATTTATTATATCTTGTTTTTGGAGCAAATTTTATAATATTCAACTTTATTCTAAGTAACAAAAATACAATATTATTGGAAAAATGGTTAATCTAAATAAAATTCTTGAGGCTGTGGAAAGTCTAGATTTGGATTGTATCATGGAATTAATGAGAACATTAATTAGAATTGATACATCTGTACCTCCTGGTAATTCCTATCGAGAATATATCGACGCCATTTCACCATATTTTAGAGAATTAGGATTTTCACTGAGAGAAATAATAGTTCCAGAAGAAATTATTAAACAGATTCCTTATCCTCTAAATGGCCCTCGAATAAATCTTGTTGCTACTAAAGACTATAATCAGAAAGCTTTTATCACTTTTTATGGACATATGGATGTTGTTCCTGCATTTGATAAAGGAGAGAAAAAATGGCGTTATCATCCTTTTGAAGCTACATTAACAAAAAGTGGAAGAATTTATGGGCGTGGCACAGCTGATATGAAAGGCAGTATGGCGTGCTTGATTTTAGCATTACAATTAATTAATAAATTAAACCTACGACCGAAATTTAATATCGAAGTTTTGAATTGCACCGATGAAGAAGTTGGAGTATATCCAGGAGTCCGTTACCTAGCAGAAAAAGGTTATATCAATGGAACTATGTTTTGCATGGATGGAGTAATAATTCCTTTAATTGCTATAGGTACTGCTGGTGATTTAAATGTTATTATTGAAACCATAGGAAAAAGTAGTCATTCTGGAAGAAATTTTCTTGGTATTAATGCTTTAGAAGAAATGATTCCAATCTTAAACGAACTTATGAAATTAAAAAAAATTGTCGAAAAGCGAAGGAGCAAAGATATCCCAGGAGATCCAAGAGAGAGAACTCACAAAAACTTAAGACCAATGTTCAGTCTTGTTATCATAAAATCCGGGGAAAAGGAAAATATTATTCCTGGATATTGCCAATTAATCATAAATCGTCGAATTATTCCTGACGAGGACTATGAAGAAGTCAAACAGGAATTATTAGAAGCTATTGAAAGAGGAAAAGCTCAAAGCAAAGCTTTACAAGTTAATACAACATTTAATTATGATAATCCCCCTTTAAAAATAAATCCTGAAACTTCAAGCATAAAACGATGGAAAAAAACAATTTCATTAGTAGAGAATATAAAAGAGGATGATATCCAAACAATTGGAACTGCTGAATCGTCAGATATGGGATATATTGCTCAGATTTTAAACTCAGATGATGTAATTTTTACAGGAGTAGAATCTGCAATTTCAAATACACATGGAGTAAATGAATTTGTAAGAATAAGAGATATTAAGACTTTAATCAAAGAAATAATAGTTTTTCTTTGCGCAGATTTTTAATTTATAGAAATACCTTAAAAGAAATCAATACTTTCATAAAAAAGCTTTTTTTAAACAAAAAAATAAAAAAAAATAAGTATCAAATTAGTTTATTCTTGAATCCTAATTTTCTATTATTTCGATTGCCTCTTCAGGACATTGAGTCTCGCATGCCCTACAACCTACACAATCTTCTCTATTTTCTTCAATAACATTAACCTTGTCCCCCTCTGGTTCTCCAAAACATTCACTCGGGCATACTTCGTAACAAGTGCCGCAACCAGAACAAGCATCCATATCAATTTTAATCTCAAAAGACATATTACTTAACCTTATCACATCTTAATATTGTCTATTCATAATAAATTAAGTAAATGATTTAAATTTCATTTTTATATTAGAAAAAAAACTTTTAAAATGAACTTTTAAACGTAAATAAGATATATATTTTGATTATAATAGAAGAGTTATTATTCTTAGAATAAAAAAAAGAAAAAAGTTAAGATGTAATCTAATTCTCGATAATTTCTATGGCTTCCTCAGGACATTGAGTTTCGCATGCTCGACATCCTGTGCAATCTTCTCTGTTTTCTTCAATAACGTTAACCTTGTCCCCCTCTGGTTCCCCAAAACATTCACTAGGGCACACCTCGTAACAAGTGCCACAACCAGTACAAGCATCCATATCAATTTTAATGTCAAAAGACATTTTTTTTCTCCTTTCAATTATTATTTATATTTTCTAAATTTTGATTATTTTATAATAATCCTATATTTGATAATAAAATAAAAAATATAAATTTCGTTTTTATTGAGAAAAGTTATCAACTATTTGTACTTCTTTAAAACTATAGCAAATCTTTTAATATCAAATTATCAAATCACCTTGAAAGTTAAAGAACTCTGGAATTTCAAATATAATGAACCTATTCTAGGTATTGAATTAGGTGATATTAATAATAACGGGCAGATAGAGATCATTGCTATTACAAAAGGTGGAATGGTATTAATCATTTCTTTAAAAGGTAAATTATTATATAAAGAACTGATTTCGAAAGGTTCTCCAATTTGGCACTCAAGAATATATGATATTGATAAAGATGGTGAAAATGAATTAATTTTGGGTGGAATGGATGGTATATTAAGAGTATTTAAACCTAACATTACATATAGTTTGAATCCTTTCTGGAACCATAAATTTGGTGCTTCACTTAGTGGAATCCTTATTGATGATATAAATAATGATAATTTAGATGAATTAATCGCGTTTTCACTTGATAAAACTATGAGAACCTTAAATCCATTAGATGGTAATTTAGTATGGGGGCAAATTTTTGAAGAGGGAATTGGTGATGCGATTGTTTTCTTAGATGATAAAAACCTAAATAAAAAAGAAATATTAGCATGTGGAAATGATGGAACAATCAGAAATTTTGATGGAAATAATGGAAAACTATTGTGGTTTAAAAGATTTTCTAATAAGATGCGATGTATTTCGTATATAAATTCAATTGATGGATTAGTTATATTATGTGGTGGCGATGATATGAGATTACATTTCATAAATAAAAAGACACAAAAAGAACTTAAAACCAAGGAATTCAATGACTCTGTATGGAAATGTATATCATACCCATTTCAAATTTTCAATAATGCGATTGTAAGTACTTATTCGTTTGCTTATTTTGATAACTCAATACCGATTGAGAATGTAAAATTTACTTCAAAACTCATCTGTCTAAATGAATTTCTCGATGTAAAATGGGAATTAAAAGGATACAATATTGAATTTCTGAAATTTATAGAAATTCCTGACATGTCTCTTATTCTTGTTGGTACAACTAAAGGGGAGCTCATTATTATCGAAGAACAAATAGGAAAAATCCTTTTTAATAAAAATCATTATTCATGTATAAACAAAATTCAATTCCTTATAGAAAATAGATTTTTATTTAGTTGTCATGATGATGGGAGAATTTTTGCTTACATATTGGATGAATTTTAGATTTATAAAGAAATTTATAGTAAAATTTGTGAAAATCATTAAAAAATTGAGGTGATATAATTGAAACAATCCATTTTAAGTAAAAAAAAAGAATGCCGAAAAATGAAAAAAATAAAAATTTAAATATAAGAGTTATTTAATCAGATTCTTCCGCTTCCTCTTCAGCGGCTAGCTCCTCTTCCAATTCTTCAAGTGGAACTGGTGCTGGTGTGGTTAACATACTGTATCCAATCCAAATAGCTATAATAGAAATTAAAATTATTAAAAGCCACATTGGTAAAACTACCATAAGTTCCCAACTTAGTATATCCAATCCAAAAAACCAGCTAGATGTAAGATCAAGTCCACCCCCAATGTTTAAAACCTTTACCATGTAGAGATCTACAATAGATCCTAATGTATAAATGATAGCGATAAATATCCCAATGATCATTACAATTGCGCCAATAATCTTATCCTTAGCCATAGTTATAACCTTTTAAAATTTCTCTTTTTTATTTTTATTATTTTAATAAGATTAATTCTGAATATGTTAGCATGTAAATTTTGCTTAATATTATTTTTTAAAAAATTATTCAATTAAAACTATTCGATCGAAACTATTGGATAGAAAATAAAATATTAAGATGTTCCACAAATAGACAATATAGGAATAATAATAATTAAAACACTCGTTAAAATTTAGTGCCGAATTTATGCCTGGAGAAACTGAATATGTTGTTATTATCGGATCAAGTAATATGGATTTAAACATCTATTCAAAAAGATTTCCAAATCCAGGAGAAACTGTCACAGGAGGCACTTTTAAACAATTTTTAGGAGGGAAAGGGGCAAATCAAGCAGTTGCGTCTGTGAGATCAGGAGCTAGGACTATTTTCATAGGGAAGATTGGACTTGATTTATTTGGTGATCAGATGGTTTCTCGATTAAGAGATGAGGGTATTAATATGGACTATGTTATTAGAGATCCTCAAGAACCAAGTGGAGTGGCTTTTATATTAATTGATGAAACTGGTGAAAATATGATAAGTGTAGCACCAGGAGCTAATTCTAAACTTAATCCCAATGATATAAGTTCTAAAACAGAAATAATCGAAAATGCAACTTCATTAGTAGTTCAGATGGAAATACCAATTGAAACAATTCAATATGTATTTTCAATAGCTTCTAAAGGAAATGTTATTAAGATTTTAAATCCTGCCCCATTGAAACCAATTCCACAAGAAATTTTAAATAAAGTAGATGTCATAGTTCCAAACGAAGGTGAACTTTTTCATTTGCATTCATTATTAGGTTTCAAAGATTCAATTAAAGAGGGAAAACAAAAAATTATTCATACTTCAGAAGATATTGCTCGTTTAGGTATAAAATATATTATAACCACTTTGGGAAGTAAAGGATCTATAATTTTTGATGGAAAGGAAAATAATTTTTTCGAAGTACCTGCTCCTAAAGTTAAAACTGTAGATACTGTGGGAGCAGGAGACTGTTTTATAGGTGTCTTAGCAAGTATGTTGAGTAGAGGCAGATCAATCTTAGATGCTGTTAAATATGCAACTATAGCTGCTTCTATTGCTGTTACTAGAAAAGGAGCTCAAGCATCGATGCCATTTTTGAAAGAAATTAAAAATAGACTAAAAGATTTAAATGGATATATTGATTAAAAAGAGGGAATATGTTGGAAAAAGAAAAACTTCCTGTTCATAGAGGTACATTAATGAGAAAGACAAATTCCCATGAATTAAAAATCGATATAAATAAAAAAAATTATGAAGATATTTTTCTAATCAATGGGACATCTTTTCTAACTGAAGAAATTTCAAACTCAGATTTAAAAATTAAACCTAACTCTTATTACATGATAATAAATATTGGAAAAGATGTACTAAATATTCATTATAATCGAGATATTTCACGTTATAAAATAATTTATCATCCTTATAAATACGAATCTTCAAAGAAGATTAATCTTAAACCAGAATTATTTAAAAAAAAATATAATATCCCCAAAGGATATACTGATACACTTCCGAAGTGGTATAGCTTTAAATTTACTTACCCAGATTATAATTTAATTTTTATTCGACCAGAGTTTGGTCTTTCAATTCAAACTCATAAATATAGAAATGAGTTCTGGGAAATTTTGGAGGGTAAACCTATTATTATCAATGGGAATAAAGTGCATTATTTTGTTGAATCTAAAACAACATTTCAAAACCTTATAAATACTTACCATTCTATTATTAATCCCAATAAAGAAAGAAATAAATTTGTGTTAGTTAAAGAAAGATGGAATGGAAGATTTGATGAGAATGATATAGAACGAGTTTATAATCCAAATTATTACGAATAAGTTTTTTTTAATCATGAAAAAAGCGTACAAAAAGCAGCTTGTAATTTGAGATATTTAGATAGGTGAGATTTTCTTTAAAATTACATCTAACACTTATAAGTTTTATGATTTTTGCTAGCTTAACCTAAAAGTTAAAATTAATGTAACACTACAAACCTTACCGCAATAAGTTATATAGGAAAAAATTTACAGAATTTAATAAATGGAATAAGCAGATTGGTTAAAAAATGGCTCCGGATGAACAATCTGATGAAAAAATATCAGAAAAAATGGATGAAGAGTCTGAGAATGATTCAGAAAAAGATTTAGATTCAGAGAAAGAGATAGAAACTGAAATAGAAGAAGAACTAGAAGAAGAATTGGAGGAAAAAGAAGAACTGGATACTGAAGCAGAGTTAGACCGACTAAGATTCAAATATAGAGGGCATACCTTAGATGAATTGAAGAAAATGAATATGGATCAATTCATTCAATTATTACCAGCCAGATCTAGACGTTCTTTGAAAAGAGGATTACCACCAAGACAAAAAAAATTGCTTGAAAGATTAAGAAGGGCTTATCGTGCTAAAAAACGTGGGAAAGATCTATTGACTCGTACACATGTACGCGATATGATCATTTTTCCAGAGATGGTTGGGCTCAAAATTGGAGTATACAACGGGAGGATCTTTGAAACGGTTGAGATTAAACCTGAAATGATTGGAAAATATCTTGGGGAGTTTTCTTTGACCAGAAAAAGAGTCCAACATGGATCACCAGGGATTGGAGCCACAAGAAGTTCAAAATATGTTCCATTGAAATAAATATTTATAAAACGAGTTGATAATAGATGCCTACCTGGGATTATTCATTTGTAGAACAGAAATATGATGCCGATAGATTAGCAAAAGCATCGGGTCGTGATGTCAGAATTAAACCAAAGCATGGGAGAGAGATTTGTGCGGTAATTAAAGGAATGAAAATAGATCAAGCAAAAACATTTTTGGAAAAAGTAATCCGATTAGAGCAATCAGTACCATTCAGAAGACATAAGAAAAAAGTCGCCCATAGAAATGATTTAAAACAATTTAAATGGTATGCTGGAAGGTATCCTCAAAAAGCAGCAGCTAGAATATATGAAATTCTTACGTCTGTAGAATCAAACGCAGAATATAAGGGTTTAGATATTGATCTATGCAGGATTATTCATGCAGCAACGCATAGGGGAAGAATAATAAAGAGATATATCCCACGTGCTCGTGGGCGTAGTACGGCAAAAAATAAACACCTTTCACATGTAGAAATTGTTATTTACGAGTTCCCAAGTTAGGTAAATTAATGATAAAATTAAGATAGTTAATCAAAAAAAGTTGAGATAAAATGAGTCCTCTAGTGAAAAATTTTATTGAACAAGGGATTAAGCTAATGCAAATAAATGAATATTTACGTTCAGAGTTAGTTCGTGCTGGATTTGCAGGTGTTGAGCTACAACGTACACCACTAGGGGTAAGGATTACCTTAAAAACCTCTCGCCCAGGTTTAGTAATTGGCAAAGGTGGAAAGAGAATTCAAGAAATTACAGAAGTCCTTCAAGATCGTTTTGGACTTGAAATGCCTCAGATTGAAGTAGAAGAAGTTGATCAGCCAGACTTAGATGCTCAAATAATGGCTGAAAGATTAGCATATAGTCTTGATAGAGGAAGACATTATAGAAGAGCGGGTTATTATATTCTGAGAAAAGTAATGGATGCTGGTGCACGAGGTGTAGAGATTATTATCTCAGGGAAAGTTACTTCTCAAAGAGCAAGAACACAAATCTTCCGTGCAGGTACTATATCTAAGAGTGGTCAACCTGCGCAAGAAGGTGTAGATAAGGGTGTTGCTCAATGTATACAGAAATCAGGAGTTCTAGGAGTAATTGTGAAAATAATGCAGGCTAATACGAAAATGGGTGATGACATTAAAATCAAGGATGATCTATTAGTTAAAGCTCAGGCAGAAAAGCAGGTAAAACTAGCAAAAACACGAGCAGATTATGTTATTGAGGAGGTAGAAGGAGTTTTAAGCGAGGAGGATAAGAAAATTCTTGATGAAGTAGATGAGGAAAAAATTTCTGAGATTTCATTAACTCCTGATACAGAAGATGAAAAAGAGGGTTCAAACAAAGAAAAAAAGTAATAAGAACAAAATTGTGATGGAATATGGACATTTTAACAGCAAAAAAAATTCGAGAAATGGATGATAGAGAGAGGGAAAGAGCATTAATTAATTTAAGAGAGGAATTAATGATACTTTACTCAATGCAAACTGGTGGAGGGCTTTCTGACAATCCCGCCAAAGCAAAATTATTAAGAAAACAAATAGCAAGAATATTAACTGTAATGAATGAAGAGAAACGATGATAAATCCAAAATATTTTATATATCATGACCTGATTGGTTTTAAAACCTTTGCTAAACCCAAATCGATGTCTAAAGATAAGAAATTCTTGAATTTAGGCGTTGTTATTGATGAAACAAGAAATATGATAATAATTGAAAAGGATAATAATATCAAGAAATATATTAAAAAAGATTATATATTTCGGTTTAAAATATCAGAATATATGAATGATGGAGAGGATTATTATCTAGAAGTTCAAGGAGAAAAGATTGTTGGATTTCCCGTGAATAGATTAAGAAGTTTAAAGAAGAAGAGATGGTTAAAAAAATGAGTAGAAATATTGGTATCCCTGGTGTAGTTCCTCCTAAGGTTAAAGCTGAAGAATGTAATGACCAATTCTGCCCATATCATGGAAAATCAAGAATTAGAGGGAAAATTACGCAAGGTATTGTAGTGAGTAAAAAATCACAAAAAACTATTATTATTAGAAGGGATTATGTTCAATTTGTTAAAAAGTATCAAAGATATGAGCGTCGTAATACGCGTCTAGCCTGTCATTTACCAGAGTGTTTAAGCCATGAGGTTGAGATAGGAGATTTAGTAAGAGTTGGAGAATCTCGAAAAATTTCTAAAACAAAAGCATTTATAGTATTAGATAAAATTTCAAGTGGGGCTGTGTAAATGGGAACAAGAAGAAAACTTGGAAGAAAGACATATACTAAACCGCGTACAAGCTATGGTTTATGTAATGGATCAAGAATTACCATTACAGATAATTCAGGGGCTAAAATAGCTCAAATAATTAATGTAGATGGTTTTAAGACACGATTAAGAAGATTACCAAAGGCATCAGTTGGAAGCGTATGTACGGTTACAATTAAAAAGGGTAAACCAGAATTAAGAGGAAATATCGTAAAAGCTGTAATAGTTAGACAAAAAATGATTTATAGACGAATAGACGGAACAAGACTTTGTTTTGAAGATAATGCTGGTGTCCTTGTTACAAAAGAAGGTGATCCAAGGGCAACAGAGATTAGAGGACCAATCGCACGAGAAGCAGCAGAAATGTTTCCAAGATTAGCATCAATTTCATCATTAATAATATAAAAAAAGATAAAATAAAAAATGAAAGTTAAAACAATACAACCAAGAAAGCAAAGAAAAGCTCTCTATAATTACAAGAATCATCAACGGTCAAAATTGCTTAGTACTAGGGTAGCTGATTTTCTTCGTGATGAATATGGGATTAAAAGGCTCCCTCTTAGAGTTGGTGATCAAGTAAGAGTATGCAGGGGCGAATTTAAGGATTTTGAAGGTGAAATTATTGAAATTACGAAAAATCAGCGAGCAAAAATTAAAGAAGCCCAATTCGATAAGACTGACGGAACCCAGTTTCATCCTCCAATACATATATCGAATTTAATTATTACTAAGTTTGCGAAAGAAAAGAAAATGGATCCATGGCGCGCGAACATGATCGAAAGAAAAGCTCTGTATGGGTTTTATAAAGAAGAAATAAAAGCTCCAAAGAAAGAAAAAGAGGAGGAAAAGTAAATTATGACTCGACATGGCGGTCAAAAAGTGTTAAAAAGGCTCAATACTCCCGCATACTTACAAATTAAAAGAAAACATGGTAAATTTTTTGTAAGTCCATCTCCAGGAGCTCATCCTAGTAGATTTTGTTTACCACTGCTTCACGTTGTTAGAGATTTGCTCAATATTGTTGATAGTCATAGAGAAGCGAAAAAATTAATTGGTTTGGGTTATTTTAAGGTTGATGGAAAAACCGTTAGAAATAAATCATTTCCATTAGGTTTAATGGATGTTATATCTATTGAAAAAATGAATAAACACTATAGAATACTTCCAGATTCTCATTACGGCTTAATTTTGCATGAAATTTCTGAAGCAGAGAGTGCTTTCAAATTATGTAGAATAAACAATAAAACAAGTATAAAGGGTGGTCATATACAATTAAATCTTCATGATGGAAGAAATATTTTAATTAAAGTTCAAGATCCTAGGAATCCGAAAGAAGATATATATAAACGAATGGATGTTTTGAAAATTTCTATTCCTGAACAAGAAATCAACAAGATTTTGAAATTTAAAGAAAATAATTTAGCCCTCATTATATCTGGTAAAAACATCGGACAAATTGGAAAAATCAATAATATTTTGAAAAAATTTGGCCCTAAAGCAAGTACAGTCTCTATTCAACACAATGGGGATTATACAGAAACTCTATATGATTATACATTTATTATTGGGGAAGATAATTCTGAAATTGATTTACCAAAAATAGGAAGTTAATAATTTAAAGAGAGAGAGTAAGTGACATAAAATGTCTGTTAAAGCTAAAAGAAAAATTCCAGAAGCTCTGTCAAAAAAGTTTGAAGAAAAATGGAAAAATCCCATGAAAAGACCCTATTTAGAAAAATTAGTGCTAAATATTGGTGTTGGAGTTGGAGGAGAGGAATTGGAGAAAGCAGTTAACGTGCTAGAAACAATTACAGGTCAAAAGGCAATTAAGACATTATCAAAAACTAATGTGAAAGAATTTAATTTAAGAAAGGGGCGTCCGATTGGCACCAAAATAACTATTAGGGGTCAAAATGCAGAAAAGCTGCTTAAAAGATTATTAATTGTAACTAATAATAAAATCTTAAGAAAAAGTTTTGATAATTATGGAAATTTTGGTTTTGGAATAACAGAACATATTTCTATCCCGGGTATTGAATATGATAATACAATTGGTATATGGGGTTTAGATTGTGTAGGAAGGGTAATACGCCCGGGGATGAGAGTGAAATTTAGACGTAAAGCTCGTAAAAAAGTTCCAAAACATCATTATGTATCCCGTGAAGAAACTCAATATTTTTTAATGCAAAAATTTGGAGTTGATATTGTAAAAGAATTAGATTTAGAATTTATATAATGAATTAAGGTGAAAGAAGATACCACAGGGCAAACATTACGGTAAGGGCCAGAGAGAGTGTAGAAGATGTCACACACACAGAGGAGTGATACGTCGTTATGGATTATATATATGTAGAAGATGTTTCTATGAAATAGGTAAAGATATTGGATTTAAAAGATTTGAATAAAAATAATGTGAAAAGAATTAGAATAGAGTGAAAATTTATGGCAAATACCTTAGCAGATGCATGTTGCGCTCTTAAAAATGCTGAAAGAGCACGCAAAAATGAAGTGATAATTAGTCCAGCTTCAAAAATTCTTCAACAAGTGTTACGCATATTTCAAAAAAACGCCTATATTGGAGAATTCGAACGATATGATGATGGACGTCAAGGAAAATTTAAAATTGCGTTATTAGGTAAAATAAATGAATGTGCAGGTTTAATGAGGTTGAATTATAAGATTTCTCAGTTCGAAATGTTAGAAAGAAAACTATTACCTGCTCCTGGTTTAGGGATAATCATATTAACAACGAACCAAGGAATTATGACAATGAAAGAGGCTGAAGAAAAACAAATAAGTGGGCATACTTTATGTTATGTCTATTAAATCAATCATGAGGTATAGATGATATGGTAAAAATTGCATTCTTTAAGGAAGAATTGGAAATTCCTAAAGGAGTTAAAGTAACTTTAGAAGGTGGGCATCATATTAGGGTAAAAGGACCAAATGGAGATATTATAAAAGATTTCTCTCATGTTAGAGGTATAAAAGTCTCAATTGAGGATAAAAAAATTATTTTTTCAACAAACTTTCCGAAAGGTGGAACATTAGCTTTAATTAAAACAGTCGTTAGTATTATTAATAATTTAATCCTGGGTGTTCAAAAAAATTATAAATATATCTCAAAAATATGTTACTCACATTTTCCTTGTAATTGTGAAGTGAAATCAGATAAGAGAGAAATACATATTGTTAATTTCTTAGGAGAAAGGGCCCCAAGAACTGCAGAATACCCGGAAAATGTAAATGTAGAAGTTATTGGAGATGATATCTATTTTATAGGTCCTGATAAGGAATCATTAGGACAAGCAGCGGCTAATGTTAAAAGAGCTTGTCGTATTCGTAAAAAAGATCCACGAGTTTTTCAAGATGGTGTTTATTTATACAAAAAAATGCTTGGAGAAGAAATCCTCTGGGAAATAAAATAAAGTGAGGTATTTATCATGGTACAAGATAAAAGATTAATGGAACTTCGCAAAAAGATAAATAAAAAAAGACCCTTATTTAGGCGAGTTGAATCTTGGAGATATAAAAGAGTAAAAGATTCTTGGAGAAAAGCCAGAGGTATCGATTCAAAAACGCGAAAAAAAAAGAAATCAGGCGTTAAATCTCCAACAATTGGATATAGAGGCCCTAAAAAAGTAAGAGGTTTACATCCATCAGGGTATGAAGAAGTGAGGATTACTACCAAAGAAGATTTATCTATTTTAAATAAAAAAAAGCATGGCATTAAAATTTCAGGAAAATTGGGGGCTAAAAAACGCATTGCACTTATCGATTACTGTCAAAAAAGAGGTTTTAAAATATTAAATCTTGGAATTTCACAAAAAGAAATTGAAAGCTTGGAAGCAATGGTAGAAACGCCAATATCTGATATTGAAGACGAAGAATTTATCGATGTAGATGAATTAGAAGATTCTTTTGAAATTAAGGATAAAAATACAAAGAAAAAGAGGAGGTAAGGAATGAATTTAAATCCACAAAAAAGGATGGCAGCTGAGATTCTCAAATGCGGAAAAAACAGAGTTTATTTTGATCCATATTTGATTGAAGATATTTCCCTCGCAATTACGCGTGAAGATATTCGTAATTTAATAAAACAAGGGGCAATACAGAAAAAATATAAGGAAGGCATCTCAAACTATAGAAAAAACATTAGGCATCAGCGGAAGAAAAAAGGAAAAGCGAGAGGATTAGGAAAAAGAAAGGGTAAAAAGCATGCAAGAACTCCAAGGAAAAGAGCTTGGATCCAACGAATTCGTCCAATTAGACGAGAACTAAAAAAACTTAGAAATCGAAAATTAATTACTGCCGTTAATTATCGAAAACTATACAAGAATGCAAAAGGTGGAATGTTTACTAGTGTTGCTCAATTGAATAGATATATTAAAGAAAAAGAATTAATAAGAAGGGGTCGCTAAAAATGGCAACAGGTCCAAGGTATAGAAGATCATTTCGACGACGTTATGATGGCAAAACAGATTATCAAAAAAGATTGAGATTACTAAAATCAAAAAAATTAAGAGTAGTTATTCGAGCTTCAAATGATCATATAAGCGTTCAAATTGTTCAGTCTAAAATAGGGGGGGATAAAGTTCTAATCTCTGCTTTTTCTAAGGAATTAACATCAAAATATGGCTGGAATGCTAATACTGGAAACATTCCAGCAGCGTATTTAACTGGTTATTTAGCAGGATTAAAAGCAAAATCTAAAAATATTCAAGATGCTATTTTTGATTTAGGTATCTTCTACCATAGAAATCGAATACTTGCTGCTTGCAAAGGATTATTAGATACAGGAATAAATATTCCTTATCGCAATGAATTTTTTCCGGAAGGCTTAGAAGAAAGAATTAAGGGTATTCATATTGAAGCTTACGCAAAAATCCTAAAATCAAATGAGCCGGAAAAATATGAACAAATATTCTCCGGTTATTTAAACAAGAAAAAATTGAATCCACTGAAAATTAGTCAAATATTTTCAGATTCTTTGAAAATGATTGAAAATAAAACCTAAAAAAGTGAAAAAAATGAGTCGATTAAGAAATATGGATGAAGAATGGGTTCCAAAAACCAAATTAGGAGAATTAGTTCAACAAGGGCTCATAACTCTAGATAAAATATTTCAAAATAATATAGTGGTTAAAGAAAAAGAAATAATAAATATACTTTTACCTCAATTAACAGAACATGTAACAGATATAAAGATGGTCCAACAGATGACCGCGAGTGGACAGCGATCTAAGTTCAAAGCAGTTGTACTCGTTGGGGCAGATGGATTTATTGGAGTTGGATCAGCTAAAAGCCGAGAAGTTGGACCTGCTATTAGGAAAGCAATTGATAAAGCAAAACTTTCAGTGATTCCAGTTTTAAGAGGTTGTGGAAGTAAAGAATGTGGATGTGGAGGAACTCATAGTATTCCCTTTAAGATTAAAGGAAAATGTGGCTCAATTAGAATTCAACTCATTCCAGCGCCCGTGGGCGTAGGATTAGCTTGTGCAGACAAAGTAAAGCCAGTTTTAAGATTATGTGGGATTGAAGATATGTGGAGCAAGACTTTCGGCGACACGAGAACAAGTGAAAATCTAGTAAAAGCAACATTTAATGCATTAAAAAATGCTCATAAATACAACTTTAATTTATAAAAAAGAGTGGTGCTTAAATGGCTATGGCAAAAAAGAAATCGAAATTAAAAGAAAGAGAATTAACACCAAAACTATATTTTGCAATTCGTATAAGAGGAGCTCCAGGTATGAGAGGAAAAATATTAGATACATTAAAGATGCTTAGAATGTATAAATTAAACCATGGGGTTCTTATATGGGGTACTCCCTCGTATAAAGGAATGCTTATAAAATGTAAGGATTATATTGCTTTTGGAGAAATTGATGAAAAAACATTGATTAGATTATTAAGAGTAAGAGGAAAAGTGGAAGGTAATAAATCGCTAACAGAAGAACATATCAAGAATTTAACCAGTTATAAAAATTTTAGAGAATTAGCTAAAGCGCTACTGAACGGAGAAATACAATATCGAGAAAAATATATATACAAAATTAAACCAATTTTCCGCTTACATCCGCCAAAAAAGGGACATCGAGGTACTATTAAGAAACATTTCAATGAAGGAGGAACACTTGGCAATGTTGGTTTATATATTAATGAATTAATACACAAAATGCTATAATAAAAAGGTGAACAATCATTACAAGAAAATTTCCAAAAAAAGTCCGCACAATGAGAGGTAGGCGTACACATGGACATGGGAGAGTGGGACAACATCGGAAAACAGGACAACGCGCTGGAAGAGGGAAAACTACTCAATGGAAAAAAAGTAAGAAAAGCTACTATTTAAAACAAAAAGAACTCGGATTTCCAGACCCAGATTGGGATATTGGAAAGAGAGGTTTTAAAAGACCTCAAGACATTGTTAGAATTTATCAAGTTAATACTATTAATGTCAAAGACTTAGATCAATATATTGAAAATTTGGTTATTGATAAAAAAGCCACTAAATCTGGAAATACATACAGTATTGATTTAAACAAAATTAATATACAAAAGATTTTAGGGCGTGGTAAAATTAATAAAAAAATTAACATAACTGTTAACAATGCTTCAAAAAAAGCAATTGGAAAAATTGAAGCCGCCGGTGGTAAGCTTACTTTATTGGCTCAGGTAGAATAAGCTGCTCATAATATCAATACTCCTTCTATATTATCTGTTTTAAAAGGAAATTAATACAAGAGAAAATAAGATGGAAGTAGAAAATTTCAATGAGAATGATTTTGATGATAGTAATGAGGAGAGAAAAAAGAGAAATATCTGTATGTTAATTTGTATAGTATTAATATTAGTTTTGATGTTGCCATCTGCGATAGCATTATTAGCTATTTTTTAAATTCTTATTTTTTTAATGAAGCATCCTGTTTATAAGCTGGATTAGTCCTGGCAATATAAAGATGAATCCAAGTGTGTTTCCAATTATATGTATAGCAGTAAAAGCTATATTTGTAAGAAACACGGGTAAAAATCCATTGATAGTGCCAACATAAGAAAAAGTATAACCTAATGTAGATAATATCTGAAAAGTCAATGTGATTAATGCTCCAAGTACTCCAAAAAAAGCCATTACAAAAAATATGTATAAATCTTTGTTTGGATTAAAGAAATCCTTCTTTTTCAAATAAGTGTTGGATAAAGACCCTACTAATCCTGTTATTGAATAATGAATTAATTGGAAAGTTAAAAGCGGTAAAGGAGATGCCCCTAGAGGATTAAAAAAACAGAAAATAAGTGAACTTAAAAAGCCAACAATTATACCATCTCTTTTACCTAGGATAAAACCTGATAAAAATATGGTTAAAGTAAATAACTCTATATTAGGTATATATGCTAACAAGTACCCTAAAACGATAGCTAATGCAGTAAAAGTGCTGATTAAAGCAATTCGAAAAGAGCTTCTTTCCAACAATATTGAATGACTTACTCTTTCTTGCTCAGTATCTATAAATTCCACTTTTTCACTAGGTTTTTTTGCTTCTGATTTTAATTCCAATATAATCTCTGTGTAATTTTTTTTTAGATATGTTAATTATTAAGTATAGAAAGAATTTAAAGATACGGGTAACTTACCCTACGAGCTCCGGACTTTTACTCTTCAAATAATAAGAATAGAACGTATGAAATATTTTCAAAGTGAATTAAAGAAAATGGTCTAAAGAATATTTTAGTTGATATCTAGTAAATTTTAATGTCTTATTTAGTATCTCCTCTTCGTAAAGCACTCATTTGACTAAATGATGCTAAATATTTTAATCCTTTAACTTTTATCTTACGAGCGAGAACCTTCTCTCTTATATCACGACTTGAAAGCGTTCCATCACGGATATCCTTAAATATTTGCCTTGTAGTTTTCATATAACTATCCCAACCCAACTTTTCTTTCGATATATTTTCTTTTGGTTTGTTTTATATCCCCCCAACGGACACAGTTCCATTTTCAACTGTTATTAAAGCAGCATATTATCTGTCTTTTGGATTTAGAAGTATTTTAAAATTTGCATCTTTAAACTCTTCCTTAAATTTTTCATTAGCATTTAATAATTCATACCCCTCTTTTATGGCTTTAACAAATTCACTTAATCCATTAATACTTCTTTCTAGTTCTGACATGATTTCTACCTTTTTATTTTGGATTTGATTTTATTTGCTAAAACTAATTATTATATTAATATATATAAATTTTTGACATTTTTATAAAAAAATCTTTAAATAATCTGTGAATAACTAATACTAAATTAAAAGAATAAAATTACTCAGTTACTAATTTTTAGTGCATAATTATGGAGGACATTATTCTGATTAAAGAAGAAATACATTGTAACATATCTGCTGCATTTGATTTATTTACTGTCAATGAATTATTAGAGAGCTGGTTAACTGAAAAAGCTGATGTAGATCCCAAGGTTGGAGGGAAATATGAACTTTTTTGGGAACCTGAGAACAGAGAAAAAAATAGCACAATTGGCTGTAAAATTACTGGAATCGAGAGATATAAATTTATATCATTTAATTGGAAGGGACCTGTTGATTTTCAATCTTTTATGAATATTGCTGATCCTCTCACCCATGTGATTGTATTTTTTTCTCAAAATGAAAAAGATCCAAATAAAACACTGATTCATTTATTCCATACAGGCTGGAGAAAGGATGCAGAGTGGCAAAAAGCTCGCAATTATTTTAAAAATGCATGGCAAAAAGCACTGCAAGGATTAAAAGAAAAAATTATAAATAAAGCTTTACTTTAAAGAAAAAAATTTTTATATATCCATTTTTATTTTGCCGGATTTTACTGCGTCATATAGCTCTTTCCAAAGTTTTCGCTCTCCTCTCGTATAAAAATAAACTCCAACGATTATTACCACATAAATCAAAGTAATTATTATTCCAATCATCATGGAGATAAATTGTGATTGTGGACCGAAATAAGTTGTATCATTCAATATTAAAAGCAACCAATATTCATCAACGATAAATCCTAAACCCGCACCAAATAGAATATGTTCAATTCTCACAAACCATTTTCCTTCAAAAAAAGTAAGTATTAATCCAATTGCCAATGCAATGATGCCATAATGAAAATGGTGGAAATGAATTTCATAAATTCCAATAAAGAACTTTATACTCGTTCCTGGAGAGATAAACGTGAATAACTTCGAACCCCATAGCGCAATACTGAAGAAAATTAATCCTAGAAGGGGAGCTTCGAGTCTTTGGACTAATTTATGTTCGTAACTCTCTTTAATTTCATTGGTAATTCTTTCCTTTCCAAATTTTTCTTTAATATCATTGGATGACATATTTTAATTCTTCTCTCTAAAATAAAATTTTCTTGTTTGTCTTGATTAAATCATGTATTATTTAAAAATCTCAATCATTTTAAAAGAAGCAAATTTTTAAATTTTTCACATGTTCTACGTTCAATCTTTTAAGAGTAAGAATCCAAGTTTTTATAGGGTAAGTTACCCTATCTTTAAATTAAATGTTACTTTTATAAAATCATATTAAAAATTATGATCTAAAAATGAAAATAGAATCACTTTGGAAAAGCGCTTATATTATTATATAAAAAACTAAAGAAAAAAATAGATAATTATGAGACTTAATCGAATTTCAATTAAAATACTTATTTGTTTAATGATAGTTCCACTAATATTCTCTGCAACAATTGCTTCAACTATGGCAAATAATACTATTCCAGTAAACTATTATCAACAATTAGATTTGAATAGACCTTATATATATAACATAACGCAATTTGATTCTAAATTTACCTGGCTCGATTTAAATTGGTCTTCAAGAGGTGATGCTATTACAAATCCTGGAGGGCAGATCATTGTTAATTTCACAGGATTTTATGATGATGATCCTTTAGCATATGCTCCATCTTGTTTTAACAACCCTATTCCCTATATTAACATAACTTTCATGGAAAATGTAGCAGGAATACTAATTACTAACACTACATTCTATAATGTATCTAATAGCGAAGCGGGATTATCTTTAGCTATTGGTTATAACTCGTTTCATTCTGGTTTTCTAATTCAAATTAATAATTTAGAAAACTTAATAACCTTGGCAATAGACCAGGTATCCGGGCCAGGATTCATGCAAGGAAGTTTAATTTATAAGGAATATGATTACATTGTTGAATTTGCTTTTAAACAAGATAACAAGAATCAAAATTGTACGATGATTTATGATAAAATAACTGGTATTTTAGTTTATAGTAAAGTTCAGAGCAGTTTTGGTCCAGATCTCGAGCTACAATTAAGTGATTATGAGTTAAATTTTCAAAAAACTGAACCAGTAATACCATCGTTTCCATTATTGCTGCTTAGTACTGTAATTGCTACAACTTTAATAATTGTGATACATAATTTAATAAAGAAAATAAGAACAAATTAAAAATTTTTAATTTTTATTTTTTCGAATTAGTGAACCCCTTCTATGAATAAGAAATTAAAATTTTTCATTATAGCAATTGCAGGGATAACCAGTTTTTCATTGCTTATAATAGCTAATTTCAACCTATATTATACTCCAACCGAAACTCCAAAAGAAAGCGTCAAAAATATTACGTTAATTGTTGATTATAAAAATGGAACTATTAGAGTCCATGAAAACTTTACTTTGGATAATGGAAAAACAACGGCTTTTGATGCTTTAGACAAATGGTGCGATATTGAATATGTAGATTTTAGCTGGGGCATTTACGTATCAGAAATCGATGGAATTAGTGGGGGATGGGTTTATATGGTTAATAATAATTTCCCAAATGTAGGTGCACCGGAATACCCTTTAAATGATGGAGATGAAGTAAAATGGCTAATAAAGTAAAAACTGCTATTTAATGAATTCTTTCTTTTTTTATTAATTTTAACGAAGTTAAGACATCAGAAGAAAATAAAATATTTTAATAATTAATATTTTTAGTTTCAATTTTTCTTAAAACAGGTTCCATTTCCTTGAAGGCTTTTCTTATTTTGTGGAAATAGTACCCTAATTTATATCCTTTTTTGCAATTCGTAAATAGCATAAAATTATTATCAGCAGAACCAACCAAGATAATTGTATACCCTTTAGTCCCTCGAATAACAATATCCCTTAATTCACCTTGTTCTAATCCTTGACTAATTTTTTCACCTAATGAAATTAATGTTGCGGGGCTCGCACTGTAAATATCCCATACAACATCAGCAGTTTCAGAACTCGCAATTCTTAACCCTGTTTTTGAAACCACTGCAGTTCCTTCTAAATCTGTCGAAGCTTCTAGCCTTTCTAAAGCACGCATTAATTCGTCTAGTATATCTTGGCTTATTGAAATTTCAGAGCCATCAGCTTTTTCCAATTTTAACACCTCTGTTAAGATAATATAAATTTTTGGGAATTTAAATGTTTTTTAGTTGAAAACTCCTTAATTCTTTTAGAAATACTGGATCTCCTCTCTTTATTTTTGTCTCTTTACCGCTAATCCCAACGATTACTGCACCCTTTGAACCGAATGTATCTAAAATTTTAGTAAAAGGGGGTTCTAATTCTTTTCCCACAATTTTTTTTGCCCCAGTAGCGCTTTGTGCTAATCCTACACAGATAATCCCTTGAGAATGTTCTAGATTTTTGATGGTGCCTCTTTTTACTTTATATTTATGAAATAAAGGGGATTCATTATGTATCTTCAATAGCTCTGCTGATCCCAATATTCTTAAAGTAGTTGGAGGTAAATCTAATCGACTTAATAGCATGATTGATTTCTTTTTTTTTATTAAAACTTTTTCCTTTAAGATTATTAGGGCCTTAAATCCTCTATTTTCATTTGAAACAATTGTTTGAATCCTTTTTCCATCCAAATCATAGTAAGGATAAATATTTCCACTAGTAGTCACCATTCCAATAGTAATGTGTATTTGAGTACCAAAATTGGTTTTAGGTTTGAAGAGTTTATTATTATTTACTTTTACCTCAATTATATTGCAATATTCAAAAGCATTAGGATTGGTTGTAGCATAACACCCTCGATAAACCTTTTTCAAATCTAAACCTTTCATATTAATGCCAACTCTATCACCTGCTTTTGCAGAATAAACATTTTGGTGGAAAATTTGGATAGTTTTAACTCTACCAGATGTTTTTACAGGCAATATTTCTAAGTTTTGATTTACTTTTAACGTTCCAACCAAAATTGTCCCTGTTAATATTGCTCCCATACCTTTTATTGGAAAATGATGATCAATAGGAATTATAATATCTCCTTTAGTTTGTCTTTCAATCTTTAGAAAATTTATTGTTTCTAATATACCTTTTTTTAATTCTTCAAATCCAATCTTTTCTTTCGCAGAAACCGCAAAAATTGGCACATTATAACCAAAGGAAGTTGAATCGAAAAATTTTCTTGTTTTTTTTATTTCTTCATCGAGATTTCCAGAGAATAAATCAGTTTTATTGAGGATAACAATGATTTTTTTGATATTGAGCGACTCAACAATAATTATATGCTCACCAGTTTGAACTTGAGGCCCTTTATTAATGTCAATAACAATTAAAGCACAATCAATAATTTCTACTGAGGAAGCGCTAATTTTTATTAGATCTGCATGACCTGGACCATCTACTAATGTGATTAAGTATTGATCAAGCATAAAACTTGTAAATCCTAAATCTATTGTAATCCCTCTCTCTTTGCTTTGTGGATGAGCATCAATACCAGCTGTAGAAATTATTTCACTAAGTACTGAAGCAATTTTGGTTTTTCCAGAGTCAATATGTCCGAATAATCCAATGTGGACGGGGATTTTCTTTTCAATTTCCATCCTTATTTACTTAAAAAATGAAAAAAATTTATATCTTGTCATTGGTTATGACTAAAAAATTAGTATAATTTAAGAAATTTCAAAAATCGGACTCAATTAATTTTAATTATGATTTTAATTTAGAATATCATATGATTAGTTTAATAACATATCCTAAACGTGGAGCTTATGGCTAAATTTTGTCCTTATTGTGGTAATCCAGTAAAAGAAACAGATAAATTCTGTATTATATGTGGTAAACCTATGCTAATTGACATCCCAAAAGCAGAAAGAAAAATAGAGAGAAAAGAACCAATAAAGAAAGAAGAAGAAATAAGAGTTGAAGAGAAAGGAGAAGAAAAGGAAGAAATTTTGGAAATGGAAGAAAAAATTAAAAAAAAACCTAAAAAAACCAAGGAAAAAAGAGAAACGAAACCTCTTCCCGAGGATGTAAAAGAACAAATGGTTTATTATATTGAGTATAATGATATTCAACTAAATAAAAAAGTTCTGATAGAAAGGTTAAATGAAATTTCAAAATCTACAAAAGACCCGCGATATGAATATGATATGGAATATAAAAAGGAAGTAAATATAAAATTAGAGGCAATTAAAACCTTAATAAATGAACTAAAACAGAAAGAGAGTGTTATTAAGCAGAATTTAGAAGAGCCTTTTATTGTTCAAAGGATCAACCAAGATATTGATACTAAAATATTTCAACTAGAAAACTTATCTAGAGAACATAAACTACATAGAGTTGATAAAGAAACGTTCGAAAAATTAAGAGAGAAATATAAGCAAGAGAAAACTGATTTAGAAAATGAAAGAGAAGATCTGGTAGAAGGAATGAAATTATGGATTCAAGATCTAAAATTGGAAAAAACTGAATTATCCGGGGAGAGAAAGCTTAATAAAGGTAGATTTCGTGCAAAAGAAATTACAGAAGATGAATACACGCAGCAAGATAAAGATTTTGATCTTAAATTAAAAAAAATTAATACTAAAATTAATACCTTAGAAAAATTATCAAAATAAAATTTATAGTAAAAATATTTTTATTAAGTAATATTTAAAGACAAGATAAATATGAGAAACAAATTAATTACTATTATAATATTACTTATAGGGTTATCTCTCTTAACTATAGGAATTATTGAGGGACAATTTAATTTAATAAGTAATTTGTATAAAAAAATGGCTGCAATTCCTTAATATTCCCAATCTCCTTTCCTAACAGCAACCGAATCATCTAAAAAGCCTTTTTTCTGAAATATCTTTTCTTGGGACTTTCTAAATTTATTAGATTCATTATAATGCTTTTTGCATAAATAAATTTTATGTCGTGAATTTTCATTATATTTTAAGCCTGCTTTTTCGACATATTTTTTCCAGGAATTTTCTGAGAGTGACCGAATAGCAATTTCCTTACAAGCCTTTATTGAACACTTTCTGTTTTTAGCACTTCCACCAAATTCAGTTTTATCTCTAAGCTCCTTCGGAAGTTTCATAATTAAACACTTGCTAAAATCTTTTTTAGGATAAAATATTATGTTTTTTAAATAATAGATATCTTTAAATCTTTGCTAATACAAATGGATACACTAAACTTAATTTTCGATGAAATATTTATTAAAAAAAGCTTATATCCCTGTGATTCACCCTTAAGAATATCAATAAAAGATGATTTCTTTACAAGTTCAGCAGTTCTTTTTTCAATAATTCCTTATGAAGATAAACCATATGAATTAATTTTTATTCATCGATCAGATAAGGGTACAAGACATAGAGGTGAAATGTCATTTCCTGGTGGAAAATTTGAACCTGTATTAGATGAATCTTTGAGAGATACCGCTTTAAGAGAAACAGAAGAAGAAATTGGTGTTTCTAAAGATAATATTAAAATAATTGGTTGTCTTGATGATTTTCCAACAATGACAAAGTATATAATTACTCCCTTTATAGGAATTATTGATAAAGATCAAAAATTAGTAAAAGATGATAGAGAAGTACAGGAAATTGTTAAAATCCCTATAGACTTTTTTATTAAAAAAATAAATTTTAAAGAACAGGCCGTTGATATCAATAGTAAAAAATTTCCAATTTTCTATTTTAATTATATTAAAAAAGAGAATGGAAAGGTATTTACTGTCTGGGGAGCCACCGCATTCTTAATCTCGACTTTTCTTGAAAGAGTTTATGATTATAATTTATCAGATTCAGGATTAAAACGCTTTAAACTTGAGAAAATTAAAGATTTAAAAGAATATATTAGATATAAAGACCAAATCATCAGCAAATTTTAAAAATTCAGATTAGGAGCTTGATAGATCCTTTCCACCTTATGATTATAGTCTGGACAATTTTTACATTCAGGAATTTTGCATAAAAACTGTATTTTTGGAAGTACACATGAAGTTAAAAAAGGGCACTCCAGTAAATTTAACTCAATCGCTAAATCTACATCATTGCTCATAAAATTTTCACTTGTTTTTTATAGTTTTATTTTAAAAATAATAACTATTTTGTATTTATAAAGAAAAAAACAGTTCAAATTTAGTAATTAATTATTTAAATTACTTTTATTTTGAAGAAGATGTTTTATTAAGACTTGTAATATCCACACAATAGATTTACACTCATACGAATGAATACTTAATTTTTTTATAAAAATGAAAAATAAACTTCAATTAACATTGTATATTTCTTCCTTTAATTAAAAAAAAATGAGAACTATAATATGAAATATAGAAAAATGGGATCCCTTGATTGGGAAGTATCTGTTCTTGGATTTGGTGCTATGCGATTACCGATTGACCAACATTTTAAAATAAGAGAGGATGAAGCAATTAAAATGATTCGCTATGCAATTGACAATGGAATTAACTATATAGACACAGCATACCCTTACCATAATGGTGAAAGTGAGATTTTAGTGGGAAAAGCACTAAAGGATGGCTATCGTGAGAAAGTCCACCTCACAACAAAATTGCCAATGTGGTTAGTAAAGAAAAGAGAGGATTTTGATAGATTTCTGAATGAACAAATTGAGAGATTACAAACTAATCCTGACATTTATCTCTTTCATGGTTTAAATAAGCAAAGATTAGAAAAAATAAAAAATCTTAATTTAATAGAAAAGATCGAGGAAGCAAAATCTAAAGGGCTAATAAAACACATAGGATTTTCATTTCATGATAATTTTGAGGTATTCAAAGAGATAATAGATTATTATCAATGGGATTGCTGCCAAATTCAATATAATTATCTTGATATTGAATATCAAGCAGGTACTAAAGGAGTAGAATATGCTGGCAATAAAAATATTGCATTAATTATTATGGAGCCAATTCGAGGTGGAAAGTTAGCAATTCCAGAGCATAAATTGGATACAAAACCAGAAATTAAAGCAGTTTTAGAAAAAGCAAAAGTTAAGAGAACTATGGCTGATTGGGCTTTACAATTTGTTTGGAACCACCCTGAAGTTTCCGTTGTATTAAGTGGAATGAGTATTATGCAACAAGTTAAGGAAAATATTGAATCTGCTAATAATTCAGGAATTAAAATTTTAACTGATGAGGAATTAATAACAATTTCTGAATTGCGTGATGCATATAGCAAATATACAATAGTGGATTGTACGAGCTGTGGATATTGCTTACCGTGCCCAAATGGAGTCACAATTCCGGCAGTTTTTAGATTACTAAATGAGATTTATTATTGGGGTGAAAGAGGCAGATCAAGAATAAGTTTTTTCTATAATGATATGGTGAAAACGCAAGAAGTATTAGAAAAAAGGATATCTGAAGGTGATGAAATAGAAGGAGCCGCTAGTTTATGTATTCAATGTGGTGAATGTCTGGAAAAATGTCCACAACAAATAGATATTCCTGATATTATGGAAAAAACTAATGCTATTTTTGAAAAAGGAAGGAAAGTAAGTGATTTTTTTTAATCATTTTTATTAATTGAATTTATGCCACTGTTTATAACCAAAAACTTCTTTTAAAAAGATAAATAATTTGAATTAGAAATAAGTATTTTTTATGGCCCTTGACAGTTGGAGTGGTCTCTGACGCTGGGCTTCAAACCCAGTTATCCTGCGGAGGGATAGGGGTTCGATTCCCCTCGAGGGCCGCCAAAATATCATTAATATTAAGAAAAAGTGTTTTTAATGGTCGATTTTAATAAAATCATTGAATTTTTCGAAGGTTCAAATATTCCTAAAAACATGTTGAATAGGGGCCAGCTTGTTTTAAAAGAGTTTTTGAATCCAATAAAAATCCTTTTTGAACAAAGATCAGTCCCAAAAGAACCGTGGACTGAAGAACAAATAGAATTCCTCCTTCAGACTCTTTCAAATATGGATACAGATAAAGATAGTAAAGCTGCAAGAGTAGGTGAAAGAGAAGCAAGGATCGCTTCAAAATTACATTTAAGAACATCAGCAGGATTTTGTCACGGTGTGGGAAGAAGTGGTTTTTTAACAGCTCCACAACCAAAAGCACCTGGAGGTTCAATTATGTATGATCTCTCTAACTACTTAGCTCGAAATATATTAAGAAATTTTGGTTTATCCAATATTAAGGATGCGATTGTGGTCCCTTTGTGTACTGGAATGTCATTATCCTTAACTTTAGGGGCTTTAAAACCAGAATGGGGGGAACAAAATATGAATCCTAAAAGTACCGTATTGGTTCCTCAAATTGATCATAAATCGCTATTGAAGTCGATTGATTTAATGGGTTTTAAAACAAAAATCATCAAGGGTAAGATTTTTGGTGATGCTGTACGAATACCAGTTGAAGATATAAAATCTAATTTAGATGAAAACTGTTTTGCTGTTATTTCTATAACCAGTTTTTTTCCACCTCGCGAACCAGATAATATAAAAGAAATTAGCAAATTTGCTAAAGAAAATGAGCTTGTTCACATAGTTATTAATGCATACGGTGTTCAAAGTTATGAGTGGATGAAATTAATTCGATCTGCAATTGACGCGGGTAGAGTCGATGCAATAATCCAATCAACAGATAAGAATTTCCTCACTCCTGTTGGTGGAGCTCTAATCGCATCACCTATTAAAGAAGATATTGCGAAAATAAGCCAAGCTTATGCTGGACGTGCCTCAGCTACCCCGGTTGTGAATTTTTTAATTTCAATGTTATCTTTAGGAATTAATGGTTATCAGAAATTAATTGAAGAACAACAAAAAAATCGAAAAACTCTGGAAAGAAGACTTAGAGAAGTTGCAGAAAAAATAAATGAAAGAATTCTTGATATTTATAATCCAGTAGCAGTTGCATTATCTTTAAGTAATTTGAAAGAAGAACAATTTTATGCTCTTGGAGGAGCCTTATATAATTTAAGAGTTACTGGACCTAGAGTCTATAACCCACAAGAGAAAGCATTTGGAACTTGTTGTGATAATTATCAGACACCTTATATTGTTATGAATGCCGCAATTGGTGCAAAAGAAAATGATATTCTTTCTGCTGTCGAAAGATTTGAAAAAGCATATAATCAAATAGTCCTTTGATTGAAAAAATGCATAAGTTTTGAAGTTCTATTTAAACAGAAATAAAAATAAATAAAAACTAGAAGTTCTATATTTTAATAAAAATTATACGAATAAAATTAATTCGACAGAAAGGAATTCGTAATGGAAAACCGTCTTTTAAACCAATTTAATAATGTCATTACTTCCCAATGGCTTTTTAAACAAATAGAAGTACCGTATGGCTCTTTAACGCCTCGAGAAATGTTTGAGTTAGCTTATCATACATGTAATTCTGTTACTATGAGAAATATTTATATAAAATTATCTTCCAGTGAAGATCAAGGTGGTTCTAAGGCAATCCTATATTCAAATAGCAAAAAATTTACATCAATAGAAGCCTTAGATGACTCATTAAAAATTACTAAATATTTTAGTGAGGGAACAACAGGTAATAAAGTAATTACAGAAATCCACCCTACTTTGAAAAGAAGGAAAGAAAATTTTACTTCAAAAGATACAGAGTTTAAGACTCAAATTTTAAAAAGTATCTTAGTTGAGAGAAAACTCGATGAATGCGCAAATTTAGTAATGTTAAAAGGGGTAAACAGAAGGATATATTTTGCTATTGGGGATGCAAGAGAATCGGCTGCTGTTGTCCCAATGTTTATGGAAGCTGAAGGTGCAAGTTTAGTACAATTGGCTTTAAATAAGTGGATGGAGACTGCTCAGAGACTAGAACAAGAACAAAATTTTCCTGAAAATCTTGTATCGGGTATTCTCAAAAACCTTACACAGATAAAAAGATGGTTACTTGATTTGATCAGTTCAAATCTTGATAAATAAAAATCTATTTTTCTAAAATTATTCTTTAATATCGATTGAAAAGTTTTATTTCAAGATATATTGAGATATTATTCAAATATATATGGAAGAACGTAAAAGAGATGTTTCACGAAATTTGATTTGTTTTTAAAATCATCCATAACTATTTGAAAAGATATATTTCTTCAATATGTATGTTAATTAATACTACTAAGAGTATTTTAACAAAATGCTCCCGGGGGGATTCGAACCCCCGATCTCGGGTATCTACGCAATACAGACACTTTTTTTTTGCTTTGTATGTCTGTAGGGCCTTATAAGACCCGCGCTTTAACCAAGCTGAGCTACGGGAGCTTTTATAATAAAGATTGACTTTATCTATTATAGAGATAAGGAAATAAAAACATAAAAATTTTTTTATTGATGTAATCTGTTATATTAGTAATTGAAGTTAAATAAAGAGATTTTTATAATTCCAAAAAAAAATTAAAAAAGTTGATTTTTTATGGCTGAAATGTTAACTGATCTTTTACAGAACATTTATAAAAGGATTGCACAGCTTGGAGCGGCGATACAACAGCTAAATGAATCTCTCAATTCTCTTAATCAGAATATTGAACAAAAGATTTCAAATTTAACAGCGAAGTTAGAAGAATTTTCTAATGAGATAAACGTTACTCAAACAAAACATGTTGATGCTGTTAAAGAAATTGGAGAGGGAGCAACTAAAGAATTAAAAGTTATTCATGATGGTCTGGGTTTAGATGCTCTTAAAAATTTAATTGAAAAGCTTGAGGATTTTGCTAAACTTTCTGAAGGTATTCTAAATCAAGATACGGTAAATTTATTATTATCAGAAGCTATTGATTCCGTAAAGGGCCTTAAAGAGTCTGTTGAAGAAGAAGTGGTGGAACAATAAATTTCAATTTATTTAAAAATAGGTGAGAAATATTGGCAGAACAACTTTTAGATGAAATGATCCAAAAAGTAAATCAAATTATGAGTTCTTTAGATGGAACAATAGCTCAGGTCAACCGAATGAGCGCAGCAATTAACCAAATGAGTCAAACTTTCTCTGAACAAACGGTTTCAATAACAGAGAATATTAGGTTAATCGTCGAAGTCTTAAAACAATTCAGAGTTCAATCTAGCAAAAGTCTTCAAGAACTTTCTGATGATTTTAATCAAAAAGTTAAAGAACTTTGGGAGAAAAAATCTATTGAAGCAATAACTGAAGAAGAAAAAAAAGCTATAGAGATTATCAGGCAAGCTTCGAAAACAGTAGCGGATAATCTATATTTTGCTCAATTATTAAACATTATACAATCTATTAGAGAAGAAACTAATAGAATTATTAGTGCTAGTCAATCATAAAACAATATATCTTTTTGTTTTTGGTATCAATCCAATTTAATAAAAATATACAATAGGGAGTGAAAATTTTAATGCCAATGGGCTGTTTTGTAATATTACTTCCAACCGATTCTGATTATAAGATTATGGGGTATTATTTTAAGGAGGGTAAATCTGATTTTGAAATTACAAATGATTTATTTCTCAGGTTAAATCTTGATCATTCAAAAAATGAGTATAATTTGCTAAAAATAAAGGATCTTCAAATTTTTTCGTATGATCATAAATTTAAAGGAAGATTAACTCGGAAAGCATCAGGAATTATAATTGGTTTATTATTAAATGAAGACGATAAACCTGAGAAATTTCGTTCATCTCTTAAAGAAGCGGCAGAAGCATTCGAGATTCCAAGTCTTAATATTTTTAATAAATCAAGAGAAGAATTTGAAATAATATTAAAAGATATATATTTGGAGCATTTAGAACCATTAATAGATATACTACAACCTGAAGCATTAAAGGCTAGTATTATTAACATTACTAAATTCATGCTTAGTGGCGAGAAACAAGAAAGAAAAATTGCTCAAGAATTGGTAGAAAAAATTGAAAATAGAGAACATACTAAAATTTCAGAATACTACAAAATGGCTGAAAATGCAATTAAATCTTTAGAATATGAAAAAGCAGCCAAATTTTATAATAAAGCAGCAGAAATAGCAGAAAGCTTCTACATTATGGATATTGCTACTTCACTTAGGGAAAAAGGCGATTTTTGCGGGCAAATCCCTGAACTATCTAAAGAAAGAGAAAAATTCGTACTAGATGCGAGAAACGCTCTTAGAAATGAGGATTTTAATACAGCCTATATTTTATATAAAAAAGCAAGTGAAATTTCCAAGAAATTAGTAGAATTTGGCAAAGAGGAAGAATATAGACTGAAATCTGAAGCACTAAGAAGTTTCCATGAAGTAGATGAAAAATATAAAAAGAAGTAATCTGATTTTTTTATTTCAATTTTCATAAATTTTTTCTATGAATAATTCTTGTTGTGTTCATAAAATAGCAAATAAAAAGTTCTTCTGAAAAGAAATTTATCCACCCTTTTTAAACAAAATGGAACCTATTATTGCATTATTAACTGATTTTGGTCCAAGAGGTCAGCATTATGTAGCCGCTATAAAAGCAGTTATATTGAAGATTAATCCCCTTGTAAAGATAGTGGATATTTCACATGATATTTCTTCATATTCAATAATTGAGGCATCATACATATTAAAATCTACATATAATCACTTTCCTAAAGGCACTGTTTTTATAACTGTTGTTGATCCAGGAGTTGGTAGTGCCAGAGAAATAATAGCATTAAAAACAAAGTCAAATCATTTTTTCATAGGGCCTAATAACGGAATTTTTCCAAATGTATTTGATCTATCAGATTTATCTATTTGTATCAATGTTAAAAACAAAGATTATTTTAATCAGCCTGTATCACCAACATTTCATGGTAGAGATATCATGGCACCAATAGGAGCCTATATTACAAAATTTAAAAATTTTCCTTTAAGTGATCTTGGTCCAAGTTTCAATTTTAAAAATCTATTAAAATTTCCAATAGTTTATGAATTGGATTTAAAAAATAATAGCATTAAAAGTTCAATACAATACATAGATTCCTTTGGTAATGGAACAACAACTATTGAAATGATTGGAAATAAAATAAAAAATACAAATTTAACTATAGATGATGGCTCAAAAATCTCCATAATTATTAAACAACGAAATTATAAAGGGATTTTTTCTTCTCATTTTTCATGTGTACCTGTAGATTCTCTACTATGTCTTGTTGGTTCTTCTAACTTTCTTGAAATTTCAATTAACCGAGGTAATGCAGCTAAAAATTTAGGTTTTAAAGTAGGAGATATTATAACAATCAAAATATAGGAGTAAAGAATATGGAAAAAGAAATTTTAGCATGCATTACTGAAGAAAATAAAAAATATTTACAATCTGGCCAAATATCTAAATATGTTTTCCCAATGGAACGAAAAGAGGTCCATAATAAAAAAATAAGCCATTTAATTACCAGATTTTTTATCTTATCTGAAACATCTAAAGGAGAACCTTTATATTTAATTCAGAAACGCGCAATCTCTAAGAAGACATTTCCTGAGTATTTTACTGACTCCTCTTCAGGACATGTAATTTGGGAAAGAAATTTAGATCTGAATAAAATCAAGAAGAATGCAATAAGAGAACTTAAAGAAGAATTTGGAATTCCCCCTGAAGCTATTCAAAAAGTGCTGTTTTATGATATAAATACTGATGGTGATGAGATTGCATATGTTTTTCTAGGAATTGTTGACCGCAATGTTCCATTAAATCCTAATCCGAAAGAGTTAGATGTTAAATTCAGTAAGTTTTATAATAAGACTGAACTTCTAAATCTGTTGGAGCATAGAAGAAATATCGATTATTCAAAAAAAATATGGAAAAAATTATTAAACACAAGCGTGTTATCTCTTTTTGAGAAAGAAATTAAACGAACCGAAGGGAAAAACAGCATTGCTTTATTTATTGGGAGATTTCAACCTCTACATCATGGTCATATTTATGTTCTTAAAAGTATTTTAAAAACATATGAAAAAGTAAAAATTGGAATAGGAAGCTCCCAATTATCCCACACTTTAAATGATCCCTTTACTAGCGAAGAACGAAAAAAATTTCTCAATGCATCCTTAGAAAAAAGGGGTTTCCAGTCCAAGAGATATGAAATATATTATATTCCAGATATCTTTAATGCTAAAAAATGGGTAGATCATGTAGTCTCAATTGTAGGGGAATTTAATTCAATTTTTTCTAATAGTGATTGGGTAAGAGAATTATTTTTTAATAAAGGAATTAAGGTTGAGAAAAAACTAACCATTTTTAATAAAAAGTTTAATGGAAATAATATTAGAAATCTAATTATAAAGAATAATAAAACGTGGAAAACTTTAGTTCCAAAAGAAATAGTTGAATTAATTGAAGAAATCAATGGAATTAATCGAATACAGTCTTTGTATAAAAAAAGTAAATAACTCATGGCAGTAGGGAAATTTTTAGATATTGATGGCTCTTTCGGAGAAGGTGGAGGTGCAATACTTCGAATAGGAGCAGGATTTTCAGTATTATTTATGCGATCAATTCGAATAAAAAATATAAGAGCAAATAGACCTAAACCTGGATTAAGGTTACAACATTTAATGGGATTAAAAACATTATCGGAATTAACAAATAGCAAATTATCTGAATGTAGAGTTGGGACTACAGAAATCACATTACACCCTTATCAATCAATAAAAAATAATATTAAGGTTGAGATTGGAACAGCTGGAAGCATAGGACTGTTACTTCAACCTGTCCAGATAGCTTGTATGAGATTCAACGGACAAGAAAAAATTGAAATTTTAGTCGATGGAGGGGGAACTTTTGGCAAATGGGCTCCAAGTCTTAATTATCTTAAAGAAGTTACATATAAGATTTTTAAAAATTATGGTTTTAAGATTGATGTTGATATTCAGAAACATGGTTTTTATCCAAAAGGAGGTGCTCTTGTAAAATGTACTCTATTCCCTCCCAAAAATAAGATTATGCCTATCTCTCTAATCGAATTAGGAAACTTAGATTTAATTCAGGGAGAAATAATAATTACTAATCAATTAAGAAGAAATAAGGTGGGCGAGAGAATACAAAAATCTGCACTTGAACAACTAAAGAAAAATCTAAAAACGGATATTAAAATTGATTTTAAATATGTAAATTCATTGAGTCCAGGGGTAGGACTTTCTTTATGGGCTTGTTCAGATACGGGAGCTATCATTTCTTCAGGAACAATACTAGGAGAAAGAAATATTACTTCAGAAAATCTTGCTAAACTGGCTGTTAATGAACTTGTCAAATATATTAAAAAAGAGATTCCCGTTGACAATTATTTAAGCGATCAATTAATACCATTCATGGCTTTCGCTAAGGAGCCGTCAAGAATAAAAGTACTCGAGATTACAAATCATACTAAAACTAATTTAGAATTAATTAAATTATTTTTAAACAGAAAATATTATATTAAAAAAGAAAACGCACATTTCATAATAGAATTTCGGTAATTGATACGAAATACCTATTTACAGAAAATTCTAATTATAAGATGATTTCAAAATTTGAAGAAATGTTTATAAGATTATTTTATTATATGATTATTATTAAAATTATTAAAATATATTAGAAAGAATGTCTCAGACAGTTGCAGCATTTCAGCGTTGTCCTAGATGCGGAAACGAGAATACTGCTGATAGTTTTGCCTGTAATTTCTGTGGTTTTAGATTAAAAATTGAAAGGATTGAAAAAATTAGGTTTTTTAGAAGATATGAAGCAGAATGGACTGCTCCATACCCATGGTATATGAAAATTTTTTATCTTTTTGTGAATGCCCCAAAAGCTTTTCATGATATCAATCATAAAAGAAGTAAAGCACCAGGATGGCTGATTTTATTATTTTGTTCAATATTATATGGCCTAATGGGCATAGCATTTCTTTCACATTTTAACTTTAGTAACGCCCCTGCTTTTTCACTCACACACTTCTTGTTTAATATAAGTTTTTTTGCTACTTTTTTTGTATTTGGTTTCTGCTTTGAATTAATTTTTTTTGCAATTCTAATATGGTTGTTTAGTAAAGGAGCTAATTATGCTGTAGGATTCACAGATAAATTAGAAAAGCGTTTTGGCTCATTTAAAGAACAAAAAGAAAAATATAAAGAAGCAGATGTAAGTCCATTCAGTATATATAAAGGTGGTACAATGCTACAATTAGAAGGATCACATAAATTCAAAATGATGTTATGTGCATTCACACCATTTTTATTGATAAATTCTTTAAAAATATTAATTATTCTATTCGCCTTTCCGAGTGTAACTACTGCTATTATTACTCCTTTTGATGACACAGTATTAAATCAAATGTTTAATGCGAGAACCTGGGCAATATTAGATATAATTGATGCATTAACTATTGCAGTATGGGTTCCTATTTTGATGACCCTAGCTATGAGAGAATTAAGTAATTCTTCAACTACTCGAGTATTAATCCCTACTATTATCATTGGTGTTTTAGTTGCGATATTATTCTACTTTTTACGCCCAACAATATTTGGTTAAATTTATTAACTCTCAATCCAAACCTTATATATAAATTTCAATTTATAATTGTTAAACTTTAATATGGTTGAAGATAATTACATTGCTTCCGATAATAAAATAAAAATTGAATCTGAGCTCTTCGCATTAGTTAAATCTATAACAAACTTGAATAATAAATATCAAAAAGGTATAGTTAATGATAATTTCTTCAGAAAAGCTTTAAAAAGTACTATGAATAATTTAATAAAGTTAAACTTTATCCTAAAAGAGAATAATCTCCACTTGTCAGATTTATTAAAAAAAATGGATATTTCCCACGAATACAAAACCGCAATTACTATTATAAATCGAGTTTCTTCCCTAAATTTATCAGATGATAAATTATCTACGAAAAATCGAACTTTTCTAGAATTACCAGGTATTACGTCAGAAATAACCTCTTCTTTTATAACTCTAATGGATGCTTTATCTTTAGACGGTTTAACAAAAAATGACTTTATCTTTAACTTATTCGAAGAATTGACTCATAATCTAAATGATTTTCCAGGATTAGATGATATTTTATTTAGGGTTAAGTCACTTCAAAAAAAAGCATTAAATAACATTGATAAACTTAAATATGATGCGAAAATAAAAGAGGAATTCATAGATAATTTATATCATATATTTAAAGAATTTCAAAATAAAATAACTCTAAAAACTTAATAAAAATCGCAAAATTAATATTTCTTCTGCTCTTTAACTTCATATTATTTTTAATTTAATATTATCTCAAAAATAAGAAAAAAAAGGTAATTGCAATTCCACGTCCAAGCTTACGATCTAAAGCTCAAGCTAGGAAGAAATTAAGAACCCCCGGAAACCAAAATATTACCCATTATTGGAGAAGAAAACCCAAAAGAGCAATTTGTGCCATTTGTAAAAAACCACTTCAATCTATTCCAAGATTACGACCTTCCAAAATGACTAAAACATATAAAACAGCGAGAAGAGCAAATAGAACGGAAAGTGGAAGATATTGCGCAAAATGTCTTCAATCTTTAATAAAAGAAACGGTTTGGAGTCAATAATTCATTTTTAATTTTTTTCTTGATTCTATAGTTTTAATAGAAAAAATCATAAATTTTCATTTTAATAATTGAATTAATATTCTAAATCACACAATTTATAATATAATGATCTTGACTATTTCAGGTCTCCACGGAACTGGTAAAAGTACAATAGGAAAACTAATTGCAAAAAATTTAAGAATCCGATATTACAGCACTGGACAAGCATTTAGAGATCTTGCACAAGAAATGAATATGACATTAGAAGAATTTACTGAATATGTTGAAAAAAATCCTGAAATAGATGAAAAATTAGATGAAAAAATAATTGAAATTGCCCAAAAAGGGAATATCATTATTGACAGTCAATTAAGTGGATATATTCTGAAATCTATAGCAGATTTTAAAATATTATTATTATGTCCATTAGAAATCAGAGTTAAACGAATGGCCGAAAGAGACAGTACACCTTATGAAGAAAAGTTAAAAGAGACGAAATTGAGAGAAGAATCAGAATTAGCACGATTTAAACATCTCTATAATATCGATTTGAGCGATCAAGAAGTAGTAAAAAAAACATATGACCTAATTATAAATACAGAAAACCTTACAGTTGAGGAAATTTTACAAGAAATTCTTTCAATCTTAGAAAAAATGTGATTGTGATAAACTAATATGATTGGAAAAAGCATAAAAATTTTATTTTCGTATTGATTTTCTAAATCACTATAAATTGTTTTTGTTTACTGGCCACTTAAAAAAGTCAGTAATAAAGAAAATTTTATAAATAATTTGGTGACAAATTATATGAGCGTGTACAATATTGGAAGATTATGCATAAAAACCATGGGAAGAGAATCAGGATATTACTGTGTTATTGTTGATGTCATTGATAAGAATTACTTGCTTATTGATGGATTAAAAGTTCGAAGAAGAAGGATAAATTATAAACATATTGAACCAATTACAGAAACTGTAGAAATCAAGAAAGGAGCGTCGCATGAGGAAGTAGAAGCTGCGATTAAAAAAGCAAAATTAGAAAAGAAAATGAAAGAACTTGTCTCTATCCCTATAAAATAGTATAAGTAAATTAAAATCAAGAAAATAATTTGAATATTTATTTTTTTATATGCAACGGTTGCCTAGCCCGGTACGGCGCCGGCTTGGAGAGGATTCTGTCCCAGAAAGCCGGTGTGTGAATGCACTCGGGGGTTCAAACGATAAGAAGCCACTTCTTATGGGAATATATCCCTCCCGTTGCGTATATTTATTTATATAGATTTAATATGTTATACCTCTGGAAATTCTAATGATTTTGCTTTCTGGCCAGCAAACATACCTCCCATTCCTCCTGAAGCTTGGCTCTGAAGTTTTAATACCCTTTGAACAAGTGTGTTAATTCCCAAAGAGCAAAGAAAGTACCAAGCTGTAAAATTAATCCAAAATGCATCAGCACTTATTATTGGGCCTATTATTGGAACATCATTAGCGTGCATCGGGGATAATGCTATTTGTCTCCCGCCAAAAATCGTATTCATAATACCAAAAATTATAATCATTGGAATAAATGTTATACATGTTGGTTTCATCCTTTGAAGCGCCATTCGTTGCTGTGTTTTCTTTAACATAGCATCTTTACGTTCCCATCTTTTTCGAGCCTTTCTATAGCGTTCAGGGTCATTTTCTGCTAAATCAATTATATTTTGTTTTTCTTCTTCATGAGCTTTTATTTGTTTTTGTTTCCGGTTTATTTCTTCAGTATCTACTAACCACTTTGTTAAAAGAGCACTAATTAACGCTGTTGCTAAAGCTAACAAAAAAACAAATATCATCGTTCCTGGAGGATTTATAATGAAATCCCAAAAAGTTACAAACATCAAAGATAACATCTCTATAGATTATTTATATTGAAATAATTATAAAGTTTTCAGATGATTTAGTTTTCATAATAAATTCATAAATAATTCTATGCTTGATCTAAATCAAAAATAATTATATTTATAATAATCTAAGCTAGTCTTACATAATTTCTTTTTGATTAGATGAGATTATCCGTCTAATCTAAACCAAGCATAGCACGCATGCCTGGGTATTGTGCCGCTGCGAGTTCCTTCGAGATTGTCTCGGCATATTGATGCACAATTCCAATTGTTATTAGTAATCCCGTGCCTGAAGTTAACGCTCTTAAGCTATCTGCGAAGAAGCTCAATGATGCAATAATAATACCATTTAATATTACCAGTGTTGGGATATATCGCTTCAATATTCGTTCGACTATTTTACCAGAGCTCCTAAATCCAGGTACTTGCATCTGTGAATCTATTATTTGACTGGCAATATCACGTGGTGCTAATCCGGAAACTTCGACCCATACACGGCCGAGCAATATACAAAGAAAAATAAATATCACTAAATAAATCACGGCTCTAAGAGGATTTTCTGCTAACTGATCAACTCCTAATGGAGGTGTGAGCAAATAAATTAACCCGCCTTTCGGTATAAGTTGACTTCCCACATCCGCTGTTTCAGATTCAAACACTCCTATTAAATTAAGCCAAAAATCAGGGATAATTCCACCATTTGATGCCCGCAATCCGGATGTAGGTCCCGCTAATAATTGTCCGAAGAATAGAATATTAGCATATAACGCATTGACCAAAATCACAGGGATATTGGAGACATAAAGGAGCTTCATGGGGTATTTACCTTTAAAACCTCGATAGCCTCGATATGCAAGTGGGATCTCAACTCGCGTAGATTCAAACCAGATTACTAAAAAGAATATTAAAAGTGTCGTAAGACCCCCTATCAATGATGGAAAATTTCCTCGTATAAGAATAGTTCCAAGGTTTGTATCAGGATTACCATCAAATAACACTGAAAAGAAAGCAATTACAACTCCTGTTGGGACGCCATCAGCAGCAGGGACAAAACTAAAAGCATGCCAAAAGATCTGTCCAGCAACACCCGCTGCTATAAATAAAGAAACTCCACTACCAAGACCCCATCCCTTTTGAAGTAATTCATCTAACAATACTATTATTATTCCAGCAAATAATAACTGGAAAAAAATAAAGAATGGTCCTCCTACACCATATGCATCCACAATGCTTGATAATGGGCCAAATGCCCCCCCTAAAATATAGGCTATAGCATTGAATATCGTTAAAAATATAGCAAGCACTTTTTGAGCTCCACTAAACATAGCTCTATCGTATGGATCTGCCATGTTTACATTAATTATCCTTGAACCTAAAAGTAACTGCATGATAAGACCAGCTGTAACTATGGGACCTATACCTAATTCTGTTAAGTGACCGCGTGTACTCGCAAGAATTACTCTTAACCAATAGAAATAATCAGTTGATTCGGCCATCTGGGTACCGTAAAGAGGAATACTACTTAAGATTAGGTAAATGATCAAAACAACAGCGGTCCAAATGAATTTTTCTTTAAAAGAAACTTCACGTTGCGGTTGTTTGAGTTCCGGCATTGCCTTTACGAATGGTGAGAAGAATTTTAGAAACTTTCCAGCCATTTATATTCAACAACGTGAGTTTTTTAAAGTAAATTTTAGTAAATCAATTAGGTAGATATTTTGTTATTCTTTATTTTAAAATGTAATTTAAAAAAAATTGAATTTAAAAAAAAGTTTGCGATTCAAAATTAAGTATATTCTGAAAAATTTCGAGTAAAAATGTTATCCTTTAAAATAACAACTATTTATATATTATTCACTATCCAGTTATTACTACCTTTTGAATCATTAGCTTTAATTTTTCTATTCTGCATTCAGGCTAAAATAATGAACCAATACCTGTGGGTTCTTCTTCTACTTCTTCTTTTTTCTCTTTTTCTTCTATTTTCTTTTTAGCAGGTTTTTCGGATGGAGATGCCATTACTGGCATGGTACTAGTTGATTTTATAATTTTATCGATATCTGCTCCCTTCAATCCAGTAATGAGCTTAGCAATTTCGGTTTTATCAACTTTCGCACCTGCTGCAGTCAATACTTTCTCTAAATTTGCCTCAGTAATTTTTTTTTCAGCTTTATGTAATAATAAGGCAGCGTAAATACTTTCCATATAATCAAACCTCTTTTTTATTTTTTTATCATTATATTTGTAATTTTAATAGAAATTTAAAAAAAATCTAAATTATTCACCCAAATAATCCTCCAATACCAACAGATTCTTCTTCTTCATCTTCTGATTTCTTTTCTTCAACTTTAGGTTTTTCTCTTATAGATGTTTCGATACCTTCTCCAAAAATATGAGCATTTAAGATATTAGCTTCAGATACAGCTTTATGAATGTATTTATCTGTCATATCTTCTGAAAAGAAAGGCATTTCAAAAAGAATTCCTAATGCTTGTCTGTAAGCTATAGTAATATCATGCTCCAATTGTTCTATATCCATATATAAAATTTCTTCAGGGATAATTTCGCCATCACTCCATGCAAAGTGGATCTTAATCAATGATTCTATAGGTGTAATTCCTAGCTTTTTCAAAACTGCAGCTTGTTTAACATTGACTAGATCACCAGCTTTGTGTGTTCTTGTATCTTCCCGAATATGGATTGTATCATTTATTATTCTTGTCGGTAATCGCAAAGTCATGTTTAATTCGCTTATCACTTGACCTGTGGGAAGTCCAGTGTCACCCGCAGGGACCCATATATCTACTGGAGTAATTTCATTCGGTTTTGCAGGGACCATCCACTCGTTTTCAAGAAAAATCTTTTTTAATTCAAACAAGTCGATATTAGTAAATACAAGACTAGATTGACCTGGAATATTTTTTGCAAATTCATCTAGATTTTTCTTTTTAGATTCTTTTTTATAATGTTCTATGGCACGTAATTGAAGTGATTTCTTAGACATCCTAAATACAGCTTTTCCTCTTAAAATTTTCTTCATTGCTTGAAATTGCATATCATTTATACGACCAACTTCAATCACAGCAATATTTTTATAGTTCTTAAATAAATCAACCAAATGATTAATTTCATCTATTTTCCATTGTGGGATGTGTTTATTCTTAATCATGATTTCACACCTCAATGCTTTTTAGGAATTCTTCTGTAACTTTTACAGGTTTACCCATTGTAGATTTTAGATACATTGATCTAAAGTTATTAAATTTATGTGGCATTTGATCAACAATAAAATTTACAACCGTTTTCATATTTTCATATAATTTTTCCTTATCCATAGATTTTTTCCCGATTTTTGCGAAAATAATAGGTTGCTTTTTCATTTGAATCCGAATAACTTTTTTATATCGTTCATATGCTACTTTTAAATCATCTGGGCTAGAAATGATTCCATATCCAGTAGGGAAAGGTTTTGGCATTTTACCGACAGGTCCAAGAAATCTTGCTAAGTATCGGGCAACATCCCTCATCATTTTATCTTCCACAACAAAATAATCATATTTTTTAGCAAATTTTTTCTTATACTTTTTCTCTTCATTATTTAATTTAATCAACCCGTCTGAATCAAGCGTATCAATACCGAGTTTTTTGCCTTCAAGTAATATCTCGTCTGAAGCGATCACACATATATTGGGTTTATCATCAGTTATTATTTCGTTCGATAAAATAATTTCTTTATCAATTCTGTTTTTTGGATCGTTTAGATTAACATCTTTTATATTTATTATAAGATCAATTGATTCATCAAATTTTCTAACTTTATCTTTAAATCCTTCTTTTTTAATTATAGAAAAATCAATAGCAGCGTTTAATGATCTCTTTAATAATTTATCATCCACTTTCAATTTTTATCAATCACCTCTTATTTTATCGTCATATTCTCCATTATCTATTCTTTTTTGGACTATTCTTGGATCCTCTCCTTCTACAGTTAACCCTACCGACAATGCTGTTCCTAACACTGTTTTTACAGCTGTTTTATAGCTTTTATCCAAAAATTTATCTTTTTTAGCATCTACAACATTTTGAATTTGTTCAAGTGTCACATTCCCAATTTTATCTTCTGAAGGGACAGAACTCCCTTTTTCAGCGCCTACTTCTTTTAATAATAATGAGGCTGTTGAAGGTGTTTCGATAAAAATTTCAAACTGTTTTGTTTCTGGATCACATTCAATTCTAACAGGTACTGTTAATCCCTTAAACACCATTGTCTGCTTGTTGATCTCATCAACTACATCCTTAATATTAATTCCCGTTGGACCAACGGTAGGACCAATTGGAGGCCCTCCACTGGCACTTCCTCCAGTTACTAATGCCTTAACAACGACTTTACCTTTTTCACTCATTTTCTTTAATCTTCTAACAGTAATTTATTTCAATACTAATTTTAAAAGACTAATGAACATAAAAATAAACTCTATTTTCTTACTAGAACATTTCAATATCTATATTATATTGAAACCGTTTTATTATTACGTCCTAAGCCATTTAAAAATTATTTGAACTTAGTGATTTAGTGAATTAAGGGAAATTAAAAAGTTTTATTAAAATAAGAATGAATTAAAATCTACAACAAGGCCTACGTCCATGATCGAGATTACATTTAAAGTATTCTTCAGATAAAATTTTTAATATTGTATCATAATCCAACCCTACTTTAGCAATAATATCTTCTATCTCAATTCCAGGAGTTGATATTAAATTAAAAATTTCTTTCTTGACTTCTTCATTAACCTCTGCGATCATTATAGTAAGATATTACTAATTATTAATAAATTTTAACTAACAAATCTAATCAATTCATCTATAATTTTATAATTTAGTATTATTAAATCTGTTGCACCCATCTCAGTAGTTAACTTAGGCGAATTCAGAAGCTATTAAAAATCGTTTTGATATTTTTTAATTTGTTATCTACTACTGAAAATAATAAAATTTCTTGTTTAAAAATATGTTGCTAATAAAAATAAATCTTAAATCTTACCTACATAGAAAATTATAATTTAGTTCTATTCTTCCAAAATTACCTCATGTGTAATGGTTCCAATTTGATCTATTGAAGCTTCAATGATATCTCCTGGTTGGATTGATCCCACTCCACTTGGCGTACCTGTTGCTACAATATCCCCAGAGACTAATGTGATAAACTTGGAAAGATAGGCTAAAATTTCTGGAATTTTAAAAAGCATATTTATAGTATTGGATTGTTGCCGTATTTCTCCATTAATTTTTAATTGAATATTTAAATTATGAGGATCTTCAATCTCACTATAAGGTGTGATCCTCGGACCAATAGGACCAAAAGTATCAAAATTTTTACTTCTATACCATGGTAAATTTATATTTCTATCTCTGATTTGCATTTTCCTAGCAGTAATATCAAGAAAAACAGTATAACCTTCAATAAATTTGTGAGCGTGGTCAGCTTGAATATTTTTACAAATCTGAGAAACTATAAACGCTAATTCTACTTCATGATCTACTCGATTATAATCCTGATTATTGTATAATATTTTTGGATAAATAATTGGATTCCCATTAGTGATTAATGTATTCACAGTTTTTACGAAAAATACTGGTCTCTTAGGGACTTGTGCTTTCATCTCCTGCGCATGATCTAAATAATTTCGTCCTAAGCAAATTATCTTCGTTGGATCTATAGTTTTATTTCCAATTTTAATATTAATACTCTACTCACCTTCCAAAACAACCTTATTTGTTAGAGTTCCAATTTTTTCTATTGTTGCTTCAATTATATCACCCGGTTGTATAGGTCCAATTCCACTTGGCGTTCCTGTGGCTATAATATCTCCAGGTTCGAGAGTGAAAAAGGTAGAGATATATTCCAAAAGTTCAGGAATTTTAAATAACAAATATTTAGTGTTAGAAGATTGTTTAGTCTCTCCATTTAATCTTAATTCAATCTTCAGATTATGCGGATTTTTAATTTCCTCTGTATTAACAATCCTAGGGCCAATGGGTCCAAAGGTGTCAAATGATTTTGAACGAAACCATGGTAATTTTGATATTATATCTTTCGCTTGCATTTTTCTTGCAGTAATATCGTTAAAAACTGTATACCCATGTATATGGCTATATGCTTCATTTTTGGGAATATATTTACATTTGTCTTTTATAATAAAAGCTAATTCTACTTCATAATCTACTCTATTATATTTTCTTTGTTGGTATAAAAATTTTGGATAAATAATAAATTCTTTATTGGAAATCAAGCAATTTAATGTCTTTGGAAACAAAACAGGTTCTTTAGGAACATCTAATTTAGTTTCTTCGATATGATCCATATAATTTGTACCAATACATATGATTTTTGTAGGATTTATTTCTTGATCTCCAAGATTCATAGCTTTATAACTTCTTAATTAATACTATGATAAACATTTTGATTAATTCAAAAAATGATTAAATTTTAAAGAACTTTGTAGATTATTCAAATTTAACAAGAAAAATTACTTTAACAAATCAGATTAAAAAATGAACGAGGAAATTTCTGACCAGATGGAAGTAAAAACTAAACAAAAACGGTTTTTCCAAAATACTCTAACTAAAAAAGTAGCTGCTTCTGGTATTTTTATAGCAATTGGATTAGTATTAAGTTATCTAAATCCCTTTGGATATTTTTTAATATTTGGGACAAAGATCAACCCCTTTGCTCATTTTATTAATGCTATAACGGGTGTTTTGATAGGTTTAGATTTTGCTATTATAGTAGCATTAGATATTGCCATCCTTAGATTTTCATTTTCAATTGGTACAATTCATGCATTTCATGGAGGAATAACTGGAGCTTTTGTTGTTGGAATGGTTTCTTATTTTTTACGGAAAAAATATCCAAAATATGTGGAATTAGCTGCTTTTACAGAACCATTGGGAACGATTTTTTTAGGGGGAACTATCGCACATTTAATTTCAGGAAATATTTTTGCCATTGAAAGCCTTTATACATTTTGGGGTTTATTTGCGTTAAGTTGTATTCCTGGATCTATTATGGGATTTATAATGTTAATGATCTTAAAACAAGCAAAAATAACTTGGGAGGATTTTTTCTAAATTCAATATTTAATGATACAATTTTATGAGGTATAATCCATCTTTAAATTTTGAAAGTTGCATTGGACATTATACTTTTCTATATGGAGAAACTAATACAAAAAAAACTTATTATACTGCAAAATTTATTCAGTTTCTCATAGAATCAAAACATTTTGATCAAAAACAAATCAGTGTATTAGATTTTGCTCCACCGCTAAATTTTATTAAAAATATCAAAATTGGAGGTAGAATCAAGGACTTCTACGAAAATAGTGTTATTTGTAAGAACATATATTTTGAAGGAGATATTATCCCACCCCGCCTTAATGCAAGGAATAAAAGAGAACTTTATGAAAATGCATGTAAAAATTATAAAAAAACTTTTAAAATATTAAAATTTTTTAACGATAATCCAACAAAAATATTAATTATTAACGATATTTCGATTTATTTTCATATAGGGAATAAAAATCCATTATTAAAGGCAATTAAAAAATCAAATACTTTTTTTGGAAATTCTTATTATGGATCTTCAATAAAAAGTGATTTCGCCCCTCTATTTAGCTTAAGAGAAAAAAGAATTGTACAATACTTGATTAAAAAAATCGAATATTCTTATTTTACTGGATGAACTTTTTTCTATATATTTAAGCAAAATAAATTTAATTAATGTCTAATTTAATTATCTACGAATTAAAATTAAAAGTGCTTATAAAAATGAAAAAATTAATATTATTTGGACCACCAGGAGCTGGAAAAGGTACTTTTTCGGGGCAGATAAAAAAAGTTTTATCTGAAATCGTTCATGTAAGTACTGGAGATATTTTTCGGGAAAACTTAAAAAATGAAACACCTTTAGGATTAAAAGCTAAAAGTTATATGGATAAGGGTGAATTAGTACCTGATGATGTTACTATTGAAATGGTTAGAGATAGATTAAATAAAGAAGATGTTCAGAGAGGTGGCTTCATTCTTGATGGATTTCCGAGAACTTTACCTCAAGCAGAAGCATTATCAAATATAACTGAAATAGATCTGCTTTTATTATTACAAGTTTCCAGAGATATTATATTTAAAAGAATTTTGGGCAGATACGGCTGTAAAAACTGTGGGGAGATTTATAATAAATTTACACTTCCGCCAAAAGTTGAGGGAATTTGTGATAAATGTGGTGCTGAAATTAGTTTTGAGCAAAGAAGCGATGATAATGAAGAAACATTAAAAAATAGGTTAGATGCTTACGAAAAAAATGCTAAACCTCTAATTAAATATTATAAGAAAAGAGGAAAACTGAAAAAAGTTGATGCTACAGATACTTTAAATTACACCGAGGACGATATAAAAAAAATTATCGAAATATAAAATATCTCTTTAATTTTCATTTTAAATTATGAAATATAATCTCTGTATTCCGATTCCTATTAGATATACAAGGATAAAAGAAGTTAAACCAATAATTAATAAGGTAATAAAAGAAGAACCTAATCTAATTGAATTGAGATTCGATTATATTTCTGATATTAAAACTATTACCATAGATTTCGTAAAAGATTTATTGAATATTATTCATCCTCATGCTGCTGTTATCTTTACTTTTAGAGATCCATTAGAAGGTGGTCAAATCGAAATAGAACAAGACTATCGCTTAAAAATTTTAAAAATGTTTATAGAATCTAAACCTGATTATCTTGATATAGAAATAAGGAGTGATAAAAACATCTTAAGTGAAATTCTTAATCTAACGTCTCAAAAAGGGGTAAAATTAATTTATTCATATCACAATTTTGAAAAAACACTAACATATGAAGAGGGAATCCATCTGGTTCAGAATTTTAATAAAAAATTGAACCAAGAATTATCTTTAGAGCCAAAAAACCTTAAAGATAATATCTATAAAATTATTTTTACAGCTCAAAACTTCGAGGATAATATAATACCATTAAAATTGTGTAAGGAATTCTCAAATTCAAATCAAAAAATTATCTCATTCTGTATGGGAACATTAGGTGTTTTCTCTAGAATTACATGTGTCATTGCTGGATCCTTTTTTACATATGCGTCCCTTGAGGAAAAAACAGCATCAGGACAAATAGAAATCCAAAAAATGAGAGAAATTTATGATTTAATACTGAATAATCTTTAAATTAATTATAACCTTTAAAAAAAAAACTATGAAGATTAAAAATAATATATTTTTTAATATATAGTATGGTAGTTTATTTTACCTTTTTATTTCATATTTATCAACCTCCAGTTCAAATCCCGGCTGTAATTAAACAAATCGTTAATGAATCCTATAGACCTATTTTTAATGCCTTGACAGATCATCCAGAGGTAAAAATAACACTAAACATTAATGGAACCTTAACTGAACAATTACATGATTTTGGATATGATGATCTAATAGGGACTATTACTACTCTAGCTTCTAGAGGGCAAATTGAATTTACAGGTTCAGGTAAATTTCATCCTTTACTTCCTTTAATTCCGGAACCTGAAATTACGCGTCAAATAGAGTTAAATAATGAGACTAATCGGCATTTTTTTGGGGAACTTTTTAAGCCTCGTGGATTTTTCCCCCCAGAAATGGCGGTTTCTGTAGAAGTATTTAAAATTGTTAAAAAGGCGGGATTTGATTGGATGATTATGAGTGGTATTGCCAATACTTTACCAGAGTTTCCTACGAATAATATATCAATCCATCCAAATGGATTAAAATTACTATTTAGGGACGATTATACCTCAATTGATTGTGCTTTCGATAAGATTAACAACGTTGATGCGTTTATTAAACGTTTATATTATAAGAACACCTCTGAGGATTATTATGTAATACTTGCAATGGATGGTGAAACATTTGGGCACCATGTAAAACATGCAATTAAAAATTTTCTCATACCGTTATTTGGCGTACTACCACATCGAAATGATGTGAAAATATGTACAATTTCAGAAATAGTCGATAAATTTCCTAAAGGGTTCACTCAAGTCCCACGGGATTCCAGTTGGTCGACAATGCCATATGATATTATCCAGGATGTACCCTTTCCTCTCTGGTTCGACCCTACTAATGAAATTCATATCGAACAACATAGATTTTTCATGTATGCTCTTACTTTAATTCATTTAGCAGCTAAATATCGGGATGGTATGAATGATGAAAAGAAAAAGATATTCGATAATGCAAGGAATTTGTTAGATCGGGGAATTCATAGCTGCCAGCAATGGTGGGCTTCACAACGCCCTTGGTATTCTCCTGATATGATATTACGTGGATTAAATGAAGTATTAATGGCAAGTGTCAATGCTAAGCGTAGTATCTCTGAGAATAATCCAGATATTAAAGAAGCTATGGAACTTATCATGGGAGATATGCTAAAGGCACAAAATAAAATTGTTTTATCATTAATGTGAAAACTAAAATTAAAAAAATAAGAAAAAAATAATTATAAATTAATTTTTTTTGAAATAATTACCGCAATCTCCACACTTAATGTTTTTTGCATAAACCGGAGTGCCCTGCCTCAGCGGTAAGCTGAAATAGCTTTACCTATACTGTAGTAAAGCACCTTATTCCTATCTGGTTCTTCATGAAGTTTACGTGGATTATCATTGCCACATTGAGGGCATTTTACTCTTTTATATTCTGTCATGATAGCTTTACCCTTTTATAATATATTTTAAATATTTAGTAGAGTGGATAAATTTAAATTTAGGTTTTTAAAAGGGTTTTTATAGCAATCTCTCTAACAATATTCTGAATTTTTTTATTTGTTGTATCAATAACGATCTCCGCTGCTGCATCATAATAAGATCTCCGAAAATTTAGAGCCTCTTCAATTTCTCTTTTTGGATCTTCTTTATCAATAACAGGTCTAGTTTCTTTTCCGTTTTTTATAGCTCTCTTATAAATTTCCTCTAGAGTTGCTTTTAATAAGACAATATGACAATTTTTTTTTAAATTTTCAATATTGACCTTATTCAAAACTACTCCACCCCCACATGAAATAACAACTTTATTTAATTTAGAGGCTTTCTCACACACAGAAATCTCATACTCTCTAAATTTGCTTTCTCCCTCTTCAGCAAAAATTCTAGGAATAGGCTTACCAACTTCTTGAACTATAAGTTGATCTGTTTCTATAAATGTGTAATCACTACCAAGGTACTCTACTAATGCTTTTCCTATTAATGTTTTTCCAGTAGCCATAAAACCAATAAGAGCAATGGAATTTTTAGTCATAATGAATTACATTGAATATTTTATTAATTGCATTTTTAATAATTTTTATAAGGTAAGAAAGAAACAACTCTTTTGAAAATCCATACTTTTCTAATGTAACTTTTTTTTTCCCATTTTCCCATAATAAATCTAATTTTTCCTATTTTAGTGATATAATTTTAAATTCCTATTAATCTTAAACATATTAAATAGCATTTAATTAAATAATCTCATTTTTTCATGTACAAAAATTAAATTATGTAGAATTGATCTGTAATCAAAAATTTTATAAACAATATTAGGTGAAAAAGGATGATAATAAAACATAGAGGATTTAAACCTATATTTGATTCCTCAGTATTTATTGCACCAACAGCAACTATTATCGGGAAAGTTTCAATTGGAAAAGATTCACGGATAATGTATGGAGCTGTTCTTGATTCGGAGGGATCTAAAATCGAAATCGGGGAATACTCCATAATATGTGAAAATGCTGTTCTTAGAGCTACATCATCAGGAAATCGCGAGTATCCAGTAATAATTGGAGATCATGTCTTTATCTCACCTCAATCAACACTTATTGGGTGTGAAATTGAGTCTAATTCATATATAGCAACAGGTGCCACTATTTTACAAGGTGCTGTTGTTCAATCTGGCGCTGCAGTGGCTGTTGGAGCTTTTATTCATGCAAATACAGTTGTTCCCGCTAATCTTTTTATCCCTCCAAACAACATTGCTATTGGAGATCCTATTAAAATATATCGTCCAAAAGATCAAGAGCCATTGGCTAAAGCTATTAAATCAATTAATTTTGCAAAGGTTGCATTTAATGTAGATGCTAAATGGGAAAATCGCTTTGAAAGATATAGACAAGCCACAATAGTACGATCAAAAGAATTTGAGAGTCATTTCAATGATGAAATAATAGGTTGATATAATCAGTATTAATGTTTAAGATGTTAGATAATAATTTCATTACTGAGCGGATAAAAATCCTTTGCGTTATAGGGCATCCAATTGAGCATTCGCTAAGTCCAATAATGCATAACGCTGCTATACGTGAGCTAAAGCTTGAATTTATTTATTTAGCATTCAATATCCATCCCAATAATTTGAGCCATGCGGTGAAAGGATTTAGAGCATTTAATATCTTGGGAATTAATGTGACGATTCCCTTTAAGCAAAAAATTATGAAATTTTTAGATGAAATTGAGCCTATGGCACAAAAAATAGGGGCGGTGAATGCAATTAAAAATAATGAGGATTATTTAATAGGTAGAAATACCGATGCGGAAGGCGCTATGAAGGCATTTTTAAATTCAGGGTATTCGATTTCTGGAAAAAATGTTTTGTTATTAGGCGCTGGCGGTGCAGCAAGAGCTATAGCTTATATTATGGCTAAAGAGGCTAATAAGATAGTTATCGTAAATAGAACTGAAAAAAGAGCGATTAAAATAGCAAATGAATTAAAAAAATATTTTAACACTAATATTGAAGGAAAATATAATAGTACTAGTGTTTTAAAAAGGGAATCTAAAAAAGCTGATATTCTGATTAATGCAACTCCTATTGGAATGTATCCAAATATTCAATTATCACCCATATCTGCTGAATTTTTACATGATGACTTAATTGTTTACGATATAGTCTATAACCCTATAGAAACTAAATTAATAAAAAATGCTACTGAAAAAGGCTGTAAAACGATTGGAGGATTAGATATGTTAGTTAATCAAGGTGCCTTAGCGTTTGAGTGGTGGACTAATAAAAAACCAAACGTTAATTTAATGAAAAATAAAATTATTGAATTTCTTGGGATAAAATAATGCTAGGTAAAAATATAACCATCATTGGTGGCTCTGGTGGCATGGGTCAAGTTTTTGGAAAATATTTCAAGCGGCATGGATTTAATGTTACTTTATTGGCTCGAAATGAAATTAAACTAAAAATTGTAGCTAAAAACTTAGGAGTCAATTATGAGTTAGATCTCAAAAAGAGTGTTGAAAATGCAGATATTGTAATGATTTCAGTTCCTATCAATTCTACATCAGAAATGATTCAAAGAATTGCACCCTTGATGAAAAAGGATTCCTTACTTTTTGATATAACTTCTCTAAAACAAGAAATTTATACAATATTAAGAGAAGTTCAAGAAAAATATCCTATTAATTGTTTATCGATTCACCCAATGTTTGGACCAGGGATCAAAACTATGAAAAACTATGTTATACTTGTATTAAAAATCGATGGAACGGAACAATATAATGAAATTATAAATAAATTCTTAGATTTATTTAGATCAGATGGATTTATTATAACAGAAACTATACCTGACATTCATGATTCAAGGATTGCTTTAACCTTAGGAGTACCGCATATGTTTAATATCTTATTTTTAAATTTATTAAAAAGAACGAATGAATCTCTCTCTGAATTGACACGATATACAGGTACAACTTTCCTATTACAAAAAGTTTTTGCTGAAAGCATTATTCAGAGAGAAATGGAAATGTTCGGCGAAATCCAAATAAAAAATGATAAATTTCATAAAATTTTAGACTTACTCGAAAATTTAATTGAAGAATATAAAATTATAATCAAGAAGAAAGACTTAAAAGGTTTTAAACATCTTTTTACTGAAGCATTAGAATATTCTAAGGAAGACTATCATTTCAATTACTCATACAAATATTTCTATGAATTTATGAAGATTTTAAAGGAAAAAAAAGAATAAATACAAAAAAAATTACTGTGTTGCACTTCCACAAAATGCACAAAATTTAGCATTAGCGCTTTGATCTAGCTCAGATCCACAATTATAACAATATTTTGCGTGTTCCCCAGCTTCTTGTGATTCTATAATTAGCTTCTGACTCTGTACTTGATTGGAACTACTTATTACCTGATAATTTGAAATTGGTCGATTATTTTCTTTGTTATCATAACAGATAGAATCGCAATGAATACAGCGGGGTTTATGCTCCCTGTCTAAATAAATAGCAACATAAATTAGTAGCCCTATACCACCAGTGAATATAGCTAAAATAATCGCTAAACCAATATTGAAATCATTCTTTTTTGTGTATACATTCATATTACATTTTGGACAAAACATCTTTTTATCACTCCAAATCATTTTATTTTATTTAATTAATATGAGATTTTAAAAGAATTAAAAAAATTTGGAGTCCAATTTTTAAATTTGAATAGGAGTAATAGCTCTACAAAAAAAATAAATTCAAAAAAAAATCAATATTATGTTATTTGACTTCCACAGTTCGGACAAAATCTTGCTCCAACTTCTAACCTCTCTCCACATAGAGCGCAAAAATTAGGTCTGCCTCCTGTAATTTCCTCGGATATGTTTACAGGCGTAGTATACGATGGCTGTTGAGTTTGAGGTTGATATGTATAGGGAGTAGGAGTTTGAAAGGCTGTGACTTTAGTACGACAATGAATGCAGTATTCTTCAGGTTTACTATAGTATATAGCGAGGTAAATTATTAAGCCAATTCCTGCAGTAAAAATCAATAATACTATAGCAAGACACGTATCAATCTCTTCACGAGTTAATAATACATTCTGCTGGCAACGGGGGCAATATCCACTTGGGTTTTTAGTTGTCATCTTATTATTCATAAGGTAATTTTATATTTAAACAGTTAAATTGCATAATAGTAAATATTCATATCCTTATATATTTTTATTCTTTAAGAGAAGCTCCACAATTTGAGCAAATATCTTCTCGTCTATTTATTTCTTGTTGGCAGTATGGACAGTATACCTTGTCTTCTTCTTTATTTCTTTTCTCATGTTCTATTGTTTGAAGTATTCGGGCAATTTGTGCCTTTGGTTCTGGAATTTCTTCACGTGATCTATAAAAATCTAATTGATTTTGACAATACGGGCAAATATTTTTTTTCAAAATAACATAGCGATAAATTAGAAAGGGAACAATTGCGAATCCTAATGAAGAAATAATAGCAAAAATCCAGACATTATAATAAATGCTTTCTATGGATTTTCTTTTTGGTTTGAAAATTTCTTTCTCACATTTATTACAGTAAGCGAAGTTCTTATTTTTACCCATTTCTCTCATTTTAAATAAGATAATTTAATCATTTTAATTTTTCTGGTAAAATATAAAAATTGTCTTTAACATATTCGATTATACTTTATTTTGTTAATATTTTAATAAACCAAGCGAATTAAAAATAATATAAATAAGTTGTTATTGATAATTAATTTACTTTGACTATATTAAAAATATACCTACTTAAAATTAATTTTTAGAATTAAATTGAAGCACAAATCTTTATTTATTGTACTGGAAGGCGGGGATGCGGCGGGGACTACTACTCACAGTCACCTTCTTAAAGGATTTTTGGAAAGCAAAGGTTTCAATGTTCATCTAACACAAGAACCATCAAATAGCAAAATTGGAATATTATTAAGAGAATTTTTAAAAAATAAGGAAATTCCCCCCACTACAGATGCTCTATTATTTGCTGCTGATAGAGATTTACATTTCCATAATGAAATCCAAAAAAAATTACAAGAAGGCTATATTGTTATTTCCGATCGTTATTTAGAGTCCTCAATAATATATCAATCGATACAATCTGATAAGATTTCTGTTGATTGGATTAAGGAGATCAATAAATTTGTAGGTATTCCTGATATAACAATAATTTTAGATATTGAACCGAGAATAGCATTAGCAAGAAAAGAAGATAAAGACTTGGAAAAATTTGAAGATACTTCTTTCTTAGATAAAGTAAGAGATCTTTATCTTGCTCGTGCTAAACAAGAAGGATATCATGTAATCAGCTCTGATGATATAATAGAACTTGTCCAAGAAAAAATACAAAAAATTATTATTGATAAATTAAAACTCTAAAGTAAATTATGAAATTAAATAACAAAACATTTATTTTCATTACTATAATAAAAATAGAAAGTATTAAATCAGAATTCATAAATTTTTTTTGATAAAAGTTGAAAAATGGGAATTCTATTCAAGATTACTCATTAAATATTGATAATTTATTTAATTATGTTAAGAATTTTAGTTTTCCACGTCTTGCTGGAACAATTGGAGAAGCAAAAGCAGTAGATTTAACAATTAAGACCTTTAAAGATATTGGATTTGATGGGTCGCAAATTCAAAGCGAGACGTTTAAATTTTCAGATTTTTATTCTACTACACTTATAAAGTTAATCATGGTCATTAACTTAACCTTTTCATTGTTTGTTTTAATGTTTGCATATATTAATTTATTATATACAATTCTTATAGGAGGAATAATGACAATTGTTGTTTTCTTAATCATGAAAGGTCTAAAACATCCTGAACATCCTGGATTTTGGGGAGAATATTATGGAAAGACAATTTCAGCAACTAATGTGTTTGTAAAATTGCCAGCAAAAACCGTGCCAACTGACAATGCTGGAAACATTATAATTTCGGCACATTTAGATTCTAAATCACAAACTTTTAAAACATATTGGAGGGTATTTTTCTATAGAGTTTGGTTATATGGGGGAATTTTTCTTGGAGGATTTTTTATATTACTCTTTATTCATACTTATACTTTAATAAAAATAAATCCTCTTATATTAGCAACTAGTATTTGGGCTTTTACTATATTAATCTCAATTTCAAATGTATTTCTAATGTTTTTAAATACCCACAATAAATCACCCGGAGCATTGGATAATGCTTCTGGAATGGCAGTGGTATTTGAATTAAGCGAATATTTTAAAAAAAACGCACTTGATAACTTTAATATTTGGTTTTGCCAATTCTCTGCTGAAGAATTAGGTACTATGGGTTCTAGAGTGTTTGTGAATAATTATGAGAACCAATTAATAAAAGGAAGAGTATTTCAAATTAATTTAGATATGATTTCTTGTGTCGGTGAACGTAGAAATCAAGTAGAGTATTTAAAATCTTATGGTGTTTTACCTCGAAAAAAAATTGCGCCTTTACTTAGTAAATACTTAGAAAATGCAGCAATAGATGAGGGTGTAAAGATCAAAGGATATCATTTATCTACGGGAGCTCACACTGATTCAGTTCCTTTTCATTTAAGAGGATATGATTCAGTTGATATTGTTACAAGAGCAGGTGGGAAATATGCTCATAATAAAGTTGACCTTCCTGAAAAGGTCGACCCTAAGGTATTATTAAAAGCATATATAATAATTCGAAGAGTAATTCTTTCATTAGATAAAGATTATGAAACTTTATGTAAAAATAAAGAGTTAGTATATGAGGTTAGTTAATCAAATAAAGAAAATATATTTAAGATAATTAGTTACATTAATTCTTCAATTTCTTTTTGAATTTTCTCAATTCTTTTTTTTGATTTTAATAAGATCTTACTTCTCCCATATTTTTGAAACCATCTATTAAACCTGTCTTGAATTGACACTTCTCTCGTACCAGCCATATGTTTATCCGCTAAACATATTATTTTTTCTTCAAGAGTTATGGGTAGATAATCTCTTTCAGGTAATCCATATTTTTTAGCATCTTCTTTGTCTAAGCCCCCTAAAATGTGAGTCTCACAGATTCTAGCGAGCCCATCTGAAAAACCCCTCTGTCTTAAGATTTTACCTCCTATTAGAGCATGTTTAAAACCATGGGTTTTAGTTCTCCCAATATCATGTAATAGAGCACCAATTTCAATTAATCTTAGATTTACATCAGCTTTTTTTATTTTCTTTGCAATTTCTATAGCTTTTTCTGAGACTTTTTCTGAATGGCGTCTAATTGATAGCGGAATTTTCAATTTTTTTAATAGATCTAATGCAAATTCCCGATCGGGTAAAATTTCTTCTTTATTAACCATTAGGTTTAGTAATTAATCAGTGAACTTTAAATTTTAGTTATTAACAAATTCGATACAATATTGTTCAAAATATGTAATCTGGGATCTTAAACCCATAAAAATAATTGTTAATAAATGTTAATAGGTTTTTTAGAAATATATTAATAGAATTCTTCGTAAGGTCCACTTACTAATCCACCAACCAATCCTCCTATTAATACTCCTATAAAAGCGCTAATTATACCTCCTAAAGTTTCAATTAATTGAGTTCCTTGGAATAAAGCCATTAAATCCTCTCCAGAAATAATACTTAATATTATCCAAATTAATAAAACTATCACCACTACTAAGGAACTTACTATTACACCACGTCTTAAACCCTTTGCTATTGTCCCTGAAATAAAACCAATAAAGATCCATGCTAAAATCTCTGGTGCAAAAAATCCTAAGACTGAAGGGGGTCCAGGATAAATAAATGAAATCATATCAAAATCAAAATTTGCCCCAACTAATAAAGCAGCTATTTTTAATACATCCCCTCCAGCGTATAAATCAATTTGCGCAAGAATATCAGTCATATTAAAGAAGAATACAGAAAAAAAGCTTAGTAAGACTCCAAAAATAATACCAATTACTAATCGATAGGAAGTCATTGTTCAACCCACTTTAGATAAAACAATCTTTACTAATTATATTCTAAGAATTATAATAATAATTAAAATTATTTTGGTATATTAATACTTTAGTTCTTAATGCTTTACAAAAATCTACTCAATAAAATATTAAAGTTATTATGTATTCAATAATATATTCTTTAGTCGTTGGATTCTAAAATATTTTAATTTAAATGACGTCAGAAAAAAATAGATAAGGCTGCTAATTTGGCTCGAAAGAAAAAGAAAACTGAAGAACCAGAAAAAGAAAAAAAAACTGATGATAGAGAAGACTTTAGCGAAGATTTTGAGATTGATTTTGAAGAAGATTTAGATCTGGAAGAAGAACTTGATTTATTAGATACTGAAGATATAGAAGCAGGAATAGAAGCAAAAGAAGAATTAATTGATAAAGATGAAGAAAGAAAACAACTATATTTAAGTTGTGGCATCCATATTGGAACAAAAATATTAACGGGAGATGCTAGAAGGTTTATTTATAGACAAACTAATTACGGACTATATGTTATTGATTTAACTCAAACAGATGAGCGCCTAAAGATTGCAGCTAAATTTTTAAGTAAATTCGTTGAAGAAGGAAGTGATAGAGTCATCGTTACTTCGGTTCGAAGGTATGGAAAAGAACCTGTTAAAAAATTCTGTGAAGTATTAGGATGTCGAGCAATAACTACAAGATTTATTCCAGGTTCACTTACCAATCCTATTATTGATACCTATATTAAAGATGCGAGTGTTGTAGTAATTGTTGATCCCCATGCTGACAAAGTAATATTACGGGAAGCAAAATTAGCTCGAATTCCAGTAGTAGCTCTATTTGATACCGATGATACTCTTAATGGAATAGACCTTGCGATTCCCGTAAACAACCGAGGAAAGAAAGCATTAGGTTTAGCATTTTGGCTCTTGGCAAGGCAAATCATGCTTGAACTGGGCAAAATATCAAGTGAGGACCAGTTTCCATATACATTGGAAGAATTCACCTCAAAAATCGTTCCTGTATATAAACAAGAACAATAAATACAACAATTTATTAACTATTAATTTCTCCACCTTTTAAGTTTATATTTCCTATTAGAATATTCCCTAGTCTTTTGAATTATTTATAATAAATTTTTAACATAAAATCAATTATCTTTACTTGAAGAATAAACAATAATTATGAGGAGAATCTTATGAAAAAAATTATCTCCTTTTCTGGAAAAGGTGGTGTAGGAAAATCAACTCTCCTTGTCTTAATGCTCAAATATCTTCTTGAAAAATTTAAAGATCTCGACATCCTCGTAATTGATGCAGATCCCGACGCAAATATCGGAGACATTATCGGCAAAGAAATCCATTTTAAAGAAACTATTGGGGGAAAAATGGCTGAGTTTAAACAGAAAATCCAAAAGAGATTAATACCTCTCGACGTATCTAAGGATCAAATCGTTGAATCTGAGGTTTTTGATTCTTTAATCGAAATGGATCGCTTTGATATTTTGGAAATGGGTCGAGCGGAAGGAGAGGGATGCTATTGCAGTATAAATAATTATTTAAAACGCATAATTGACATATTAGCGAAAAACTATGACTTCGTGCTCATTGATGCTCCCGCGGGGTTGGAATTTTTTTCTCGGAAGACTGGTCAAAAGGTAACAGATTTAGTAATAGTTTCTGATCCGAGTAAAATGGGGATCCATACGATGAAACGGATTTTGGAAGTAGCTAAAGAAGTTGATTTAAAATTTGAAAATATCTGGATACTCGGAAATAGATTTCCAGAAAATATTAGAGATATTCTTGAAAAAGAAGTCACTAGCATTAAAGATGATCATGTTAAGCTTCTTGGTTTTATTGATAATAGCGATGAAATCAGTAAAATGAACTTAGTGGGGGAAAATCTTTTAAACTTACCTATCGAAAGCAAAGCATATAAAACCGGAAAAGAATTATTTGCGAAAATAATGTGAAATTAAAGATAATCATTAATCTTTTTATTTCGAAAACGCTTTTCCACTCCACCTCTCATTCCAGGTAATTCAAAACACTTGTCAGGAATCATTCTTTTAAAATAACGCTTATTTTCACGTTCAGGAATATTTTGCGAATTGTATAGAGTTTCAAAGATCTCTTCTCCAGAAAATTGGATATCTTCAAAATATGGTATTACTGGTCGATTTTCACTAAATTTTTCTACAGCCTTCTCGAGAGACAAATCAGTCTCATGAATGATTCCTTTTTCATTTATTACTCCTGTTTTATGAGTGTGTTCATTATGCAAACAAATTATACACTGGGGCCATCTTTCATGAAAATACTTCAAAACGAGGTCCAAAATTTTATGTTTAAATGAGACTACGCCGAAAAGCACACCTTTGTTATTTATCTTTGTTCGTGTAAATTGTTTTGCTCGATATGCTTCAGTGGACACTTCTCGCATCATCCGGTTGACTTTCTTAGCGAGTTGAGTACCTGAATTTCGTAATATGACTTCTGGAATTTCTTTAATCTTTTGGATTAGAGCCGAAGTGAAATTACAATGACGGGGTAGTTTATGAATCAATTCTTCATGTGAATGTCCTTTAGCACATCCAACCACTTCTAATGGGTCTTTTTCTGGTATTAACTTTCTCATATAAAATCTCCTTGTGAAATTTTACTATTATCATAATCAATAAAATTCTGAAGCGTTGTTTGATTTTGCCCGTTTATTAGGAGGTATGGATCAGCCCTTTTTAACACAACACCAACAGATTTTAAATCTTGGCGACGTTTAAATACAAATTTTTGTGATCGCAAGTTAATAATTCGCTTAGCAGAAATTGGACCAATCCCTGGAACTCGGATTAATTCACTATACGATGCTATATTAGGATCCACTAGTCCACGATCTTTAAAATAACCTCTTGCTAAGTGAATTTTTGGATCACCTTTGGGTAAATTACCATCTTCAGTTAATATTTCTGCAACGTCTTTTAGTTTATAATGATAAATGCGCAATAACCAATCACTTTGATATAATCGATGCTCCCTTGCTAGAGGGGCTGCTTGTTTATCTGCTAGTGGTGTCCCTTCGATAGGGATGAATGAAGAAAAATAAGCTCGCCTTAGGTCAATTTCTTTATACCCCCAATCGATTCGTTTAAGCAGGTCATAATCACTTTCATCTTCAGCAGCACCCACTACAAATTGTGTGGTTTGTCCACTATTTAGAATTGGAGCACCATCCCATCGAAATTTTTTATATCCATCATCTCGTCGGTCTTTAATCATTTTTTCTTGGTAATTTAATTGGTTGTCTTGTTTCAAATCTTTCATGATTTTGAGTGTTTCATCATTATGTCTAATGCGAATTTGTTTTAACCAGCGCTGACGTGTTATGATATCATGGTCAAAATCTTTCTGTTCTGCTATTTCGGCAAGGTGTTCTTTAGTGGAAGCTTCTGAGTTTATCGAAATGCGATCAGATAAAGAGATAGCCTCTTTAAGTAAATATTGACTTACTCCTGGTAAACACTTAAAATGCACATATCCTCTGAAATTATATTTAAATCGAAGAAGTCGAATTGCCTCGAGCATCTCTTCAGTTGTTTTATCAGCACTGCCACAAACTGCTGATGAAATGAATATACCTTCTACAACATTCATGGAATAGAGTTTCATAAATGTTCGAGCATATTCTTCTGGTGTAAAGCTCATCTTATGCTTGGAACTGTGAGAAAAACAGTATTTACAATTATATATACATTTGTTGGTATATAGAGTTTTAAATAGACTCATACATCGACCATCAGGGGTATAACTGTGGCAAATCCCGCCACTTTCTGTAGTACCAATCCATTTTTTTGAATTTCCAAAAAGTTTTGGATATTTGTCTGTACGATTGGAAGCAGTACTAGCACAAATATCGTATTTTGAATTTTCTCCTAGGACTCGAATCTTTTCTAAAACAGAAGGCACTTTACCCATCAGTTAAGTTGAATAATATACCGTAATGTGGTATATAAGATTAATTCTTGAAATTTACTTTATAAAACAAGGGGGCATATTGAATTTTCAAAATTACTTTAATTATTTAATTAAAAATTCTCGTTTAAAAGATATCATTGATACACAAATTTAAATCTATTTTTGATTTATCACATTATATTTAATAAAAACTTACAAATTAACAAGAATTAAAATGCCTAACTATACTGGTGGAGAAATAATCTCCAAGTATTTAATAAAGGAAGGAATAAAATATGTTATCGGAATCCCTGGACACGGAAATCTTCCGCTTGTAGATGCATTCTTCAAAGATAAGGATAAAATTCAGTTGATTCAACCTAAACAAGAGATGGCAGGGGTTCATCTTGCAGTGGGATATTATAGAGTTACTGGAAAACCTCTATGTGTTTTTACTTCAATTGGACCTGGAGCAATCAATACAGCAATTGGTATTGCCGATGCTTTTGTTGATTCTTTTCCTTGTCTTATAATTACCGGAGATACTCATGTTCATATGAGAGGGAAAGGTGTACTCCAAGAAATTGAGAGAAAAAAGGATTCTGCTATGCCCAAAATTTTAGAACCTATAGTAAAACGTAGTTTTGAAGTAGATACAGTAGGACAACTTACAACAATAATGCAGAGAGCTTTTAATATTATGTTAACTGGAAGAAGAGGACCAGTTCATATCGATCTCCCAATGGATGTACAAGCGAATTCTATCGAAATTGAAATTCCAGATCCACTCAAAAGAAGAGCAACTGGGCGTATAAGAGGGGATCCTGAGATTATAAAGAAAACGGTACAATTAGTTAAAGATGCAAAAAGACCTGTTTTATTTATAGGTGGAGGAGCAATCTCTTCAAATGCTAGCGAGGAAATAAAAACATTAGCAGAAAAAATAGGCGCAGCAGTAGTAGTTACCATGATGGGGAAAGATATTATTGATAATTCTCATCCACTTTATTGTTGGTCAGCTGGCTCAAAAGGTACAACAGTTGGATTAAAAATGACTTCCACTGCTGATATTATTCTTGCAATAGGCTGCAGATTCGCTGACGAAACTGCGAGTTCATATAAAGATGGTGTAAGTTTTTCAATTCCACCAACAAAACTCATTCAAATTGACATCGATCCGCATGAAATTGGAAAGAATTATCCAGTTACATTAGGCATATTTGGGGATGCTAAAGCTTGTCTGGATCAGATTTTAGAGGAATTGGGAGATTATTCAAAAAATTATAAAACCACTGGTTACTATAAAGAAATTCAAGAAGAGAAAAAGAAGTGGTTTAAATTTCTTGATGAAAATCGAGATGATTCAAAAATCCCAGTAATGATATCTACTGTATTAAGGGAGGTTAGGAAGTTTTTTGACCGAGATGCTGTAATAGTAACTAGCTCTGGAAATGTACAAGCTCAGATGCTGCAAGAATTAGAGTTTTATGAACCTAAAACATGTCTTACTGCTGGTGGTTTTTCAACAATGGGTTATAGTATTCCCGCAGCAATTGGAGCTAAATTAGGTTCAATAGATATTGGAAAACCAAATAGACAAGTTGTTGCACTAGTTGGAGACGGGGATTTTATGATGACAATATCTGAATTGTCAATAGCGGTTCAACTCGGATTGGATAATATATTTTTTATTGTTCTTAATAATCACGGTTGGATTGCAATTAAGGATTTACAACAAGCAGCTTTTGGTGAAGATCGAGGTTATGGTACAGCCTTTCAAGATAAAAATGGAAATACATATTCTCCTGATTTTGCAAAAATTGGTGAAGCATTTGGGTGCTATTCTGAAAAAATCTCTAGAAAGGACGAGATATTTCCTGCACTTGATAAAGCTACCAGATCAGGAAAACCAGCAGTAATAGAAATTGAAGTTCAAAGGGAATACCCTTTCACTGGATCTCCTGCTGTAGGTTGGTGGGATGTTCCAATACCAGAATATTTAAAAGATCAAAGAAAGAAATATGAAGAAGAAATTAAAGGAGAAAAATTATGATGATCAATTCAAAATTGATAAAAGGAATTGCGACTGATTTAGGTTTTGATTTGTGTGGGATCGCTCCTATTGATCGATTTAGTAATGCTCCAGTTGGTTTTCATCCTACAGATATTTATGAAGATTGTAAATCTGTTATTGTCTTTGCAAAAACAGTGCCAAATGAGCCTCTTAATGCTTCAAGTTTTATTCCATATTCTCATCTTGGCAGTTTAATTATTCAGGAAGTTGATAATCTAACGGTAAAATTAACAAGAAATTTAGAAAAATTGGGGATTGGAGCTGTTCCTATTCCCTCTGATGACCCTTATGAATATTGGGAACCTGATAGGTTATATGGAAGAGCAATATTATCATTAAGACATGCTGGTCACCTTGCTGGACTTGGAGTCTTGGGTAAAAATACTCTTTTAATAAACAATCAGTTTGGCAACATGATTCAACTCGGAGCTATTTTAGTAAATATAGACTTAGAGGGTGATCAAATAGCCGATTACGAAGGATGTTTGCATGATTGTGAAATTTGTATAAATTCTTGTCCTAAACAAGCTCTAGATGGAATCACAGTAAATCAAAAACTATGTAGATCAAACTCCATTTATAAACATCAGAAAGGTTATGTTTTGAAGAAATGCAATACTTGTAGAAAAGTCTGTCCCCATGTTACAGGGATAAATTGATTTGGTTTTATCTAAAAACCTGAATGAAAAATATTTCAATAAACAGCAAAGAATTCATCTAATCTATCTTTTAAACTCAATGAAAAATTAAATCTATTCCTATAAAAATTGAAAATTATATTATCAATCTCTTTTTGTTCTGCTATATAATTATAATTTTGATCTTTTATTTTACAGTTAATAATTTTATTAACAAGCTCTTCTATTCTTTCTTTAGTTTCATTATCAGGTAAAACAAAAGGTAATGCATGGATCCCTGTTATTTGTATACTGCTTGTATTATTTATGATTCCTTTTGCCAAGTAATTGTATAAGGAACTATTTAGTATTCCTAAAAAATAAAAAATTGAAATACTTTTTTCTTTAACTATAAACCCAATGGCTTTATTAGAATCCCAAAAGCAACCTCTCGGCATATATCTTGCTGCTAATCTGGAACTTACACCGCTTATGACAATCCCGTCTTCTTCAAATGGGACATTTTTCGGAATATCATAGTTTTCTATTGATTTCTTATTCCAATCTAATCCTTCCATTATTGGACGATAGTATTGATCTGCTCCACCTCGCTTTAAATAAGGTTTCCATTTATCTGTTTCTAAAGCAACTTTCTTAATAATCTTATATTTTTTATTTAAATCAGTTATTTTCATATTTCGCTTTTTAAAAATCTCAGCTAATTCTGTACCTTCGATAGCAGCAATATACTTCCTATTATCGTGTGTATGCATTCCAATAAAACCCTTTAAATATTCTTCTAATTTAGGTGCTTTTTCAAATAATTCTATAATTTCATTCTCAACATCAGTAAAGAATATGTTAAATGGCAATGAATTATATTTTATTTGCTTTATTTCATTAACACCAGAAGGAGATTGGTAATCATCCTCGCTATTTACTCTAGGAATTATCCTCATAACATTTTTTTCCCTGATCTTTTTATTTTTCTGACCTGAGCATTTTGTTAGAATTATAATTACTGGGTTTGTACTTACTTTTTGATTAGTAAACAAATTTTTAGGAGCTAAAAGAATCTCATTAATTATACAATGATTAAGGATAAACCTCCTTAACCTTTTATGCGTACTAAGAGTTAAGAATGAATCACTGGTTATGAAACCTAATTTACCACCCTCCTTTAATCTCCAAATACTATTTACAATAAACATTGCATAAGATTCATGAGCGTTTATTTTCCCGTAAATTTTTCTCAGTTTTTCTTTATTTTTGCGTACATAAACGCTTGCCTTGTTTAGATAAGGTGGATTTCCGACAATAAAATCAAATTCATTATAGGAATCAGGATACAATGATATAAGCGTATCTTGTGATTTAAAAGAGACTCCTAGTTTTTCTATTTCACTTTTAAAATTTGAATTTATATCATATGCATATATCTGATTCTTATCAATTCCAGATTGTAATATTTTCTTGATAAAAATACCCGGACCTACGCATGGATCCAAAATCTTCTGTCCTTCTTTAACTTCCCCTAATTTTGATATAATATATTCTACTGTTTTTGAGGGGGTAATAACTACGCCTAATTCTTTATTATTAAATTTGATTACTAATCAGTACTCTTAGATTATTTATTTAAATTAATATCAACTTCACTTAATAAAACTATATAAAATTGGCAGAGTGTTTTCAAAACTGTTATATCTATTTTATCCGCATCATCATTAACCGAATGAATATAATTATAAGAGCTTTTATCTCCATTGCCAAGTCCTTTGAATCTCTTACTTAGAAGAAACATTCCATCGCTATATGTGCCAATATATATTCTCCGTGTCTTCTCTAAACTCATTATCTCCCTATTTTCTAAAATATATTTATCAGATTTAAAGTATTTATTATTAAGGAGACCATGATCCCACAAATTTATTGTTTTAGCAATAGAGTCAAAGTTGATTATAAAAGTTTTATCTCTATCATAGTCTTTCATATATCTATAAAAATTTCTTATTCCCATAGTGCCAGATTCTTCTGCACCTGTAAAAACAAACCATAAATTATAATTTTTAAGTCTATTTTCTGATTTCGAATAATAATTTAGCAGTTCTAAAACACATGATACGCCAGAGGCATTATCTATTGCCCCTTTAGAATTGTTATTTGTAGTATTTAGTAAGATCATAATAGTGGCTCCACAATTGATAACTAATATTAAAATGGCGAATATATGTAATAGTAGAAAAGATTGTTGAAAGAAAAAAGAGTCAAGTAAATTAAATGGGAGACTTAAAGTAAAAGAGATAATCCATATATAATATAATCGGATTCGAATTTTTATTGAGAGTAACTGTCCTTTTGAATCTAAATGTGAAAAGAGAAAAATATTACCATTTGAGCTTTTATTTTTAGGTTGAGACGATATTTTTACAAATAAATTTTGAGAATAAAATTTTCGTCCAATTTTGATATTCTCTGAATTCCTGGTAAGAATAATAAGAACCAAAATCAATATTAGAATTAGAGATAAATTAATTATCGTAAACACCACTTGTATATTTAAAAACAAGACTATAAGGAGCCAACTTAGTAATGTTAGAGAAATTTTTGGATAAACTCGTGAATAGAAAGTGCTAAATGAAAATTCTTGAACCATTGGAATAAGATTTAAATCTTCTATTTTCCTTTTAGCGATATTGAAACTTTTTTTCTCAAATTCAGTTCCAGATAATCTTGGAAAAGAAAACTCTTTTAAATTAAATGATATACGCTTTTCATCAATCATACTAAAATAGATTATTTTATTATTTTAAAAAAGCTCCCTCTTTCGCAGAGCTTACAATTTTTCTATAAATTTCTAGATAACCAGTTTTAATCTTTTTTTCAGGTTTTTCCCATTCATTTAATCGTTTATCAATTTCATCCTGAGGGATTAATAAATCTAATTTACGGCTTTTAATATCTATTTCTATCAAATCTCCATCTTGGATAATTGAAATTGGTCCTCCTTCATATGCTTCAGGGCATACATGTCCTATACAAGGTCCCCTTGTGGCTCCAGAATATCTTCCATCAGTTATCATTGCTACCGAATCACCCAATCCCATACCCACTAAAATTGCTGCTGGAATTGATAATTCTCTCATCCCCGGAGAACCCTTAGGTCCTTCATAACGGATAACCAATACATCACCTTCTTTTACTTTATTAGAAAATAAGGCTTCACATACTTCTTCTTCACACTCAAAAACTTTCGCAGCTCCCTTATGATACATCATTTTTGGATCCATCGCACTATGTTTTACAATTGCTCCTTCAGGTGCTAAACTTCCCTTTAATACAGCAATCCCCCCCTCATTTTCAATTGGATCTTTTAAATTTCTTATAATTTGATAATCATCAAATTCGACTTTTTCAAGATATTCATTTAGAGTTAAACCAAATACAGTATTTGTAGATAAATTTAAAAGGCTTGATAATTTTTTCATTAAAACCTTAACACCTCCAGCTTCATGAAATTCTGAAAGATTATAATCTGAAGCAGGTTTGAATTTTGCTAATAGAGGAACGGATTTGCTCATTCTTTCAAAATCAAAATGAGTTAAATTACCCCCTATCTCATGTAATAACGCACATAAATGGAGTATCATGTTAGTAGAACCGCCAAATGACAATGCTACTTTTATAGCATTTTCAATAGATTCATGTGTGATTAAATTTAAAGCATTTACATTTTTATCAATTAAATTCATGATAATTTTACCAGTTTCTTTACATAACTCTTCTCTTTCTTTACTAACGGCACTCATTGTAGCACAATCGGGTAAAGAAAGCCCCATCGCTTCAACAATGCATGCCATAGTATTTGCTGTACCCATCATATTACAAGCTCCAGCAGAACAACATGTTTCTGATTCAATAAGAAATAATTCCTGTTCTGATATTAAACCTGCATTAAATTTACCAATTGCCTCTTTAATATCGGAAGTTACAAATGTTTTTCCCTTTAGAGGCCCATCTTGAAAAGTTTTAGGCAACATTATCCCTCCAGTTAAAAAGATTGTAGGAATATTACATCTAGCTGCTGCTAAAAGCATACCGGGGATTATTTTGTCACATGAACATAACATTACCATCCCATCGAAGTCATATGCTTTTATTGTACATTCAATAGATGCTGCTATAATCTCTCGAGAGGGCAAAACATATTTAGAAAAATTTCCTGAGTTTGCAATCCCATCACAAATGGCAATTGTGTTAAATTCCATAGGGGTGCCGTCCGCTTCTTTAACACCCTTCTTAACAAATTCAGCTAGTTTACGTAAATGTATATGCCCAGGATTAATTTCATTCCAGGAGTTAACAATTGCTACTTTTGGTTTTTGTAAATCTTCATAAGAATAACCACAAGCACGAAATAAAGCTCTCTCATAAGCTCTACTTGGATCTAATTTTTCCTTTTGAATTGGCATAATTAAACACTATAAAACTATAATAATTATTTTTTAAAGTATTAGTTTCATATTTCTTTTGTTGGATTTTTATCCATACAAGGAACTCCAAATTGACAAAATGCACATCCCACAGGAAAAGTTGCAGGTCTCAATTTCCCATTAACACGACGAATATGAGGTTTTAAAATAGGGCCAATACGTGAAATTATTCTTCTTGCTACTTTTTGACCATATTCATAACATTTAATTTTATCATGACCATTTTCATCAATTGCATTACCAGGACATCTCTCTTCACATTTTCTACAAGTACCTTCTGAATAATATAAACAATTTCCATATGGGTTATCACTTTTTCTCGGAGTAATTTTTAGAGGTGCATCAGTAACTATAGAAGCTAATCTAATATTACACCCTACCTCAGTAATCAAACCTTCATGTAAACTAAACGTTCCTAAACCCGTAGCAAATGCAATATGACGTTCTGACCAATTGGAGTAGAATCTTCCCTTTGCAATTATTGTAAATGATTCACTTAACATTCCAGCTACAGCTCTATACCCTTTTTTATTAAGAAATTCAATAATTAGCCTACATACCTCTTTTTTAAAAGGATTAGCATAATTCCTTCCTACAGAATAAACTTCTGCAGGGAGTGTAACTCGTCGTAACTTTATTACATTCTTACTTTCTTCACGAATTTTGTCAACGAAAGGAAAAACAATCGAGATTACCCTAAGTTTTGAAGCTGGAACCCTCTCTTGATTTTCTGTCAACCATAATTCAAAAGGGGTTAAGTGTTCTGGGCTTATTACCTCTTTAAATTTCTGAAATATTGGATCATCTCCTTGCGCAACCCCAATTCTAGGATTAGAAAAGATTCTACCTCCTCCATACTTTTTATGAAGGCGATTTAGTTCGCTAGTTTCAAATAAATTTCCTAAAAATTGATTTATTTTATCATTCAAAATTATTTCTTCTAAATTAGATAAATTACATTCTAATAAAATTTAAATTTTCATACTGAATTCTTTTTCTCATTTAATAGGAAAGCGATACAAATTTTTAAGGCATTTTCTAAAGTTCCATCTTTTATTTTATCGGGAGTATCGGTATCTTGATGATAATAACTTGAACGATGTTTCCAATCAGCTGAATTTAAAAATGCAGCCTTAATATTTGCTTTTGAAAACGGAGCAGCATCAGATCCCCCACTTAATCTGCCAATAGTTTTTTCTAATTTTCCTGCACCAAATCGTTTAGCTTTAATACCTACTAATTCTACGGCTTTTAGTAGTTTTTGAATTATCTCTTCCGAATGTCTTGTTCGAGTTGTAGGCTCATATTCTATAATAAGAAATGCATCTGAAGTTTCTAATCCATCCATATTAACAACAACAGCATCAAATCTTTTTAATTCTTCTAAATGGGCAGAACAATAACGTCGTGACCCACGTAATCCACTCTCTTCGCAACCAAAACTAATTAACCTAATTTCAGTATTTTCAGGCATTATTTCTTTATGCTTTTTTATATATCTTCCTAGTCCTACTATAACTGAACAGCTACTCAGATTATCAACCGCTCCAGGAACAACATTTCCTTTATCTCCAAGTGGTACAAAGAAATACAATCCAATAAAACAAGGAGTTCCAATTATTAACATCCAAATTGTAGTCCAGAAAAATATCCCCTTAAAAGAAATGAATCCAATTATTATTATTATCAAGTTGATAAATGATAAGACTAACCAGGTTAAAATTATTAATATTCCTAGCAATGCAAGGGGAATAAAACCCCATCTCAAAAGTTTGAGTAAATTAAATTGTAGAGCCGAATCAATATGACTTGAAAAAATTATTATTCTTTCTTGTTTTTCATTTGATCTAAACTTACCAATTACATTTTGAGAACTTTTTTTACGAAATAAGGGATCGATAAACTCATTATAATTGAAAAATTCTTCCCACATTATTAAAAATGATAGAAATGTTAATAAAAAAGAGATTAAACTAAAACCTATTAATAAAATATCAGATACCCATTGCATGAATAGATAGCAGATCATAGAAATGAAGGTCATAATTATTATTATCTTAATCCATCCTAGAAATGCTTTTGGATGACATGTAAATGGTTCTACAACTACTTCATCACATGTTTGTTCAAGTTCAGTTTTAATTCTTTTTGCCCCTTCAGCTTCTTGCAGACTACAAGGCATACGTGGGCCTACCTCTTCAATAATTTTCTCTACTAAATCATACATATAATCTGCATCTTCTTTTGAAATTTCTAAATCCATTTTTATTGATGTTTATTTATTAATTATTTTTTAAATGACATTTGTTCTAAAAAGATATAAAACTATCTATTGGTTAAAAAGAATAACTATAAATGTTTACCTAATGAATATAAAATCACATTTCAAAAATTTATCCGAAATCGGTTCTCTATGAGTTTAGAAATTTATCAGATTATCACTTTAATATTGATTGGAGCTCTTGTAGGAATAAGTATCAGTTTTGTTGGTCAGACAGGTCAAGGTGTTGTACTCCCTGTTGTACTTCTATTCACAGGCAATGGGTTTTTAGCAATCGCTATAAATTTGTTAAATGATTTAATTACTTCGGCTTTTGTAACCATTGGATATATAAGAAAGAGACAATTTAAAATTAGGACAGATATTTTAATTATTATAATAATAGCTATGTTAATATCACTTTTAGGGGTTTTCATTTTATTGACATCGCCACTAGGTAATATATATGGATGGTTTTTACCTCTATTTATTATAATCTTAGGTTTCTTTTTTCTTTATCGTGGTTTTCCTACAACAGAAACATTGAAAAAAACTATACGTAATATAGCTCAGAAATTTTTAAAAAAAGATAATAGAAATGAAAAACTTGATAAAAAAGAAAACCAAGTCGATGCAGAATTTGATACAAAAGGAGAAGATATTCAAGGTTTTATCCCTAGTGGTTCACGGTTATTTTATGTTTTAGCACTTATTTTTGGAATTATAATAGGGCTAAATTCTGGTTTATTTGGTGCAAATTCAGGTTTCATATTTGTACTAGCATTAGTTATAATTTATGGGTATCCAATTAAAAAAGGAGTTGGTACAGCTTTAATATTAAGCATTCTAATGTGTTTAAGTACATTTTTAATTTATCAATTTTTAGGAATTGCAATTAAAGGACAATTTTTTTTTAATTTAGAAATATCATTTTATTTAGCAATAGGATCAATAATAACAGGAATAATAGCATCATTGTACGTACAAAGATTGTCTGCTAAAACAATGGGAAGAGCAGTAGGAGTAGTTATATTTATATTAGGGATAATCTCTTTAACATTTTATTTTATTTCATGAATTTGATTTATGAGAATATAATTATCATTATAACAATATTAAATTTTAATTCAAGGAAAAATTTTAAGAACTTAGTATGGAAAAACTAAAAGTAGGGATCATTGGCACGGGTGTTATTTTTGACCTAAATATATTAGGATATCTTAATCGAAATGATGTTCAAATCACTTGTTTATGCAATAGAACTATTGAAAAAGCGAAAAAAAAAATTGAAAAATTTAATCTCGATAAGAATATACCAATATATGCTGATTATAAGGAGATGTTAGAAAAGGAAGATTTAGACCTTGTAGAGATACTTTTACCCCATCATCTTCATGCTGATGCCACTATTTATGCTGCTCAAAAAGGAATAAAAGGAATCTCTGTCCAAAAACCTATGGCATTAACTTTAGAAGAAGCTGATAAGATGATTGATACATGTAAAAAATCGGGATCAATTCTTTCGATATATGAGAATTTTATTTTTGCGCCCCATATTATTAAAGCAAAAGAATTATTAGATAAAGATTACATCGGTGATGCATCATCAATTCGGATTAAGACTGCTATAGGCACTAAAGGTGGCTGGAAAATTCCCGAAAGCGCAGAACTTTGGAGAAAAGATCCTAAAAAAATTGGTGGTGGGCATAACGGTTCCCCCGTTCTTTTTGATAACGGATGGCATGCTTTTTCTTTAGCCTGGTGGTTCTTCAATGAAGAAATTGAAAAAGTATTCGCATGGACAGATAAATATCAAGGTCTAGATGCGCCTGCATATGTAATGTTTAAATATAAACAAAGTAAAGAGCATGTCGTTCCACAATATGGTAATATGGAATTTGCATTGCTACCAGAAATGGATTTCTCGGACTCAAAATATTATCCTGTTGATGAATTTATTGAAATTATAGCCAGTCGCGGGATAATGAAGATAAACCACGGTACATCTATAGGAAACAAGATATCAGAATCTGAAATTTTTCCTCCTATTGTAATTATAAGAGATGGCAAAGTAGAAACCTACACAGATTTCGAAAAAGATTGGAAATTCAGTTTTATTAATGCAACCAATTCTCTTATAGATGCTATAAAAAATAATGATGAACCTCTATTTTCAGGCGATCAAGCAAGATATATTTTAAAATTTAATCTAGCTGCTATTAAATCTGTTGAAGAAGGAAGAGATATCTTTCTTGATGATATAAATTAATCTATTAGTAAATCTTTGTCATATTTCAACTCTTTATGAATCAATCCTTGTTTAACACCCTTTCTTAAATCCTTTCTTTTTCTTGCGAAAAATTTATGTAATCCAGCACTATTGATGTCTTTAGGTGATTCAACAAAACAGGATCGATTTTCCTCATTCTCAGAAGTAATTTCTTCCCAAAAGACAGTTCTTTTTTGCTGATCTGAGATATGCGTCATTTTAGCAAAGATCGATAAATTTTTTCCTTGTTCCCCAGTATAAATAGGTTCTCCTCCACTCTTCATAACTTCTATGAAATGTTCTGTTGATCTTATAAAGGAATATCTCCAATCTCTTGGTAGGGTATTTCCATATGCGTTTATTTCTCCTTTGCTATACACTACAATTGGAGGGAACTGGGGACTTTTTGATACAAAATTACCAGCACATGTACATTGATTTATCCACATTAGTCCTTTTGTACCAGATATTTCAATAAATTCATCACACACATAATAGTTGCTAGGGTAATAGAGATTTGGAGCTAGTGTGATTTCCATTATTCCATATTTAGGAGGTTCATTAGAATATCTGCTTGGATATTTCCAAAATACATAACTTGGTCCATCATAAACTGTTGAAAAATAATCAATCCAGCTATATACTTTTTCAACTTGTTTTTGACCCATTAACCAAAGCGCCATAGAAAATTTATGAATTCCATCATCATAAACCCATGGACCTCCTCCACTTATATCAAAACTTTGACGCCATCCAATCGATTTAAGATCTCTTGGCATACTGGGACCCCCAGCATTTATTGAATTAATTCGAAAATTTAAAAATTCTCCTATAATTCCATTATCCAATATTTCCTTAGCTTTTAAGTATATGGGAGAGAATCGAAAGTTCTCGTATACTTTTAATTTCACTTTCTCTTCTTCACAAACCCTTATCATCCTTTCACAATCTGTTATTGTGTGTGCCATCGGCTTCTGAACCGAAATACCTGGGACTCCAGCTTTAGCACAATATTCCGTCATTGGTCCATGAAGATGATGTGGAGTTAGAATTTCAACTATATCTAAATCTTCACGATCAACCATTTGATGATAATCTAGATAAACCTATAAAGTTCTCAAGCCCCATTGGTCTAATTTATCTCCAGCTTTTTTAATATCAGTATCAGATACGGCTACAATTTCCGCATCTTGTGAATGGAGATAACCTAGAATATTTAAGCTTGCGATGTCGCCACAACCTATTATTCCAACCCTAAGCATAATTCCAAAATTAACAAATCGTATCTATTACTCTATTAAATTGACTCAAAATTATAAATCTTTATAAAATTTTCTACATATTATTAAAAAATACATCTTAAATAATTATACTATTGCTAAAAGCAATAATTTTTAGGAGTAAACAATGAAAGTAATACTCATTTTTTTTGATACATTAAGAAAGGATTTTCTTGAACCCTATGGCTGTAAATGGGTTCAAACTCCAAATTTTAACAGATTAGCAGAAAAAACAGTAATATTTGATAATCATTTTTCTGGAAGTCTAATGTGTATACCAGCTAGAAGAGAACTTCATACAGGAAGATATAACTTTTTGCATAGAAGTTGGGGGCCATTAGAGCCTTTTGACGATTCAATGCAAAAAATCCTCAAAGAAAAAAGAATTTATACACATTTGGTAAGTGATCATTATCATTATTGGGAAGTTGGAGGTGCTACCTATCATACGCAATATAATACTTGGGAAATTGTTCGTGGACATGAAGGAGATCCATGGAAAGGTGAAGTAAAAGATCCCGAAATTCCAGAACATGTTTATAACATGCGAGAGAACTGGCCTCGTTGGCGTCAGGATTGGGTAAATCGAAAATATATGAAAAATGAAGAGGATATGCCCCAAGCAAAAACATTTAAAAAAGCTATAGATTTTATTGAAAAGAATCATACAGAAAATAACTGGTTTTTACATATTGAAACGTTTGATCCCCATGAACCTTTCTTTACTCCTAAGAAATATAAGGATTTATATAAACACGATTATAATGGACCACATTTCGATTGGCCAAATTATAATATAGTAGTAGAATCTGAAGAACAAGTGGAACATATGCGAAAAGAATATGCTGCATCAGTGAGCATGTGTGATCATTATCTTGGAAAGATCATTAACTTAATGGACGAGAAAGATATGTGGAAAGATACGATGCTAATCGTTACCACTGATCATGGTTTTTTATTGGGTGAAAAAGATTGGTGGGCTAAAACAGTACCACCAGTTTATAACGAAATTGCTCAAATTCCATTATTTATCTGGGACCCAAGATTAGGTAAGAATAATGAAAGAAGAAGTGCTCTTGTACAAACAATAGATTTGGCACCAACTATACTTGAATTTTTTAATATTAAAAGACCAAAAGATATACAGGGTAAAGTTTTAAAAGATACAATTAATTCAGATGTTAGAGTAAGGGAGGCAGCTCTTTTTGGAACTCATGGTGCACATGTAAATATAACAGATGGAAGATTTGTATATATGAGAGGTCCTACAAATCCCATGAATAAACCACTTTATAATTATACCCTTATACCAACACATATGCGTGATTTCTTTTCTATTAATGAGATAAAAACTATGGATCTAGCCAAATCCTTTGATTTCACAAAAGGATGCAAAGTTATGCGATTTAGCTCAAGATATAGGGCAATAAATCCCTATATATATGGTAGTTATCTATTTGATCTTCAAAATGATCCAAAACAGGAAAATCCTATTATAGATTCCCAGATTGAAAGGAGAATGATCAAATTAATGATTGAAGAAATGAAGAAGAATGATGCCCCAATTGAGCATTATGAACGTCTTGGGATTCCTTTTGATAATGATATTTTAGATAAGCATTTAAATCTAATTGATAATAGGGAAGGTTTTAAAGAAAAAATTGGTGATACTGAAATAACTTGGATAAATAAAGGAAAAAGTATGTATTACCTTATTTTAGGATTTCTTCCTAAACCCATCCAAAAACAAATGATTTTAGAATTTGAGAAACACATTAATAATGATAACTTTCGAGAGATTGATGAGGATCTTTTAGTAAACTTCTTAAACAAATATATTCCAAAAAATTTAAAGGAATATTTTAAAATGATGATTGGACTAGTTAAAAAAAAAGCCAAATAACACAAAAAAACTTTTTATCAATTGTTTTACTAAAAATCATAGTTTTTAAATGACTTTCTCATTATTAATAAAACCTGTTTCAGCAGATTGTAATCTTAGATGTGATTACTGCTTTTATATTAATCATCTAGAAAAAGTAGAGAATAAACCTAGAATGTCAGATAGGGTTTTAGAAACAATGATATCTAGCTATATGAAAACAAACCAAAGTAATAGATATGCTTTTGGCTGGCAGGGAGGAGAACCTACATTGCTAGGTTTGAAATTTTGGGAAAAGGTGGTAAACCTTCAAAAACAATATGCTCCCTCCGGAGCAGTCATAAGTAATGGGCTACAAACAAATGGTACTCTTATTACAGATGATTTAGCAAGATTTTTTGCAGAATACAAGTTCCTCCTTGGAGTAAGTCTTGATGGACCAGGATATCTACATGATCATTATAGGAAAACTATAGGCCAAAAACCAACTCATAATTTAGTTATGCATGGCATTGAGCATTTAAAAAATAATAAAGTTGAATTCAATATTTTAATTCTAGTAAACAATGAAAATGTAAAGAAGGCGAATGAAATATACTCTTATTTACGAGATCAAGGTTTTAATTATCACCAATATATCCCATGTGTTGAAATTGATGATAATAATAATCCGAAGTCCTTTTCAATAACGGGAGAAGAATGGGGAGATTTTCTCTGCGACATATTTGATCAATGGATAAAAGAAGACATAAATCGAATTTCTATACGCCTTTTTGATTCAATTTTAGAGTACTTAATATATGGAGGTTATAACGTATGTCATATGGGAAAAGATTGCTGCCAATATTTTGTAATTGAATATGATGGAAGTATTTATCCTTGTGATTTTTTTGTTCGGGAGGATCTATTATTAGGAAATGTACTTGTAGATAAATGGGAAGATATTCTTAAATCCCCAATTTATCTTAGATTTGGCCAAAAAAAATCTAAATGGCATAAGAACTGTGACTCGTGTCATTTCATTAATCTATGCCATGGAGATTGCCAAAAATTCCGTATTGGAAGTTTTAAAAACTCAAAAATGTTAAGTGTTTTATGTAAAGGCTGGAAAAAGTTTTTTACACACGCACTACCGCGATTTAAAATTTTAGCAGATAAGGTAAGAAGTGGAAAAGAAATTACATCAACAAATCAAATTAAATCGAATAAAATTGGTCGTAATTCACCATGCCCTTGCGGGAGTGGAAAGAAATTCAAAAATTGTTGTATGAGATGACAGCTTAAAAAACCATGAATATAAAATAAAGATCCCTATTTTTTAATTATTTTAGTATTGTGATAGACATCATCCCAAATACTTTCACCTTTTCCAACCTCTTGCCATGCTCCTTCTATTTGATAACTGGACGTAGCACAATCCCGAATAAAACCACTAGGAAATTCAATTTTTTTCATTTATTTTTACCTCAAATGTTTAAATTGTAAATTAACTTCCAATTTAAAGGTTTATTTGGTCTACTCCTTCCTTTCCAAATTATTTTATCCTCTTCAATATTAAAATCTTCTATTTTACCATTTAATTCCAAGAAGGCAATTTTTACGATTTCTTCTTTATTTAATTTCAGTACAATTTTCCATTCACCTTCAACAAGCGGAGCGTACCATCCAGAATATCCGTCATTTGATTTTTTAAATCCTAATATTGGGGAAGAAAAATCATATTCTTTTTTGGGTAAAATCGGTGATATTTCTACACCTTCAGCAGTAAATTCTACCCCTATCAAGTGTATAGTATTATATATTGGCCACGCATGGCTATGAAGATTCATAATAGGGAAATCTGTTAAGTTTAGACCTACAGATGTAAGAATTTTCGACTGATCTCTCAGATTTCCTGTAAGATAGAATGGATTAAAAACAGTATGACCTGGATACTTAGATAAAACAGAATTATATGTATCTGGACCACTCCATATTCCATACCATATATCTGGATAATTTTCAGCATGAATCGAAAGTGTATTTTTTTTCCATTCATCCCATGCCATACTTCCATCCACTTTGGATAACGCCCAAATCAAAGTTCCATTAAGAGAATACCAAATACCTGCATTTGCTCCCATGCCTATTATTTTACCTTCAAATCCTTTACTATGTAGCATAGTGCCAATTTTTGATGGAATCCGTAATAGCTGATTTATATTTTGAACTAATATTTTTGCCTGTTCTTGATTTGTTATTTTCCCTATAATTGACCACGGTTGAGGCTCTAACCACATTTGATCTTCTCCAAACCATCCTATATCTTCTGCTATCCACGCACGTTTAAACCATTTACCTGTCCATTGAGCACGAACAGCTTCACATTGAATTGTAGCATATTTCAAAACCTGGTCAGCTACACTGTTTTCGCCAATAAAATTTAACATCTCAGCATAAAACCTAAGAGTATAAGTAGCCATAGCCGAATTTAAAACACTTTCTCCATTTTTTCGAACCTCGCTTAATTTCTCATTTGGAACTAATCCTAATAAAATTGTATCATTCCAATCACCAGCAGATAATCGTTGAATTCCATGGCGTCCTGTTCCAGTTATTTCAGTAAAATGTATATAACATCGATACAGCAATTCTCGCACATATGATTTTCCCGCTTTTCTACCATAAAGAGGATAAGTAGAAATTTCCTCGTCAAGAAAGCTCGCATCTCTAGTTATGAGAACATATTCACTAGCTAACCATAGAAGCCATAATTCGAAATCACTTGCTTTTACCCAGTCGAATGTCATACCAAAACCTATAATAGAATATGGTATTTCTCCATCCTCCCGCACTTCTTTTAGTGAGTATCTGAGAACTTCTTTCACAATTTCTGGTTGAATATATAAAAATGGCTTAACATGTTGTAAAGGATCACGTATAGCACCCTGAAAACCCATTATATATTGATATATTAATCCTTGTGAAAGAATATGTTCTTGAAAGAAGCTATCATACGTCATTGCACTACGTAAATAATAATTGTGCCATTTTAGTTCTCTATTTATCCAAGGCTCCTCAGGAATGTTTAGTACCATAATTTTCTTTTTCCAAGATTCACTTGATTTTCTCCATAATTCAGATTTATCTTTTTTGTATTTGTTCAGAAGAGAGTTGAATTCAAAACCCTCTGGAAGATATCCAAAGGCAAAGAATAAAGTTTGACTCTCAGAAGGATTTAAATGAATTTTCCGTTTAATAAACATCGCATTTCCATTATTAGACAATGTCTCTTTTGAATTAAATGCAGTTGTTATTCCTTTAGGAGATTCTAAATCTCCATTAGCAAAGAACAATAATTCATTTGTGCTTAACCCATCTACAATATCGTCAAGAGAAATTAAAAATGTCGATGGAGGGTCTTTATCATCATATGCTGGTTTTTTAGCTCGAGTTTTTTTACTTTTATCTTTATTATCAGACTCAATATATTTTGATTCTAGGAGTCCTTTACCTTCACAAATAATGTTGAATTTATGTTTAAATTTTTCACTAAACTCTCGTCTGAGTTTTCTAGTAATTGATTGATCTTTTTCTTTCAATCCGATACCAAAAGATAAGAATGAAAACTGATACATAAAACAACCCCAATATTCGACCCAACTTAGATCAACTGCCACTTCACGGTTATTAGTAATGGTAACTTGGGATATTAGAATTGGGTCATCTCCATATGGAGCGTAAATCACTTGATCCAATTTGTATCCATTATCTTCAACTGTTTTTCGATAATATCCTACTCCAAATATCCTTTCGAATGATGAATCATTTCCAGTATAAAAAGTGCTAATTATAACTTCTCCATCGGTTAAATACCCAAATCCTCCAGCATAATGGCCATATTGAGGATCATATACATTAAGAAATTTTGGACCTCCTTCATCTTGTCTAACTTGGACATACCCATAATTAGATGCTACAGCGACTAATCGATCATTACCTACTTGATGCCAGTGATTAGTTTTAGAATGCCAAACTTCATTCATGGGCGTAATTGCTTTAGGATCATTAATTTGATCACATGTATAACGGTAAGCGGGCAATCCAAATTCATCTTCAATCCATTCACCAAAATATCCTGAGCCAAATGATTTTTTTGACATCTTTATTAATATTAAATATCTTTTACGTTTATGTACATAAAACTACATTATTCTATTTACTTTAAAATTGAAATTCTAATTAACATAAAAGTTTTAAGAAAATTTCAGATTTACTTATAGTACCACCACAACCTCCATTATAAGACATCTCATATTCTTATTTGTAATAAAATCATCCCTGTTAATAAAGTCTTTAAAGTAAGAATACTTTTGTGGTTTATTAATTGAACTAATTGATACTGAAATGAGTATAATCTTCATTGATCTTGGAATTGCTGGAATTACATACTTATACGTTCTTTTAACGATTTTTATCCCATTAATATTATATAAAAAACAAAAAATAACGAAATTCTCAGCAAGAAAAGCAGTGCATATGTTTGCAGGATTAGCAATCTTATCATCCCCGTTTTACTTTTGGCCATTTTGGCCTACTATAATTGCGGGTACTTTAACTGTATTTGTATATTTTAGCTCAAAAGAGTCAAAAGTGAAGCAACTAAAAGATTTATACGATGCAATATCTGAAGAACAAGAAGATCGCTTAAATAGAGCATATCTTCAAGGTCCTTTCTTTTATTGCATTTCTATTACATTTTTAGTTTTAATTTTTGGTATATTTGCTCCGGATCAATTTTACTTTCCAATAGCGGGTGTTTTATTAATGATAGTTGCTGATACCTTAGCTTCAGTAATAGGAAAACGTTGGGGAAAGATCGGTATAAGCCTACCTTGGACAAATTCAAAAAGAACACTTGAGGGATCTTTAACTTTTTTTATAACTGCATTCTTATTATGTTTTCTCTCGTTTTTCCTATTTGGTACACTAATCCCTAGCCTTCAAACACCATTACCTTTAATTACTATTATAATATATTCATTAATTACGAGTGCAATTGCTATGATAATTGAACTAATTTCTCCAAGCACTTATGATGATTTAACAGTTCCAATAGGCAGTACATTAATTATTTACCTTTTAACACTCATCTAATATTATTTAATTTTATATTAAATTTCCAATATTTATTAAATTTTAAGTAAACTTGTCATGGAGCATATAAAGAAAACCTTTGATGTAATTGTTGTCGGGGCTGGGACAGGAGGAACCACTGCTGCAAGATTTGCAGCAAAAAAAGGATTAAATGTATGTTTGATTGATAGGAAGGAAAAATCTAAAATTGGAGATAAAATATGTGGTGATGCTGTTGGGAGCGATATATTTGATTTTCTTGGCATAAATCATCCAAAAGATGAAGAGTTATCTTGTTATATAAAGGGAGCAAAACTATATTCTCCAAATCTTAAGAAATGTATTACTTTATTTGATCCAAAACAAGCGGGATACATCGTAAATAGATTAGAATTTGGACAAAGATTATTGAATGAAGCTCTCGATGCTGGTGTGAAACAATTTTTAGATAAAACTATGGCTTTAAATCTACTTTACAAAAATGGAACTGTCAAAGGGCTTCAAGTAAAATTAGAGAATGGAGAAAAAGCAGATCTTAATACTAAAATCTTAATTGATGCCAGTGGTTTTTATTCTCCTTTAAGAAAAAATATTAAAAGCTCCTTAATTGAAAAAGATATTCTAAAAGAAGACAGTATATTATGTTATCGAGAAATTGTGAAATTTTCTCCAAAAGATCAACAAGTTGATGATCCTGAGTATATATCAATTATCCTTGATCAAGAAAAAGCTCCAGGAGGATATATATGGTATTTTCCTAAGAATAAATCTTCTCTTAATATTGGAATAGGAACTTTTATGGATTATAAGGGTAAAGTAAAAGATCTTTATCAAAAAAATGTATTTCAAGAGTTTATTAAAACTTCAAAATTTGAAATTTTATCCTCTGGAGGGGGTGTGGTTCCGGTAAGAAGGCCTTTATGGTCATGTGCCGATAATGGAATCATATTTGTTGGAGATGCTGCTTGCCAAGTGAATCCTCTTCATGGTGGTGGGATTGACCCATCCATGAGGGCGGGATTTCACGCAGCTAACTCTGCGATTAATGCCATTCACAATGATGATTTTTCAATTAATATATTATGGGATTATAATTATAAAGTAATGACAAGTTTTGGCGCTGAATTTGCTTCATTAGATCTATTAAGAATTGTACTTCAATCTCTTTCAAATGAAGATTTAAATTTTGGCTTGGAACGTGATTTGTTAACTGGAGATGAAATCTTAGAAATATCATCAACAGGTGAATTAAATCTATCTTTAGTTAACATGGCAGTAAAAGCTTTTAAAGGAATTTCTCGACCGAATTTATTATTGGATTTAAATTATCTAAGAATAAGAATGAAAGAGATCTCTAAATTATATAAAAGCTTCCCAGAAAAATTAGAATATTTTTCAGGTTGGAAAGCAAATGTTATTGGAATTTATGATAAAATTAAGAAACTGATTGTTAATAAAAAAACAAATAAATAAATCTTAAGATGTGAAAGATATGGTTGATATTGTAATTGATGAGTATATTGAAAAAAGCACTTATGAATATATAATCAAAAAAATTAATAATGAAGGAGCTCTGCATTTCTCTTTAATAGATCCAGATCCATTAAGACAAGGTGTCAATAAAGCCTCAAAGATGGCAAAATTTGCGGAAGATGCTGGAACCGATGCTATTTTAATTGGAGGAAGTACTGTATTTGATCAAAGTTATGTAGATAAAACAATAGTAGCAATAAAAGATAAAGTACAGGTTCCGATTATTATATTCCCCGGAGATATTAGTAATATTTCCCAAAATGCTGATGCGATTTTTTTCATGTCTTTATTGAACTCATCTGATCCTTATTCTATAGTTGGTCGACAAGCCCTTGCTTCATATACAATTAAATCTTATAACTTAGAATACATTTCGATGGCATATTTAGTAATAGAGCCTGGAGGGAGCGCTGGATGGATCGGAAATGCGAAATTATTGCCTAGAAAAAAACCTAAATTGACAGCGGCTTATGCTTTAGCGGCAGAAATGTTTGGCTTCAAAATTGTATATCTAGAGGCTGGTTCTGGCAGTGAAAAAATTCCAACAGAACATATAAAAACATGCTCAACCATCTTAAATATTCCTATAATTGCTGGAGGAGGTATCGATAATAAAGAAGATGCCAGAGCATTTGTGGAAGCTGGGGCGGACGCGATAGTACAAGGAACTTTCATCGAAAATAATGTTCTAAAAGATAATGGGAACTCATTAAAAGTTATCATTGATGAAATTAAAGACACTGGGAAAACTCAGAAAAAAAATTTTTCCATGAAATAAAGTATGGAGGTTTATCATGAAATTTAAAGATGCTATCGAGATTCTTCGACCAATTAACGATATAATGGGAAGTCTCACAGTTATTATTACAGTTTTAGTTACTCGAACTGGAATTAGTTTTGAAAGAATCATTATAAATATAATTCTTGGAGCACTGACCTACTTTTTTATTGCTGGTTCAGGAATGGTAATAAATGATATTTATGATGTTGATATTGATAAGATAAATAGACCCGAAAGACCAATTCCTCGAGGAGCAATAACTTTACAACAAGCAAAATACATATTTGCTGGAGTTTTTATTTTAGGAATAACTATTTCTATTATTCACAGTCTAATTCACAGTCTTTTTTTCAATTTATTGTTTTTAAATGTAATTATTGCTGCTTTTTTTGGTTTTATGGGATGGGTATATGCAAAATGGGGAAAAAGAAGCGGTTTTTTGGGAAACATAATTGTCAGTGTATCTTTTTCTATTGGTTTTATATATGGAGCAATTTTAAATAGCTCAATTATTCCTCTCTATATTTATCTCTTCTTTTTAAATAGTATTTTTGGGTTATTATCTCGTGAAATTATAAAAGGCTGTGAAGATATTGAGGGTGATAAAAAACTAGGTGTAAATACTTTAGCTATTAAAATAGGGTTAAAAAGAACTCCTTATATCTCTATGATTTGCGCATTTTTATCTATACTATTTTTCATACTAGCAGCATTCACAGAATTAATAAATCCATTAGCTTTTTCAATTTCTATGATTTTTGGTATAGTAGTAGTATTTTATGCTGCTATATTAATGCCTAAAAAGAATTTGGATAAAAAAGATTTCTCAAAAATAAGTTTATTATTAAAAATAGGGATGTTTTTGGGGCTAATTGCGATTATTTTTGCTAGTATTGAATTTTAAAAATATTTAATCTTATTTTTTTTTGAATTTTTTTAAAAACAAAATTAAATCATCAAAATCCTTATTATTTATTAAATCATATAAGATAGCTTTATCATCTGAATTCATATTTGTAATAGGGAATGTTTCTATTAAGGATCTTACTTGAGTTAATCCCAAATATTTTCTTGTATACTCTGCATCAGAATATTTATATGTTGTTAGAAATTCACTGTCTAACTTTTCTCTAAACTTTTCTAATACAAAATTAAAGTAGATTTTTAACAATTTTTGATCACTTTGAGTAATTATTGGTTCCAAAAAAATTTGAATTGGATGAGTTCTATACGTATTCCCCGAAACATATACAGCATCAACTCCAAAATCTTCAGTAATAATTCTTAATCCAACCCTACCATCATAAGATCCCGTATCAACAGTCCTAACATATAAAATGTTAGATTCAATTTTTTCTTTTAATTTATCATTAATATTGAGAATAATCTTCTTATATTCATTATTTTGATAATTATTAGCATCGATAACCTTAATCTCATTATCACCTTCATTTTTTAAAACATCACCTTTTAATAGATAATAGTTTACTTTCACGGGTTTTTGAACAAGGTATTCTTTAAGAAACTCATCGAATTCAGAACCAGCTCTATATTTAAATTCTGGTTTAAGAATATATCTCTTTTCAAGTTTTCTATCTTGTCTTTTTATTTTAATACCCTTAAATTCTACTTTTTCAGTTTTAGGCTCTTGTTTCCTCTTAAAGAAACCAATACAGATGTTTGTTCCTGTGTATTCGAATACCTTTATTTCAAAGATTATCATTTTAGCAATAATATAATATTTGAGAAAATCCTGACGGAATTTATTTGAAACAGAAGCACCAAATAAGAAGTTTGAAGGAATAATATAAATCATATTTTCAATCTCATTTCTCAAATCATTGATCATAGCAATTTGGTATAAATCTTGATAACCATCATTTTTACCTTTAAAAAATTTTGAATATTTCTGAGTATCTTTATGCTTTCTTATATATCCTAAATAAAGGTATGGTGGATTTGTTATATGAAATAATGGGTAGTGCAAGTTATTTAAAAATGTAGGAAAACTCTCTAAATTATCTCGTAGTTGAATATTCTTTTCGGCTATTTCTGAAGGTATTTCATAATTTTTAGCATTATTAATGCATTTTTGCACCATTTCTGGTTGAATATCAAATAAATATATATGTTCTTTAAAAAATTGAATTCTATTCTCAGTAGAAATTGAGTTCAAAACAGGTAAAATTAAATTTCCTTCTCCAGCATATAAATCAATCCAAGCGTAATTCCATAGCTTCTCTTGTATTTCGGGAAATATATATTTTAAAAAAATATCTCTCGAAGTTAAATGAACTCCTAAGGATCTTCGACGTTTATTATCCTCAAACTCTTTTACTTTACTTTCCATCCGTAATGGCTGTTTTTTTCCCAATTTTGTTATTCGTATTTTAATATTTTTATCTAAATAAAAGATTAACAGATTCTTAAGAATTTACAGATAATTTTATTAATAATTTAATCTCAATATAAGTTTATGATTAATTGGATTATAATGATATTCTATGAACTATATAATTTAGGATATCGACATCTCGAACAAATCTTTATGACAAATTTGATATTATTAGTGATTTTTCGTGGATTATATATCCTTACCTATTATTTCAATTATTATAAAGACTACAATAAAGAACTAGGAGAAGGAACAAAACTATTTACCAAGAATGAAAAAATCTACTAATTTTTAATAATTAAAACCTATTTTTCTAGAATTAGAAGTTAAATCTAAATATGTCTCAAAAAAACATACCCCTCATATTAGGGGCTGCTCAGATCACTCAACAAAAAAATGTGGTTGAACCTCTTGATCCTCTTAATTTAATAGCAGAAGCGTGTCGGAATGCATTTTCTAATGCAGGAAGCGAAGGATTGCGAGAGATCATCGATACTATATATATGTCAACTATTTCTAGCTGGATTTATGAGGATGCTCCAAGTAAACTTAGTAATATTCTAGGTATTAAACCCACTCAAAAATATTCTGCTCGTATAAGTGGAAATACACCTCAATTATTAGTTAATAAAGCTGCTAAAGCTATTTCCTTAGGTGAGAGCAATGCAATCCTCATTGCAGGAGGGGAATCTTCTTATTCTAGATATCGGGCTAATAAGGGTGAAATTATTTTGGATTGGCCAAGAATATCCCCAAATACTATAAGCAAAGCTCGAAAAGCAATTGATTCATATTTAAGCCAGTTAGAAAATCATTATAAATTTACGAATCCTCCATATACATACGCTTTAATCGAGACCGCTTTAAGAGCAGCATCTGGTAGAGATTTAAAAGAGCACTTAGACTATATAGGTAAACGCTATGAACGATTCTCACTTATCGCTTCTAAGAATCCTTATGCTTGGGAAAAGAATAGGTTTAATTCTGAAGAAATTATCACTCCTAGCTTAAAAAATCGCATCATATGTCATCCATATACTAAGCGAATGGTTTCCAATCTTTATGTAGATCAAGCTGCGGCATTAGTAATGACAAACGAAGATATTGCGAAGAAGCTTAACATTGATCGAAAATTTTGGGTATACCCTATGGGAGGTGTAGATCTTAATAATATTTTCTATTTATCTCAGCGTCCTATATTGTATGATTCACCAGCAATTAGAGAAGGATCAAGGCTAGTATTAAACCAAGCAGGTCTCAAACTTGAGCAAATTGATGTTTTTGATCTCTATAGTTGTTTTCCTTGTATGGTTGAAATTGCTAGGAAAGAAATTGGGATTCCTGAAGATGATCCTCGAGATTTGACTATAACTGGAGGGCTTTCTTTTTTCGGTGGACCTTTCAGTAGCTATGCTATGCATCCAATTGTAACAGCAGTTAATCTCATCCAAAAAAAACCGTCGATGAAAATAATGATATTAGCAAATGGCGGTTATAATACTGCAGAATCATTTGGAATTTATGGAAATGAACTCCCTGCTAAATCATGGGAAGAAAATGAATGTGATGATATCCAGCAAATAATTGAAGCAAAAATCATGCCAGAACCAATTGAACAAGCCAATGGAAATCTTACTATAGAAGCATATACAATTATTTATGATCGAAATGGGTTACCCGAAAGAGGTGTTGTAATGGGACGTTTAGAGAGCGGAGAGCGCACTCTTGCTAATATTGATGCGGATCCAGATATCCTTTTGAAATTAGAACAACAAGAACTGGTTGGACAAACAATTACGGTTAGATATAATGCTGAGACAAAATATAATAAACTGATATTCTAATCCTAAGGTTTTTTAATTCTTTTCTATCATCATTAGAATTTTTGACAATTTATATTATTATATTTAGAAACGGAATTAAACGAAAAGTAAACAAATAAATAGATATACTCTATAAAATTAATAAGGAGACGGGTTAAGAATAATTTGAATTCAGTTTCTGGGTATAAATAAATTTAATATTAGTGAAATGTTAATAAAATAATAACAAGGAAAAAATATTATGGGCCAAAAAAATTCTTCTATGGAATTTATGAATCCATTTTTGATAAAATTGAAAAAAAACGGAAAATATATTTATGATAAGCTTACGGAGCCTAAAATTGTTAAAATCTCTATTTACATTAGTGTATTCACATTTTTACCGGGATTAATCTTAGGAATAATAATTGCTATAAATTTTGGTTCTCTTGATTATAATTTATGGTATAATTGGGTAAGTGATTTAGGTTCTATTAAATATACACCTGCTCCTTTAATTTTAGATTTAACATGCATTTTTAGTGCAATTTTCATTGTTCCTTTAATTTTAAATTTAAGTCGATTGTATAGTTCACATCAAAATCATAAATTAGATAATTCAAAAAGAGAGCATTATATTATTTTGTTTAGAAGAATATTTGGATATACTGGAGTAGGTTTTCTTTTTATTGGAGTTATAGGTATGTTTTTTGTAGGAATATTTACTTTGGATTTTAATCCATTTGAGTTACATTTCTATTTCGCTACATCTGCATTTACTGGATTCGCAATTGGTGCTTTTTTCACAGGCTTTGCAATAGTATTAAGAAGAAGAATATTCCCAAAAACAATTGGATACTTCATGATATTCGGTCCATCAACAGCTTCTATAATGTATTTAATATGTCCAGCACCATTAACAAGGCAGTTTCTTGAATGGATTTTGTTGTTTACTTCACTTGTGTGGTATTATGTTATAGTTTTTATCACTCTGCAAAAGTTAAATACACTACTCTTTTTCAATCCCAATTTTAAATGGTGATTTTTTTCTCATATTTGTTTCCAAGTTATTTGATAATAATTTTTAGCTTATAATCGAAATCTTCATTTTATTATCTAATAATCAATAATCTAAAACAATCATATATTAACAATAGAATAATCAATAAATCTTAAATATAAATTAAATAAGCCTAATTACTTCCTTTAAACAAAAAGTAATTACTCTAAATATTATTAAATATCCCTTTTAATTAGGAATTATTTTAATTCCCTTATTTTCATGGGAAATTAATGGTAATTTGTTTATACGACGAATTGGATTAGTTCAACATATTTTGATAGATATTTGAATTTCTTCAATATTAACATTATCTTTTTTCAATTATAACCTAAAGTTAAAAGAAGCCACCACCGCCACCACCACCGCCACCACCACCGCCAAGCGTGACAACGAGCACAATCACAATTACAACAATTACTATCGCAGCAATTATTCCGATTATCATCATATTCTTTTTTTCCATAGTATTTATTATTATTTCATATATATATAAAATTAATTACAATAGAGACAGTTATTAATTCACCTTTTCTATTATTGCAAGAGATGATTAATTCAATTGAAAAATGGACCCCATTAGTTTTAATAAATTCTTAAGGTTAATTTAAATTATCAATATTAAAAAAAATGTTTATATTTTTAACTAAAAAATTGAAGGATTATAAATGAGCTATTCTGAAAATGAAATGATTAATAATTATCTTTCTCAAGTACGGAAAAAATTTCCTGAATGGTTAAAACCAAAGCAAGAAGAAGTTGATAAAATTTTAAAAGATTTGGAAAATCAGATATTTAATGAAGCTAGAATTGTTTCGGAAGGACAAGAACCTACTGATGCTGATATACAGCAAGCCTTATTCCAAATTGGATCTCCAGAAAGTATTGCTAAACTATACAAACGTCGGGGTACACCAAAACTATACATAACAGAAGAACTTTTTGACTTTTACTTAAGAACAATGTTTTTATTCTTCATTATTGTTATAGCAATAACCGTTATTGTTTCAATTTTCCAATTTTTCTTAGAACCATGGTGGGAAGTTTTAGGTGGTATGTTTACAGGTATGTGGATTGGTTGTTTGATAACTGCCATTATAATAACAGTTGTTTTTGTCTATTTTTCCATGGAGGGATTTTTACCTGAGGACTTCGGAGTAATTCCTTCACGATTGGCTTTAATATTTCCTTTCCACATATCAGAAAAAGGATATCAAGAAACTAAAGAATATACTAAAATTAAACTAGAAGAAGCAAGGCAAAAAGCTAAAGAAAAGATTGCTGGAGCACGAATACGCATAGAAGAGAAATTAACTGAAATTAAAGATCTTAGACGAGAGAGATTAGCTGCAGCAGAATTACGTAGAGAACAAAAATTATTGGAGGCAAGAATGCGTAGAGAAGAAAGATTAGAAAGGGCAAAACAACGTAGGGAAGAAAGAAAAGAAGCAGCAAAGATCAAAAGAGAATTAAAAAAAAAGCAGCCAGTTACAATCGGTGAATTGATCTTTGGTGCTATTGCCGGAATAATATTTGGATTATTTATTATAATACAACCGTTTGCTGGAATTCCAGGAGTATTTGATGTTGAATTCTTAGATTGGTTAAAGGTATTCGGATTGTTAATAATCATCAGTGGTTTAATTAACTTGATTCGATTGATTCTTGGAGTAAGAAATTACACCGGGCAACAGGTAATGTTAGTAATTGAAGCGCTTTATTCACTAGCATATATCCCAATCTTCTTAGTACTACTAAATAATCCAACAATGTTTCCAATTTCTCTGTTTTCAGGGGGATTAATCACTGAACCAATTCCATATGATATCAACAATTTAGCTTATATTATTTATTTTTGGGTTATTATTGGAATAATAATTGCGATCTTTGGCACCATGATTGCTAATTTTTACAAAATAAGTAAGCTTCAGAAATTAAAAGCAAATTTTTATTAATAGTTTTCAAAAATAATCAAAAAATTTTTTTTTTTTCTTTTTTTAAATTGTCTGTGTTGAAGAATTATTTAATTTTAAACATTATTAAATAAATATTGAGAATGATTATGGAACTATCAAAGAATCTTAATCTTAAACTTAAACAGCTTATATCTTTTTTAAAAGGAAAAAAGGTTATAGTAGCTTTTTCCGGGGGTGTAGATAGTTCACTTTTAGCATTTCTTTCAAAAAGATACGCAGAAGATTCACTACTTATAACTGAACGTTCAATTTTATATCCTGAAGAAGAAATTGAAGTAGCTTCTCAATTTGCTAAAAAATATGGAATAAATCATATGATTATTGAACGAAATCCCTTAAAAGATGAAGAATTTCAATGTAATCCTTCAAATAGATGTTATATTTGTAAAACTGGGTTATATAATGATATAATTGAGATTAAAAATTCAAAAAATTTTGATATTATCTTAGATGGTTCAAATGCCGATGATCTTTCGGATTATAGGCCAGGAATGCAAGCTTTAAAGGAATTAAAAATTTCTACACCTTACATTGATTATAATATAAACAAAAATGGAATAAGAGAGATTAGTAAATATTATGATCTAGATGTTCAATCCAAGCCATCAATGGCTTGCTTTTCATCTAGAATTCCTTATGGTCAAACTATAAATGAAAGAAAGTTAAATATGATTAGAGAGGCAGAAAAATACCTTAAAAATTCATTTAATTTAAAGCAATTAAGGGTAAGACTACATGAAGAGAGTCTTGCCCGTATCGAATTCTTACCTGAGGATTTAACTAAGGTTTTAACAGCAAAGAATATGGAATTAATTAGAAGTAAACTAAAAGAACTTGGATTTACTTATGTCACGGTCGATATTGAAGGATTTAGATCAGGCTCAATGAATGAAGTTTTAGATTTAAATTAAAATAATATTTACAAATTTTAGTTTTTGATATATTCAATTATCTTTTTTCGCTTATTTAACGCTTCTGAAGCTGCTTTTTCAATACTTTTTTCCATTTCTTCAAGAGATTCGGGTGTTTCTTCTCCTATCTCTTGTTTTATTTTAGTGTAAGCAGATTCTCTGAATTTTGGGAGTATTTCTTTTTTTTCTTTACCATTATAAGTAAGAAAAACTTGGTTTGAATCGTCTACATACCCTATTTCATCACATTTAATACCATTTCTTTTAAGATCATCAATAATTTTTTCTGATATGGATTCAGAACAATATATTAAAAGTGCATCTAAAGAAACTCCTAAATAATCAACTCCTACAGTTTCCAACATATTTAAAACGGTTGGATTTACAAGGTTTCTAACCTTTTCTTCATAAATATTAACACCACATTTAGCCTCATAGTTAATTTCATATAAATCTCCTCGTAATCCTCCATTTGTAACATCGCACATGGCTCTAATTTCATTCATGTAATCTGAGTTTAAAATAATTTCACAAGCTTCAAGGAATTTAATGTTCATTGTTTCTCTTGCGATTTTATGATTTCCAGAATAGATTGCAGTAGTAGTAATTGTTCCACCTCCAGCTCCTTCAGTCATTAAAATTTTATCTCCCACCTGAATATTTCTCCTTGCTAGCAACCTGTTACAAACTCCTACTGCACTTATTCCACCAACTAATCTATTGCCAATTACCATGTCACCTCCAATTCTTAAAGTTGAACCAGCGGTTATTGGCACTCTAGCTAAATCAGAAACTGTTGATACCCCCGCTATAAAATCAAACAATTTACCAACATCTGCGTCATCTCCCAGATGAATATCAATCATTATCGAAATAGGTTTTGCTCCCTTAACATATAAATCTCTTAAAGCAGCTCGAGTTACATGAAATCCACATATGAATGGGAAATCACTAAGACGAGAATGAATTCCTTCCATTTTTGATACAATTATTAAATCTTCATGTTTAAATGGCTGATTTTTATATCCCATAATATCATGTATACGAACTGCTCCCGCATCGTCTAATGATGTTGGTGATAAAAAAGCTTTATAATCTGTTTCTGATAATTCTGTGATTAATTTATGAACAAAAAAATCTCCAGCGCCCCTACATCCAACACCTTGTTTTCCTACTGAGACATTAGCATTATTGATATCCAATAATTCTTTTACAAAAGGCTCTGATATAGAATTAATATCACTTTTTATGCATTCATCTAAGATTGCTTTAGCTAATTTAATTGCTAAGCCATTATCAATCTCTTTGAAATCATGATATTCTTGTACTATTCTTTCAAGAATCTGTCGCTTAGAATATCCTTTTTTTATTAAATTTCTAGTCAATCCTTCTAAATCGCTCATATTGTACCAATCCTTCTAAATCACTAAAAACTATGAATAAAAGTATATAATACATTTAAATTATTTTGAAAATTCTTATTTATAGTTGACAGTTCCTTTTTTAAATAGATAAATATGACTTCTTTAAGAATAACAACCCCTTGCCGCATTCACCTTTCATTAATAGACGAGAATGGATACACTGGTAGAGTGGATGGCGGAATTGGTCTTATGTTAGATCGACCTAATGTGGTCTTTGAAGCTTCTAATAATGCTAAAGAATTTAAAATTGAAGCTAATAAGTATTATCGAGAATCAATTGAAGTTATCAATGAAATAGCTTCTAAGGTATTTAAAAGATATAATATTAGTAATAAGAATTTTCATTTTAATCTTAAAAGATATTTTCCCTCACACGTAGGATTGGGTTCAAAAACTCAATTATCCTTAGCTATAGCTACAGCTATAACGAAATTGAAAAATATTAATCATTTAACTCATAAAGACCTAACTAAATTAGTTGAAAGGGGCGGAACATCTGGAATTGGATGGAAAGGTTTTAAAACAGGTGGATTTATTTTAGATGGAGGACATGATTTTGGAAAAGGGAAAGAAAAAGAAACTTTTTTACCATCATCAGCGTCAACTTCAGCTAATCCTGCCTTAACTATAGTTAGACATGAAATACCTGAAAGTTGGAGATTTATCCTTGTTATTCCTAATGTAAAGAAAGGTGCTTATGGTGACGAGGAAATCAGTGTATTTCAAAATTATGCCCCGATTCCTAGAAGTGAAGTAAATGAAGTTTCACATCAAGTTATAATGAAGATTTTACCTGGAATCATTAAAAATGATTTATTGTGCTTTGGAGAAGGAATAAAAAGAATTCAGAGTATAGGATTTAAAAAAATCGAGATAGGGTTGCAGCATCAGGTAGTTAAAGATCTACTAAATTTTTTTGAGAATTGTGGGCTAAAAGCATATGGAATGTCATCATTTGGACCAAGTGTTTTTGGAGTTGTAGAATCGGTCTCAGAAGCAGAAAAAATATTAAAAGAAGTTCAAAAGAATCAAAAACATCATGGAGGCCATATCTATATTTGTAAACCTAACAATTGTGGAGCAAAATTAGAATATATAGATTGAAAATATATGCCAAAAAGTAATGAAAAGATATATTTCTCACCTGATTTAACTGAGAGAGAAAGAGCTTGTTTTGAGACAGGTATTAAACTAGGTGCATTATATCATATCCTTAGCGGAATTCCTGTTAAAAATAATGAAAATATAATTAATTCTATAGAATCAGGAATTGAATCAGCTATTTCATGCCAACCATTTGTAAAATCTGTAAAAATTCGTTTAGATAAAGAAAAAATTGTAGGTGGAAAAGAATCAGAATTCGATTATGATGAAATTTCCGGTAAAATTATCAAAGCGGAAGTAATTATTGAGTATGAATCAGTACAAGTGGTCGCAAAAGTAGAATGGATCGATGAATTGGAATATCCACTAATGTTCATTGAAAAAATTCGTGAAAAAAGTTAAGTTGTTAAATTATTAACATATTTATTTACTAATTCGATAGTATTAAGTGCTTTTTCATTTTTCCCAAATCTTTTAATATTCTCTATATAATTCATAATTTTTTTGTGGATTTTAGAAAATAGTAGTTGTTTTTGGTTTTCTTTTGCAATTTTTAACCGAGTTGCTAAAATAATGGTTTCTAAAGCTAGATTATCTGCTCTATTAAATAACTTATAAGATTCTTGAAATTTTTCAGAGAAAATAACATTTAATTTAAATATTGGTATAATAACTTCTCCTAAATCATCTTTTTTAGTTTTCTGTAATTCTTGTGAAACTTCGCCTATTATTATTCCCCATGCTTTCTTTATATAAGGTACATCCATCGCACGAGATTCTAAATATTTAAAATCATAATATTTTGTAGGAAAATTTATCAAACCAATAGGAGAATCTGGTTCTTTTAAAGCTGCGAGAGCATAAAAATAAACATCATTAACGAAATTAATTGCAATTACACTATATTCTTTCAAATTTTTATACGTAGTAGTGCTATAGAAAGGTGATATTTGTATATGCTCTCCCTCTATCATTCTAATACCCATACATGAGGCATTAGGTTTAATTTCTTTACCATCTTCATTAATAGAATAAGTAGTAGCTATAATTTCATATAAATTATCTTTTTTCAGCCCGAAATCTTGATATCTAAACATTTTTATTCAATAAAGTGATATTCAATATTTTCTTCGTTTGTTAGTTTAAATTCTTCAATGATTGAGAAAAAATTTAAAGTGTAAATTTATTAACCTTAGGTCTTGTTTCAATTTCAGGGTAAATTTTACCAGTAATAGGAGGAGAACTATTATAGATTTCTTCAATATCTATTAATCCATACTCAATATTTTCGAGTTTTTGAATACCTGTAAACGTTCCTTTTACTACTTGGCTAGCCATATCGAAATTAGCGCCAATAACAGCTACTTTTGAATTAACAGGAATCTTTAAAAAATCTTCCTTTAATGCTGTCAATGGGAAATAGAGTCTATTATGATCAACAGCATTTAATTGAAGATGTGGAATAATTACAGGATATCCATCAGATGGATCGATATATGATATTGCTCTTACACCTATTTTATCTGTAAATAATTTATATCCTATAACATTTAATCGTTTCTCTTCTAAATTGGTTTTTGCTTCTTTTAGAATAGCTTTAATAATTTTTTTTGGAACACCACCAGGCGGTAAATCTCTAATAGGAGTCACAGCAATAACTTTATTGTAAAAGACTTTATAAACGTTGACAACTGTAAAATACCGCATTAATTCTGTTTGATTAAAATATTCAAGGTCTTCTCCTTCAGTTTTAGTATGAATAAAATCGGCTTTTACTTGGAGGAACTTGAATGGTGGTTCCGCATTCATATAAAAAATTCCTTGTTTTGGATTTATCTGTACATTTTCCTTACTAGTACCTGCAAAGAATTGTCCCCATACAATTTGATCATTACTTATCGCCCGATTTGAAGTAATCATCGTAATATGTGGCAAACCACGCGAATCTATTGTTGATATTAATTTTACCATTATATCTGGTTGGGTAAATTCAATAAGTTCGTCTGAAAACTCAGATCTCCAACCAAGGTTATTATTACTTCCATTCATAATTTATACATTTATCTATTTGATATAAACTTTCAATTATATAATTAACAAGATTGTAATTTTGATTCTTTAATTTCCTTGGTACCTTTTTTATCATTATCTATTCTCTTTGTTAGTCCAGACCAATGAGGATTTTTAACCCCTGTGGATTCTGCAATGTTGAAAAAATATTCTACTTCTCTATCATTCATTAAAGGCTCATCTTTTAAAACCCATTCCATATCTAATCTCTCATATTTTGAGATACAAAGATTATTAAATGAAAGAAGATCCCATCTTTCAGGGAAATTATCTAATTTATTTACAATGAATTCCCCTATTCCTCTAACATTTTCATCAGTGGCAGTATAATGGGGGATAAGCGGAGTCCTAATCCACATTTTTTTCCCGCTTTTTTTCAAATTTTCAGAAATCCAAATGGCATTTTCTAATATTACTTCATTAGGAACTCCTGTATATTCATTATGCTTATCAGAGGCTATATGTTTTAAATCTAAAAGTACTAAATCGACATGGGGTAAAATCTGCTCATAAACAGTTTTAGATGCATATCCACATGTGTCTATAGCAGTCGATATTCCATTTTCCTTACATTTTTTTAAAAATTCAGCTACAAAATCAGGTTGTTGTGTGGGTTCACCACCGGAAACAGTTATTCCTCCTTTAGATTTAGTATAATAAACTTTATCTTTTTCTATTTCATAAAAGAGATCTTCCAACTTCCACCATTTACCTAACATATTTAATGCTGTAGAAGGACATTCCTCTACACACTCTCCGCAATTATTACATATTTTTCTATCAATTTGTAAGCCATTCTTGTCAAAGGCAAGTGCATTTTCTTGGCATGTTTCTATACATGTCCTACATCCAATACATTTATGCTTAAACCATTCAAGTTGAGGTGTTTTAAGTATAGATTCAGGATTATGGCACCATATGCACTTTAATGGGCAATGTTTGAAAAATACAGTTGTTCTGATGCCCGGACCATCTTCAGTTGAAAATTTCTGAATTTGAAAAATTAAAGCTTCAGATGTAGCCATTATATTAAGTTTTTCTATCGTTTTAATAATATAAATAAATTTTAAATCCTCTAAATTTAGGCATTAACCAATAAAAAATTAATTAAAATCAATAAAAATTTTTCATATTTTATGAGATTCTCTTGCGATAATTTCATTTTGTAATTCTCTACCTATTGCAGTGAAATATGCATTATAACCAGTTATTCTAACTAAAAGATTCTTATAATTCTCGGGATGTTTTTGAGCATCTTTTAACATCTCGGCATCGAGCATATTGAATTGTAGAGCAGTACCTCCGTTTTCTATATAACCTTTTAAATATGCTTTGAATTTCTCTTTATGTTCTGGATCTTTAATTATAGATGGATTAAATGTAATTGTATGACTTGCTCCATTAGGCAAATAATTAATGTATTCTCCATATTCAGTTTTTCCTCCTAATACATTACCAACAGAATTAGCAACTGCAGTAGGTCCTTTCATATCAGCACCGTCGGTTGGACAAATGGCATTTGATAGAAATAATCCCTTATTTCGTCCATTTGGAGTTGCTATTGTATAACCCGCATCAGCTCCTGCCCAATAGTTCCAGGATAACATTCCTGGACGATATTGATAATTAGTTGGAGTTTTATATTTCCAACATTCTTCTGTCCATGTTTCCATTACCATTCTAGCTAATTCATCATTATCATCTTCATCGTTTCCATATTTAGGAGCCTTATTCCTTAAGTAATTTTGCATTACTTCATATCCTTCGAAGTCATTCATAATAGCGTCCTTAATCTGGGCTATTGTATATTTCTTATCTTCATATACAAGCTTTTTAATTGCTAATAATGAATCTACTGTTGTAGCAAATCCTACTCCTTCAACAGTAGTAAATCTTAGCTCAGGACCTCCATTTGTAATATCTAAACCTTGCTCTATACATCCTCGAACCATTGTTGACAGGTAGGGAGTGGGAATAAAATTTCCTCGAAGCTCTTCGCATAAATTATTTATATCTACCGTATAATTAATAATAAACCTGATTTGTTCTTTCCAAACATTATAAAATTCTTCCCATGTTTGAAAATTTTCGGCATCTCCCGTTTCTGGTCCAATTTGTTCACCTGGTTTAGTTATGATATCATTTCCAGGCATATTTTTACCATTCCACAAAGTTAACTCAATAGATTTAGTTAAATTAGGATTGCAATTTACTGTACCACTTCTGTCATTACCTTGCATAGTATTTTCCAGACACCCTACTATTCCGTAATTCCAAGCTTCTTCTTTTGGAATTCCTTCTTTAATCAATCCAGCAATACTCCTCTCGTCAAAGTTCAGAATGAACGGAGAACCCTGAGCTCTAGAAATCATATCGACTAAAATATCTAAAAGTTTATCCGGAGAATTTCTATGAATCCTTATATTAGGTTTAGGTTCAAGGCTAGGATACCACGAATCTATAACTTCAAGCATAGTATATGTAAGTTCATTCGTTAAATCTTCTCCGTTTGGGCCGCAACCAGAGAGTGTAATTATTTGACCGAATGATGAGGTTATTCCCTGCTTACCAACTTTAATCATAGCATCATAAACAGTATTACAATGAAACCAGAAACTACCTAAAATATCTTTCGCAAACGCTTTAGTGATATTTTTTTGATCAATAATATCCTTTTTATATAGTTCCCATAAGTACTGGTCAATCCTTCCAAAAGAGAGGCCTGCTCCTGGATACGACTCTTCAGCCATTACTAACATATGAATAAGCCAAATTGCTTGAATTCCTTGCCAAAAAGTCTCAGCAGGTTCCCATGGTACTTTTTCTAAATTTTTCGCCATTTCTTCAAGTTCTTCAATTCTTTCAGGATTATTCGTATTATTTTTTAATCTTCGACATTCCTCTACATACTTTTTTGCTAATTTCTTTGGAATTTCTGCTGAAATCATCATGGCTCGGAGTTCTCCTCCTTTTACCCCAACTTTTTCATCTTCACTGAGTCTTTCGTATACTTTTCGAGCTTTTTCATATATATATTTAAATCCCTTCTTTACTATTGTTTCATAATCAGGTATTATATGCCCCGGTATTGCTCCTAGATTTCCGAAACCAGATTTATGATATTTAAAAATTTCTTCTCGATTTCTTATATTTTTTTTCCAATATTCTCTCGCTTCTTTTTCATTAAAACATTTGCTTAATTGTGTATTAAATCTCCCACCTGCAATTAAATCATTTTCAGAAATAATTTCTTGAGGAAAATAATCAAGCATAACTTTTTCAAGAAATATTGCTCTACGTTCTGGTAAAGTTAATTCCCAAAAATTATCTGGTAGCTCAACTGATACAGCCATTGATCTAAAAGATGAAGCAAATACACCTCTATCATTTTTCCCCATCATCTGAATATAATAAAGTACTTCTGGATTTATATAAAAATCTCCCTCATGAAAAACAATATCCCAGTCTGTTCCAGTTGTAAAAGATGAAAACTCATTATTCCATTCTCTTTCTATCCCCTTAAAATAATAATCCCTTAACCACTTTTGTCGTGGAGAGAGATTATGAGGCTCGGCAATTTTATAAAGTGGTAATTCTCTTCCAGTTTTACTCATTTAATATCCCTATAATTTTCAAATTAATTACATATTATAAAATTTCAATTTAATCTTAAATAAATCATTATATCAAAATAAAAAAATGTGAAAAGAAAGGCAATTATTTTAACCTTTCTTCAGATAAATGGAGATGATCTGTTTCAACCTCGACAAAAGCTAGAAAAATTTCTTTTACACGAGAATTTTGAGCTTCCGCTGCTGCTTGGCCGTAAAACTTTATAGCTCTATCTTCTCTACTATGTGATTCTTCTAAATTCGGCGTGTATTCAGGGGCACATTTATCATATTTAGGAAATTCTACTTTATCTAACTTTAAAATTTTCTTCCAAACAGAAGCGTGTTCAGCTTCAACTTTAGCAAGAATTTTAAATAATTTTTGACCATCTAATTCTGGAGTCTTATTACTAGCGCATTTATAGAAAATATTGTTAGATACTTCTACTTCTAAAGCTTTTTCAGCATTGGCTTTATCTTTTTCATTTAATTCAACATCCCATGCACCTGTATCATCATATTCTGTCGATTCTACGAAATATTTTTTATATGCTCCGCAAAATGGGCATCGACTAGGTGCTTCTTCTCCAATATAAGCTTCTCCACATATTTTACACACATATACTTTTACAATAATCTTTTATCACCTTTTTCTGTATTAATTCATACTCTTGATTTTCTTACATCAGAGTGCAAGATTTCAAATTAAGATTAAATATTAAAAAATTTTCACTGTTTTTATAGTTTTAAGTTAAATTCTAAAAATAGATTAACTTAAATGCAATTATTAAAAAAAAATAGAATATAAAAAGAATTATAGAATCTTTTATAGTGTATTAATGCAATTAGTCTGATTGATGTATAGAGTTATAGGCATTGATCCTGGTAGTAGATCATGGGATTTTTTCGGTTTGGAGGATAATGAAACAATTTTAGACACATCTTTACCTACAAAAGAACTAATTAATGATCCTCAAAAAGCAATTACGATCATCAATTCAGTCGAGGACGTCGATCTAATGGTTGCTCCTAGTGGGTTTGGACTTCCTTTAAAGGATGTGCATGAATTAACAGAAAAAGATATCTTTTTCACTTTATTAAAATTTGATCAGAAAGAAAAAAATAAATTAGTTGGTTTGGGAGAGGTTTTAAGATTAATTAAAGCTCAAAATATACCAGGAATTATTGTCCCTGGAGTCAAGCATTTACCTACTGTTCCTAAATATCGAAAAATAAATAAAATAGATATGGGTACTGCAGATAAAATTTGTACTGCTGTTACAGGAATTAGAGATCAAATGGAAAGATTCAAAGTTGCTGTAGAAGATACAAATTTCATTATGGTAGAAATAGGTTATGGATTCACAGCGGTTTTGGCAATTGAAAATGGTCAAATTATTGATGGAATAGGGGGTTCAAATATTATGGGTTTTAGAGCATGTGGAGCTCTTGATGGGGAGCTAGCCTATCTTATCAAAAATATTCATAAGAAAAATATCTACAAAGGTGGAGTAGCCTATATTTCAGGGTATTCCGATTTGAGCTTAAAAGAAATCACACTTCTAGCAGAGAAGGATGAACAGACTAAATTAGCTCTAAAAGCTTATTTATCAAGTGTGAAAAAAGCTGTTTTTGGAATATCGTCATCATTTTCATCTAAAGATAAAATAAAAGAAGTATTATTAGCTGGGAGAGGAGCAAGTTTAACATATTTTCGAGAAAAAATGATACGTGGATTAAATGATGTTGCTCCAGTAAGAATCATGGCATCTTTTAGTCAAATAGCGAAACGAGCTGCTCAAGGGGCAGCTTTTATTGCTAATGGAATTTTAGGGGGAAATTTTGAGCCTATAATTAACAATTTAAAAATAAAAGAAGCTACTGGTTCAATATTAGATGATATTTTTATTCCATTTGAAAAAGAAAAGCTCATAAGTGATTTAGATTAGAATACTTATAATTACTGGTCTACAGAGTTATAAAATAATACAAAGGGTTATTAAACCTGTTAAAGAGCATAATATTACAGTAATAAAAGCACCAATATCTATTTCTGCTTTTCTAACAGAACCTATGACATCTAAAATCTTAGAGCAGACAGAAATTAATAATTATGACATGATATTATTACCGGGTTTTGTACAATGGGATTTAAAAGATTTAGAAGATAAATATTCAATTAAAGTTCGAAAAGGTCCGGAATTCGCCTCTGATTTACCAGTCATTCTTAAAAAATTAAAAAATTTAGAATTATCTAATAAGACACCAGCAAATAGATTACTAGAGATTTCAGGAGAAAGTCAATTTACTGAAATTGTAAATAAACATCTAGAGTCAGCCAAAAAAAATCTAGACTCTCATACATATTACCTTAATGAAAAAAAATCTAATATTATAATTGGAAGGAATTTACCACCCCCTATAATTGCCGAGATTGTGAACTGTACTGAAAAAAGTAATGAGAATATTATAAAAAAAGTAAAGCATTATATCAATTCTGGTGCAGAGATAATAGATATTGGATGTATCTCTAATAAGCCAAATCCAGAAAGAATTAAAGAAATAATCAAACTAATTAGATCTAACCATGATATCTTAATAAGTATAGATTCTATGGATTCCAAAGAGATAAATGCTGCTGTTAAAGAAGGAATTGATCTCATTCTTAGTTTAGATTTGGGTAATTATAAAGAATTTTTAAATCTCCCTAAAACCATTCCTATTGTTATACTTCCTACTAATGTTAAGGAAGCATATTTTCCTAAAGATGCTGAAACTCGCGTTAAAAATCTATTTAAATTGACAAATGAATTACAAAATAATGGCTTTAGGAAGTTAATTGCTGATCCATTGCTGGAAACACCAATAAGTCCTGGAATATGCAACTCTTTAGAAGCTTATTTTTTATATAAAAAAAAGGTTTTAGAAGAGAAATATAGAAATTTCGAACTCCCTCTATTTTTTGGAATATCAAACGTAGTGGAGCTTATGGATATTGACTCTGTTGGAATTAATGGGTTATTAGCAAGCATTGCAATTGAATTGGATATCGGGATTCTTTTTACCGTCGAACACAGTACAAAATTAATGGGAGGAGTAAGAGAGTTGAGAGAAAGTATAAAATTAAATTATGTAGCGAAGTATAAAAAAACACCACCTATAAATCAAGGAATCTCAGTTTTTAGAGCTAAAGGGAAAGTAAATCAGGAATTACCACTTTTAAATCAGACTTATGCAATATCAGTAGATAAAAGCATTCCTGATTATATTCCAGATGTTAAAGGATATTTTAGAATTTACACAAATCATTATTCTAAAAAAATTTATACTCTTTTTTTCTCTAATGACGATCAGTTACTCCATACTTTCATTGGGGACAATGCTGAAGCTTTAAGTAAAATAATCATTCAGTCTAATTTAACTAAAGATGTACATCATTTAAATTATATAGGAAGAGAATTAAAGAAAGCAGAAATTTATTTAAATTTAGAAAAACCGTATATACAGGATGAATAAATAAATAAAATAAATTAATGATTAGCTTAAACAATTGGTTGAAATTTATATAATTATTAAACTTATCTAATATATTTCGATTAATCAAATTCTCTTAGAAGTGTGGATTTTATGATACCAAAAAAAATGGAATCTTTTCTTCATGAACACCTCCCAGAAGCTACTCTTAAAACCCGACTTAAAAAAGATAAAGGAAAGTGTTATTTAGAATTCAGTAATATAGATGAGCATCTATTATCTCGACTTGGGATTGTTGTTGATAAATTGGGCCCCCATCTTGTTGCTTGCTTATGGGACGAAACATCTGATTTGGAAATTGGCGGATATTTAGTAGTTGATAATCTGTCAATGGGGACTCCGTCAATGGGAGGGATTAGAATGCTTCCTGATATAACACCTTCAGACATTCATAATTTAGCTAGAGGAATGACACTTAAAAACGCGGCTGCTAATCTTCCGTATGGTGGAGGTAAATCAGGGATAGTTGCTGAAAGGAATATCTCACCTGAAGATCGTGAAAAAATGATCCGTGGTTTTGCACGATTAATTCATCGGTATATCGACATCTATTTACCTGGACCTGATGTGGGTACTAATGATGATGATATGAAGACCATAGCCATAGAAAATGGATTAGATAATGCTCTTTCTAAGCCTGTTGAGATGGGAGGAATGCGCATAGATGAATTGGGGGCAGCTGCGGGAGGAGTTATAATTGCTCTACAAACTTTATTGAATATAATGCCGAGATTGAGAGTTCTTTCCCAATTTGCTAATTTAGAAATTCCTGGAACTAAAGATCTTAAAATTTTGATTCAAGGTTTTGGAGCTGTTGGTGCTCATGCTGCACGTATACTATATGAAAGAATCCCTGATGCTAAAGTAATAGGTATAAGTGATTTAGAGGGTTATTTATATAATGAATTTGGGTTACCAATTCAAGAACTTTTTAAATTATGGAAAGAAAAACGCTTAGTCACGAATAATTATTTTAAAGAGAAGATTTTTTCAGAAGGGTATAAACATCCTACGAAATTTTCTACAAATAGAAATAATTTACTTCTCGAAAATGCTTTTTGTTTAATTCCCGCAGCTCCAGTATTCAACTATTTAGGAGTGCATTCTTCTGAAAACCCCTCTATAACAGTAGATCGTATGGGAAAATGGGGAGTGATTATTGAAGGGGCAAATACTTATTCGCCTGATCCTAATAGAAAGGCGGCACGTACTCGTATGGAGCAAATTGTGTATAGAGAGAAAGGGGTAATGATAGCTAATGATTACTTAGTAAATTCTGGAGGTGTGATTTTTGCTGCTCAAGAGCACATCATTAAATCTCCAGATCGATTACAAATACCTGAAGAAATGTTAGGCAATCGTGAAGCGGTAGAAAAATGGTTGAAAGATCATTCTAAAGAATTTACAGAGCTTTCAAGACAACGATTAAAAGCAGGAGAGGAATATAGAGAAGAAGTGATTCAACATAATATGATTGAATTAATTGATTTATTAGCCGTAGATCCTGATATGCTCCCGTGCGTAGCAGCTGAACGTATTAGTCTTCAACGTTTGACTGCTAAGGAAAGGGAACGTACAGCAAAAGATATTATGATTTCAATACCAACAATTGATGTAAAAAGTTCAGTACAGGATGCAGCTGCTTTAATGATTGAAAAAAAAAGTGGGATAATTGCAGTACTTTCAGAACGTAAACTTGTAGGAGTTGTAACAGATTGGGATATCACAGCTGCTGTTGCTTCTAATCGTTGTGACGTTAATCTTTCTATAGTTATGACAAAAGACGTTATTACAGCATCTCCAGATTTTTCTATTTTAGATATTGTTAGAGAACTAGAGCAATATCAAATATCTGCAATGCCTGTAGTTGAACAGGGAAAAGTATTAGGTATGGTTAATTCGGATCTAATAGCACAACGCTATGTTTTAGAATATTTACAATCTCAGTAATATTTAATAATATTTCAATATATTATATAAAGTATCTCGTTGAGCAGGTTTCTTTCCGGCAGCTTTAATTATTGTAATTATTTCTTCTGGTGATAAATATTGACCAAATTCCGCTCCAGCACTTCTTGATATATTTTCTTCCATTAATGTTCCAGAGAAGTCATTTACACCAAAATTTAAAGACACTTGAGCGAGTTTTGGACCTAATTTTACCCAACTGCATTGTATATTATCAATATAATTATTTAAAAATATCCGAGATACACAAAATAATTTTAAATCCGCTATACCGTAACTAGGATTCAAAGGATATTTATTTAATCTTGATAAAATCGGATTTACTTTTACAAAAGGTAAAGGTACAAATTCAGTGAAACCTTTAGTTTCTTTTTGAATTTCTCTTAAAACTTCTAAATGTGCTACTCGATCATTTAGAGATTCTATGTGCCCATACATGATAGTTGAAGTCGTTGGGATTCCTAACTTATGAGCTGTAGTGATTATGTCAATCCATTGCGATGTAGAGACTTTATTTGGACAAATAATTCTTCGAATATCATCAACGAGAATCTCTGCTGCTGTTCCCGGAATTGAATCTAATCCCGCCTTTTTTAATTCTTTTAATGTGTTTTCTATTGAACTCTTATATAATTTTGACATAAAATAGATTTCTTGAGGAGAAAATGCATGAGTATGAATTTTTTGGTCTATTCCTTTTACAAGCCGGAGAATATCTAAATAAAAATCAAATTTTAATTCAGGATTGATTCCCCCTTGAATACATACTTCTGAACAATTTGAATTTTTTGCTTCAATAACTCTATCCCTTATCTCCTCTAATGTAAGCAAAAAAGCATCTTTGTGATTAGACGGTAAACTAAAAGAACAGAATTTACATCCTTGAAAGCACACATTTGTAAAATTTATATTTCGGTTAATCACAAAAGTTACGAAATCTTCTTTCTTTTCATAACAAATTCGATTAGCTACATATTGCAGGGCAAAAAATTCTTTACCATGAACTTTTAATAATATTAAAGCTTCCTTAGAGGTAATTTCCTCATTTTTTAAAGCTTTTTCTAAAATTTCCTTTATTTCTGGTTTTAGTTTGTCTAAAATACGAGAAGTTAACATTAATAATTTATATTATCTATAATTTTTTTAATATTTTCTGGACAGAAATCACTTTTTTGAATGTATTTATCATAGATTGGAAGCCTTTCTTTGAGTTTATAACCTTTAGCTTTGCAGATTTTATTTATATCATCAATTTGAGGCCATTTACTTTCAGGATTTATATAATCTAACGTAATAGGTGATATTCCCCCAAAGTCATCAATACCCATGTCGATAAACTCTTTTTCATAACCTGTTATAAGATTTGGGGGTACTTGAATAGCTATTTCATTCTCAAATATAATACGAGCAATTCCGGTTATTTTGAGCATTTTTTCGATAGTAATTGGTTTTTTAGGTTGAAATGGAATACTTGCTTTATTCACAAAATTCTGAATTATAACCTCTTGAATATGCCCATAATTTTTATGAATATTTTTGATTAAATATAAATCGTTTATAATATCTTCCATAGTTTCTCCAATACCTATTAATAAGCCTGTGGTAAATGGAATTTTTAACTTTCCGGCATTATTAATGTGCTCTAATCTTTTTGATGGTAATTTTCCAGGAGAATGTTCATGTACCTTTCCTTTTTTAAAAAGTTCCATACTAGTACTTTCAAGCATCAATCCCATACTAGCATTAAATCTTTTTAAATCCTTCATTTCATCATAAGTCAAAAAACCTATATTTATATGAGGTAGAAAGTTAAAATCAAGTAAATAAACGCAAATATCTTTTACAAATGCTATAAAATCTGAATAATTCCTTTTTTCTAACTCATTTTTAACATCAGGAAATTTTTCTGGACGTTCACCAGACATCAGAAGGGCTTCTTTACAATTATATTGAAGAGCTTTTTGAGTTAAAGAAACTAATTGCTCATTATTAAGTAATACTACATTTCCCTGAGCACTTAACTTAGGAATTTTATAATTATAGAAACAATATCCACATTGATTAATACAAAAGTTAGAAAGGGAAAGGGTAAAATTTTTGGAATAAGTTATTACGTTTTTTTTATTAATCGATAATTTATCTTTTACTTTTTTTACTCTCTCTCTTATTTGTTTTAATGTGAGCTTTTTTAAGCTCTTAACTTCACTGTTTTTTATCATTATTAACTCTTTTTGTATTTTAACACAACATAATTATCTCTACTTAAAATTTCAAGCAATTTAAACCTTGGCGCTTGAGCCATAGTTTCAAAACCTTTACCCTCAACAAGAGTAATTGCATCTTGACCACCAACCATCCATGGAGCAATAGTTAACCTTATTTCGTCAACTAAATTCTTCTTAATAAAGCTCCAATTCAATGTGCCACCTCCCTCTAATAACAGCTTTTGCATCCCGAGATTATAGAGAAGAGGCATAAGATTCGATATATTTACTTTCTTACCTTTACCAGACTTTAATATCTTAACTCCTTTTGACTCAAAATCTTTGATTTTTTTCAACGATACATTTTCTGTTGTACATATTATTGTTGGGTATGTTTGTGGTTGAAATGTAATTACATTTGAATCAATAGGTATCGAAAGATTACTATCTACAACAATTCTATAATACCCCTTATGTTCATAAAATTTTATGTGAAGTTTGGGATTATCTTTTAATATAGTGTTCTTCCCGACGATAATGCCATCCACTTGAGTTCTAAGTTTATGGACTTCTTTCCAATCTTGGTCATCTGATAAATCTGGATCTCCTGTTTTTGATGCTATCTTTCCATCAATAGTCATTGCAGCACTTAAAATAATATATGGGTGTTCAAATTCTTTCAAAAACTAACTCTCCCTTGATATAAGTTTTTTTAATATTATCTGATTTTGTCCTTTGAGTAATTAAATCATATATATTATTCGAATTTAATTTAGAAGAAAACATATTTGGACTGCTAAGATCAATTAAAAAAAGATCAGCAAATTTTCCTTTTGATATTGAACCAAACTTTTTTTCCAGATTATAATTTTTTGCTGCATTGTATGTTACCATTTTCAATAAATCTTTAGAGGTTAGTTGAAGTTTTTTATTGTAACTACATAAAACTCTTGAAATTCGATAAAAATATCGCATCTCTTCAAATAAATCTGTATTATTTACCATTAAATTATCCGTTCCTAGAGATATTGGAATTTTCAGTCTTAAAATTTCGTTAATTGGCGGAAATCCAACTCCAAAATATCCATTACAACGAGGACATAAAACAAGAGATTTATTATTTTCAATTATGTTTTCCAAATCTCTTTTGACAAATTTTGTTCCATGAATAAATATATCAACAAGATTATCATTAAATATTTCATTTATTAGATTACTATCCCGAGTCTTTTCAGCACAATGACATGCTAGGATTTTTTTAAACTTCTTTTTTGCAGATGAGACATATATTTTATTTGTCTTAGTAATTTCTTTATAACTAGATAATCCAACACCATCAGCTAAACCAAAAATAGAATCTATTTCGCTCTCATCCATAAATCGCCCTAGGATTAAATAATTAATTGAAACTTTACTAAGTGCTCTTTTTAGAAGATTTACACCTTCTGCTCCCCCCTCTCTAAAATCAACGAAAAAAGTAATACCATTTGAAAGCATTTCTAAAACAGCATTTTGAATTCCTTTGATCTTGACGCTTTCTGGTGTTTGCCTTAATAATTTATGTTTAAAACCAAATGGCGGGGCGACGACTTCCTCTAACTCTCTATTATAACCTAATTCTTTAGCAAAACTATCTCCTATATGAACGTGAGAGTTTATAAATCCTGGAATCAATAAGGAGGAATGACCATCTGGTAAAATATTTAAGTTCTCTTCTACTTCATCATAAGAGAGATTTAAGATTTTCCCACTATCATCAATTTCTAAATTTGTATTTTGTTTTAATTCTAAATCCTCTCCGAGTAAAGCATACCTACAAAATAAAGATTTATTTACCATTAATTCTTAGACAATCCAAATATAATTGAAATTAATATTTTATATTATTCCAATCCTTTTAAAGAATAGATCATAAAAAAATTAATTTTTAATATTGGTGACTCAGAATTACCAAATTTAAAATAGATTTACAAAATTCAAGTTCAAGAATAGATATTCCAATAGATAAGGTGGGTATTGTAGAACTGGAAAAAAAAGTTGAGATAATTCAAGAGAATAAAAGGTATTCTTTTTACCCAAAAATTTCAGCATTAATCAATCTTCCTGCTGAACAGCGTGGAATACATATGTCTCGGACTTCTGAGACTATAGAAGAAGTCATTAATGAGGTAATTTTCAAACCTACTCCGACTATTGAACTTGTTGGAGATAGAATTGTCAAAAAATTATTAGAACGCCATCCCTATACTTCAAAAGCTGAAGTTAAATTAGAAGGTAAAATAATTGTCCAAGTCAGAGAAAATGATGAAAGAATTATTCAAAAATCATATGATATTAGTTCATTTGTAAAAGCCATTCGAGATAATTTAGGTAATATTGATTATAATTATTTTATTGGTGCGAGTGCAGTTGGTATGACAGTTTGTCCTTGTGCTAAAGAACTATCTTTGGAGTATGCAGAGGAAGTTGTTAAATCTAGACAAGATATTGATGTTTCAGAAGAAGACCTCAAGAAATTATTAAATATACTTCCATTTTCATCACATAATCAAAGATCCATAGGTACTATTATAGTCCAAATTAAGGATTTAACTAATCATAAAGTAGACGTTTTAGATATTATAGATATAATAGAAGAATCTATGAGTGGCAAGATTCAATCAGTTTTAAAAAGACCAGAAGAAGCAGAATTGGTTAGAAGTGCACATTTAAAACCTCTCTTTTCCGAAGATGTTATTCGAGAGATGGCAAAAAATTTCATTTTAAGAGATTTTCCAAATCTTGAAGATGATTTTAAGGTTAGATTTAAGGTTGAATCTTTAGAAAGCATACATGTCTTCAATGTATACGCTGAATTGAAAACAACACTCGGCGAATTAAAAAAAAAGTTAAAATTTCGAAATTAATTTTTAAAGAACTACTGTTTTTTCCTTAGAAAATCTTTATAAATTATTGAATAGCTTTTTACACTAATGATTTTAGGATTTCTCCTATAACTTAACGGAATAGGGGCATTACATCTAGAACAAAGACCAGAAGTTCTAAGCCAATCTTTAAATTCATCAGCATGAGCAGGGTACCTACAATTTGGACATAAAATTATTCCTCTACCATTATCTTTAGGAAATTCTGGTAATTTAAAACAAAAAATACATTTAAAATCTTCTATTGACAAGTTTGCGGCTTTTGGTCTATAATGTTTGTAATTCGCATGTTTTACAGTAGTATTACTTCTTCTTATTGGCTTTCCTTTTTTACTTGTGCTTCTAGAACGAGTAGTGGTTTTAACTCTAGAAGTTCTAGATTGTATATGTCCTGTCGGCGTTGATCTTGAAGAATGGGAAACAGATCTCGAAGTATGAGTAACAAATCTTGTAGAAGGTGTTGGAGATGATCTTGCTGTAGTATGAATGCTTTCTCTATGGGTGTTTGGTGAAACTAAACTGTTTAATCTACTTGTACGTCTTGCTATATAATCTCTAGTCAATTGCGGTAATTGCGAACGAGATCCTAATAATCCTGGAATAATCAATATTATAATAGTTCCAATAAGTAATATCAAAAGATTAAGATCAATTATTAGCAGAAATCCATAAAATTCTGCAAATGAATAAAAACTTATCCAATAGAAAATTATAAAAAATAGAATTGAAAAACCTAAGAAATAGGCAAATTTACGTGCATTTACTGATTTTGTACCAAAATAAATTACATTATATTTCTTAAAACATCGATATAAGGAAAATGAGCCGTAAATTACATAAGGTAATCCAAATAGAATACTCCATAGACTTAAATATAAATTTGAATCTACAATAAGATTTTCTCCTAATAAGGCTGTAAAATTTCCCCAAATTGAATAAAATATTCCAATAAAGACGGGGCCAATAGTAAAGAATGCAGTATTGTGAGGACTTCGATATTCTCGATGTTGCTTAATATTTTTTAATACTTTAAACGAAAATATTAACCAAATTCCAATCAATAACCAACTCACAAATATATTAAAAGAGATTAAGATCGCACCGTGCACTATTCCTATAAGCGAAAATATCGCTAATACAATTACAATAGATTTATATTTGGTCACAGTCTATTAATCACCACACTCTCTTTTAATCCTCGTCATATTCGAGATATACTGCTTTTCCCTCAGTTATGGGATTTATAAATTTTAATACTTCTGGTAACATTTTTACATCTAATGATCCTTTAATTCCATATATAAGGGGATACCATGTGTTAGATTTAATATCAGCTTTATATATTTCAAATCCCGCAGATTTACCATTAATTTGATAGGGATCGATGACAAGAGCAACAGCTTTATCCCATAATTTTTGGTATCTCGCTTGAGTCCCCATGTCTTCATTCGACATGAAACATCCATAAGATGGATGTGAATGATACCATCCACATATAAAATACTTCTGCCTTTTAATATCTTTAAAAGCTCTAACGTAATTTTTATAATCTTTAATTTCTGCATAAACTGCTGTACCATGTCCCATTGGATAAGAATCTTCTATATGGATTACATGATTATTATCTATCTTTCCTGCTAGAAGCCCTATCACTTCCACCCATTTTTCTTTAGGAATCTTAGAATTCGCGTATTTAAGCGCATGAGTCGCTATTTTAAGTATAGCTTTTACTGAAATATAAATCTCTTTTTGGATTTCCTCTTCTTTTTCAGTTTCAACTTTTTTATTTTCTACAATTCTAGCTGTAGGAATCTTAGTAAGTTTTATAATTGGTTTTTCAGATGGTTTTCTTGTAAGCATTGAAGAAATTTCTTCAGTTAATTCATCTTCTTCTAATTTAAGTTCTTCACAGATTTCATCTAATAGTTCTTGTTTTATTTTTTCCTTTATCTTCCTCTTAATTACATCTTTTATCGAGTTATTGGCCAGGTCATCATTATCCATTAAAAAAATCACCATTTTTTATTTGCATACTTCTTAACAAGATTTTTTACTTTTTTCTCAAAAAACTTTTGATTCTTTATCATTTCTATTGCTGCTTTTTTATTAAATACATCTGTAGGATTTACATATTTACCACGCGTGTTTAACATAGCAATTATCGCTTGAACTACTGTAACAGCAGTTTTTGAAGGACTCCATCCACCTTTTTTACCTATTAATGAGGGATCTACTAATGCTAGACAAATATTTCTTTGTCCTTTATATTCAGAGGGTTTTGGCCAAAAATTTGGATGCCAAATTGGAGTATGCATTCTTACAAAAGGAGGTTGTTTAGGATATTGAGCAGGAAATCTCATTTCTAATCTAAAAAGACCACCTGCATAAGCGGTACCTTTAGGTCCTTTAAATAAGATTGCTAAGTGATCAATACTCTTCCTTTTCGGACTAAATGGTTTTAATTGAATGATACTACCTTCTTTAAGCATTTTTTTTAATCCCGCAAAATCTCGGGATACTCGACCACTTCTTATACTCATACTCTCAACCCTTTTTATTATCCTTAATTTTATAGTAAAAATCTTTCTTTAAATAATTGTTTTTTTCCTTAAACTTTTAATTTAAAAACTTTTTTGATTTAAATCTTGTTTTATTTTTAAGGTTACAAAAATTTCTCCACCTTTAAACCCAGCAGCTGTCATAAGCTCGTAATTTCTTAACCCATTTTCAATTGGATTCTTCTCTAAATCAACAATCATAATATCATTAAAATCCAGTAAAGTTAGAATTGGCTCGGAATTTGGATCTAATTTAAATCCATTCTTCTTTAATATTTTAATTATATTTATACAAGGTGATTGAGCTTTCAATTTTATGGATACTCGTCGTACTTTTTTACCACATTGAGAACATTCTGGGTTTCTCTGTTTTTCAATATGATAAAATTTCATTGTAATTGCATTAAAGATCACATAACTTCTAATAGGTTCACCTAATCCTTTATGACTTTTTTTCCAATGAAGGATTTTGGTTGTTTCATGTGATTGTAGGGCAGAAATGACGGCATTTATAGTTATTATACCAGGATCGTGCCTATCAATGATTTTCACAATATCATCCTCCGTATATTCAGGTAAGAAATTGTGTTTATTTACTAATTCATTTGCAGTCTTTTGAATGAATTTAATATCATTTACGTCTTTTGGATTCGGATCTCTATCAAATTTTTCTCTGAATGCCATATCTCCTTTAAAAACGCAGTGAATCCTTTTTCGGGGGACTCCAACAACAGTACAAGCAGCCATCTCATCACTCTCTCCTACCGGTAATGGATTACATTCATAACAAGCATTTTTGTAAGGAAATATTGTGTATACATGACCATAATAACCAGATACTCCTCCATCTACTAGTGGCTTTTTAAATCTTATACATTGTGCATTTAAATTTAGACGTGCATTCATCGAATCAAGTCCTCCAATTACAACATCAGCAGCTTGATATAGTGCCGGATTTAAACGTTCTAAGGAGGTGTGGTATCCCTTAACAATAACATTAGGATTAATTTCTTTTAATTTTCTAGCAGCAACAACTGCTTTTGACTCTCCTATCTTTGCTCCTGCAAATAGAACTTGACGGTTCAAATTAGAATGTTCAATGATATCTAAATCAATAAGATCTAAATGACCCACACCAAGCATGGCTAGATTTTTAGCAATTTCACAACCCAAGCCTCCAACACCGACTATCAGCACTCTTGAGTTCTTTACTAATTTCTGAGACCAACCTTCTAGACGAAATTGACGGTCATACAGGTCTCTCTCATCCGCTGATAATTCTTTAGCAAAAAAATCTGAATCCTTATTCAATCATATCACCATTAATATTTATAAAAAAAAATAAAAAAAATTGAAGGGCTTAAAGCCCTTATGTTATAATTTATGAAGAAAATTTTATAAGTCTACCCAGCTGTACTAGCAGGGATTAATAGAATATCGTCACCATCGTTTACATCATAGTCTCTTAATGCACTATCTTCATCCATTGTAACTCCGCCAGAAGATAAGTGAAAGTCATTAGGATCAAGGCCATATAAATTTCCTAATGTTTGTTTAATATCTCTTACGCGATTACTGTCATTCACAGTTAATTTTTCCTTCTTTTCACCAGGACCAATTGTTGACATAAAATATAAAGTTAATTTCTTTCCTGCTGAAGGAGTTTTAGTTGCAGGAGTTTTAGATTTTAACGGTTCTTCTCCACCTAAATCTTCATCAAATTCATTATCAAAACCCATTCACATCACATCCAATTTTTTTTTATTTTATAATTTAATTTTCAATTTTGTTAAACTTAATAAAATGGCGTTAAAAATGTATTATAAAACCCTTTGGAATGATTTTGAAGTTTTTTAAATTCTTATCAAAATTAAAAACGAGAAAATTAGGATTCTAAAGAAATTATATTATAAATTATATGAATGTTTATCAATATATATAAGACATAAAATATTGTTTTAGAGAGAATACGTAATTATAAAAACAAAAAATTTCTACGTAATATAAATATGGGCTCATGAGTTCTCTGAATAATGTAGAATCCGTTGTTCTTGAATTAGTAGAAGAGTATTTAACAAAAAAAACATTCTTCTCAATTAGAGAAATTATCTCATATATAAGCAACAGGGTAAGATACAATCCTAATATAAACGAGAATAGAATAGAGTTAATCTTAAAGAATTTAATTAAAAGACGTATTATTATCCCTGGAACCAGATTAATGAAAAATAATATTATTGAACATCCAAAAAGGAATGAAATCTTTAATTATATCAAAAAGAATCCCTCAAATATTAATGAAATAATGAGGGCTCTTAATATTGGTAGTAATCAAGCTTTATGGCATTTATCATGTTTAGAAAAATTCCAATTCATTAGATCAAAACAAATCAACAATCACAAAATTTTCTTCAAATTTGATTCCAATCCAAAATTAGACCCACTATACTATTATTTAAAAAAGGAAATCGTTCAAAAAATAATTAATTTTATAAAAAAAGAAAATAAAGCATTTAAAATTACAGAAATAGCAACTGGTCTAAAAAAAAATCACAGCACTATTAAAAAATATTTAGATATTTTAATAGATCTGAAATTAATAAAGATTGAAAAAGAAAAAAATAGAATTGTTTTCAAACTAGATTTAGAGAAATATTCTAAAGCTAAAAAATCAATGAAAGCTATATAAAATGAAAAACTCCATTTTTATTCCAATCCCATTTAAATTATAATTTAAATATTTTAAATTCAGAAAATAATCTAATCAAAAAATCATGAGAAAAAATTATAGAATTTTAAGTGTTATTTACGTTTTTTGTATTCTATTCTATGTCTTTTTTTTCCTATTTCAGGTAGAAAATATTCCTTTATTTCTTGTCCTAACTATTAGTAGTGTCGCAGTTTTATCTACAAGTACTATTTACACCGTTATACAGTCTAAAAGTAGTCAAGATATTAGATTAAAAGAAAAAAAATACTTTACAAAACCAAAATTAATTCAAAAGGATACTAGCGATATTATTGAAGATTATATTGATGTCATGCCTTCTATAGAAGAATATATTGAATCGGATGAGACTTATAAGGATATGCCAATAGTTGATAAATTTATTTTTTCAATCTTTAGAAAGGAAGAATTAGATAACATAAACCTTCTAGGATTATCAAAAATGGATAAGATATTATTTATTAGAGAAATGCTATATTACGATCCAAATGAGAGAAATGATTTAATCGAAAATATATTGAACACCAAGGATAAAACTGATGGAGCTATAATTTATACCCCACCTAAAAGACAAATCGAAATGGAAGGTCAGATTCGAGTTTATATAAGATCATTAGTTGAACCTGGCGAGAAAACGAAAATAATAATTGTTGATACTACTGAAGTAATTAGAATAATTAAGGAAAAAATTGCAATATTATTTGATTATGAATTAGAAGATTTTCTCTTATCTAGCGGAGGGATATTACTACAAGAGAACTCAATAATAAAAGATTATGATATTGATGATGACGATGAAATTGCTCTAATCCCTTCAAGAAAAGAAAGAAATTAAAAAAAAGGTTCTTATTTTATTAACCAGCAATACTAGCTGGAATTAAAAGTATGTCATCTCCGTCAGAAACATTATAAAAGCTTAAAGAGTTAGTTTCATCCATTGTTACGCCACCACATGATAAGTAAAAGTCAGCAGGATCTAAACCAAATAAATTTGCTACAGTTTCTTTAATGTCACCAACGCTGTTTCCATCATTAACAGTTAATTTTTGCTTTTTCTCACCTGGACCGATAGTAGACATAAAATATACTGATATCTTTTTCCCTCTTTGAATAGTCTTAGTAGAAGGTGTTTTGGAATCAACTTCCTCTTTAGCAATTTCTACAAAAGGTTCTTCGACGTGTTCTTCTATTTCTTCCTCAAATTCTTCTTCTAAATCCTCTAAATCTTCATCAAATTCTTGTTCATCAAATTCTTCATCAAATTCCTCATCAAATTCCTCATCAAATTCATCATCAAAGCCCATAAGATTAAACCTAATCTAATATATCTTTTTATCTTAAATATAATTCTGATCTTTTTTTTGCTAAGATTATATGAAAATAATAGAAACTAAGCTATATAAATAGATTCAACAAATACAAAAATTTAATATTTGGAGTTTTGATTTGCAAACACTTTAGAGTCAATATTAATATGAATTTATTAATAGATATAATAAATAATTGAAACATTATGAATGACGAACCTATTCCTAAATATCAAATTCGAGAAAAAACGCCAGATGAAGAATTAGATCAAGTTTCGGATAAAAAATTGCTTAAAAAATTAAAAAAAGAAAGAATTAAACTGGATAAAGAAAAGAGCGAATGGGAAAAAGTTCTTAATCAAATAGAAAATTACGAAGAAAATATAGAAGATTTAGAAAGAAAAAGAAAAGAAAAGGAACTTAAAATTAAAAATCTTATTGAACAACGAAATAACTTGCGGAATGAGTTAGAAACGACGAAAAACCAAATAGAACAACAAAAAAATGATTTAGCTACTAAAAACAGACAATTTCGAGAAAAAATCAGAAGTAAGAATGAAGAATTAGATCAAAAAAATGCTGAATTAGAAAGATATCAAAATAAATTAGATGAATTGAGAGATGATATTCGAAATCAGAAGAAAAATTTAGAATGGGAAAAAGAAAGAACAGAAAAGCGCATAAAAGAAATCAAAACAAAAATTCCAGGGATGGAGAGGAGAGAAAAAGCTTTAGAGAGAACAACCAATGATTTAGAAAATAAATTAATGGATTTAAGAAATGAAATCAAAAATTTAACTAGAGAAAGGGATAACTTAAATAGAGAAGTTAATAATTTGAGAAGGGAGATTACTGATGAAAAAAACCGAATATCTGATGAAAAGAAAAAACTCAAGGAAGAAAGAGAAAAAACCAGATATAAAAAACAAGATTTAGACCTTAAAACTCGGGAAATTGATAAAAAAAGATTAGATTTGAAAAAATATAGAGATAAATCAGAAAGAGATGTAAATAATTTGGAAAAAAAAAGGCATCAACAAGAAGCAAGATTAAAAGAATTAGAAAGAAAAATTCCAGCAGCAGAGAATAAATTCTACTCTTTAAATCGCAAGATTCCGAATTTAGAGGAAAGGTTTAGAAAATTGAATGATGAAAATAGACAATTAGAAAAAGTAAAATCAAATTTAGAAAGGGAAAAAAATCTTATTAAACGTGAAAGAGAAAAACTAGAGAAGGATCGACAAAGATTTTTAAATGAAAAAAGAGAATTTGAAAGAGAACTAAGGAAAATTAAATCTAAAACCCCCTCAATTAAAACAAAAACTCCTTCGCATATTAAATCAAAAACGCCCTCAAAATATTAATTACAAATTTTGTGAAATTTATGAGGATTGTAAATGCAATTGAAGGAGATTATATAGAAACAAAAAATGATAATTTGTTTTTTGATGTAAAAGGTCTTTTTCATCCAAATGATTATATCATATCCTTTTTACGATTTATTCCTCATCCAGATGGAGAAAGAAAAAAAAATGGAATTTGTTTTAGAAAAATTTACAAATTAAACGAACGATATGATCTTTTGAAAAAAAAATATCCTAAACACCTTTTCTTTTGTGAAGAACTGGATTTGGAAGTTCAAGGAGTTAAAAAAGCTGAAATTAAAAGAATTTATACTCCTAGGACCTTCTTTAAAGATTTATTAAAAAAAACTTATTTATCCAACAGTGAAAAACGTTCTAAGAGCCTATGTGAATTATTTATTAATGAAGGACATCTTTCCGAGAATTCAATTGGAATTACTGGATCAGTTATGGTCGGATTGAATACTGAAGATTCTGATACTGATCTAGTAATATATGGTACAGAAACAAGTATAAAATTTCAAGAAATATTAAAAAAGATATTTAAAAAATCAGATGATTGTAGGAAGTATACAACGGATGAATATAGAACTCATTATGATTGGAGAGTTGGTGGTTCTAATATTTCATTTGAAGACTTTATGAAAAGTGAAAAAAGGAAGCAACATCAAGGGAAATTTATGGATCATGATTTCTTTATTAGATATATTAAAAGTTCAAAAGATTGGAAAGGGAATTTTTATGATTATCAATACAAGAATATTGGGAGAATTAAACTCAAAGCTGTAATTCTTGATTCAAAAGATTCAATTTTTACACCTTGTTCATACAAAATAAAACCTCTTAAAATTATCGAAAGTAGTATTACTCCAAATTCTATCAATATAAAAGAATTACATGAAATAAATTCATTCAGAGGCCGTTTTTGTGAACATGCTAGAGAGAAAGAAACTGTATTCGTTGAGGGAAAGTTAGAAAAAGTAAATTTCAAGAATGAAAAGGAATACTTTAGGATTTTATTAAGTAATCCAATTCATGATAAAATGATCATTATTTAATATTAAATAAAAGACTCTTATTTCATTTTAAATTAAAATATTTATAGAATTAATTTTATTAAAAGAAATGGATATTTACAACGCAGATTTACATATACATTCTCCACATTCAATAGGAGTGTCGAAATCACTAAATATTGACACGATGATCGATACTTGTAAAAAAAAAGGTTTAAATATATTAGGTACGGGGGATGTATTACAACCATCATGGCTGAATTACTTGGAGAATAATTTAGAAAAAAATCAAGATGGCGCTTATTGTTATAAGGATACTTATTTTATTCTTCAAACTGAAATAGAAGATCAAGAGAGTGTGCATGAACTCGTCTTTTTCGAAGATTTCGATATGGTAAGAAATATTCAAATGAAATTAGAGCCTTACTCAAAAAATATTTTGGATGAGTGGGGTGGTCGGCCAAGGGTTAATCTATCCCCAGCAGAATTGGCCGAAGTTGTCTCAGATGAGGGTGCCTTGATTGGTCCTGCTCACGCCTTCACACCTTTTAAAGCAATTTTTCGACAAAACAAATTTAAAACACTTGAAGAATGTTATGCTGATGCAACAAAGAAAATTTGTTTCATTGAATTAGGACTTTCTGCTAATACTGATCTCGCAGATAGATTAGAGTGTTTGAAAGATGTGACTTTTCTAAGCAATAGTGATGCCCACTCACAGGATCCTCGTTCCTTAGGCAGAGAATTTAACAGATTTGATATTGATAATCCCTCTTTTAATGAGATCTTACAAGCAATACAAAAGAAAAATGGACGAAAAATTATATTAAATGTAGGATTAAATCCTAAACTTGGAAAATACTATGTTATGTTCTGTAATAAATGTAGGAGAAGGATCTTATTTAAGAAAGTGAAAAAACAAGTAAGTAAAATCTTTAATCAATATTCAATAACTGATAACTTTATTATATATTACTCAATAGACCCTACTTCTTCAAGATTAGATTATTTAGAACAAGTTTCTAAAAATAAAGTACACTGTCCGGCATGTAGAGAGCACTTAAATAAAAATTTTAAAGTTAAATTGGGAGTGAGTGAAAGGATTGAAAAAATTTCTACATACAAAGAACCTAAACATCCAGATCATAGACCTCCATATATTAATGCTGTACCATTAATTGATATTATTCGAGCTGTGAAAGGTATCAAAAGTACAACAAGTAAGACAGTTCTAAATGACTATAATAAAATAATTGAAGAACTTGGAAAGGAATTTGAGATACTAATTGATACTCCTATTCCTAAAATTGAGTTTTTTAATAAAAATATTGCTTTAATTATAAAAGCCCTTAGAAATGATAAGGTTGAGTATACTCCTGGAGGAGGAGGTACATATGGACAAATAAGTCTTGATATTTAAATTATAAAAGTTAATATAAGTTTTCTAAATCTGAAACTCCAAATCTAATTTCAATAGATCTCCACATTTATCGCAAACAAGCCATTCGAAGATCTTTGTAGCAACGACTAAAAGTTCCATCTGATTTCGAGGAAATTGATTTCTGAATTTTTTTTTATAGCCACAATGCTCACAGCTGATAATAGCTCTTACATAAACTAAATCGCTGTGCTCTGAAGCATCAACAGGTTTATCGCTGCCATCTTTAGTATTATCAATTTCCATATTATATGCCCCTAAGCATGATAATCATGAAAATTTAGGTTTATAAATTTATTCTCTACAATGGTTTGTCTTCTTTTTCAAACGAAAAAAATGATTTAAAAAGAGATTGAATAGCTTATGACGATAGGAAAAAAACCTTTAGAATGGAGATTAGATATCTCTGTCGTATTATCTTCATATTACTTTCATATATTATTCTGATATCGTTCTCGTATTATAAAAACTTCACTTTTTTGGATTGAATTTCATGAGTGATGACATTTTTGATTTGGTTGAATTGGCTAAAAAACGATCCTCAGTAAGAGAAAGATTCAATGAAATTGCCCAAGCAAACCAAAGTCCTAATTCAAACACCCATTGTGATGATGATAAATTTTTAGCAGATTTATTAAAAGTTTTAAAGATTAAAACTTTTGTTGTTGGTGTTGGGGGCGCTGGTAATAATACGGTCTCTCGGTTAGAAGATATGGGTATTAGCCATGCTGACACTATAAATATTAATACTGATGCACACGACTTATATTATTCGAGTTCAAAACATAAAATTTTAATTGGAAAAGAGCAGTGTAACGGATTAGGTTCAGGAAATGACCCTAAAATTGGTGCTAAAGCTGCTGAAGAAGATCGTGAAAGGCTAAATCAAACTTTAAATGCAGATATTATATTTCTAACATGTGGTCTAGGAGGTGGTACAGGTACTGGAGCAGCCCCGATTATTGCTGAAGAAGCAAAAAAAAATAAAGCTATAGTTGTTACTTTTTGTTCACTTCCATTTAACTCTGAAGGCAAACAACGATCAGCAAGAGCACAACTCGGCTTAAAAAATCTTGCCAAATATTCAGATTTTCTAATTCCAATTCCAAATGACAATTTGTTAGAAATTGTCGGTAAAATTCCTATGATAACAGGATTTAAAATTATGGATGAAATTCTAATAAGAAATATTGCTGAAGTTGTAAATCTAATTAATAATTGCGGTTTAGTTAACATTGATTTTGCAGATGTGAAAAAGACTCTACTAGAAAACCCTACTGGAAAATATCCTTCCGGATTAGTGGGTATAGCAGAATCTTTAGGAGACGAATCAGAATTAATCGAAAAAGCGAAATTAGCTTTGAATAATCCTCTTTTGAAACCAGATCCAAAACAAGTAAACAGATGTTTAGTATCCGTTACTGGTGATCACACTTTAACTCTTTCTAAAGTTGATAAAGTAGTTTCAACCATTTCAAATGAGATTCCTGAAGAAGCTCAATTAAAATTTGGAGTTCAAAATAAACCTGATATGGGATCAAAAATAAAAATAATGGTTCTAGCAAATGGACCTGTATCACCATATGTACGAGCGGCTGTAGATTCAGATCTTGATTTTTCACAAACTAACATAGTTGGGTTTTAAAAAAGAATTACTATTTTTCTACCAGTCTTTAAAGATTTATCTGCTTTTATTCATTTTCTATTACAATTAAAAATTGAATAAATAAGTGATTTTGAGAATGAGTAAACAAAAAATGTCTCAGGAAGATCTTAAAAAAGAAATACGCAACTTTTTAGATAAAAGGAAAGTATTAGTCCTCTGTACTTGTAGTAATAATATACCTCGTGCAACCCCAATGGATTATTATACAGAGAAAGATAACTTTAATATTTATGTAGGTCCAGCTCCAGGAAGGAAAATTAAAAATATGGAAGAAAATCCAAACATTAGTATTGGTATATATACACCACTATCCGAGGGTAAAATCCAAGGAATGCAGATTACAGCTTCAGGTAAGCATAGATTGATATTTTTAAAAGAAGGTGATGAAGGATTCGAAAAAGCACAAAAAATTGTACGAGGAAAAAGAAAATTGATTCTAAAAATAATTCCAGAAAAAATAGAATTGCTTGATTATGATTTTATTAAAAAAGGATATACTCGTCTCCAAACATTAGAAATATAAAAAAAATTATTTAAAATTTTATTCCTGATACAATTTTATTGCTTCAGGTCCTTCCATTAAACTCATTACTTTGTATACATATCCTTCAAATCTAGTAAAAGCAATAAGACGCTTAGCTATTCCTTTCATACCTTCATATAGTTTATCCTCAGGAATTTCATATATATTATAAATCTTAACCTTATAATCTGATACTACCCATTGGTGTGTTCTCTTTACAAAATCAGGATATTTTGGTGCTTTTTCAGAAAGATAAAACTTTAATATATCATCTGCTATATGAAAAGGATATTTAACTTTACTCATAGCATAAACCATTTGGCAATTCACCTCTATTTTAATTATGAATATTAAATATTAGATTAGTAAGAATAGTTATAATGAATCGTTATAAAAATTTTTACATTTTTAAAAAAATTAAAAAATATGAAATAATAATCTCTTAAAAGTAAATGTTTTAGGAGAAAATAAATTCTTTTATTTAATACAAAGAAAAATTCTCGAAAATTACCTACTGATAAATATGATTTCTGAGGAAGAACAAGAGGTACTTAAAACAGCGCAGACTGATAAAGACTTAAAAAGAATTTTTAAAATAATTGCCTCAAAAAATCCAGATTCTTACTTTCCTACTAAAGAACTTAAAGAATTAGGGTATATAAGAAAAAAATGTGAATTTTGTGGAACATTTTTCTGGACTACACTTAAAGAAAGGGAAGTTTGTGGAGATCCTGTATGTTCAGGAGGATTTCAAGTTGTTATTGATAATCCTTCTCAAGTAAAATTGTCTTTTATTGGTGTTTGGGAAAAAATCGTTGAGATTTTAGAACCACGGGGCTATGTTCCAATTAAAAGATATCCATGTGTAGCTCGATGGAATCCAACATCTGAATTTACAATCGCATCAATATCGGCGTTTCAACCTTATGTTATCACAGGAGAAGTAGAACCTCCTGCTAAAAAGCTATTAATCCCTCAATTTTGTTTAAGATTCAATGATATTGAAAATGTTGGGATTACAGGAGCTCACAACACAGGTTTCGTAATGATAGGGCAACATTCATTTGTACCCCCAGAAGAATGGAATCAGGGTGAGCTTTTTATGGATATACATGACTTTATTCATGTAGGCGTGGGTCTTGTAAAGGAAGAAATAACAATACATGAAGATTCATGGGCAGGTGGTGGTTCTTTTGGGTGTAGTCTTGAATTTTTTAGCAGAGGTGTAGAGCTTTTTAATCAAGTTTATACAATGTTTGAGCAAACTTCTGCAGGACCACGAGAACTTAAACTTAAAGTTCTTGATATGGGACTTGGTCAGGAACGTGTTGCGTGGTTTTCTCAAGGCACTCCCAATATGTATGAAGCTATTTTTCCTTACGTGTTAAATAAATTAAGAGAGATTACAAAAATAGAATTAGATTTAGAGTTATATAATCAATTTTCTCAGTATTCAGCTTACTTAAATATCGATGAAGTAGATGATATGGATGAAGCCTGGGAACGAGTAGCTAAAGAGTTGAAAATAGGATTAAAGGAACTAAGATCTAAAATAATGCCTATGACAGCTCTTTACTCTATCGCGGAGCACGCTCGCACTTTATTATTTGCTATCAATGATGGAAAGTTGCCTTCTAACGTTGGTGGAGGCTATAATTTAAGAGTAATATTTCGACGTGCTATAAGTTTTATCGACAAATTTAATTGGGATATTGATATGGCAAATGTCTGCCAATGGCATGCAGAAGAATTAGAAGGAATTTTCCCCGAGGTTTCAGAACACTTAGATGAAATTCGAGAAATCTTAAATGTTGAAAGAGAGAAATTTTATACCACTAAGAAAAAAGCGGGAAAAATTTTGGAAAAAATCCTGAAAAAGGGAGATATTTCAACTGAAACTATTATTGAATTATATGACTCTAATGGTATAAGTCCTGATATGGTAAAAACAGCCGCTAAAAAGTATGGTGTAAAGATAAATATCCCAGACGATTTTTATAGCTTAGTTGTTGAAAGGCATGAAATCGCTGAACAAGTCCATGCTACTGGAAAAGAAATTGAATTAGATTTAGAAGGAATCCCTGAAACAAAATCTCTTTATTATTATGATTATACTGAGACTTCTAATGATGCAAAAGTATTGAAAATTATTGATAATATGGTTGTTCTAGATAAAACTGTAGCTTACCCCACTTCTGGAGGGCAACTTCATGATATAGGAAAGATAAACGGACAAAGATTTTCTGATGCTTTTAAACAAGGGAATTATACTGTTCATGTTTTAGATGAGACCCCTAATTTTAAAGAAGGAGATATCGTTAAGATAGAAGTTGATAAAGAATGGCGTACTCAACTCTCCCAACATCACACTGCTACTCACATTGTAAATGCAGCAGCACGAGAAGTTTTAGGAAGTCATGTTAATCAAGCAGGAGCAAAAAAAACATTAAAAAATTCTCATTTAGATATAACCCATTATGAACAAATTCCTAGAGAAAAACTTCTTGAAATCGAAAAGAAAGCTAATGAAATAGTTGAAAAAAGCATCGATGTTCACCTAGACTTTATACCTCGTAGTGAAGCAGAACAAAAATATGGTATGACAATATATCAAGGAGGAGCCGTGCCTGGAAAAAATTTAAGAATCGTTGAGGTGCCTGGTGTTGATGTTGAAGCTTGTGGAGGCACACATTTAAATAACACTTCAGAAACAGGATATATACATATAACAAAATCACAAAAGATACAAGATGGTATTGTTAGACTCACATTTGTAGCAGGAAAAGCTACAGATAAATTAAAAGAAAAGCATAAAAGAATTCTAGATGAAATAAAAGTAATCCTGGGTGTAGATCGTAAAAAACTCGTAGGACGTGTAAAAGAATTATTTGATAAATGGAAAAATATAAATAAAGCACTTAAATCCGGAAAAATAAACAAGAGCGATTTACAATTAACTTCTTCTGAATTATTCGAAGGTGATGTATTATCAGAAATTTCTCAACTTTTAAACATCAAAAAAGATGATGTGCCAAGTAAAATTCAAAAATTCTATGATGAATGGACTGATGGAATAAAAAAGATTAAGCAGATGAAAACCCTTCTTAATGAAGATTATGTTAAAGATCTAGTTTATAATGCTCAAAAATTTCAAAAATATAAGCTAATTATAGAATCATTTGATAGTTTATCGCAAAATGATTTGAAAAACTTCTCAGTCCGAGTGATGAAGCATTCTGAAGATCTCATTTCCATTTTTTTAAATAAAACTGAGGAGGGAATAATGGTATTAGGAATGATGGGTACTAAACCTGCTAAAGAATCTGAGATTAATATTGGAAACCTTGTTAAAGAATGCATCGAAAACTTTGGTGGAAAAGGAGGAGGTAAAAAGGATTATGGGCAGGGTTTTATCAATGATAAAAATTTAAGTGTTGATGATGTTAATTCTTGTATTATGCATAAATTAAGCAATGCATAATTCTAACAACTTACTATTCTATATAGACTATATAGACTCTATATAATATAACGAGAGAGCTTAAAAACCTATTTTTTTTTATTATAAATAAGAAGAATAGAGAAACTATATATGAAAAATGTTTAATCAAATTTTATTGAACTTAATAGATCAAAAAGAAGATTATATTAAATTGAAAAAACAAGTGGTTAAAACCCCACTCGAAAAATCTATAGACATGATTATAAGTAAAATTAACCAAGATATCGATAAGATATCTAAATTAAATCAAATTGAAAATATATATTAAAATTACAAATTTAGGAGAAAAATATTATGAAAGCTGTATATAAAGAGTTTTGTTGTCCACAATGTGGAGAATTACGCCATATAAATGTTAATGGTATTTGTTTTGATTGTAATAATGAAAACAATCTTATAGCATTAGCAGAACAGCGTAAATTACAACAAAAATTCAATGTTTCAATTGAATCTCTCACTTTAGAGAGTTATAACTAAACATTTTTTTGTTTTTATTCGAGTTAGAATTACATTTTAATTATATTTATTTAAGGAATTTTTTTTTCATCAAAAACATTTTAAATTTAATACTTATTATTAAATTTATAATTAATAGAAATTCTCTCTTAGAATCTAAACTTATTGTGATAGGGTGCTTAAAAATTGGTTGAACTTATACACATATCAGATTTGCATTACGGGTCAGAATTTGTTCCTGATTATATGGAAAATATAATACAATATATAGAAGAAATTAAACCTGATGCTGTTATTTGTACAGGAGATATTGTACATAAAGGAAGAGTTATCCAATTTAGGAAATTTCTACCATATCTTAATCGAATTAAAGAAATCTCTAGTTTTATTGCTGTACCTGGTAATCACGATGCTAAAAACTCAGGCTTAATTTTTTTTGAAAAGCTTATAGGACCTAGACGCTCAAGGTTACTCCTTGAAGACAAAGATACTATAATTGTAGGTTTATGTTCTGCAAAAGATGATATGGCCGAGGGAATGCTCGGTGACGAGCAACTAGATTGGGCGGCAAGGCAATTTAATAAAAATTTAGAAAATAGAATAATAGCACTACATCATCATCTAATCCCTATTCCAATGTCAGGACAAAAATTTACTACTGTCCGAGATGCCGGAGAAATTTTAGAACTCACCCAATTATTTGAAGTAGATTTGGTCTTGATGGGTCATCGCCACGTAGCTCATTCTTACATAATATCATGGAAGGATTCATCAAGTACAACTTTCCTTTATTCCGGTACTTCGGCTTCAAATAAAGTTCGTGCCGATGATTCCCCTAGTTTTAATCATATTTATCTTGATGAAGGGAATTTAGAGGTATATATGGTCAATTCAACCAATCTTAAGAAAGGATTATTAGTTGAACGTAAGGAACATCATACAGAATTTATTAGGCCAAGGAAAACAAGAATAGAACACCTGCTCGCCTCAGCTGTATGGGATGAATAAGACTATGCCTAAACCTATAACTCCACTAATAACTGTTGATGCTGTCATTCTGATAAATAATAAAAAAGATTTAGTTTTAATTCGCAGAAAAAATCCTCCTTTCCAGGGGGAATTAGCATTGCCAGGAGGATTTGTTGATGTAGGAGAAAAGGTAGAAGAAGCGTGTATTAGGGAAGCATATGAAGAAACTAATATTAAAGTAAAGATTCTTAAATTAATTGGAGTTTTTTCTGAGCCAAATAGGGATCCTAGAGGCCATAATATTTCTATTGCTTTCTTATGTGGACCACAAACGAAAAATGAAAAACCAAGAGCAAAAGATGACGCTGCTGCAATAGAATTTATACCCCTTACAAAAATTTCCTCTTTAAAATTAGCTTTTGATCATATGGAAATTATTAAAAAATCAGGAATTCTAACCCTTAAATAATTCAGATTATTAGCTTAGAAGAAGGTTTTACATTATAAAATCTGCTTTTTATCTTATTTTTTTTCTATAAATGTGGACGCCGAAAAATTGAAGATCTTAATAAATTTTGGATTTCAAGTGGATTGGTGGTAATCCTATCATCAATTGCTTGGATTATTATGATTGAATCTGTTGCCCCCTC
>JBHLMQ010000057.1:0-20143 GCA_048938005.1 Promethearchaeota archaeon | reverse complement strand
CAATACATTATGGTTGATGAAGAACCATGCCAAATTAAAAGCACTGAAAGATCAAAAAGTGGGAAACATGGTCATGCCAAAGTAAGAGTTGTATGCGTGGGTATGTTTGATAATAATAAACGTTCATTAACAATCCCTTCAGGGCATATGGTTGACGTTCCTGAAATTAACAAGGGTAATGCACAGATCAACTTCATAGAAGATGCTTCAATCAATATAATGGATTTAGAATCATATGAATCAATGGATGTAGAATGGCCGCAAGATGAAGATTTAAAGAAAAAATTAAAGGATCTTCAAGCTAATCCAGATAAAATATCAAATACTCAAGTAGAATATTGGCAATTAGCTGGGAAGACTCTAATAAATCGAGTATTCAGCAATTAATTAAGTTTAAAAATTCTAAAAACAGTAATTTTATTTTTCAATTATGTATTATTTTTTTAGATATTATTAAAATCGTATAATAATTTTTTAAGGCAAATTTGAGATTTATGGAGAAAAAACCAATAGCATTAGCTTGTAGACTGGATTCAGAAAGAGCTATTAAATTAACGAGAAGAATTTTTGAGTTCTTAGTCCAAAAAGGCGAAGTTGTTTATTTAGAAACAAGAGTAGCACCAAAAATTTTTCCTCATAATCGTATGGATTTAAGCGAAATGACTACTGAAAACATTAAGTTCATCGTAATTATTGGTGGAGATGGTTCAATATTAAGAGTTGCTAGTGGTTTATCTCAAAAAAATCCCCCGCCTATTTTGGGTGTTAATGTTGGTTCTATAGGATTCTTGGATGAATCTAATGATAGAATGATTTTTAAAGATTTAATAAGGACATTGAATGGCGACTATGAGTTAGAAATTTGTTCCAAAATAACCGCGTATATTGTGAAAAATTCTGATGAAATAAAGTTGAACAATGCATTAAATGAAGTTTTAATAGTATCTTCTAAAAGTTCAAAAGTTTTACAGGTATCTATTAGAATTGATGGAGTTTTCTTAAATCGCAGTTATTTAGATGGTGTAATTATCTCAACTTCTACTGGATCTACAGCTTATAATTTAAGTGCAGGTGGATCGATTGTAAATCCTAATATGGAAATCATGCAAATAACTCCTTTAAATAGTTTTGCTGGATCAGGATTAAAACCAATAGTAGTACCTATTGATTCTGAAATTGAGATTCAGTTATTAAGACCTCGATTAGATGGTAAAATTGTAATAGATGGGCAAAAAACCATTAAAAATCTTCCACCTAATACTAAAATCAAAATTCGTAAAGCAAACTCTCAAAATAAATTTATTCGGTTCAGTAGAAGTTATTATACACGTTTAAGAAAAAAAATAATTGGTACATTAAGAAGAGTACCTCTTGATGATTCTCCTGAAGAATAGTGATATGAAAGCAAAATCTTTAATTTATATTTTTGATGCTAATATTTTCCTCACTGGAATTGATTTTAATATTATCGAAGGGGTTATTTATACAACACCCTCTATAGTTGAGGAAATAAAAGTTAGCAAATATATCGACAGAAATAGAAATATTTTAAATAAAATTAATGCAGCAATAGAGACCAGAAAATTAAAGATAAAATCTCCTAAAAGTAAATTTATTAATAAGATAAAAGAAATATCAAAAAAAACAGGAGATTTTAATGCTTTATCAGATGCAGATAAGGAATTGATAGCATTAACATTGGAATTAATGGAAAAGCGAGATGAGTTTGTAAAAATTTATTCTAATGATTATTCTATCGAAAACGTATGCTCTGAATTGAATATACCTTTTTCTTCATTATATAAAGATGGGATTGAATCGAAGATAATATGGGAAATATATTGTCCTAATTGCAAAAATATTCATCAGGTTGAAGATTTGAATAAAAAATGTGAAATCTGTGGAACAAAATTGAAACGACGACCAAAAAATAATATAATATATTAGTGGAAATTATATAAATTGTGTTATAAATAATTATCGAAAAAGTAGAAAATAGGGAATAAATTAAGTATGGGCGTTCTAATAAATGAACTGGTAAATGAAGTTAAGCGAACCATCACATTTGAAAATCTCTTTAAAAAAAGTATTGCTATTGATGCATTTAACACAATTTATCAATTTTTAGCAATAATACGCCAAAGAGATGGAACTCCATTAAAAGATTTTCAAGGAAGTATAACTTCTCATCTTTCTGGACTTTTCTATAGGACAATAAATTTTTTGGAGCATAATATCAAACCAATTTATGTCTTTGATGGTATTCCCTCGGAATTGAAAGTAGATACAATAAGAGAAAGAAAAAGAGTTAAAGAGGAAGCAAGGGAGAAAATGATTAAAGCTCAAGATGCTGAAGATTTTCAGCAAGCAAAAAAATTCGCACAATTAACTTCTAAGCTTGATTCCAATATGATAGAAGAGAGTAAAAAATTGATTGAGTACATGGGAATACCTATAATTCAAGCCAATTCCGAAGGAGAAGCTCAAACTGCATATTTAGTAGAAGTTGGTGATGCTTGGGCATGTGCTTCTCAAGATTATGACACATTACTGTTTGGAGGGGAACGATTGATTCGAAATTTTGCTATAAGTCGAAGTAAAAAAGTGAGAGATACAACAGTTACCTTAGATATAGAATATGTTTCATTATCTAAATTCTTAAATAATCTTGGAATCAATCGAGAACAACTGGTTGACATGGGAATATTGATTGGCACTGATTTTTTTCCAGGAATTAGAGGTATTGGTCAGAAAACTGCATTAGATTTGGTTAAAAAATATAATACTATAGAGAATATATTAAAAAATAACATTATGATAAGAGGAAAGGAGATTTTTTTAGATATAGAATTAGTAGATCAAATAAGAAATATTTTTCTTAATCCTGATGTAAAGAAAGATTATAAAATTCCAAAACCAAAGAAGATCGATTTTGAAAAATTAGAAGATTTACTTATTGAGCAACACAATTTTTCCAAACAAAGAGTCGAGAATGCCTTGGATAGACTGAGAAAATTAAATGATGCTAAAGTTCAAATCTCATTAGATGATTTTATTAAATAAAATTAAAATCTATAAAAAAAAAAAAAAGGAAAAATTTTTACGAAATTAATATTTCACTATATTAGAATAATAAAATTATGTCAATTTTGATATATCATGTCATCGAGAGGCAATAATAGTAAAGAGAAAGATGATAAAGAAGATGATGATACGCCTAGTATAACTTTACGAGTTCAAAAGGCTAAAAAAAGAGATATAGGGCGCAATATCATAAGAATTGATCCAAGAACAATGGAAAAATTAAAAATTCAAACTGGCGATGTTATATCTGTTGTTGGTAAGACTGAGAGTGCTGGAATTGCATGGCCAAGTTATCCACAAGATAACGGGTTAGGAATTGTGCGGGTAGATTCTAGACTTCAAAAAAATACCGGAACTAGAATTGATGATACTATTGAAATTCGAAAAGTAAATGCTGAAGTTGCTCAAAATGTTGTATTAGCTCCGTCAAATTTTCCGATTAAAAACAATCCTAGATTTGAAAGTTTTGTAAAAAGAAAATTAAATAATTACCCAATAACGATTGATGATTACATCTTCATTTCTATTGGTATTAGCAGAGAAATCACATTCAAAGTAATAAATATGAGACCTAATGGAGTTTGCGTGATAAAGCAAGATACGATACTTAATATAAGTGATAAAATCACTGAAGAGGCAGAAAGCGGGCTTAGTTATATTACATACGAAGATGTTGGTGGATTGGATAAAGAAATTCAACGCGTTAGAGAAATGGTAGAATTACCTCTGCGACATCCGTCTTTATTTAAACGTCTGGGGATAGATCCACCTAAAGGGGTTTTGCTTAGAGGACCACCTGGTTGTGGAAAAACATTATTAGCTAGAGCTGTTGCAAATGAAAGTGAAGCACATTTCATTTCAATAAATGGCCCTGAGATCATGAGCAAATTTTATGGAGAATCTGAAAAAAAATTAAGAAAACTCTTTATTGAGGCAGAAGAAAAGAGCCCCGCTATTATTTTTATAGATGAAATTGACGCAATTGCTCCTAAAAGAGAAACTGTTACTGGAGAAGTAGAACGTAGAGTAGTTGCTCAATTACTAGCTTTAATGGATGGTTTGCATGGGAGAGGTAAAGTGATTGTTATAGGTGCTACAAATAGACCAAATAGTCTAGATCCTGCATTGCGGCGCCCAGGAAGATTTGATCGTGAAATTGAAATAAAAGTTCCAAATGAAAAAGGTAGGAGAGAAATTTTTCAAATACATACTCGAAATATGCCTCTTGATAAAAAAATCTCATTAAAAGAATTTTCACAAATAACCCATGGATTTGTAGGAGCGGATATTTCGGCAGTTTCTCGAGAAGCAGCTATGTCTGCATTGCGGCGATATTTACCAAAAATTGATTTAGAATCAGAAATGATTGATCCCGAATTATTAGAACAAATTGAAGTCACTAAAGAAGATTTTGAAGAAGCATTAAAAGAAGTATTACCTTCTGGAATAAGAGAAGTATTTGTAGAAGTTCCGAATGTTCCGTGGGATCAGGTTGGTGGCCTGGACGATTTAAAACAAAAATTAGTTGAGGCTGTAGAATGGCCATTATCACACCCTGCAATATTTAATCGCATGGGAATAACGCCCCCAAAGGGAATTCTGCTTTATGGGCCACCTGGTTGTGGTAAGACTTTATTAGCAAGAGCTGTGGCGACAGAAAGTAAAGCAAACTTCATATCTATAAAAGGTCCAGAACTTTTGTCAAAATGGGTTGGAGAATCGGAGAAGGCGATAAGAGAAGTCTTTCGTAAAGCAAAAATGGCATCTCCTTGTATCATCTTTTTTGATGAGTTTGATTCAATCGCACCAAGTAGAGGCAGACATACCTCAGATTCAGGTGTATCAGAAAAAGTTTTATCTCAGTTTTTAACAGAGTTAGATGGCTTAGAAGTTATGAAAGATATTGTAGTAATTGCGGCTACTAATCGTCCTGATATCTTGGATCCCGCCTTAATAAGACCAGGGAGAATCGATAGAATATTGTTAGTTCCAGCTCCAGAGGAAAAGGGAAGACTTGAAATTTTAAAAATATTTACAAAAGATATGCCCTTAACCAATAATATAAAATTGGAAGATTTAAATGATATGATAGAAGGTTTTTCTGGGGCTGACATTGAAACGTGGTGTCGCGAAGCTGCGATGATTGCTTTAAGAGAAAATATTAGAGCGAGAAAGGTATCCATTGAACATTTTAGAGAAGCAAGAAAACTTGTTAACCCTACATTAACTAACGAAGTAATTAGTTGGTATGAAAAATTTGGTGAAAAGTTGAAAAGCAGAAGAATAGAAGAATCCAAAGACGATAGATTGTTTGTGTGAAATTCGAAAAATTAATTATATGAAAGATATTATATATAATCAACCTCTATTTCTTAAATTTTTTTTTTAGGTGAATTATTATCGAATCTCATCGTTGGAATCAGAAACCAATAATAAATTCTATAATCGATATTTTAATTAAAAATAAAGGAGAAATTTTAGATAAAAGACTTGAAGAACTATTAAAAAAGGAATTTCCTTTTGTTAATTCTTTAATGTTGGAAGAAATATTCATGAAATTAGAAAGTATGAACATTATAAATGTCTTTAGAGTCTCAAAGAATAAAAAAATGCTAGTTCTTAATAAAAATAGTACATCTATTAGAGAAGGAGTAGTTACAGATTTATTTTAATTCTTTTTTTTGCCAATCTAAGCAAAATTGGGCTAGAGTTGTTTCTTCAACTTTCGATTTATATTTTCTCTCTCTTACGTCAATAAATACAGGATAATTCACAGCATTTCCCATTAATAACATTTCTCCTACACCCAAACTAGAAATCATATCAGCATATTCCTTGGTTATTGCCTCTGAACTGTCCATCAGATGTTTTAAATCATATGGGTTTTTTATATTTAAAACTAATTTAGAATTACATTGAGAGAGTGCTGTAGTGCTTAATTTTTTTGGTCTTTGGCTAATTAAACATAAACAAGCCATAAATTTTCTACCTTCTCTTGCAATCATTTCTATAATTGGTTTTGAGATTGCTTTAGAATGGGCTGCTTCGGGACATAATTGATGTGCTTCTTCTACAATTAATAAAAAAGGAGGAATTTTATTTGTTCTTCGTAGATCAAATAACCGATTACAAATATAATCAACAATAATTTGTTTTTTCCTAATACTTATTTCTTTTTGAAAGTTAAAAATAGTTATTTCTTGTTCATTTACTACATTTTCTAATAACGGATTTTCTTGATAGCTAAAAAGAGTTAATCGTTCTAATTCAGATAACCAACCTATTAAAGCTTGTTTTGTACTTTTATTTCCATCAGATTCGTTTTCGATATGTTCAATTATGTCATTTATATTAAATTTATATTTCTTATTTTTATCTCTTTTTAATTTTTTTAAGTATTTTGAAAGTTCTCTAACTTGAACATATGAAATTTGTTCTTGATATTTCTTAAAAGAATAAATTGATAATTTAGGTATTCCAATTTGAAAATAAGAAATATCTTGAATTTTAATCTGATCTTTTAATTCAGGGATATCTTTTAAATAAACATATTCTCCATGAATATCAAATAAAATTATAGCTGGTGTACCATAATCCGCCTTTCTAGATAATAGTTCTTCGATAAGAATTGATGTAAGATAACTTTTTCCTCCTCCTGAGATGGATAGAATCGCAAAATGCTTATTCAAAAGCCTATTCATATTAATTTTCGCATTGGAATTTGTTACTTTGACTTGACCAATATTTAATCCAAATCTAGTATCAAATCCGAGAAATCTATTGAGAATTTTTTCCTCGACGATATAGACGCCCTTTCCAGGACTAGCAGGGTAGGTCATTCGTTGAAACCTCTCAATTTCCTTCATTTCTTTATCCTTGAATTTTATTAATCCCAAACATTTTACTAATGCAATGGCAAATTCAAAATCCTCACTTGGAAAAAGTCCTTTTAAAATGTTAGGATTATTGTTATTATTATAAGCTTTAATTGTGAGCGCATCAGTAAAATATTCATTTAATAAGACAATTTCTTCAATAACACCAATTAAAAAGCCCTCATTTGATTTTGTATAAACAAATAATCCCTTTTGTATAAACACATTATCTTGTCTTTTATTTATAACAAAGGGGAATTTAGATACGTTAGGTAATTGCAAATAATTAAAAACGGTTCCAACTTTAATGGCCATATTATCAAATTGGCGTAATTAGATCGATTAAAATAATGGTTTGAATTTAGTAGAGAATATTTTTACATAAAAAAAAGATAAGAGCATAAAATTTCTAATTTAATGAAAAAAAAGTTTAGGGTACTATTTTTAGCCGTTTTCATTTTTTTAAATATAAAGTGTATTTAATGACAGCTAACTAGTTTTAGTTTTTTCTATTGCACCTATTAATCTCAATATAAGATAATATCCATTCTTCCAAAAATAGATCATAAAAAGCGCGATACCGACAAATAAAAAAGTGGCAATTCCAATAAATAATACCCAAGGTCCTGTACTTGTTAAAAGATTCATAATAGAAAATGAGCCTGCTGAAGGACCAGTTAAAAAATCTAAGACAAGTGCAAAGATAACTCCGATAATAATACCAATTAAACTGATTAGTAAGCCGCCAGCAGCAATTTTTACATCAGTACGATTTTTATATTTTTCCTCAAGTTCCCTCTTTTTATAAATGAATTTGATCAAAGATTTTGAAGACTTTTTAAATAGCCCAAAAAAGAAAATCAATACAAAAAATAGACCTGCCAAAAGTCCACCAACGATAGCAATCTGATATCCTAAATTTAAACCTAGGAACAATTCAAACTTTCCTGTAGGCCCAATAAACCAGTCAGTAAGGCTCCACACAATACCTGCTAAAGTTACTAAACTGGCAATAACAATTATAATATAAAAAATTGCAGCAACTATTTTTTGACTTTTTTTATATTCTTTAACTACACTTGAAGATTCATATTCCATTTTATTCACATTTTTTATTTTATTATTTTTTCTACATTCACACTTTTTACTTTTTCTACTCTGCTGCTTGATGTATTATAAAAGAAATATTACTTCATATAATGTGAAGTAGTTTTGATTATAGAAAAAATAACATTTTAAGTATATAAAATTGATTATTATGAGAAAAATTCTGATTTTATTCAAAATCTTTATGTAGTGTTAGATCATCGAATTTTTTGTATAAATTTTTACTATTTATAAATTCATACATACTATATGAGAAATGATATAAATTTTCATATAACTTATGCCGATTATCGTTGGAAACCCATTTTTTATCTACTTTACATAAATTTTCGGCTGCTTTTGCAATATCTGGAAAAATTCCAGCTCCTGAAGCTGCTAATATCGCAGCACCTAATGATGTCGATTCTTCTATTACATTCCTAACACATGTGATCCCTAACACATCAGCGTAAATCTGATTCCAAAAATCAGAACGAGAACCTCCACCAGTTAACATTAATTCTTTTGGCTCGATTCCTAATTCCTTAAAAACTTCAAGATTTTTTCTTAATTCATAAGCAACACCCTCAAGCACGGCCCTATAAATATCTTTGCGTTCATGACCTAAAGATAATCCAAAAATAATACCTTTAGCGTGTGGATTCCAGTGTGGTGCTCCAGCACCAACAAAATGGGGAATAAGAAGTAATCCATTTGCTCCAATAGTAGATTTCTCTGCTTCAGCGGTGATTAAATCATAAGGATCCTGACCTTCTTGAGCTATTACGCATTCTGCATATCCTACTTGGTCTCTAAACCACCTAAGTACTGCTCCTGTTGTAAAAATACTTGCTTCTTGAACCCATGCTCCTGGAACTGCATGACAACTACATAAAACTCTTTTTTCAGGATCAAAATTTGGTTGTGATAAATACGCAAGAATAAAACTTCCCGTACCCGTTGTGCATTTTATTTCGCCAGGAGATACTACTCCAACCCCTAAAGCAGCTGATTGTTGATCTCCTGCGCCTGTTATAACTAAAGTTTTTTTATCAAATAATACTTCATCAGTAATAATTTCTCCGATATCAAGGCCACTCTGTATTGCATCTGGCATCTTATCTAAATCAATCTCTAATTCAGAAGCAATATTTTCAGAATATTTCAATTTATTGATATCAAATAACATTGTTCGCGAAGCATTTGAAAAATCTGTACAGAATCTACCTGTTAATTTATGAATAATAAAATCTGAGACTAGCAAAAATTTGTGAGTTTTTTGATATATCTCTGGTTTTTCATCTTTAAACCATAGAATTTTTGTTGCAGAAAAATAGGGATCAATTGTCAATCCAGTAGTTTCATAAATTTTATCAATCCCAATTTTATTTTTTATAAATTCTACCTGATTTATTGTCCTTCTATCTTGCCAGACTAATGCATTATGAAGGGGATTCCCATCTTTATCTACAGGTACAATAGTTTCTCTTTGATTTGTAACAGAAAGACTGACAATCTCAGTTTTATCAACACCACTCTTTTTTATTGCTTGTTCTATGGTTTTTTTAATAGAATCCCACCATATCTTCGCATCCTGCTCAACAAACGATGGAGAAGGGTAGAAACTTTGCCATTCTTGATAATCACTTGCGATTTTGGTGCCAACTAAATCAAAAATAAAAGTTCTGCAACCTGTTGTTCCTAAGTCTAATGCAGCAACATACATTTATCTATTACCTTTATAAATAAAACTTTATATAAGGTAAGAATGATCAATGTTTTCTTCTAAATAAATTTTTGAATTAAGGGATATTTTTTTTGTATTCACTATATTTTTTTGTATCCACATTGAGGACAGACTAATTGCTTTAAACCAACTCTATAGTCTAGCCCAGATAAATCCATTAATAATTCATTACAAATAGGACACCTTGGTTCATAAGATGGAAACCATTGCCCTGAAATATTGGGTTTTTTTTTTAACATATTGATAAATTTCATTCTATCATATTGCTGTTTACTTAATTGGAAGAGTTGTTTTTCTTGAGCAATGGATTTCCCTTTAGGGGCGAGTATCATTAAAAATTTTATCTTTGAAGGATCATTTAATAAAGAAAGGGTTCTTAATATGGCTCCTTTACCGTGCTCGGAAAATAATTTAGCTAACTCCGGTGGTGCAAGACCAGCTAAAATTCCTTGTTCATTTTCTTTCTGAAATAAAAATTGAAACATTCTATTTTGAACATCAAAAGCCCATAAGAAATTCCAATTTTGAATATCATAATCATTATTAGATGGACCTACTATTCTTTTTATGCTCTGAATCCAAGAATAATGATGGTTATTATTTAAATTTGAACTAAGGTCTTCAAAAAAGGCAGGTTCTATCACTGGATATGTTTTCAAGATGTTTTTCAATGACATAACTCGTATTTGCGTTAATTCGTCTGTTTTAAGATGATCCCACGGAGTTAATGTAGAAATAATAAAAAAATCGGTCATATAATACCAATAGTGTTAATTAATAAAAAATCTCTTATTATATATAATTGAAAATATTTAAAATCTGCATTCAATATCATTTTTTGTATGAATACAATTTGGGATATTAAAGCTGATGCTATACAAAAAGGAGATAAATTAAGAGATGTCTCTCCTTTACATGATAAAACTGAAGTAGATAAAAAAGGTTTCACCCACTATATATTTAGTAAAATTTTATTTAATAATCCATGGTATAAAATACCAGATAATGATTTAGAATTATTTAAAAACTTTTTAGATGGAGGATCACGCGCATATCCTTCTGATGGGAGTATTCCATGCGACATAGTTGCTGGGGAGGCCAGAAAAATACTTAATAGAATTGTAGAAATTTCTAATAAACCAGATAATGTATACTATAATGATGCTTGTGAAACTCTTAAAGATGGTAAATTTAATCTAGTCCGTGGAACTCTAAAATTATATTTGGGTAAATATACTACTAGAGATTGGAGGAGAAAAAGATTCACAGATGATATCGATTTTTGGGTTTTTAAAGTGCATTTATTAGATCATGTTTTAAGAGAAATGGGATGGGTAAAAAATAAAGAAACTGGAGAATTTGAAAAAAGTGTGGAGTGGGTTAACCCAGATACTGGAGAAACTAGACATGAAGCCCTTTGTGCTGCAAATAACCTAAATCAATTACTTGATTTCGGTGCTGGAAGTTATTTAGAAGGAACTAGATTAAAAGAGATTTTTAATAAAAAATTAAAAAGAGGTCATGATGTTGACCTAAGTGATATAATTAATGTGGCTTTGTACAATGATGGATCAAGAGGGAGAAATAAAGATGAATGGACTGATGTTTGGGAATCATTTGAAGCGGCAACTAACACTAGAAATTCTAGAATTACTTCAAATATAATTAGTTTATGTCGTTATTCATTAGGTATTGCGGATCATTTAGAACGGATTAGTAATGCTATAGATAAGTATCATGATAAAATTTTAGATAAAAATGAATATCCTGATGTATTATTAAAAAGAATCTGTAGAACCTCAATCCATTGGATGGATTATTTAGCAAAAAACGGTCCAGATGCTGCCAGAAATATGTTACATGAATTTTTACTTGAACAAATGGAAGAAAAGCCTGTTCATGTTAGAAATCTACGGTTATTTGCTAAGAATGTTCTGAACTTGTTAAATTCTAAGTACGAATACCTAAAGATTGTATTTGAGGTTGAAAATTAGCTAATAATTTTTAAAATGAATCATCGTGAAAGATGCGTTTCACGAATTTTATTTCTACATTTTAAACCATTTTTTAGAATAAAAAGTATAGAAATCTCTCATTCTATTGTAGGAACAGTGTATTCAAGCAATTTTTCTTCTTTAGGTTTCTCTTTTTTTACAAAAAGTTCTTTAGTGATCCCATGAATTAACCAAAAACCTATTGCTGAAATCAAAGATAGAATTCCGGCAAAGTACCATACCCAATTTGGACCAATTTGCACCCATACTAATCCAGCAGCTAAAACTCCGAACATATTTGGAATCATCCATTGAAAACCATACACTGCCATATACCTGCCACGTTTATCTTCAGGAGCGAAGGATGCAGCTGTACTTTGTCCAAGAGGATATACAATACATTCCCCCACTGTGATAATAGCCATAGCAACAAAAAACAGATATGGCTCAGAAATAAAACCATACATTCCAAAACCTATCATAAGAAAAATAGTCCCAAAAGCCATCATCTTCATCGGAGCATACTTTGAAACCTTTTTTGTTATCCAAAATTGAAAGAATACTACCATAATCGCATTCATACTTAATAAATAACCAAAACCTTGCTCAGGAAAACCATGAATGTCCCGTAAGAATACTGATAATGTACTATTCATTTGCATATATACTAAAATGGTCATAGCAGATATACCAAGAAATATCATAAATTTCCAATCCTTTAACACATTTTTATATCCAATAAGTGTTTTGAATACTGTTTCTTTGGATTCATCATCATGCTTTTTAGGTTTAGTTTCTGGAATAACAAAAAAAACGATAAAAGCGGTAATTATACTGCTCACAGCATCTGCAATAAATAATAACATGAAGGATCGGATAGCAATAAATCCACCAAGAACAGGACCTATCACTGCTGAAATATTAAAAGCCACTCTTATAATCCCAAATCCTTTTGTTTGTTTTTCATTTGGAAGTAAATCTGCCACCATTGCTTGACGTGCAGGACCTCCAAAATTCCCTATCAAACCTAAAAATGCAGCAAGTATATAGAAAGTATTTAGATTATCAGCTAAAGCCATTAAAATACTTCCCATCCCGCTTACAATTAATCCAATAAGGATCATCGCACGACGACCATATTTATCTGCTAATGCACCTCCAATCAGGCCCCCGAAAATATTTCCAAACGAGAAAATCGAGAATAAATACCCTACTTCGATCATCCCGACTCCAAATCGGCTAGTTATATACAGAGCGTAAAAAGGATACAATAAAAAGCTTCCCAACATATCGATGAATGTGGCTAGAGTGAGTACCCAAAATGCATTGGGATATCCTTTGTAAAATTTTCTAATTTTAGCAAATATTTTTACTCACCAATTTAATAGTTGAAGAAAATATAGTTGAGAAATATAGATTCTTATATTACCATAAAATTGCGATACTATGTGTAGGATAAATTAATTTGTATATTTATAGTTTTAAATGATGAACTTCAATTGAACTTTGAATTTTCATAAAAAAGTAAACTAATAGAAGTTAAATCAAATCATTATTTTTATTGAATCTCTCATTATTTAAACGTATTATAAATCATTAAGTGGTTATTGAATATGTACAATTATTTACTAAGTCAAGAAAACAAAATATTTAAAGAGGAAGTAAGAACATTTGTGAAAAGAGCAGTTCCTCCCTCATTATTAAAAAAAATGGATAACGATGAGATCCAATATCCTTCTGAATGGTTAAATGCGCTAGCTAAACAAAATTTAATAGGAATAAGATTTCCAAAAGATTATAGTGGGAGAGGATTGAATTGGGAGAGTGAAATTATAGCTCAAGAAGAAATTGGAGTATTAGGGAGTTCTCTTGCTTGTTTATTTTCTTTGCCCAGTATATGTGGGGAAGCATTAAATATGTTCGGGACAGAAGAGCAAAAACAAAAATATCTTAAACCAATGTGTGAGGGAAAAAAATTCACTGCTGAAGCTTTAACCGAACCAAGAGGAGGTTCAGACTTTTTTGGAGCAACTTGTACCGCGATTAAAGAGGAGGATCATTATATATTGAACGGAGAAAAACGATTTGTTGTAGGTGCTGAAGGTGCAGATTTCTTTTTGGTTTATGCGAAAACCAATTTGAATCCAAATGTTGATCCACGTAAAACTTTAAGTTTATTCATAGTGGATAGAACTGAAGGTGTTAATACTGAATATATTTATGGTATTCTTGGAACCAGAGGTGGTGGCGCTGGAAGAATAAAATTTAACAATGTTAGAGTTCCAAAAGAAAATATTATTTTAGGGGAGGGCGCTGGAGGAAAAATATTTTATCAAATGATGGTTCCAGAGAGACTAACTACTGCATCAGGATTCATAGGTCTTGCTCGTGCTTGTTTAAGAATTGCTACAAAATATAGTACTAAAAGAAAAGCATTTGGACAACCTATCAGAAATTTTCAAGGAGTTTCTTTTTTAATTGCTGATAGTATCACACTCTTGGATGCAGCACGAGCTATCGTGTATAATACAGCAAGAACTATTGATGCTGGAGCACCCCCTGCTCTTCAAAGAAGATTAGTATCTGAATCAAAGAAATTTTCAACCAAAGCTTGTTGGAAAGTAATTAATAATGCTATGCAGGTTTTGGGCGGAATTGGTTATACAACAGTTTATCCAATTGAAAGATTATTAAGAGATGCTAGAATTGGAGAGATTTGGACGGGAACAACAGAAATAATGAATTTAATTATCCAACATGAATTTTACAAGGAAATTTTAAGTGAAAAATGGCTTGGTCGTGATATTGAGCAAGATGCCTTAGAAGCGGATGCAAAAGAAGAAAAACACTACGGTTAAATTATTCTAATGCCTATATTTTTGAATAATCCACTGTAATTATATATCCGTTTATAATAATTATTTTTGTTTAGAAAGATATCGGATTTTTACTAGTAGATCGCGTAATTCCATTTTATCATTATCAGGAGTAAGATATTTTTTTCCAACTCCAGCTGATAATGGGACTGTTGTAATTTTATTACCTTGAAGTGATACCATATTTCCAAACTTGCCTTCTATCACAAGTTTCATTGCTGCTAGACCAAATCTTAATCCTAATATTCTATCAAATGAATTTGGAGTTCCAGCTCGCATAGTATGACCAAGAACGACGCTTCGACATTCAAATTCAACTCCATTTTTTTGAAACTCGTGTTTTAAATCATCTCTTAAGTCTAATTCATCAACAATTATTTGAGAAATATTTAATCTTACTAATAGTGGATTTCCGAATGTATCTTTAGGTAATTTATCAATCGTTTCTTTAGATATAGTTTTAAAGTCTCTATTTAATGATTCTGAATTTGGATATGCTCCCTCTGATGTAGCAATTATATGATATTTATAGCCTGCATTAACTCTTTTTTTCAAAACGTCAATTATATCTTTTTTTAAATCAAATGGTGTTTCTGGAATTAATATTATGTCTGCTCCAGCAGATATTCCACTGTACATTGTTAAAAAACCAGCGTCCCTACCCATAACCTCTACAACAAATACTCTTTGATGTGAACGAGCAGTGGTAGTGAGATTATCAATCGTATTAGAGGCTAATTGTACAGCACTCCAGAAACCAAATGTATAGTGTGTTCCTGCTAAATCATTGTCTATTGTCTTAGGGCATCCAATTACTCTAGCATTAGCATATTTATACATTATATTTGCAACACCTAAGGTATCATCTCCCCCAATAGCAATCAATGCATCAATTCCTAATTCATCAAATTGTTTTGCTAATTCTTTTGCTTTTTTTTCTTTAGAATCTATACCTTTAAATGGATTGGTTCTGCTCGTATATAAGATGGTTCCGCCGACAGTATGCAAATCATCGTGTTCTGCAATATCAAGTGGAATTGTTTGATTTTCTACAAATCCTTTCCACCCTTTTAGAATTCCAACACACTCAATACCGGAATCGTAAGCTTTGAGCATAATACCATAGATGACGGAATTTAAACCAGGACAATCTCCTCCTCCAGTTAAGATTCCAACTTTTTTTATTTGATTTCTCATATCATTTCACACATTTGATTTATTGAGGTTTTAATAATATAACTTATAATAAAGAATTATGATTATTTCATATTTTATATTTATTCTAATTCCTTTTCCTCAAATTTCTTAAAACTATATTTCGTTTTGTCTTGTGGAATAATATAACTCCCTCCTTGGGAATCTATTATTTTTAAAGTGAAATTAAATTGTCCATCCATCGCTTTTTTCAGGTTCTTTAAAAGCTCTTCTATTTCAATTAATTCGGGATCATTCTTTTCAAGATTATTTTTATAAATTGAGACAGCGCTTTCAAATCTAAATAATATACCTTCTACGTTTGTATAATAAAAATCTGCTCTTGGACCTGGTTCCACTATTAAATCCAATTCTGGAATTTCTAACTTACCAGCTGGCGAACGATATATCTTAGATTTGAGATCATTTTCGTTTGTTATTTGTAAGGTCATCGTTCCCGGTTCCATATTTGTTGTTAAAGGAATTATGTCATTTTTGTGAAAATTACACTTATTGCATTCAAATTTTAATATAAGCATTTTATCTCCATCTGGAAGATCATAAATGCTTTTAATAATATCAATTACCCCTTTTTGACATGAAGGACATTTAAAGGAATAAACTAAGTTACTACTTTTCTTCTCATCAGGCATATGGTTATTTCCTACTTCAAAATATATTAAATTTGGATAATAGAGTTTTAAAATTTCTAAAAATCAATTAAAAATTATATTTTTCTGAAAAGGAATTAATTATTATAACAATTATTATTATAAATTCTATATTATTGTTTCATATTGTAGTTATATAAGTAAAATCAATAGAACTTTTATTCATTGTGCCTTTATTGGACATATTGCATTCAATACAAATAAAGTAAAGTTAGTTGGATAAATTGTTAGACAATGAAAAGATTGTGGAAATATCAATGCATTGTAGAGGTGGTCAAACATGTATTACCGCGAGCCAGTTATTAGCAGAAATGGCATTTGAAGAAGGTTTCCAAGACACGATTGCAATCCCAATAATAGGAGCTGAGCGTAGGGGTGCTCCAATACAGGCTTTTACAAAAGTTTCTAAGCTTATGTCAATTAGAACGTATGATAGTGTAGTAAATCCAGATTATATACTTATGTTTGATACATCATTATTAGATATTCCAACGATAAAAGCTACTATAAAGGAAGGTGTAAATCTAATAATCAATAGTCCAGATCCTATAGATACGAGTGACCTCCCTAATAATTTAAAGATCTTTCTCGTAGACGCTACTGGTATTTGTATTAAACATAATTTTATGCACTCAAGTGGACCAATTCTGAATATTCCTATGTTGGGAGCTTTTGGGAAGATTACAGGGTATTATAATCTTGGGACAATGGAAAAAGTAATTAAAAAGGAATTTGGAGAAAGTAGATTAGAGATAAATATGAGTGTTGCTAAAGACGCTTATGAATCAGTAAGAGAGATTTAATTATGTCAGAATCTAAAAAATGGAAAAAAATTAATAAATCAGTAAAAGAACGTCCTAAAGTTCAAGAATATAAAAATTGGAAAGAATTATCACCGATTCCAATTTCATTACCAATTGATGGAAATATTGGCAATACGGGTGATTGGAGGACATTTAGGCCTATAATAAAAGAAGGATGTAACAATTGTGGAATATGCTGGATGTATTGTCCAGAAGGTGTAATTAAAAGGATGGAAGATGGAACATTCGAAATAAATTTAACTTATTGTAAAGGTTGTGGCATATGTGCAAAAGAATGCCCAACAAAAAATATCGAAATGATAAGAGAGAGTGATGTAAAAGATGACTGAAACTCAAAAAGATTTTGAGCAACAAAGAGAGACAATTATTATTAAAGGAAATGAAGCAGCTGCGTACGCTGCTAAATCAGCACGAGTTCAGGTAATAAGTGCATACCCAATAACACCTCAAACTACGGTTGTTGAAAAATTATCTGAATTTGTGGATAATGGAGAAATGCCAGGGACTCAGTACATAAAAGTAGAATCAGAGCATAGTGTATTTGCATGTGTGATTGGTGCGAGTAAAGCGGGAACTCGAACTTTCACTGCTACATCTGGCCAAGGAATATTTTATGCGCATGAAATGATTCATTGGGCTGCAGGAGCTAGACTTCCTATTGTTGTTGCCATTGCCTCACGAGGACCAGCACCACCATGGAATATTTGGGCAGATTTTACTGATGTGTTAAGTCAACGGGATACAGGGTGGATGAGTGCCTTTTGTGCAACACATCAAGAAATATATGATGAAATTCTTATGTCATATAAACTTTGTGAAGATCATGATATTCTCTTACCTAAATTTGTAGCTTATGGTGGTTTTATTCTTTCACATACCTCAAAACCTGTAATAATTGAGGATCAAGATCTTGTAGACAGTTTTTTACCTCTATTACCCAGTGAAGAAGGTTGGCCTCACATTTGGATGGATCCAAAAAGACCGATGATGTTTGGAAATCTTATCATGCCTTCTGGGTTTTACTTAGAATTTAGATTAAAAATTCATGATGCTTTTATTAGAGCTAAAGAAAAGATTAAAAGTGTTACCCAAGAATTTGGGAAAGTTTTTGGAAGAAATTATGGTAATGGCTTAATTCAAGAATATAAAATGGATAACTCAGATGTAGGTGTGATTATTTATGGTGATTTAGCACTACAAATGGAACAAGCTATTGATGAATTGAGAGATGAAGGTTATAAAGTAGGGATGGTAAAATTAAGGCATTTTAGACCATTTCCTACAGAAGATATCATAGAAGTTGCTAAAAAGGTGAAATTACTTGGAGTTATAGATAGAGCTACTGCTTTTGGTTCCCTAACCGGAGGCCCTGTAAGCTGTGAAGTAAAAACTGCTCTACATAAAACTCAAGGAACTGCTACAGTATTACCAATAATTAATGGATTAGGTGGAAGAGAGGTTACTCTTGAGCAGCAAAAAAATCAATTAAAAACTTTAGTCAAATTTAATGAAACGGGAGAGATTCCAAAAGATACGATTCATGGAACTCTCTGGGATGGATTATTAGAGGTTGAATAAAAGAATGGTTAAATTAAAAGAAGCATTAGAATCTTGCCAGGAAGAATATTTTCTTCCAGGAAATTCGTGTTGTGCAGGATGTGGTTTGGAATTGGCTCTTAGATGGGCAATAAAAGCGTTAGGTCCTAAAACGGCTCTTGTAACTCCCGCTTCTTGCTTAAATGTGGTTGTTGGACTATGGCCTAAAACTGCTCCTAATTTTCCATTTACAAATATGGCTTTTGCAGCAGGGGCAGCAGCTGCAACAGGTATGTCCGCAGCTTTTAAAGCTAAAGCTTATAGATTTCCAGGAAGAGGATGGGATGAAATGACAGCAATCACTTTTGCTGGTGATGGGGGCACGGCAGACATAGGAATCCAGGGGTTAAGTGGGGCAGCAGAAAGAAATTCTGATCAAATTTACGTTTGTTATGACAATGAAGCATATATGAACACAGGTATTCAGAGATCCTCAAGTACACCACATGGTGCATGGACGAGTACAACCACAAAGGGAAAAGAACGTTTCAAGAAAAACCTTCCCGCAATCATGGCGGCTCATGATATGCCTTATGTAGCGACTTGTTCTATCAGTGAACCACTTGATTTATATGATAAATTTAAGAAAGCTAAGTCTATTAAGGGTTGTAAATATATTCATATTCTTGCTCCATGCCCCCCGGGTTGGGGTCTCGACAGTTCAGAATCAATAGAAATAGCAAGATTAGCTGTAAAAACAGGTTCGTGGATTTTATATGAAGTAGAAAATGGTATTATGAAGCTATCAAAAGCAAGTAAAACACTATTAGATCCTTCTAAGAGGGCTCCACTAATAGATTATCTTTCCAGGCAAAAAAGATTCGCCAATATTTCAGAAAAAGATTTAATTGAACTCCAAGAGTATCTGGATCATACTTGGAAACGTTTAGAAGCTGATTTAAGTTGTCAAGATCAATATCCAAAATAATCTTTATATTTATTTTATCTCAATTTTTATTATAAGTTTTAAATTATTAAAGGACTCACATGGGATTTTTAATAAAACTAGCTGGGAAAGAACTAAAAGAGATTGAGTTTTATCTAAAAATTGTAGTCGAAAATATAATTGAAGGGAAAATTATTGCTTTTCCTACTGATTCTGTTTATGGGATTGGTGGTGATCCTCAAAATTTAGATGTAATTAATAGAATTTATGACATTAAATTTCGTGATAGATCAAAAGGATTATTATTATT
>JBHLMQ010000056.1:0-20211 GCA_048938005.1 Promethearchaeota archaeon | reverse complement strand
CTTTATTATGTAGTTCTATATTCTTAACTTTCGCATCATATAGCCTTGGAGCGCAGAACAACTTAAAAACTTCTCAAGCTCACATTTTTAATGGATTGTATGCTAATTATACTGGAACTGGAATGGTTGCCAGTTATTCAAGTTTCACATATAGCTATGATTCGGGTACTCTTTATAATGTTACATGGAGGGATCAAGGTGGTGGTATTATCGCTTCTTGGCTTGAAGATACACAAACTCGACTTATTTCAAGTTCTAGCGGCGCATTTAGTAATGGAGCTCATACACCACTATGGATATTTACAAATGTGTCGATAGGAAATTCTACTTCAATTGCAGTTGGTGATATTGGTGATCATCCTTATACTGTCACCGGTGAAACATTAGTAAATTATCCTGGATTCGGGAATATAAATGTATGGATTTTGCAAGATGATTGGTATGCTACTCTTGCTTGGTATGAAAAGACTACTGGACTGCTCATTAATGGAACTTTTCAATGGTTTGCAGGATTTTATACTTTGGATTTAACGAAAACGAATATGTTCTCGCCTTCCGGAGGGCCAGGAGTAATTCCCGCATTTGAAATTTTACTGGTATTGCCTTTAATCGGAATAATAACATTTCTTGTTCTATGGAGAAGACGAAAAAGTCTGAGAATTGATTACAAATAAATCCATAATTTTTTTTTCTTATCTTTATGTTTATTAATGGATCAAAACAAAAAACATATTTTTTCTTACCCTAATATGTTATTTTATTCGATTAAAGATACATATTATGGGAAGTCATTTTTAAAATTTGTTTAGGTCGCTTCCGCAAAGTATTTATACAAGATAAGAATCTAGTGAACATTTTTCAATAAAATCTATAATTAATTATATTTCTTTTATATAATTCTTATAAGAATTTGTCCAACCTTTTAAATTATTAATAAAAAAATACAAAAACGTTTAATTTTTTACCCTAAAATATAAATACAACTAGAAATAAAATTATTATAAAGTAAAATGGGATATATTTCCCGCTTTTATTAAAAAATGTTTCAATTAAACATGGAGGTTAATATTTAAAAAATAAATGCATAACTAGGAAAAGGAAATAATATGACTTTACAAAAAGTATATCGAACATATGAGCAAATATGTTTGGATAAATTAAAGGAAATTGGAATTTCTTCCGCTGCAGAGTGGTCATTAGCAATGGGTTATGGTAGTCCCAATGGTTTATGTAAAGTAATAAAAAGAATCAAAAATACCATGCCAGGAAAATTAAAGGTGCATTACGACAGAAAACCGCGACAATATGAAGCTGTATGAGAAATTTCTAAGAAAATTTATATTTAATTAAAATGAAATAATAAAAATATGGGTATGAGGTCAAGTAAAATTGATAAAATGTCCTGTTTGTGAAGCAGAATATTCTTATGGGAGGTTTATTTGTCATGATTGTGAAAACAATACGATTGTTTTTGGTAAAATCTTTGAGAAGAAGCATAAAATATACAAATGGAATTGTAATTCAAGTATAATACCAATGGAACTAATGAAAAGAGAATTAAGATCTATTGAATCTATTATTGAAAAAGCTAGTGATATAGAACTAAAAGAAAATACAAACTATAAGTGGAATTGTGATTATAATATGAGAATTAATGGTATTCAAACACATGGACCAAAATTTAATCCTCTCCATATCTATGAATAAAAAAAGGTAGATGATGAAAATGACGAAATCTCAAGAATTTCTCGATTTTGAGTTAGTAAAGAAAGAAATTTAATCAGGTAATTATAAATAAATTTAATAAAACTATTGTTGCTGATTAAATAATTAGAAATACCTTTAGATTTCAAAAGATTAATAACTTATTGATTTGAATCTAAAAAAATAATTAATTTTTATAATAATTATTTTGTTAATTTTTCTAACTGATTTACAAAATCTTCATATTGTTTAATCCCGAGTTTCCAGAAATCAGGTTTTGTTATATCCAACCCAACAATTTTGGCTAATTCCTCAGGAGATAAGCTCCCCCCTTCTCTTAATAATTTTTTAAATTTTGGAACAAAATCTTTTCCTTCTTTCTTATAAACTTGATACAAGGCATAGACGAATAACTGAGCATATACATAAGGATAATTATAGAATCGAAAATTTGGCATATAATAATGAGATTTCATCGTCCATTCCCATATTAATTCATCAAACCATTCAACTGAATCTCCATATATTTTATCTCTTCCCGCGCACCAATATTTTGAAATTGTTTTTCCATTAAGATTTTCGCCCTTTTCTATAGCATCATACAAACTTTGTTCAAACCATACTCGCGCACTTACTTGAAATGCTGCTTGACCCGCTTCATCTAATACATGAGCCAAAATTGCTATTTTTTCTTCTTTTAATTCAGCCTTACTTAATAAAAGGTCAGTCATAAGCAATTCCCCAAATATAGACGCAGTTTCAGCAACTGAAGCCCCTGGATGATAATTAAAGTACGTTTGTTCTTCAGATGATAAATAACTATGTATAGCATGTCCAAATTCGTGTGCGAGACTATAAATTTCATTCATTTTTCCAGTAAAGGATAATAAAATGTAAGCTGATTTACCACTAAACCAAGGAGAACAATAGGCACCATTTCTTTTACCTATTCTTATGCTAGCATCAATATGATTTCTCTTAAACATATCCTTCACATATCCTTCAAAAGTACTATCAAATTTACTATACGCTTCTAATATCAATTCTTTAGTTTTATCCCAACCATATTGTTTTTCTGTTAAACCTGGTAATGGAGCACGAACATCTGCGCAGGTTAATTTAGACAAATTTAAAATGTCTGCTTTTATTTTCAAATATCTTTGATATACATTAGCATTTAGTTCTATTGTTTTCATTAGATTGTCAATAATTTCTTGATTTGTGTCATTAGCTATAAAACTAGCGTGCATTGGGTTATTAAATTTTCTCCGTTTAGAATTTTTTACCCAATTTCCACAAATATTTCGCAAGGCGGATGAGAAAATATCTTCATCTTTCCCTAATAGACCATAAATAGATTTATTTGCTGAAATTCTTGTGGCTCTGTCTGGATGTTTAATTAAGCTATCAGCTTCACCATAAGAAAGTTCTTTTTCTTCTCCTTCAACCAGTACCTTAAATTTTCTTGTATTTAACCAAGTAGCTTGCAATTGACTCCATGCCTTCACACCAAATTGATCTTTTTCCAAAATTAACTGTTCTTCAATTTCAGATAATTTGTGAGGAAATTCTCTTCGAATCTTCTTTAATAAATGTTTGTAATTTGCTAATATTGGATTTGAAATTATTTTTTCATTCTCATAGACATATTTTCCAACTTCTAATTCGATAAATGCTAATTTTTTTGAAATATCAGTTTCAAACTCTTGAAATTTATTATTTAGAGATTGGGTTTCAGGAAGGGTCATGTTCGCATTAAACGAATTTTCTGAAAATACCTCTAATTCCTCAACAGTAGACCATAATTCTTCTGTTTCTTGAAATAATTCAAGCAAATTTTGAGCAATAAAATTTGGTAAATTTATTTTTCCTTTATATTTTTTTACTAATTCTTCAGCTCTTTTCATTAGGTTTTCCATTGTTTTAAATAGTTTTGGATCATTCGGGCTTGAAAATATTTCTGTTAAATCCCATGAAATTTCTTTTTCAGTCATTATAAATCGAATAATTCGATGAAATAAAAAAGGTTTTTTAATTTATTAGGAGGTTTTGATAAGCAAAAAAAGGATCATGTGAAGGAAATTTTAAAAAAATTATTCATATTCTATGGTGCTTGGTGGTTTATGTGATATATCATAAACAACACGATTTATCCCTTTAACCTCATTTATAATCCGGGTTCCGATCTTTTCCAATAAATCCCAATCTAATTTAGCAAAATTAGCAGTCATGGCATCTAAAGATTCAACTACTCGAACTGAACATATATATTCATAGGTTCGGTAATCACCCATAATACCAACAGTCTTTAAAGGTAGAAATACACAAAAAGCTTGCCAAAGATTTTCATAAATTCCAGCTTTCTTGATTTCTTCAATTAATATTTCGTCGGCTTTTCGGAGTATATCCAGCTTCTCTTTATCAATAGAACCAATAATTCTAACGGCTAATCCTGGCCCAGGGAATGGATGTCTTAAGATGATTTCTTTTGGGATGCCTAATTTCATGCCAATTCTTCTTACTTCATCTTTATATAAATCTTTTAATGGTTCGATTAATTCCAACTTCATATTTTCGGGGAGTGTTATGTTATGATGAGATTTTATTTTCACTGAAGCTTTACTCGTAGCACTTGTTTCTACACGATCAGGATAGATAGTACCTTGAGCAAGATATTTAATATCTGGATAAGCTTTTTCTAATTCAATGGTTTTATCCTCAAATACTTCTATAAATGTATGGCCAATTATTCGACGTTTTTCTTCAGGATCTTCAACACCAGAAAGCCTTTTTAGAAAAATATCTACGGCATCTATATAATGGAAGTTCTCAAATTTCAATTTCTCCTTAAATGTTTTTTGGACTTGAATTTCTTCGTTTTTTCTTAATACTCCATTATTTACAAAGATACAATGTAATCGATCACTTATTGCTTTATGTAGCAAAACAGCAGTTACTGAAGAATCAATGCCACCGCTTAGTCCCAGAATAGCCCTATTATTTGGGCCTATTTCTTTTTTGATTTCTTCAATTGCAGTATTTATCCATCCTTCTAATTTCCATTCTTTTTTACAATTGGCAATTATAAATATGAAATTCTCTAAAATTTTATTTCCTTTTGGAGTATTTGCAACTTCTGGATGGAATTGGACACCGAATAATAATTTTTCTTGATTTCCATAAGCGGCAATAGGACAAGTTTCAGTTTTAGCATATATTTTAAATCCTTTAGCTATTTCTGTGATTTGGTCTCCATGTGACATCCACACGATTTCTTCCTTATCTAATGAGTCAAATAATAAGTTTGGTTCTAATATCTTGAGATTAGCTCTGCCATACTCTTTAGTTTGCTTAAGTTCAATTTTTCCTCCTTGAATTTGCATAATTAGGTGATGACCATAACATATTCCCAAAACGGGAATTTTATTGTTTATTGTATAATTAAGAAATTCTCTTCTGAGTTGGGGACTCCCTTCTTCATATACACTGCCTGGTCCACCCGAAAGAATTATTGCTTTAGGTTTAATAGTTTTTATTCTTTCAAGATCAACATCAAATGGTAAGATTTCAGAATACACTCCTAAATCTCTTATTCGGCGAGTTATTAGATGTGCATATTGCCCACCAAAATCTAAAACGATTATTGTATCCATAAACATTACTTTTAACAGATTTTAAAATCAAGTTTATAAATTACGCTCAAATATCTTAAGGTACATACAAATTTTTTTCTACTTATTAATAAAAATCCTTCCATAGAAATTAATTTTTCTTATTAACCATTTGCTTTTTTAACTTGTAAATCTTGTATAAATTGATAAATGTAAACCATATTTCAAAAAAAATCTAAATTCGAGATACTTTAATTACTTGGAATTACCAGAACTGGGGAAATAATTCCCGTAACAATGGCAATTTACATACAATTTTTTTATGTTAGATTATTCCTTCAATTAGAAATTGAATTTTTGAATAGAACTACTATACGTAATAAAATTTAAAATCAAGAGGATCTATCGTGCCCTACAAAATTCTAAAAAAAATCCAATTAGGTAATAGTGGGACTTTATTTGAGATGGACCTAAAAACTCCAATAATTGCTAAAAAGGCATTTGCTGGGAATTTTATACTCATTAGAATAAATGAAACAGGAGAAAGAATTCCATTAACAATAGCGGATTATAATGCAGATCAAGGGGTAATAACGATTGTCTTTCAAGTGGTAGGAAAAACTACAAAACTTCTCTCAAATCAAAATGTAGGTGACAATATTCTAGATGTTGTTGGGCCATTAGGTAATAGAATTCACATTGAAAAATATGAATCTCCTGTTATAATTATTGGTGGGGGAGTTGGAATAGCTGAATGTTATCCCCAAGCAAAAGAATTAAAAAGGGTAGGAAACAAAATTATTTCTATTATTGGTGCTCGTACGAAAGATTTAATATTCTGGAAAGATAAAATAGCTGCTGTTAGTGACAGATTTATTATTTGTACAGATGATGGAAGCGAGGGAATAAAAGGATTTGTAACTAAACCACTTCAAGATTTATTAAAAAAAGAGAAAATAAGTGCTGTTATTGCGATTGGACCTTTGATTATGATGAAAAATGTTTCCATTATGACAAATGGTAATAAGGAATTACCGAAGGTAAAAACTTTTGTATCTTTAAATACAATAATGATTGATGGCACAGGGATGTGTGGAGGATGTCGATTTTCAACTCATTCTGGAGAAATTCAATTTGCATGTGTTGATGGTCCAGATGTAGATGGGCACATTATTGATTTTGATAATCTTTTAAATCGTGCTAATAGGTTTCTTGATCAAGAGAAAGAATCATTAGAACAATATGAACAGGAATGTAGAGCATTAGAAAAATCAAAAGGTGAAGCACCTTAAGATGGAAGAACAAACGCCATTGGTTAAGGTATTCATAGAAAATAAGGATAGAATTCTACAACAGGCTAGATACAATGAAGGTGAATATAATGCATTCATCAATTCAATAAAGGAAGCTGAAAAAGAAAGACAGGAAATCCTAAAAAAAATTAAAGAGATTGGGGCTTTAGATCTTCAGAAATTGAATAGTGAGTTAGATGTTCCCGAAAAAAATCTGATTTATAATATTGAATATCTAAGAGAATTAGGGTCATTAGAATTCTTAGGAGAACAATCAAGATTTTTTCATAAGTTTATAGAATCCAATGAAAACAAAGGATTATTCCCGAATGTTTCAATAATTAGAGACAAAAATTTATGTTGTGGGTGTGGTTTATGTGATTCAGTTTGTCCTGTAAATGCTATCAATTACACAAGTAGCTCATTTGATATTAATGAAGATCTTTGTCTCAATTGTGGTCTATGCTTTTCTTGTTGTCCAAGATCATTCTTTCCTAAAATATTAAAAAAATATATTGAGAGTAAGGATGCAGACTTAAAGTTTGCAGAGCAAATAAACCATTATTATAACATATATTCTGCTCAAACTACTAATGAGAATATTAAAACATTGGCTCAAAATGGTGGGATTGTCACATCTTTACTTAAAACCGCATTCCAAGAAAAACTCATAGATGCTGCTATAGCTGTCAGCGTTTCAGATGAGCCGCACAAACCCTTACCAGTCCTAATTGATAATGAAGAGGAATTATTAAGAACAGCTGGTACAAAATACACTAATACCCCATCTTTGAAATTATTGCATAGCTCAAGAGATTACAAGAATATTGCAATAGTTGGTACGCCCTGTATGATGGAAGCTTTAAAAAAAATAAGTTTCTATCCATTTAACAAACCTTTTTATGATAATATTGCTTTAAAAATTGGACTGTTCTGTATGGAATCATTTGATTATGAAAATATAAAAAATCTTTTAAAAATTGAATTTCAAATATCTCCTAATGTTATTAAAAAAATGGATATCGATAAAGGACGCTTTTATGCTTTTCATAAAGATCATTCCATTTATACTATACCTGTAAAAAAACTCAAAACTTATAGTAGATTAGGATGTTTTTTCTGTGGTGATTTTACATCCGAACAAGCAGATATTGCTGTTGGTTCTCTCGGATCTGAGTCAGATTGGTCAACAGTCATTATCAGAACTAAAAAAGGTGCGGATTTATTCCAAAAAGCATTAGATCTTCACTTAATTGAATCAAAAGAAATAAGTGAGGAAGATGAGAGTTTTAATAGATTAAAAAGAGTTAGTCTATCAAAAGAAAAGTTCTATAAGGAGCTAAGAAGGCCAAAAATGCCGGAACAATATCCAAATATAAGAGTTACTAATTTTCAGGAAGTACCCAAAGGATTAACATTAGAAATGGTAAAATTGGAATCTAAGAGGTGTTTACAATGTGGTTTTCCTCACTGTGTTTCTGGATGTCCAGTTAATATTGATATCCCCCGATTTATAAGATTACTTAGAGACGAGAAATACATTGATGCACTTAGAGTGATGAAAGACTATAATTTATTACCCGCTATCTGTGGAAGAGTTTGTCCTCAAGAAGTTCAATGTGAAGAAACATGTTTAATGAATGAGTTAGAAGAACCAATCGCGATCGGATATTTGGAAAGATTTATTGCTGATTGGGAACGAGAAAATCAGTTAAAGGAATGCCCAGAGTGTAAAGCTCCGAATCATATTAAAGTTGCTGTTATCGGTTCAGGACCCGCAGGACTAACTTGTGCAGGAGAGCTTGCCAGAAAAGGGTATGATGTCACTATTTTTGAAGCATTCCATGCAGGTGGCGGTGTATTAACTTATGGTATTCCAGAATTCAGATTGCCAAAAGAGATTGTTAAAGATGAAATTGAAACATTAAAAATGCTTGATGTTAAAGTAAAGTATAATAAAATTATTGGCAAAATTTTGTCTCTTCAAGATTTAAGGGATATGGGATTCGAAGCTTTTTTCATCGGAGTAGGAGCAGGACTCCCTATGTTTCCTAAAATCCCTGGATTGACTTTAAATGGGGTTTTAACAGCTAATGAATTCCTCACAAGAGCTAATTTAATGAAAGCTTACAGATTTCCAGAATATGATACACCAATTAAAGTAGGAGAAATCGTAACTGTTATTGGTGGTGGAAATACCGCTCTTGATGCATCCAGAGTAGCTAAGCGATTAGGGGCAAAAAAAGTGATAGTTGTTTATAGAAGATCGGAAATAGAAATGCCTGCAAGAAAAGAAGAATACCACCATGCATTAGAAGAAGGAATTGAATTTCATTTCTTATCTAGTCCTTTAAGGTTTATAGGAGACGAAAATGATAATGTAAAACAGATTCAAGCTATTAAAATGCGTTTAGGTAAACCAGATGATTCAGGAAGGAGAAGACCCATACCAATTGAAAATTCTGAATTTTTCATTGAAACTGACACTGTATTATTAGGTATTGGTACTACTGCTAATCCTATTTTAACTAAATCAATTCCTGACTTAAAACTAACTAAATGGGGATATCTCGAAACTGATGAAAATAGTAGAACCAATATAGAAGGAGTTTATGCGGGGGGAGATATAGTTTCGGGTTCTGCTACTGTGATTTCGGCAATGGGGTCAGGAAAACGAGCAGCAAAAGCTATTCATGAATATTTAAAAAACAAATTTGCCCACATTGAGAAATGAGAATAGGTATTTAAAAATACTCATTAGTTTCCCAGATCTTTCCCACAGCAAACTTTTATTGTTATTATTTTATTTAATTAATTACTATTCAATTTAATTAAAAAGAAACATAAAATTTCTTCAGAAAATATTTATTTTTATTGCTTATGTTGAAAAAAATTCAATTCTAAGAGAAATAAAAACAAATGAAATTTAATAAAAACGAGTGAAATTAATATGAGTGAAATTTTAGACCCTTTCAAAATTTCTCAGAAACAACTTTCTGACGCTTGTAAGATCAGTGATACCGATTTTGAGGTTTACAACGCTCTGAGTGAACCCGAGAGGTTTATAGTGATAAAAATTACAATGAAAATGGACGATGGGTCTTTAAAGACGTTTAAAGGCTTTAGATCTCAATATAATTCTGCTCGAGGTCCTATGAAAGGAGGAATTAGATGGCACCCAGATGAAAGCGCTTCTCTTGTAAAAGCTTTAAGTGCTTGGATGACTTGGAAAACAGCTTGTGTTGATATTCCTCTAGGAGGAGCAAAAGGTGGAATAATATGTGATCCAAGAACTATGAGTAATCGAGAACTTGAAATTCTGGCAAGAAGCTATATTAGACAACTTGCTGATTTTATTGGCCCTAATATTGATGTTCCAGCTCCAGATGTTTATACAAATCCGCAAATCATGGCTTGGATGCAAGATGAGTATGAACGCATAGTACGTCATCATGCACCCTCCGTTATCACTGGAAAACCTTTACCATTAGGTGGTAGTGCAGGTAGATCAATTTCTACAGCTAAAGGTGGTGTTTATTGTATTAGGGAGGCAGCTAAAGATGTTGGTTTAAACTTAAATGGGGCAACAGCAGTAATTCAAGGATATGGAAATGCTGGATCATGGGCAGCAAAACTATTAAAAGATGACTTTAATTGTAAAATAATTGCAGTTTCTGATTCGAAAGGTGGCATTTTTAATAAAGATGGAATTGATCCCTGGGTAGCAGCAGAATTTAAAGAGAAAACACGATCGGTGGTTGGTTTAAAAGGAACTGATGAAATTTCAAATGAAGAATTATTAGAATTAGAATGTGATGTATTAGTTCCAGCCGCTCTTGAAAATGTTATCACTAATAAAAACGCAAACAATATTAATTGTAAGATCATTGCTGAACTTGCCAATGGTCCTACAACTCCAGATGCAGATAAAATCCTTTTTGAGAAAGGCATTGATGTTATTCCTGATTTTTTATGCAATGCAGGAGGAGTTACAGTCTCATACTTCGAAATGGTTCAAGGTTATTACCGTTATTTTTGGACCGAAAAAGAGGTGTTTGAAGCATTAGATAGAGTTATGACAAGAGCTTACCGTTCTACTGTAGAACAATCTAAAAAATACGAAACACATAACAGAATGGGAGCTTATATAATAGCTATTGACCGAGTTATAGAAGCTATGAAGTTGAGAGGATGGTTATGATAATATTTCTTTTTTTTTCTAATTAAATTTTTAATTTATATTATAAAGCGTTTCTTGATCTTACCTTCTGTGGCCTAACTTTATAAATACTCTTGATATTTTCGTTAATAGAGATTAACCTGTGAAGAATTCATCAAATTTAATTTTCAAAATCTCTGAAATCTTTTAATCTCTTTTCTTTAAAGAATATTCTTATCTTTATTCGAAAAGCATCCTAAATTATTATGAAAAAGATTTAATAGACTAACCGAATGAAAGTCATCTGATTTTTTATTGTTCGAAATGTTTTCGCTTTGAGAGCATAATGCTAGGATAAAATTCGGCAAATTTATAAATATTATACAACATATATAAGATGAAGAGATATAATCTAATCAATTAAAATGAAAAAATCAAAACTGAATTCTATTCGGAAATGCTAGAAAATAAAAAAAAGGATCAAATAACACTTGTTACACCTGATCAAATTGATGTTTCTGGAATTGTAGAGAAAGAAATTTTAATTGAGACAAACCTATTTGAAATGGCAAAAAAGCAAATCGATATTGTTGCCGAAAAAATTGGATTAAGTAATAATATTAGGAAATATCTCAAAAGAGTAGAACGTTCTTTAATTGTTTCAATTCCAATTAAGATGGATGATGGAGATTTAGAGATTTTTGAAGGTTACAGAGTACAACATTCAACTATTCGGGGTCCTGGCAAGGGAGGTATTAGATTTGCACCAAATGTTAATCTTGATGAAGTTAAAGCACTAGCTACTTGGATGACTTGGAAAAGCAGCTTATTGGGATTACCTCTTGGAGGAGCAAAAGGAGGTGTATGTGTAGATCCAAAAAAATTATCAAAAGAGGAATTAGAAAGGCTAACTAGGAGATATACAACAGAAATCATAAATATTATTGGACCGGATATGGATATTCCTGCTCCAGATATTAATACAGGTCCGCAAATTATGGCTTGGGTTATGGACACCTATTCTATGCATAAAGGGAGAGCTATTCCTGGAGTAGTGACGGGGAAACCATTAGAAATAGGAGGTTCAGTTGGGAGAGAAACGGCAACAGGGATGGGTTTATTTTTTGTTCTCGAAGCTTTATGCAATAAAATAGATATAGATCTAAGAACCCAGAATATTGTAATTCAAGGATTTGGCAATGTTGGGGGACATATTGCTAATATTTTATATGAAAAAGGTTGTAAGATTATTGCTGTGTCGGATATTACCGGAGGTTTATATGCCGAAGGAGGCTTAAATATTAAAGAGTTATTAGAATGGAGAGATAGGAATAACTATTTCAAAGATTTTCAAAATAAAAATTATAAATTTATCACTAATGAAGATTTATTAACGCTTAAATGTGACATTTTAATCCCAGCAGCAGTAGAAAACCAAATAACCCAATCAAATGCTTTTAAAATTAATTGTAAAATTATATTAGAAGGTGCTAATGGACCAACTACTCCAGAAGCCGATAATATTTTGAAAAAAAAGGAGATAATAATAGTCCCTGATATTCTTGCTAATGCTGGAGGCTTATGTGTCTCTTATTTTGAGTATATTCAAGATATTCATAGTTATTTTTGGAAATTAGATAGAATTAACCAAGAGTTAAAAAATATTCTTGTAAGTTCATTTGAGGAAGTTTATAATCTATCAAAAGAAAAGAATATTACTCTTCGAATAGCCGCATATATTATTGCTATTTCAAGATTAGCCAGAGCAATTGAGTTGAGAGGAATTTTCCCTTAAATTATTTTTTAAGCAATTCTTTATTAAAACAAAAAATGTAAGAGTCGGCAAGCGATATAATTAATAATTATCCTACAAAATATTAATCAATCTATAAACCAGAGATGGAAGAATATAATTTATAAGACCTGTTAAACCTACTGCTGAGAAAAATGTGCAAGATTTAGTATAGAAAGGAAGAAAATATATCTAGAAACAGAGATCTCATAGGATAAAAATAATTTATCCTTTTTATTCAATTCTAAAATTAATCTTATGAGTCATTTTAAAAATATCTATAAAACTTGACACATGTATTGGTAGTTGAATTCCATCTAGTGTTTTAAGTTCTTCATTAATAAATCTCCAGAGATTTTTCTCATCTTTCGCAATAATTTTTATTAATAAATTATGGTCTCCAGTTGAGGATGTAACTAATTGTATCTCATCATAAATGGCTAGTTTTTTTGCTATATCGTCCAATCTCAATGGATCAACAGAGAGACCAAGAATGGCTATAGATTCAAATCCGATTTTAAGTGGATCTACGAGAGTATCAAATTTTTTTATGATTCCTTCTTTTATCATATTTTGTACTCGATTATGTATAGTACTAGCGGCAAGATTCACTTTTTTACTTAATTCCTTATAAGAGATTCTATAATTATTTTGTAGTAGATTAAGGATTTCTTTATCTTTTTTATCAAGTGGTATTTTTATAACCTTTCCCATTAACTTTTCACTTTCAATTCTGTGCCGTTCAATAGCATACAAGATCGCCCGTGTTAAACTTGGTCCATTAAGCTCACTTTTTACCATATAATCTTGTGCTCCTTTTTGAAGAGATTGCAATGCAAATTCCTTATCATCCAACCCAGTTAAAATAATTATAGGTATTGTGTCTATCACACTTAAAACTCTTTCTAAAGTAGTCTCTCTATCGCTATCTGGCAAAGTTAAATCTAATATAATAATATCAAAGCTTCTAGTTTTAAGACTATTCAAACTTTCAGATAGTCTAGGATATGATTTTAAATCAAATTTGAATTCTGCGGAAGTTTTTAATAATTCTTCAATAAGACGCACATCAGCAGTATTATCTTCAATTAATAGTAGATTGAGTTTTTTATCCTCTATTTTTATTCACCTGAAAATACTTTTTATGCATTTTTTTAAAATTAAAATCTTTTTCATCTTAATTTCTCTTATTCTGAATAATATTCATTTTAATATAAATAATTATTTTATTTATAATTTAGAAAGAATAATTTTGATTGTAAATTTTAAACTGAAATCTCATTTTCTGAATTAGAAGTTATAATATTTTTGTTCGATAAAATTTATTTTCCATTGGACAATATTTTTATTAATAAAGAATATTTCCCATGATTTTTTCTCAATTTTAAAAAAAAATCAAATTAATGAATATATAATAAAATAAGAGAAATGATTGTAATGAATTCGAAATTTAAAGAAGAAAGAATAAGAATTGTGATTATTTTAATATTAATTATCCTCTCGTGTTTATTAATTTATTATTTCGAGTTAATATTTAAAACTTCTATCCTAGTGGCGCATTTTTTCTATTTCCCTTCAATTTTGGCAAGTCTCTGGTGGAAAAAGACAGGTTTAATTGTTCCTGCTTTTTTAGCTGTAATATTAATACTTTTTCATATCATTCAGGATTATGGGATTTTTAATCTAGAGACAATAAATAATTTTCTGAGAGGTATTTCATTAATTATTGTTGGAATAGTAGTATCATTCCTATCTGAGCATATTTCAAAAAGAGAAATTGAATTTAATGAAATTATGGAGGATTTAAGACGCTCTAACGAAGATTTACAGCAATTTGCTTATGTAGCATCACACGATCTGCAAGAACCTTTACGAGCAATTGTAAGCTTTTCTCAACTTCTAGAAGATAAATATCAAGATAAAATTGATAAGGATGGTAAAGAATTTATACACTTTATAACAGACGGAGCAAAAAAAATGAATACCCTTATAAAAGATTTATTATCATATTCAAGAATCACAACACACGCTCAACCTCCTAAATTAACTAACCTTGAGGTTATTTTACAGGATGCCCTGTTTAATTTACATGAATCAATAAAAGAAAGTGGTGCAATTATAACTTATGATGAAATGCCAATATTAAAAGTAGATAAATCTCAATTTATACAATTATTTCAGAATTTACTTAGTAATGCCATAAAATTCCGAAAGCAAGAAACACCTAGAATACATATAGGGGTAACCAAAACTAATAATAAGTGGTTATTCTCTGTAAAAGATAATGGTATAGGTATTGAATCAGACTATTTTGGTAAGCTTTTTAACATTTTTTACCGGCTACATACTAAAGAAGAATATCCAGGTACAGGGATAGGATTACCTATATGTAAAAAGATAGTTCAACGATATGGTGGAAAAATATGGGTAGAATCAGAAATTGGGAAAGGATCAACCTTCTTCTTTACAATTTTTCCAGAAAAAATTAAAGACTAGTGGTATATATTATGGTAAATGAATATACAAGAATTAAGGCTCACATCTTACTCGTAGAAGATAATGCTGCAGACATTCAACTTACTAAGCAAGTTCTTAAAGAGAATAAAATTGTCAGTACTTTAGATATTGTTAGGGATGGCGTTGAAGCTATTGATTTTTTAAAGAGGAGAGGAAAATTCTCTAATGCCAAACCCCCTAACCTAATCATTTTAGATTTAAATTTACCAAAGATGAATGGATTTGAGGTACTAAAAGAACTCAAGCATGATGATAAAATAAAACGGATTCCCGTGGTAATCTTAACAGTATCAGATGCAAAAGAAGATTTAATAAAAGCTTACAATCTCCATGCTAATTGTTATGTAATCAAACCTTTAGAAATGAAGGATTTTTATAGAATTATTAATTCAATAGTGAATTTTTGGTTTACAATTGTAAAACAATTTGATGATGAATAAATGGGAAGAAAAAATAGAAGTATTGCTATACAATTTTTATTGATTGCGTTGATTTATATATATCTAAAAAGTTAGATACATGAATTTGAGGTTTTATTCCATTTATTGTCTTGATTTTTATATTTATAAAGTTCCAGAGTGTCTTTTCGTCCTTAGCGATGATCTGAGCTATAATATCATGATCTCCAGATGATATCGCTACAAGTTGAGTTTCATTATATGATGCTATTTTCTCTGCAATTTTATTCATTTTTGTTGGATCAACTGAGAGCCCTACTATAGCTATAGTATTATAGCCAATTTTCACTGGATCTACTATAGCTCCAAATTGTTTTATTATTTCCTCTTCAATCATCTTTTTTACTCTATTATGAATTGTGCTTGCTGCTAATTTCAACTTTTCTGCTAACTCTCGATATGAAATTTTGTCATTTTTTTGTAATATATTTAAAATTCTTTTATCGACTTCATCCATTGAATGACAATTCCAAGGACGATTTACACGATCGTCATTAAAAATAACACCGTGTTCTATTGAAAACCCTTCACAGCTGTGATAAATTTTTCTACCTAATGAGTACTCTTCTCCACATTTCGGACAGGTTACCATCACAATCAACTCGTCTATATTAATTGAAATTCAAATTTCTTATAAATCTGAATAAGGTTCATTTTTACCTTTTCATTAATTTTAAATTAATTTGTTTTCTCTAATATGATATATGTAATAAATAATATTTAAACATATCGAAGAAAGTTCGGTTATAATATTAAATACCGTATAATGTGCGGGGGAAATTGTTAAAAAATGAACTCTCTTCGACTATTAAAATATTATAAATATCAAAATTTTTAAGTTTTTTTATATATAATTGTTTCATATGGGAAATCAATTTTTGAACTTACTCAAAAATGTAATAATATAATCGAAGAAGAGCATATATAATTTCGCTTGAGCGCGTGATTGACCTACTGCGCATGAGAGATTATTTATAGATAATTAATATTTCATATTTTCTTTTTTTAAAGTTATCGTTATCCAAAAATCGGTACTAGAATTAATAAAAATATTATTGAAAATCCAAGATGAATTAAGGCAAAAGCACCACCCATCTTTAATAGACGTTTATAACTCATATTTTCAACACCTGAATCTCGAGCTATTTTTAAAGTCATCATATCACAAGCGGCACCTTGAGGAATGAAATTACCTCCAATATTGATACCAATTATGAAAGAAAAAAGCAAAGGAACTGATCCGAAATTATTAGCTAGAGTTTGTACTATTGGAATGAAGATCAATGCTGTTGGTGTGTTAGCGACTACTCCTGAGATGAAACTTACTACTATAAGTAAGAAAAACGATATTAAAAAAGGATTGAACATTTCGAACGGAATTTGTGTAATTAAATCTTGAAATCCTGCTTGCAAAAGGCACTCTATAACGACGTATAAACTTATAAAAAAAAATATAATTTCCCATTCAATATCTTTTAAAAGTTCGCTCATTGGCTTTTTTGTATAACTTCTGTTCACTAATACAAGAATTAATGCGGAAATGGCGGCTGTTAAATATAATAACGGAAGAACAGCAAATAAAATAATTGTTATTATTATTGCAATACTATTGAAGTAAAACATTTTCTTATTTTTTACCATAATATCTGTGTTTATTAAGTCTATAACATATTTTTTTTGAAGATCTTCAATTTTTGGCTCTTTTCTCAAAACAAATCTGTCTATTAAAAAAATCGTCGCAAATAATAAAAAGAATGAAAATCCCCAATAATACTGAATAAAATAAAGTGTATCTAGCTTTGCAATCCCTGCTGCAGTAATTGCAGTAGAAATAATAATATTTTCTCCACTTGAGAACGGAGTTAGTATTGAGCCTATATTAATGCAAATAGTCATTCCCAAAAGATACGTTCCAGCTCTAATTTTTAGAAAATGACAAAGCCTTATCACAATAGGGGCCAAAATTAAAACTACAACAACATCGCTAATTATCGCAGCTAAAAGGGTAGTAATAATACAGAGGTACCAAAAAAAAATTCTTTGTTCACCACGTGAAAATTTGAAAAGTTTCACTGCTACAAACTCTAAAATATTTGAATCTTGGGCTATTTTTGTTATAATACTCATACTTAATATAATAATAATCGCTTCCCATTCAATGGATAAAATAAAAGTATTAATACCGATACCCTTCACTAATCCAGTAATTGTAGCAGCAATAAAACAACAGATTAAAGAAATAGCAACAAAATCAAGACCAGATTTCGAATAACTCAAAATAATTACGATGAATAAAATAAAAATTATTATAAGCAGAATGGGTTCCATTATCTTACGAATTTAGTTATTTGAGGTCAATAAATAACTTAAATAATCAGCTTTTAATAAATCTATTTAAAATAAGTCCATTTTACTTTTATAAGGATTACATCGCATATTTCAATGATATCATCGAAATATACCAATAAATCCTTAACAATAATGAATAAATTGAAATTAAATCATTTAATTAAAAAAAGTTGCAGTAAAAATGTGAATAAGTTTAAATCATTTAAGAGGTTAAAGTTTGACAATAAATAATCAAAGATATTCTCTTTAATAAAATATTTTAAACTTGGAAAATACCCTTCTTCTTGTTTAAGAATTTCAACAATTCGACGAATCAAGTTTATTATTTGCTTTTCGACAAGGTACATATCACTGTTCATAGGATCTATACTAATGACATTAAATCCTACATTTCTTACAAATGTGATTTTACTCAATTCAGGATTATCTTGAACAATCTCGAGATTTGAATAGTTTTTAAACATTTCTTCAACTCTATCATACATAATCTCCTTTTTCTTTTCATCTAAATGGCCTTCTATTACATTGATAACTAAATTTAATATTTGTTGAAATATTCCTAAAATATCAAAAAATTCAGCTACTGTAGTTATACGCTCTGCTTGTTTCCATTGAGTATAGAACTCATCAATAACTTGTTCAAAAGGTTTATAAATTTCAACATTTCCAGCCCATTTACTACCCCAACGATTTTTTTCATTATGATATTGTTGAATAAAAGTCTGACGTATCACATCTAGACGTGCTCTTAATATATCCGCTTTTACATCTTTAGAATCTGCCCCTATAAATAAAAGATTTGTATCTTTATCCTGTATGTAAACCCACCTTAAACCCCCCATCTCAATAGATTCTATACCCTGTTTGAATTCTACAATAGTAAATTGATTAAGTGCTGTCAAAAGTCCCGATACTAAGTCTTCATTTACAGGAAAATCCATGTACGGCTTGTAGACAAGAGTAATACCACTATCTGATTCCATAATCCATATATTCATTTTTTAACCCGTTTTTTCAAAAATCTCCAATATATATTAGTCTTTAATATTAATTAATATATTGTATCTGAAATTTAAATTAAATCATCTAAAGAGTTTGTTTTTAACCATTTTTCTAATTTTCTCAACATTTCAGTAATTTTATTCCTCAATGTTAATTCTGCAGCGCTCTTTCCAATTAAATTAAGAAAATCACTTCCAAGTGTGAAACTGTTTATAAAAACTCCTATTTTTGATTTATTGGTTGAAATTTCCTTTACACGTATACGTCCTTCTAATTCTCTAACATCTTTATTATTTCGAACATTTAATTCAATTAGTCGCCCCTTTCCTCCTTCTTGCTCTCCTTTGTCTTGTAACACCAGTTCTCCTTCCATCTCAACTTTAAAACCGATAATTTCCTCTATAATTTTAGTATATAATACGTTTGGGGCTATAAATTCTGCTTCCATTTTTTTGGAAGGATTAACAGTTAACCAAAACTCTGGTTTATAGAGAGCTTTAACAAATCCATCTTTATTACAGTTGTCTATTTCTAAAACTTTTGAAATTATGTTAGTTGACATCGAAAATCAAAAATATTATTATTTTTTTAAATAGGTAAAATAAAGATAGCTTTTTATTTTTGTGAGAATATAAAGAATTAATTTGTTCTGAACAACCTACTTTCTTCAATATCATTTTCTTCTTTACAATGTGGGCAAATCCAGACTTTATCATTCTTCTTAACAGAATTTATACAATCATGGCATATGGCTACATCACATATACAGTAATGTGTATTTTCCATCGTATTTTTGCAGCTTTTACCACACACAAAACAAACAGGAGGAGTTCTTTCAGACATTTTTCAAAATAACAATTTTTTTTCTATTATTCTTTATTATACTTTTAATTTTAAGTATTATATTATTTTAATTACTAATTATAACTTTTTAAAGAAACATGGATAAAGTAAAATCAAGAATACTGTTACTATCTTTATTTAGTATTTTTTTTATATATAAAGCTATTATGGGAGTAATTGAAAATAATGTAAATGAAATCATTTTATGGTCATCATTTACTATTATTTATATCATTTCACTTACAATCGCATATTTAGTTTTTAAGAGATATGAGAAGGAAAAAAAAATTTAGCAATTACTTCTTTTTTTTTAGAAAATCTGGAATTATTCCATCAATTCCGAGACTCTTTAAAATAGTATCTCTTATATTCATCTGTATTGTTAAATCTGACATCCTTGCCATAGTATCCTCTAAAGCTTTTGAAAATTTTTCACTAGCTTCTTTAATAGTTTGAGAAGTTAATTTTAAGGATTCTCTAATAG
>JBHLMQ010000055.1:0-20389 GCA_048938005.1 Promethearchaeota archaeon | reverse complement strand
GAAGAACGTGCTCTTATCAACAAAACCGAGATTAATTGAAATTATAAGTTCAGAAGAATGCCACTTCCACTAATTCCTGTAATAACCACTAATTTATTTCGTGGAACTACAACATCAATGTTTTTAAGGTTATTCTACCTTGCTCCTTTAATAATGATTGAATTCTGACTCATTATTATAACTAATATTTATAATCATTTATAAAACAAAAATTTCATGGATTTATTTTATAATCCTCAAATATTCTATTTTTACTCCCAATGGGTGTTAATTTTCTAATCATGAGCTCAAACTGATTGGAGAATATAAAATTATTATTAAATTTAATTATAGGAGCAAAATTAAATATTAATGGATTAATTTAAGATTAAAGGTAATCCTCTTTTATTTCTTTTATTTTATCTCTTAAATAAGCAGCATCTTCAAATCTTAGTTCTCTTGCTGCCATGAACATTTTATTTTCTAGATATTCAATAACAATATCCATATCTCCTTTGCTTTCAAGTTGTTTAATTTTATTTTTTACACTTTGTTTCAATTTCTTAACTTCTCTGTCTTTAAACTCTTGCTCTTCTGATAGAGATTTTAAGATGTTTTTTTTAATCGTTTGAGGAGTAATTTTATTTTCTTCATTATATCTAGCTTGTTTATTTCTCCTTCTATTTGTTTCATCTATTGCTGCTTTCATAGCTGGAGAAATCCTATCTCCATATAAAATTGCTTTTCCTTCAACATTTCTCGAAGCCCTTCCAATAGTTTGTATTAAAGAACGAGTATCTCTTAAAAATCCTAATTTATCTGCATCCAAAATTGCAACTAATTGTACTTCTGGTAAATCTAAACCTTCTCTTAAAAGATTAATTCCAACAAGAACATCAAAAGTACCATCCCTCAATTGACGTAGTATTTCAAATCTTTCAACAGTATCGACTTCTGAGTGTAAATATGTTATTTTCAATCCTAGTTCGTTATAATATTCTGCAATATCTTCAGCCATTCTTTTTGTCAGAGTTGTTATAAGAGTTCTACCATTATTACTAATTACTTTTCGGATTTCTTCTAATAAATCATCAATTTGATTTTTTGCAGGTCTTATTTCTACTCTGGGATCAACAAGACCGGTTGGTCGAATTATTTGTTCTGCAGAAATTCCCCCACTTTTTTCTAACTCATAATCTCCCGGAGTAGCGCTCATGAAAATAATATAATTTATTTTACTTACCCATTCTTCAAATGTAAGAGGTCTATTATCATAGGCACTTGGCAAACGCCATCCATAATCCACAAGGTTCTTTTTACGAGAACGATCCCCTCCAATCATCCCATGAATTTGTGGAATTGTTATATGAGATTCATCAACAACTATTAAAAAATCATCTGGAAAGTAATCCATTAAAGTCATGGGAGGTGTTCCTGGTGGTCTACCATCTAAAGGTCTCGAATAATTTTCTATACCTTTACACCATCCCATTTCTTTCATCATTTCTAAATCAAATTTAACTCTTCTCTCGATCCATTTCGCTTCAGCATATTTTTTCTGACTTTTAAAAAATTTAATTCGCTCTTCTAGTTCTTCTGCTATAAGTTCAAGTGCCCTTGCTTTATTTTCATCTGGGATTATAAAGTGAGTAGCGGGAAAAATTCGATAATTGGGTACTACTTTTATTGGATTATTGGAAATGGGATGAATCTCTGTAATAGATTCAATTTCATCCCCAAATAGAGAGAGTCTAACTCCATTATTTAGATATGCAGGATATATATCAATGATGTCCCCTTTTACTCGTACTTTCCCTGGTTTAAATTCGATATCATTTCGTTCATAATTCATTTTTACTAGTTTCTTTAAAATTTCAGATCTTTTTATATTCATACCTACTTCTACATAAAGAGCAATCTTCTCCCAAAGATCTGGATTACCTAAGCCATAGATACAGGAGACAGTCGCTACAATGATTACATCTCTTCGAGTTCTTACAGCGTGAGCGGCTGCAAGTCTTAAACGTTCAATTTCTTCATTAACGCTAAAATCTTTTTCAATATATAAGCCAGAAATTGGCATATAAGCCTCAGGTTGATAGTAATCATAATAAGATACAAAATAATGGACGGCATTATTTGGGAAAAGCTCTTTTAATTCATTATATAGTTGAGCTGCTAATGTTTTATTTGGAGCCATCACTAAAGTTGGTTTCTGAATATTTTGAATTATATTAGCAATAGTAAAAGTTTTTCCAGTACCAGTAGCCCCTAATAAAGTTTGAAAACGTTTACCATCCTTAATATTATTTGCAAGAATGGAAATCGCCAAGGGTTGATCTCCAGCAGGTTTGAAGTCAGTATAGAGTTGAAAGCTAGCGCTCATAAGAGTTAACGAATAACTTCTAATTATTTTTATATATTTATTAAAGGTATTATACGAGAGGTAACACTATAGATATTCTTATGAATAATATCTTATGATTTTTACGAAAAATAGAAAATAATCTCTGAATAAAAATTTAAAATTTTAATTAAATAACGATTTCTTCGTGAGTATCTTCAGCCCCTTCTTCAGTACGTACTAATATTTCTAAACTAGCACCATCACTAACTGTAGGAATTTTATCTATAACATCACTCATATCAATAGTTAATTCCAGTGAATCTCCTGAACCAATCTCTATGGATAGTTTATTGAAAGCATCCAAGGAGAAGTAGGTATTATTAATATAAACAGAAGCGAGTGTAACATTTAGTAACCCCATATTTTCTATTAAGATTGTCAAATCTCCAGGATTAATCGCTGATGTTCCAACATCATCGATTATTATATTATAATATGCAGAATCTACGTAAGCATTTAATGTTATAGTTGTAAATATTGATGGATTAGTTGTTGTAACATTTACTAATACCTCATTTGATTTGTTAATCTTTAAACCAGTAATATCAAATTTTACTATACTACATTCTTGGATATCTAAAGAGCCATCTCCATATAGGTATTCTAAATTACTTACCAATGTATTATTAATATATATATTAGTTAAGTTTATTGGTTCGTTTCCCGTATTTTTAATTAGCAGTTTCCCAGTCTCGTTTGCGTATATGTATGAAACCGCCTTTCCATCAATCTCTTCAATAATTTGGATATCTTCTCGATCTCTTATAGTATGAATATATCCGATATCCGAAGCAACAGTAGTTCCGAAATTTCCAGTAATACATACTAATATTTCATCATTCACATTTCCACTAGTGTAATTATTTGTACCACCGGTTGCATATATAATTATTACATCTTCTTGATTGCTTTCTAAATATGGGTTGCCACTTAGTGGATAGAAATCCAGAGAATTAACTGGTGTTAAAGGTTCTGTTAAAGATTCTGCTAGATAAACCGAATCCAATGTAAATATGATATCTCCAGTATTTTTTATTTTTATATTTAAAATTGTGGTTCCATTATCATATGTATAACCATAGGAGTTATTAAAATCGATTGGGATGTGTTTTCTAAAATTTCCATTAAGGGATGCCAATAATTCAGGAGATAGAATTCGTTCTTCGCTTAATATTGAAAGAGAAAAATTTTCAACATTTGAAGTGAATAATATTTCATCATATATATTGTTTGGAGTGGCTACTCCAATCTTATTATACTCTGGGATATAATCTGGGGGAACAGCAAGGGAAAAACTTGCTGGTGCGTTTGGTAGATAAACATTTGCTTTTTGTCCTGGTTCAAGGATAGCAGAACCATTTAAGTATTTAATGGTTTCTGAATTAAATCTATTTTCTATCGTATCATTATTTACATAAAATCTATCTAAAACTGTAATAGTATCTCCAATATTTTCCACTTCAAGGTATACATCAAAAATAGAAGGATTAACTTGAATAACTTTGCTATTTTCCTTATTGATTTTAATTTCTCCTTGAACGGCCTTCTTAACAAAAAAGTTGCTGGTTGCATTCGTAAACTCATATGTTCTCCCGTATAAGGCTTCTGATTGGGCTGTTACGTTTATAGACACAACATCATCTTGATTGAAGGTTGTTCCTTTTGATTTTATATCCACCCAAACTAGAGAATCAGTACCTTGCACTACTGTATTATTTACACTACTCATTACAAAATCATAATCTACTCCGTTGATTTCTACTGCGTCGATAAATAAATCCTTTGTACCAGTATTTTTTAATTTAAAGGTTGCATATCCACTGTCAAAAACTTCTGCATTTTTAATAATAAAACTGGAGTCTAATACAGTGTAATCCACTCTAAATAACTTTACCAGCCCTAGCTTAGAGAAATATTCTTTAACAAACACTTGAGAATCATATCTTCCATTAAAAGGTATCTCTTCAGCCCATAATTCACCTTCTTGAGTTACTCTATCACTTATCTGATTAGCGTAATATTGGCTTAAATCATTATGGGCCTGATCATTAGGATCAGTTCGTTCTCCCCAAAACATTAACTTGGCTAATGTGCTTTGAAACCATTTATTTCCCAGACGTCCCGTGGTTTCATTTTGATATTCACTATAGTCGAAAACTGAATTTTCTGCCCAATTATCCTCACGCCATCCCATTTTTAAATATTTTGCATATTGATCATTGCAAATTCTTACCATCCATGGCCACTTACCCTCATCGCCACCTAGTCCATTAATTAGAAACCCAAAAAATACTAAAACATAATCAGCCTTTAACCTACGAAATGCTTTCGCACTGTATATTTCATTAGTTTGCATTAACGCCATACCAGTTAAGCCTATTCTAGTCCGATTCAAAGTAGCGTTATCATTAACTGTTGTCACATTTCCAACGGGAGTAAGCCAATATCCATAATCCCACCAGGAAACCACAACATCCGTTCCTTTTAAATTAGCTTTCATCCAAGATAAGGTTTCTTCCCAATCGTGAACTTGACCTTGAAGAGGTGCCATTTGTCCGTACGACATTTGATCAACAGCAATATCAGTCGCATGAACAACTTGAGAAATACATAGGAAACCTACAACAAAAAAGACGGCAAAAACTTCTGAGTTTCCTAAGGTTCCTTTTAGTTGTCTTCTCCTCTTTCTGCTTACACTAATTTTTCTCTCTCCTATAAAACTACCGAAAATTTTTAAAATATTCACTAATCCATATGCTCCAATTAATGCCGCGGCAGGAGCAAATATTAAAATTATACGAATCATACTTCCTGTAAAATAATACATTAATATTACGAATGCAATTAAAAAGATATCAGCAGCATTCAGTCTCCTAAAGCAAAAATATATTCCTAAGGGTACCAGTAATAATGGAATCAAGGTATCATAATAAAATACACTCCATGCACTGGGCATTTGCTCTGCAACTGAAGCTACAAGTGATATTTGTTCACGAAATAGAGGACTGAGAATTGTAAGAAATCTCGCTCCAAAACCAAACGGTATAATTTCAGGAGCAACCCAAATTATTAATCCAAAAATTAATATTCCAGGAATAAGAACCCATTTTATTATTTTTATTAAACGATCATAAAAGTTTGGATATTCACTTTTTTTCGTATGTATAATGTGAAAAATTAGAAAAATAATTGTAAAAAGAAATACTCCACCAATTTCCAAATCTGTGAATAATCTTTCATGTTTAAATAATATATATAATGAAAATACGAATAGACCAGTCCCTTGAACTCCAGCATAAGAAATTAATAGATTTTCATTGTACTTATTCGTTAAAATTAATATTATACTAATAATAGGTATTATTAAAAAAACAAATTGATAGCCTCCCCAACTTAATGATAAATACCCTAAAGACAACCCGCCAATTACTGAATAGGTAAATTTTCCAGTTCTAGCTGCCTTCAAGTAAAATAAAAATGTCATTAAAGTTGCAAATACTCCAATCGTTTCATTATCGAAAAAACCTGCGGTAGTACGTTGCAAATACCCTGGATTGAAAGCTAAAAAGAAAGCAGCAAATAAACCAGTCGCACGATTAAAAACTTCCTTTCCTAGAAAGTACATTACTAATACAGTAACTCCTCCCATAAATGCCGGGAAAAAGAAGCAAATTTGATATAATGATACAGGTAAACCAAGAAAGTTAAGAATTTTGTATATAATTACGACAGTAAAAGTTAATCCTGGTCGTACTCCTCCTCGGTAAATACCGGTAGGAAACCAACTTTTTGTATCATACCAATTAAAATATTCAAAAAGAGTGTGCTCATTCAGGTAATCTGCATTATACCATTGGATCCAGGGGTCAAAAGCTTTAATCAGAAGGTTTCCTCTTATAAGTGGGCTACATCTTATAACAATAGCTAGAACTACGACCAGTATTAATGCTATAAAAAATAAAATATTACTAGTTTTCACTGATATCGATGTTCTGATGCGATCACGGAAATTTCTTAATGAAGCGACGATCTTTACCATAATTTTTCATTCGAAATTATATAACGAAATAGTTTTAATAACCATAATTAAATTTAGAATATAAAAAAATTCCTTAAGATTAAAATCTTTTTCTTTAATCTAACATTTTGTAAAATTCAAAATAATATGAAAATAGTTTTTGAGGTTTGGAAAGAATAGGATGTTCTATAATTTATATTCAATCAGAAAAATTAGAAAGGATGATGTCTATGAAGAAAAATAAATATCTCTTTAAAGTGTATTACATTGGAAAGAAAAAATATTATGGATCCCAAAGACAACGCGATTTTTTAACAATTGAAGGTTGTCTTTTAGAGGCGTTAAATGAAAAAGAATATATTAACAAAGCTGAAAATTTGGGATTAGAATTTGCAAGCAGAACTGATAGATTCGTATCAGCTCGAGGAGCTTGTTTCGCATGTAACTCAGAAAAAAAACCTATATTAATGGAAATTAATAGTTTATTACCAAAAGAAATTGGTATTTGGGCTTGTGCAAAAGTACCGCTAGATTTTTCTACTAGATACAATGCTATTATGCGTCATTATGTATATATTGTTCCTATACCTCTTTCTCATCTTCGAAATACTACTAATATGGATGTTAAACTAATGCAACAAGCATGTAAGCAATTAGAAGGTCGACATGATTTTGTGAATTTCTCAAAAAAAGAAAAAGATGATATAAATACCATAAGAAATATGGATTCTGTAACACTATCGATAAGTAATAATTATTTATTTTTCCATTTTAAGAGTAAAGCGTTTTTACGACAACAAGTCCGACGTATGGTTAAAAAAGTTATGGAATTAGGAATAAATGAAATTAGCTATGATGATTTCTTAGAGATATTTGACAGTTCAAAAGTTTTTTCTTATCAACCGGCAGATCCGAAGGGTTTAATCTTATGGGATATTAAATTTGACGATAATGTTAAATTTGAAGAAGATCCAAAATCCAAGGAGAGAATGAATGTTTTCTTTCAAGAAAAAGAGTTTTACTGTGGTCTAAAACATCAATTATTCAGAACTTTGCAACAATACAATTTTAGCTAGTAATGCTTGAAGCTGAATTTCTTCTGTTCCACCTTGACTTAATCTATATTCAAATTCAGCTAGAAGTTTAGATAATTCAATTTTAAGATCTTCTTGAATTTTCAAATCATAAATTTCCCTATGTAGATTTTTTATAATATTTTGCCCTGAAAGACCATATTCTCTTATTAAATCATTTAAAAGTTTTATAGACAATTGTAATTGCCCGTCTAATGCTGTGTTTAAGATTTCTTTTATTTTTTCAGGAGGAACCTCTCCAGCTACTCGAAATACAATCTCTTGATCGATCTTTTTAGAAATAGTACCACAAGATTGTAAATAATTTATTGCTCGTCTACAATCACCTCTAGAAACATCTACAATAGCACTTAAACCTCCAGGTGTTAAAGTAATATTTTCTTGTTTTGCTATGTATTTTACACTACTTTTAATATCATCATTATTTAATGAAGCAAACCTAAATACAACGCACCTTGATTGAATCGGAGGAATTATTTTATTAGAATAATTGCAAATTAAAATCATCCGACAGTTTCTTGTATATTTTTCCATGGTTCTCCTTAAAGCTTGTTGAGCAGGAGCCGTCATATTATCAGCTTCATCTAGAATTAGCACCTTGAAGGGAATATCTATTGGAGGTCGTGCTTTCGCAAAATCTTTAACATAAGTTCTGATAACATCAATACCACGAGCATCGCTGGCATTTAATTCCAAATAAGTTCTATTGATTGCCATCTTTCGTCCGTATAATTCTCTGACCATTGCTAATGCTGAGGTTGTTTTTCCTGTTCCTGCAGGACCAGCGAAAATGAGATGAGGCATAGATTTATCTTTTACAAATTGCTTTAAGCGCTTTATGATTCCATTCTGATTTATCACTTCATTAAGGACTCTTGGTCGATATTTTTCAACCCAAGGTCTAGTCTCAAAAGACATGCTATTTAGGTATGATTTAAATTTTATATTATTATATTAAGAATTAAATTTTCTTAATTCTTTATTAATATTCATATCAATTAAAAAAACATTAAGATTTATATGACTGATTTTAAAATTACTAAGATTAAATCTAGATGGATTTTAGATTCACGGGGAAATCCTACTGTTGAATCAGATGTTTTTGCGGGAACATATTACTCAAGAGCTTCTGTTCCTTCTGGTGCATCAACAGGAGTATCAGAAGCGCTTGAGCTACGTGATGGGGAAAAAGCTTTTATGGGAAAACATGTATTAAAAGCAGTTGATAATGTTAATGAAATATTAGGAAAAAAGTTAATAGGATTTGATGTTAGAGAACAGAGTATAATTGATAATGAGATGATTTCTATTGATGGTACAGAAAATAAAAGCAATTTGGGAGCTAACGCGATCCTATCTGTATCATTGGCAGTTACTAAATTAGCATCTCAATTATCTGATATACCCCTTTTCGCTTATATCTATAATTTAGCATATAACAAGACAAGAGATAATTATTTACTTCCAATTCCGTGTTGCAACATCATAAATGGAGGTAAACATGCAGGTAATAATTTATCAATACAAGAATTTATGATTTTACCTATTGGCGCAGATTCGTTCTCTCAAGCTGTTCAAAATGTTGTTGAGGTCTATCAAACTTTGAAGAAATTACTATTAAAGAAATATGGTCCCTCTGCGATTAATGTGGGTGATGAAGGAGGATTTGCTCCGAATTTATCTTTAACATCAGAAGCTATAGATGTAATAATTGAAGCAATTGAAACTGCTGGCTTTCTAATGGGTACAGATTTTGTTCTGGGTATGGATGCTGCTGCAAGTGAATTTTTTGAAGATGGTTTATATAATATTGATGGCAAAAAATTAGCAGTAGATGAATTATTAGAGTATTACATGGATCTTATACATGAATATCCTTTCAAATCTATTGAAGACCCTTTTGATGAGAAAGATTTTAGAAATTTTGCCAATTTGTCCGCAAAAGTTGATAAGTCTATTCAGATTGTTGATGATGATTTAACGGTAACAAATATTGGAATTCTCGAAAGAGCGATAAAAGAAAAAGCGGGAAATGCATTATTACTAAAGGTGAATCAAATAGGCTCTTTAACTGAAGCTATACAGGCTGCGAAAGTGTCCTTCAATAATGGATTTAATGTAATGGTTTCACATCGTTCTGGTGAAACTGAAGACACGTTTATAGCAGATTTAGCAGTTGGTCTCTGTACGGGTCAAATCAAGACTGGGGCTACTTGTAGATCAGATAGAAATTGTAAGTACAATCAGTTGCTAAGAATAGAAGAAATGTTAGGTGAAAACGCAAAATATCCTAAAAAACTAGATTCCTGGAAAGATTTTCAATAATTCTAACTTTTTAAATATCTTAATTTATTTTATTATTTTTCTAACAAATCTATATACATGAACATTAACTTTTTTGGTTTTTTTTGTATGAAAGGGAAATGTCTTTTCTAGAATCATATTAAATGGAAGTACATTATCGATTTTCCAATTAAATTTTTTAACATAATTAAAAATGAATTTTTGGACCTCTAAATTGGCTAAATGAATAGAGTAAATAATGTCTGAAAAAGAAAATGCTTTATCTAAAAAAACTCTATCAGCAAATTTGGTTTGTACTCCAAATGGAGGATTCATAATTGTTGTTATTTTCATATTTTTAGGTAATAATCTTTTTGAAATTTCAAAATATTCAATATCGGCACATACTGGGAAAATAATTTGGGCCAAGTCAAGAGTAAGAAGATTTTTTCTTAAAATGTTTAAAGCAGACATATCAATATCAACACTTAGAACGTATTTAGCGTTAAAAAAAGCGCTTGCGATGGATAATCTTCCCGTTCCGGCGCCCATATCAATTACAATAGCTTTATTTATATCATTAAATTCAAAACCTGCGTAAAAAATAATATCTACAGCACAGGAAGCATCAATACAATATTGTTCTAATTCTATTTTAGGATGTGTAAATGTTTTGGTGTTTTGAATAATAGAAATTAATTCTTTTTTATTAATTTTCATCCGAAAAAATGTTTACTCTTTTAAGATTAATACATCAAATTTAATTATCTTATTTAATAATATTTACTTAAATTAGAAAGAGTTTAAGAAATTAAAAAACTATTGTTGATATCCTTGAGTAAGAAATCTCTAAATGATAATGATATTGTTTTAACTGGTGATTATATTGGAGTGGTTGAGGAATTCCTTCCTGATAAACAATCCACATTTACTAAAGATGGACAAATTTTTGCGAGTAAAACAGGTTTAATTACTATTAATAAGACCGAAAGAAAAATTGAAATCAGTACACATCAAGAAAAAGATCGTAAGATTGTTAAAATTGGAGATATTGTTATTGGATCTATTCTTTTCCTGCGCCAATATTCTGTTGGAATTAACTTTTTTACAATTAATAACAAAATACATTTTAATTCAAGTTATTTTGGGAATATTCATGTATCGCAGATTTCAGATAGATATGTAGATAAAATCCATGACGCTTTTCAAATAACAGATATAATACGCGCTCGAGTATTAGAACAGGATTATAATGAATATAAATTAAGTACTGCTAGTAAACACCTTGGAGTTATTTATGCCGATTGTGTAATCTGTGGAGACTCGCTTACTAAAATTGGGTATAATAAACTGCTATGTAATAGATGTGGAAACAAAGAAACAAGAAAGCTAGCTGATGATTATGGAAATGTAACAAATAATTTAAGATTTTAATTCTATTTTTTATTACTGTAATAAGAAGTGTCTTTCATTGAGAAAAGTTGGGAAAAAAGTAATTCATTTCTATAATAATAGTGGTTCATTGGACAATGTAATTAAATTTCTTGAAAATGTTCAGAAAAAAGTGAATTATCTCAATCTAAATGTTTCTGTTGAGGGAAAGAGCATAAAGGTCACGCTTTTTGGTTCAAAGGATCTTCAATATTTAGCTACCGAAAGATTAAAAGATTTAGCAAATCGCTATTTGTGAGAAATCAGATTTTTTGTATAAAACCATAAAAAATTTATTTTATTTTGTATATTCTTTATTAAGATTATCTAATCCTATTCAATAGGAGTTATAATAATGGCAAAAAAAAAAGCAGTTAAGACAGAAGATAAGGATAAAGATGAACTTGATGAATTGGGGGATGAATTTTTAGACGATGAAGAAATTGAGAATATTTACCCAAAGTTAGAAGAAAAAGAGGAAGTTGAATCATTACTTCAATCAGCTGATGAGACAATTGAAGAGGAAGAATTAGAATTTGAACTAGAAGAAGAGGCTAGATTTCCTGACTATAAATACCTTAATCTAAGATTAATTAAAGGTCAAGGAGAAAATGATTATGAATTAATAGTTGAAGGTCAGTCACATGGATTCTGTAATATCCTTGTTAAACATTTATTAGAAATAGAAGGCGTAAATATAGCTGCTTATAAAGTATCCGCAGGTATAGAACCACCAAAAATCTTTATACGTGTGGAAAATTCAAAAAAATTTAAAATTAAAGATATTTTGAATAAAGGTATTGAATCACTAAGAGAAGAAGTAGAAGAAGTTCAAAAATTATTTAATAAACTTATTTAAGGTGTTATTCTCTTTTTTTATGAAAACTTTATAAGACAGCTTAATTCTACTTATCTTAATGGATTACGAGTTTTTAATCAAAGATTTAAATCTTAATAAATCTCAAAAAATTATCGGAACTGATAAAGGATTAGCTAAAATTGGAGATGGGATTGTAAACGTCTCTTATTCTGTAGCAAAATCTATTTTTCTAACAAATAATAATCCAAATAACAAAATTGTTAGGACAGGAAAAAAAGTAGGTAAAAATATTTTGGAAACAGCATTAAAAAAAGCAAACATGAAACAATTTGCACGAAGTAGAGCTAATGCTCATGATCTTGCCGATACTGTTGAATCCTTAGTAGCATATGTATGGCTTAGTAATAAAATGACTTTGAAGGAAATGATTAACTTTTTAGTTGAAAATCTCTCTGGCGATCTCTCTGATAGAAACGAAGAAATAAAAAATTCAACCATCGCCTTTACTAATCTTTTAAATTATATTAAAAAATTTTTGCCTGTGAAATAATAAAATGAAAGATAATCCTATAACAATTGGATTTGATGATGCAACTTTCGAATTAAAGGCAAAATCTAAAACTACTCAATTAATTGGAGTCATTTGTCAAGGTATTAGAATGGTACATGTCATAAGTACAGAAATTGAAATAGATGGCAATAACGCAACTGAAAAATTAATAGAATTAGTTAAACAAAATGAAAAACACGTTCAATTTATATTAACTCATACAATTACATTCGGAGGATTTAATCTTATTAATTTAAAAAAAATTTACAATGAAACAAGAAAACCTATTATTGCGGTTAATGATCGAAGAGTCGATCTTGATTCTGTAAGAAAAGCGATTATTCATAAATTTCCAAATACATATAGAGAAAAAATACAAAATATTATTGATGCTGGAAACTTATATCAAACTCAAATTGAAACTGCTGGGGGGGCATCAATAATTTATTTCCACTCAAAAGGAATAGAAATTAATAAAGTAGAAACACTCTTACAAAAGATCTGTATAGATTCTAAATTACCAGAATGCATCCGCATAGCACATTTAATCGGTAAAATATACTAAGTAATTTTTAGACTTTTTTTAACTTGTTTCTATCTCATATTCTAGAATTTCACGCATTCTATCTCTTAAGTCTAATCTTATCGCAGACATCCCATATGTTCGAATACCTAATTTTTTCTGAACTTTCTTCGCACTCATAGCATCTGGAAGATCTTGTTTATTTGCTATTGCTATGATTTTAGCATCTAAATACCGTGAAAATTTTTTATAAATATCTTTAGTTTTGCTAATATTATCTTCAGTAGAATCACATACTAAAACGGCTAAGCCTGTGCCTCTGAGAAAATCCTGCCACATAAATCTAAACCGTTCTTGACCTCCAAAGTCCCAAATATTAATTTTCTTACCATTAAGGATTGAATCCTCGATTTCCAATCCAACTGTAGGATTTCTCTCCTTAGATATTTCCCGCCCTTGAAGTAAACTTAATAATGATGATTTTCCAACACTACTCAACCCTAAAAAACAAATCTTTGTTTTAGTTGAAAGAACTTCAAATCAACCTTTTCTAGATAAGAACTTGTTAGGTAGAAAAGGCAAATAAAACTTCAAAAAATAAAATAATATGGGTATGATATCCAAATATGTTTCTGAGAATACATTTAACTTTCTTGGTTCTCATATAAGAACTTTAAAAAATTGAAACTAATTAAAAATAGAATTTTAAAAAAACATATAATAAGTTAAAATAGAATAAAAAAATCAAAATGTAGGCTTTTTATGTACCTGTGTCAATTTCTTTGACAATTCCAACGGCAACAGTGCGTCCCATGTCTCGAACAGCAAAACGACCCATTTCTGGAATATTTTCATATTTTTCGAGACACATCTTCTTGATTGGAGATAATTCAACGATAGCAGATTCATTTTTCTTGAGAAATTTAGGGTTATCCTCAATCACTGCGCTTGTCTTTTGATCTAATTTTTTAAGTAAACCTGTAAACTTTGCAGCAACTTGTGCTGTGTGTGCGTGAATTACTGGTGTATAACCTTGTGCAATGGCAGTAGGATGCCAAATAACTATAATTTGTCCTGTCCATTTTCCTTTCGGGGTAATTACAGTTGGAGGGTCACTAGGATGCCCTAGGCAATCTCCTCTGCTTGCATCTGCCATTGTAATGCCTCGAATACTAAACCCTACGTTGTCTCCGGGAATTGCTTGGGGTATCTCTTCGTGATGCATTTCTATACTACGGATTTCACCTTGAAATCCAGTTGGCATGATAATTATTTTATCCCCTTTCTTTAAAATTCCAGTTTCTACTCTACCAACAGGGACAACCCCTGTCCCCTTAATTCTATAAGCATCCTGAATAGGAAGTCTTAAAGGTTTATCAGTTGGTTTTTCAGGAAGGACAAATTGATCAATCGCATCAATCAATGTAGGACCATCATACCAAGGCATTTTATCACTCTTCCGTGATAAGTTCTCCATTGCCATTCCACTCGTTGGTACGAAGGGTACATCCTTTAATTTAAAACCTATACTGCTTAAAAGATCCCCGACGGCATCCTTACATTCATTAAAGCGTGCCTCAGAATAATCGTAAATATCAGCTTTATTCACAGCTACAACAATTTGTTTTACACCTAAAGTCTGTGCTAAATAAGCGTGTTCACGAGTTTGTCCATTAGCTGCAATTCCAACTTCCATTTCACCCTTCTTTCCAGAAACAACTAAGATAGCAGCATCAGCTTGGCTTGCACCGGTAATCATATTTTTGACAAAATCAGCGTGGCCTGGTGCATCAATAATGGTGAAATATCTATTTGGAGTTTCAAATTTTCTAAACGCCAAATCAATAGTGATACCCCTCTGTCTTTCTTCTTTAAGACGATCAAAAACAAAAGCATAAGACCAAGAATCTCTATCATATTCCTTTGCAATTTTATCCAACTCCCGGGCTTCTCTCTCTGTAACTGCTCCAGTCTCGATGAGGAGAGCACCCATCATTGTCGATTTACCGTGATCTATATGCCCAATAATTACAAGATTTAGATGGGGTTTGGTTTTACTCATGATAAATCAATTTCTAATTTTTATGTTATAAATATATTGAATATATTAATTATTTAATTTTTAATAGATGTTAATTGTAAATGTTGTTGAGTTTATATTTTTTACTATATTTTATCCTATTTTATCCTTTATTATTCAAATTAAATGATTATTGAAAGAAATAAGATTTCTAATGAAAATCCCACTTTTCAAATTCATCTTGTTCCAACCCAAGTTTTAACGTATAATTTAAAAATAAATCTAATTTGCTAAACTCTGGAGAAAAACCTAATTCTACAATAATTGGTCTCCCCTCTTTAACCCCCATAAGTCTATTCCCGGAATCATGTTTGTATATTCCATAAAAATCCGAAACAGGAACCTTTCTTAGAGCATGTTCAAATGCCTCAGCAAGAGACTCTTTTTCCTCTTCAGAAAAATCATGAGGACTAAAATTAATAATAGTGTTGAACCTTTTAGGAAATTTTGGTATTAAATCTACATCGTTAATATAAAAGCTGGTTCTTTCTGGATCCCATCCACCAATAACTAAACCGGATTTCCCGTAATGGAGAGTTGCAGGGAACCTTCTGTCTTCTGGTGTCTTAATAAACATCCAAACTTCGAATAGATGTTCATATTCTCCTCCAAATTCTAGTGTTGGTACAAGAGTTTTAACTGCACCTGCTAAGAGCATATCGTCATGTGGGGTATGTCTTAAAAAGTCATCAAATTCCTTTATTCTATCTTTATCCCAATCTTGCATTACTTTTCTGGTAGTACCTACAGGAAAGACTCCACCACTATAACTTATATCCATCTTCTTAGTAATATCATCGATATCTCTGAACACAATACCATAACCATAATACCCAACTGCCCCTTCCTTTATATTGTCTTTCCCTTCTGCGGCTTCTGAAACAAGCAATAATAATTTTCTTACATTCATTTTATTAAAAAAAGAGAATTCCTTCAAAAAAATAAATAAAAATTGATATATATAACTTTTATTCCAAGATTTAGTAATTCCTCGAAAAAAATAAGACTAATAGATTTTATTTAACAGAAATTTGATTCAAATAAGAAATATAAATGAGTTGAAATTTTATTTAATAACAATTGAAAAAATATACAATATAAGGTTTTTATATGGTAAATGGATATAGCAATAATATTCTAAGGGTAAATCTAACAATAGAAAAAATCTCAATTGAAAACCCTGATGAATTATTTTACCGTAGATATGTTGGTGGAGAGGGGCTCGTAGCTTATTATCTCTTAAAGGAATTAAAAGTGGGTATAGACCCGTTAAGTATTGATAATAAATTGATTTTTGCTACAGGACCATTAACTGGGTTTGCAATTCCTGGAACAGGAAGAAACAGTGTTGGTGCCAAATCACCTTTAACAGGTGGTTTTGGTGAAGCGGAGGTTGGTGGATATTGGGGGGCGGAATTGAAACATGCTGGTTATGATGCGATAATTTTTGAGGGTAAAGCAAAGAATCCAATTTATCTATGGATAGATAACAATAATGCAGAAATAAGAGATGCAACTCATCTTTGGGGTAAAATTACCGGTGAATCTCAAAAAATAATACAAGATGAATTGAATGATAAGAAAGTTCGTGTAGCTCAAATTGGTCCTAGTGGCGAACAACTGGTACGTTATGCTTGTGTTATTAATGATTTAAGAGATGCTGCTGGTAGAACTGGAATGGGTGCCGTAATGGGTTCAAAAAATCTTAAGGCTGTTGCAGTAAGGGGTTATAAAAAACCAGAAGCAACTAACAAAGAAAAAGTACGAGAATTATTAAAATTATTTAATGAGAATTATCAGAAACGCATTGCAAGCTATTTTGAATTTGGTACAGGAGGAGATTATATGGAACAAGCCGCGTCATCCGGTAATCTCCCATTTCGAAATTTTAGAGATGGAGGTTTTTCTAGCGCTAAAGCATTAGAACCTAGAACAATTAATGAAACATTAGGACTTGAGAAGGATGGATGTTATGCTTGTTCTATTCGTTGTAAAAAAGTTATTAAAATCGGGGATCCTTGGAATGTTGATTCTATCTATGGAGGACCTGAATATGAAACTCTAGGAGCATTAGGTTCCAATTGCGGAGTTGATGATGTAGTAGCAGTATGTAAAGCGAATGAAATTTGCAACAAATATTCGTTAGACACAATCTCAACTGGGATTTCTATTGGTTTCGCAATGGAATGTTATGAAAGAGGAATTTTAACAGATAAAGATACTGATGGTATTAAATTAAACTTTGGAAACTCTGAAGCAATGGTTCAAATGGTCAAAATGATTTCTAAACGGGATGGTTTAGGCGATATATTAGCAGAAGGCGTTAAACGAGCTGCTGATAAGATAAAAAATGGAGCAGATAAATTTGCCATGCATGTTAAGGGTGCTGAAATTCCAATGCATGAACCTCGTCTTAAACAAGGATTGGGACTTGGTTATGCGATTTCACCTACCGGAGCGGAACATATGACTAACTTACATGATGATACAATTGTTCACAATAGGGTTCAAGCTTATCATGGTTCTATAGGAATCTTAGAACCTTTAGAAATGGATAATTTAGGTCCAAAGAAAGTACGAGCAGTAGCTTATTATACAAATTGGCGTTATTTATCTAATGCCCTATTAATGTGCTATTTTGTTTCTTGGTCTTATAATCATCTTACTGAGATAGTAAAAGCAGTAACTGGTTGGAATACTTCAATATGGGAATTAATGAAAGCAGGAGAAAGGATTTCAACAATGGCAAGAGTTTTTAATATTAGAGAAGGATTTACCAAAAATGATGATTGGTTACCTGAGAGATTTTTCGAACCACATACTTCAGGAGCTCTTTCTGAAACAGCAATTGATCCTGATAAATTAAAAAACGCAATTCAAACATATTACAGAATGATGGGTTGGAATGAGAATGGAGTACCTACCCAAGCAAAACTTGAAGAATTAGAAATAGACTGGGTTGTTTAAACCTTAAAATAAGAGTAATTAATAGATTTTTTTATTTATGTTTTTTTAATTCTTCTCTATTTAGGATTTTAAATCATCGAATAATTCTTCTTTATTTTCTCTTATTAAATCAAAAATTTCATTTAATTCTTGTTGGAAATTTGTTTTATTTCCTTTAGAATCATAAATTTCTACTATAACTTTATCTTGTAAAAATTTTTTAAAAACTAAATTAATATCATGAATATTTACATAAGTTTCTTTAAAAAAATCCAATAGATGATGCAAATAAAGAGCTTTTATATAACCCTTTTTGTTTTCATCTTTTTCATTAAAATAGCTTAATTGTTGAAAAATAATATTATCATTGTTTTTATCAAATTCTACACCATTTTTTTGGTATAATGCCCAATTAAAACCATAATCTAGAGCTCTATTTATCAGATCTGCTACATTTTTTTTAATTCCGGCTTTTTTAGCCCACTTATTATGAATAAACCAATTAGGAATTTTTTGATTCACTTTTCATATGTATTTTGTATTTGAAAGATAAAAAAAATAAAAAATTATAGATCGTTAAATAAAATTAAGAATTTATTTAGATTTAAATAATAAATTATAGTCTTATCAATACAATGGTAAAAAGTAGAAATAAGTTCCCTAGGGAAGGTGAATTTGTCGTTGCTAAAGTAAAAGAGATTCAACATCAATATGTATACGTAGATTTAATTGACTACGAAGGATTGGATTCAGAGGAGTGTGCTAGAGGTATGATTCATATATCAGAAATAAGTTCTCGGTGGATTAAGAATATTCGTAATTATGTTCGAATTGGTCAACGAATTGTTTTACGAGTATTGAGAGTAGATACTAATAAGGGACATGTTGATTTATCATTACGAAGAGTTAATTCTGCTCAAAAAGAAAATCGATTAAAAGAATGGAAATATGCTGTAAAGTTTGAAAATTTATTGCAATTTCTTACAGAAACAGATGGAATTGACATTACACTTGATAAAGCTTATGAATTAATCGGTTTTCCAGTATTAGAGTATTTCAATACTTATCAAGAAGCAATTGAAGGGCTTAAGGAAAATGGAGAAGAATTACTATCAAAAGTAGATAATGTATCAGATGAGGTTAAAGGTGCACTATTAAAGATAATAGATGAAAATGTAAAAATTTCAACGGTGAGTATATCTGGTAAAATAAAACTTTCATTTAATTCAGAAAACGGGGTTGAACAAATTAAGGAATCATTACTAGATGCTTTAAAAATAATTGAACATAAAGAAACGAGGAATATTAATATTCATTATATAGCCGCTCCATTTTATCGATTGGAAGTCGTTTCTAAGGATTATTTGGATGCAGAAAATATATTATCTGATGCTTTAGAAGTTATTGAACAAAACTCTGAAAAATATAATGGATCTTTTGAGTTTATTCGAGACTAATAGATATATTATATGATATTAAAAATGACAAAATACCTTCAAAAGTGTAAAGAGTGTAATAGATACGGATTACAGAATCCTGAATCAAAATGTCGTTATTGTGGTGGTCAATTAATAAATCCAAGACCTCCGAAGTTCTCTTTAACAGATAAATATGCAAAATATCGGTTAAAATATTTTAAAGAAGAATTTGATAAGAAATTCAAATAAGGTTAAGAAAGTTCGATTTCTTCTGCAAACTTTTCATATATAAGGATTTTTGCGTTTTTTTGTGGTAAATTCGCAATATCTTCTTTTTCAAAAGGTCCATAGTTTATAAGATCAACACCTACTAATGGAGGAGTTTTTTTTAGAAATCTTATAAGGGTATAATCTATTTTTTCTTCATTAAATACAAGCCGAGATTCAGAAATTACTACCGCTTCTTCTTTATTCGATACTGATGCTTGTGTGCTACCTTCTTTTATTTCTAATTCTGATTCAAAGACTTCTCCGAGCTTGAATTCTTCTTCACCTTCATATAGAGAGATAGCTTTTATCTTTTTATATCCCTTAATAGAACTTACTAAATTTTGATAAAGCAATTTTTCTGCTTCAATTACATTGTCTAAATTAATTTCTCTTAGAGCTAATGCAGAACTTAATATTTTAATTTCCCTAATCTTCAAAAAATCATTAAATAAAAACTTAATATTACCTTTATATGACCTTAATAAGCGATCCTTTAGATTATCCATACCATCTTCTTTATAATCGTTTATATACTTTGAAATTTTTTTATAATCATTAAATTGTTCTTGA
>JBHLMQ010000097.1:0-4879 GCA_048938005.1 Promethearchaeota archaeon | reverse complement strand
GCTTCTGGGTCAACCCAACCGGGTAAGGCACTCCCTTTTATCAACCCAAATTTCTCGATAAGGGCAGCACCATGCACCCCCTTTATCGCCTTTAGACTGTCTAGAATTTCTGTTATTCTTTCACTCATTTAACTCAATTTACATTTATGTTATTGAGAATATTATTTCTTTAATTATTATGTAAGTTTTAATTATATTTAAGTATAAGAATCTTACTTAAAAAAGCTAGTTTTTCCTATTTTGCTATGATAATAATATCAAAAAAAGAAGAAATGATCTAATGGTAAACATAATTTATAGACATTATAAAGAAGGGGATGAGATGAAATTAGCAGATTTATTTAATTTAGCTTTTCAACAAGCTGGAGGTATGGTTAGGACTCCTAAGAATTGGTACTGGAGATTTGTTAAATCACCTGGATTTGAGCCATATATGTGTCAAATCGCTGAAGATGTCGATAAAAAGAAAATTGTAGGTGCTATTCAAGTTAATTTAGTAGAGATGATACCTATTGGTCAAGAAAAATATTTGGTGGGTGAAATAAATGATGTAGCGACTCTTCCTGATTACACCAAAAGCGGAATAGCTACAAAACTAATGAAATTGTCAACTGAGTATATGGAACAAAAAGGATGTGATTTTTCGATACTTTCTACAGGATTTAAAGGTTTTGCGAGAACTAAACTTTATCAAAAATTTGGGTATTATGATATTGAAAGAGGATTGTTTTTTATACAATTTCCAAACTTGTTTCAGCTTATAAGAAATGTTTGTGCTTTTGCAATATTATTTCCAGTTTTTTTTACCATTTCCTACATATCTCGATTTTTAAACAGAGTAAGAATAAAATTTAACCCCTTCTTTAAAGATTTTTCGTATGAGATTGTTCATAATAAAAAACATTTTGAATATATGAGTGCTATAAATAAAATTATGCCAAAATATTATGAAGGGTATCCTGAATATGATAAATCAAAATTTTTATGGGCAAGAATAAAAGTTCCTGCGAACCGGCAAAAACCAACCTATATAATTATTAGAAAAAGCGGAAAGACTGTCGGGGGTTCAGTAATCACCCATCAAAATATTTATGCTTTTAAATACGGGATAAAGATAAAATTAGGAATAATTCATGAAATATTTCTGGATAAAAGTATATTTAATAATTATAAAGATCTTTATCTTGGATATATTTATTTAATTGATAAAACTATAAAAGCAGCAACGCGAAGATCTTTAGGAATTTTAATATATAATTCTACCATGAAAGATGTGGATCTAAATCAAGCTTTTAAAGGAATGAATTTCTTGAAAATTAAAGGTAATGTAGTAATGATTAAAGAATTAAAAACGAATGTTAGTTTCCCGCATATTACAAAACCTTTCTTCAATCCCACATATATAAGTTTTGGAGTTCCCTAAATAATTATTAATAAAAGTAGAAAAATTATGGATTTGGATCTAAAACTTGAGATAGATATAAAAGAATTTATTTCAGAATTTTGTGAGAAAGTAGGACCAAGACCACCTTGCAGTTCTAAAGAAGCTAAAGCAGCGCAATTATTTTATGATAAAATTAAGAATTATAGTGATGAAATAATAATTAAAAAATTCTATACTCATCCACAGGCTTATAAAGCTTCATTTCGTTATCCTATGATATTATTTATTTTATCTATTATCTTTTATTGGTTTTTACCTTTACTGAGCTTAATATTAATTACTTTTTCTTGTATGATTTTAATCGGAGAAATGTATCTTGTAAAAGAAATTATTGATTTCATCTTTCCTAAAAAATATTCTCAAAATGTTATATCTAAAATAAAGCCACATAATCAAACTAAGAATTTATTAATAATTGGCAGTCACATAGATTCTAATTGGGAATTTCCACTGATTAGAAAAGTTAGATACGGATTTCTCATAATCGTTGGTATAAATGTTTTATTAAATGTAATTCTATTCATCATACTTCTTTTGAAAATCCTTTTAAATATCACTAATATAGGAATCAGATTTTTGGAATTTGAACTAATTATTTATTGGATTTTCATAGGAATGATTCCAATAGCATTAACTCAATTATTTTTCATAATTTCCAATCATCCTGTTATGGGAGCTAATGATAACTTATCAGGAATGGCGGTGTGTTATGAAATTGCTAAAAATCTAAACTCTCCTGAAAATAAATTAAAAAATATTGAAGTGTGGATTAATGCTTATGGATGTGAAGAAATTGGTTCTAAAGGAAGCAAATTCTTTATTAAGGAATATTTTAATGAAATTAAAAATGCTAGAATTATCAATCTTGATATGATTGGATATAAAGAATCTCCACTTTTAATTATAAAATCAGAAATTCTTGGTTTAGTAAAAATGGATAAGGATTTAATAGGTTTAGTAAAGAAATCAGCATTAAATTCTGATATTAAAGTAAAATTAAGTTCAAGCATGGCTTATACTGATTCATTAAGTTTTTCTAGGAAGGGTTTGTCTGCTGTATCAATAAGTAGCAAGCCTCAATCATCGAAAGAGTTTTATTACCATACTAGAGATGATGTAATTGAAAATTTAGATCTCAATAATTTAGTTAATGCTTATAAGATTTGCATGGGCATCATCAAAAATCTTGATAAATAAAGTTATAATCAAAATAGGTTATAAATGGAATATAGATAGAGATGATATGAATTATGGCATTATATGATGATTTAGCAAGAATCGTAGGGAATAAGTATTGTTCTGATAAAGATTATATTTGTGTAGCTTATTCGCGAGGATTAGATCCATGTTTGCCTGAGATAATTCCTCAAATAGTAGTACGTCCTGAAACAACCGAAGAAGTAGTTGAAATTGTTAAAATAGGTAATAAATATAAAACACCTATACTTCCAAGAGGGGGCGGATGTGGTTTAATGGGAGGTAGTAAGCCTATTAGTGAAGATACTGTAGTTCTAGATTTAACTAGAATGGATAAAATTTTAAATATTGATGAGGAGAATCATTGTATTACTGTTGAATGTGGAATTAACTGGTCACGGCTTAACGCTGTTCTTTTTGATAAAGGTTTTTATACAGGAAATATGGGTCCTGGATCAGGTCTTAATGCTTCGATTGGTGGAGGATTATCTCATCATTCTGGAGGTGGAGGTGGCTGTGCAAAATATGGAAAATGTAGTGAAAATTGTATTGGATTAAAAGTGGTGTTAGGAACAGGAGAAGTTGTTAATCTTGGTTCTCAAGAAAGTAGGTTTGTAGAAAAACCTTTTACAAGACTTGGATTAGGTCCAGATTTAATGGGTATATTTCTTGGTGATAATGGTGTTATGGGAATAAAAACAGAAGCTACATTGAAAATTTTTCCAAAACCTCCCTTTTATTCAGGTAAAACATTTTTAATAAAAGAAAATCCATATGAGAATTCACAAAAAATAGTTTTAGAGATGATTAAAAATGGCTGGTCTAAAGCATTAGGGATTTATGATTATTTTTTTACACCTCCAGCTGAAGTAATGGGGATAACAACTGATAGATTAATAAAAACATGGAGTGATATAACAGGAGGAGTGGTTTTCTATATTACTGAAGCCTTTAATGAAGATATTTTGGAAAAGAATTCAAAAATCTTAGAAACTATTGCCAAAAAATATTCCACTAAAGAACTCGGACCAAGTGAAGAAGAAGGAAACATCACATCGTGGTTTTATGAGGAACAGGGCCATTGGCAAGCATATCATCAAGGATTTTCATTATTAGGTCCTAATTATTTTGCGGCAACAACTGAAGTAATAGTGCCGATTTCTAAATATCCAGAAATTCTCAAAAAATTAGATGAGTGGGAAGAGAAAAAACATGATGATCTATTTGAAGCTGATGCCTTTGCGGGGGCAAGTCATGTAGTTATGTTGAATCACAATAGTTGTTATATTGGCAGTGGATTGGCAGCCACGTCTGATGAAGATCTTAAAGGAGATGTCATTAAATTATGGAAGGATCAATTAGAATTATTATTGAAAGAAGGATCTGTGCTTTATATGTGTGGACAAATTGGTTCTCATGTAATGGTTGATTCACGAATGTATTACGATGATTATTACCGCTTTTTCAAAAAAGTGAAGAGTATTTTAGACCCTAATAATATTATTAGTCCAGGTAAATTTAGATTATAAACAATAAAATTCAATTTAATATTCCAATAACATAAATAACGATTGAGAAATAGAATATGACAAATACATTAAAAAGAATCCAAAATTTAGAAGAGAGAATCCTATCTTGTGTTGCTATTGGTGATTGTCGAGGTGCGTTAAAAGGATCTTTTCAAAATCCAATTCTAGAAATAACCTGTCCCTTGAGAGATCATGGACCTGGTTTTGAATCATATTTTGCTCGAGGACGATTTACAATTGCACGAGCACTTCTAGAAGGGAGAATTATTCCTAGTGAAGGACTTGCGGAAGTAGTTTATCAATGTACTTTGTGTGGTTCCTGTAGAGAGGTTTGTAACAATCCAGAGAATCCGTGTATGACTATTTCCGCTAAAGAAAATATTGGTGATCATGTAGAGATCTGGGAGAAGTTACGATCAGATCTTGTTGATGCTGATATAGCGCCTCTGCCTCGTCACAAAGAAATTTTTACACACCAGAGAAAGGAACACAATCCTTATTTTGAAAACCATAAAGATCGACTAAACTGGATATTAAAAGATCTCAAATACTTACCAAAAGGAGGAGATGCATTCTTTTTTGTAGGATGTACTTCTGCCTATCGTTTAGATGAAATAAGCAACTCTTTTTTAGAAATAGCTAATAAATCTAATATCAATTTAACAGTTTCTCCTGATGAATGGTGTTGTGGTTCAATAAATCTTAGAAC
>JBHLMQ010000054.1:11810-21003 GCA_048938005.1 Promethearchaeota archaeon | reverse complement strand
TCCTCTAATCAATTTTATTAAAAATTACTCTAATACTAAACAACTGAATTATCTTATTAAAATTTATATGATTAAAATATCTTCTATAAATTAGTTAATCTTAGAAGCTTTTTATTGAGTTTGGATACTAATGGTATAAAAACTTATAATTTTTGCATTATCCACCGATCTTAGACTCCAGATTTATCAAATTTATTTATAAAAATAAGTAAATTAATCAAAAAGTAAAGATTGATTAATATTAAGTAAATTGACAGAAAAAAAACAAAAAGTAGTTAAAAGTAAAGTAGCAGTAGAACGGCATTATTTACTGGTAGAAGAGCGAATTAAAAATTTTGAAGAGGTTAATCTAGGGTATTTAGAACTAGAGGAAGTAATCAAAGAATGTGAGCGTTGTCATCAATGCTTTAAGAATAGTAATCCTGAAATAAAACCTCCCCCCTGTATGAAATATTGCCCCACTCATTGTAATTCTAGAGACATTATTAGAAATGTGATGGATAACAAGATCGAAGAAGCTCTCAAGATTATCTACAAACATTATCCCTTTCCTAGAAGTGTTGAAAGAGTTTGCCCTGGTTATTGTCAACTTCATTGCACCGCTGGAATAAAAGGAGATCCAATTCAAATCCCCATGATAAAACGATTTTTAGTTGATAATTATAGACCACTTGAAGAATATTTTAAATGTAAACCTGATATTGGCAAGAAAGTAGCTATTTTAGGTTCCGGACCTCTTGGTCTCACTGTTGCATTTTATTTAAGAAAATATGGAATTAAGGTGACAATTTTTGAAAAAAGTGATATAATTGGTGGCATGCTCACAACAGAAATCCCTGAATTTCGGCTACCAAGGTCAGTTTTAAATACAGAAATAGAAAACTTAAAACATTGTGGAATCGAAATCATATTGAATAAAACTATTGATAAGGATTTTGGTATTGACCAAATTTTTGAGTTAGGTTATCACATTATAGTTATAGGAATCGGTGCTCAGAAAGCCAAATCGCTAAAACTTCCAGGAAGCGATCCAAAAATTGTTATGCAAGCTCTCAAATTTTTAAAAAGTCATAATCTTCAAGAAAATAAACCTAATCTGAATAATAAGAAGGTAGTTGTAATAGGGGGTGGAAGTACTGCCACTGATGCGGCTAGAGTTGCTAAGCGACTTGGAGCAGATGTTTCTATTTTATATAGAAGAGAAAAGGAACACATGCCTGCTGGTAGAGCTGAAATTAAAGATACAGAAAATGAGGGCATAGATATTGAATTTTTAATAAAACCAAAAGAACTATATTGCTCAGAAGATGAAACTAATGAAATCATGTGCCAAAGAATAGAATTGGGAGATATAGATGCCACTGGTCGCCCTACTCCGATCCCTATTGAAGATATCGAAATTAAAGTTGAAGCTGATTACATTATTGAAGCAATTGGTCAAGAAATCGACTTAACTGGATTTGATAAAGATAAATTTAAGGTAACAAAATCAAATACTTTTATTGTAAATGAAAAGTTCTTCACAAGCGTTCCTAAAGTGTTAGCAGGGGGAGATTGTGTACTTGGATCGAAAAGTGTGGTTGATGCTGTAGCTCATGGAAAATTAATTGCAGATCAAATCTACGATTTTTTAAAAAGGAAGAATTAAAAAAACCCTACCACAATTAATACACTCAATTAATATTTCTCATTTTTAATTTTAGAAGGTATTTCTTTAACTTGTCGAGCTAATTCCATAGCCATTTTTTCACCTTTTTCAAGTTGTTCTATTGTGGGATAACCGTTAAATGTTAGTGGTTCAAAAATATCCCAGTGCATATTTTCAGCCAACTTTTCGAATTCTTTCTTTGCTCCCCCACTCCATCCGAAAGATCCAAAATAAAACACCTTTTTATATAAAAAACGCTTTTTTCTTAATAATTCTATAAAATATTTCATTGGCGGAAACATACTATATTCGTAAGTAGGGGCTCCTATTATTAGCCCAGCAGATTTATAAGCATCTGAAAGAACAAATGAAGGATCCTCATTAGGAAGTCGATGTACCTTCATAGGTACGCCTACTTTTCCAATGCCTCTTAAAACTGAATTTAGCATTACTTCTGTGTTTCCATACATACTCCCCCATACGACACAAATTGCTGGTTCTGCATAATCTTTATTGTAATTAGCAAAACGTCTATATTTCTTTACTATCACATCCGGGGAGCTACGCCAAATTAAACCATGTGAAGGTGCAATCATATTAATTTTTAGTCCTGATAACTTTTCAATTGCGCTTAACACATTACCTGAGAACGTAGATATAATATTAGAGTAATAACGTAGCATTTCTTCTTCCCAATATGGTTTACTTTCGTCTAAGGTTTCATCTTCGAAAATGCATCCTTGATGAACTCCAAAAGCCCCAAAAGCATCACCTGAAAATAAAATTCCCGAACTCTTTTCATAAGTAACCATTGTTTCTGGCCAATGAACATTAGGGATTTCAACAAATTCTAGTCTCTTATTCTTTCCTAAATCTATAACGTCGCCAGTTTTAACAGCCTTTAATTTGTTTTCAATCTGGTAAAATGCCTTTACTAAATCTATTCCTTTCTGGGTTGATATAATTTCTGCATCTGGAGATAAAGAATTTACTAAATATGTAAATCCTGTATGATCAGGTTCGAGATGGTTTAAAATAATATAGTCTATATCTGATAATTTAATTGAAATTGAATCAAGATTTTTAAGTAGGGTTAGAGCAGCTCCTCCCCACTCTCTAACTAACTCAATTATTGCAATCTTATCCCCCTTCACAACATAAGAGTTTAAAGCAACTCCATTAGGGATCGGCCATATACCCTCAAATAAATCTTCTGTATGAACATTAGCTCCTATCCAATATATATCATCAATTAATTTTATAGCAACCATGAATTCTCACTTATTTATCTCATGAAAAACAATAAATAAATTATCTCTTTTAATTATGTTCAAATAATCATAAATTAAATTTAATTTTCTTCATTTATTTTTGTCCCAATAGTCATGTAGCAAATATAATCTAGTTTAAAAAATTATTTGAAGGATAAGAACCATTAGAATTTTAATTTTCCTTTGATTTCTCATCCAATATTTCATTAATAGTTTTCGTAAAAATCTCATAAGGTTGCGCTCCAACAATTAACTTTTCTCCAATAATAAATGTAGGAACGCCATTTATTCCATAAGCTCTTATTTCTTTTAAGGATTTTTGTAATTCCTTGAAAGGTTCATCTGTATTCAAGTAAATTTCTATTTCTTTCTTGTTTAGTCCAACCGATCCAGCAAGGTTTAATAATAAACTTTTATCTCCAATATCTTTTCCCTCTAACCAATAAGTTTCTAGCACTAATTTATGAAATTCTTCAAATTTCCCCTTTTTCCGAGCAAATTCAGAAATATAGAGAGCTAATCGTGAATTGGGTAATTTTTCTGAAAACTTCAGTGTCAAACCATCCTGATCTGCAAGACGTTTAACATTTGCGAATACCATCTCTAAATATCCCTTAGGAAAAGGCAATTTTTCTGTTAGAGCGCCACCTTTCGGTGTTTCTGGATGAATCTCAAAAGGTCTCCATTCGACATCAAGATTATACTCCTTTTTGAGTTGCTCGATACGATGATATCCGATATAGCAAAATGGACAAATATAATCAGAATACGCTATAACTTTTACTTTTGATTGATTCATATGTAGATTTAAGAAAAAAGGATAATCTTATATACTTTTTTCAATTAAAAATTAAGAAAATTAGGATTAGACTTATTATTTAAAAATAAATTAGCGATTTTAAACTTGTTTCAAAAAATCTAATAAATCTAAGGGCTAAGCTTTTTTTAGATGCATAACACTTAATATAAATCCTATAAATAAGGAAATCACACTTGCTAATTCATTTCCTAAATATCCAAAAGGAATATTACGTAATAAAGGAAAAATAGCTCCGAGTGTAAAAAAAAGAGCGTAGTATCGCGTTCTGTCTTTAATAAAACTATATAAAGAACCTAAAAGTAATGCTGTTCCTCCAACAGAAGCTAATATAATTGCATAAATTCTTACAACCATAGGATATCCGTTTGAAATAACTCGAATATCCTCTCCAAGTTCACCTACGAAGGTTAAAGAAGTGGGAAATGGTGTGAATATTAAAGCAAATACTAGGGCTAACGTAAATATTATTACAAATTCCAAGAAAATATCAGATATTTTATTTTTGAATATTAAATATAGTTGACCAGAACCTAATAGTCCTACTAATGAAGATGCTGTTACATAAAATATACTAAACTGGATAATACCAAATCCAAAAATATCAGGATTCATTAATAACTCCATTAAAGTCGATATTCCGAAAAATATTAATGCAATCATCCATAAAAATTGATGAATCTTCCGTCTTTTAATAAATTGATACACTAATAATCCTGCAAACACAAAGGAAATGATAGATGTAAATAATGGGATAATGTTCATTCGTAAGAGCACTTTTAATAATTTTAACGTGTTAAATATGATATTAATATACTAATTATGAAATTTTACATTATAAATAATAATAATAATGAGAAATTTGTTATATTCATCATTGAATTCCAAATAAACCTTCCTTATTCAAATCTCGTAATAAACACATTTAGAGAGATATCTTCTCATTTTGAGAATGTTTATAAAATATAAACTGAAGAAATAAATCTAATTATCTCTACCTAAGGCTTAAAAAGAACAATCATTAAAGAATAAGAATGAAAATAGGTATAATTGGCACAGGAAATGTAGGTACTTCATTAGGAGAAGCTTGGGCTCCTTTAGGACACGATATCGTTTTTGGATCACGTAATCCTCAAAGAGCTCAACAATTGGCTGAAAAAATTAAATATAACACAAAAGGAGGAACCTATGAACAAGCTACTAAATTTGGAGAAGTGGTTATTTTAGCTGTCCCATGGCCTTCTATTAAACAAACGCTTGAATCGATGGGAAATTTAAAAGGTAAGATACTTATAGACTGCATTAATCCTGTAAAACCCCAGTTAGCGGGATTAGAACTTGGTTTAGATACTTCTGCTGCTGAACAAATAGCAAAAATGGCTAATGATGCAATAGTTATTAAAGCATTAAATAGCATTGGCAAACAACATTACAAAAATCCTAAATTTGGAGATATGAATGCGAGTGGATTTATTTGTGGAGATGATGATAACGCCAAGAAAGTAGTATCTCAGTTAGTTGTAGATTTAGGATTTGATGTAGTAGATTGTGGGCCACTACAAAACGCACGATTATTAGAACCGTTAGCATTTCTCTGGATTAAATTGGCCTATATACATGGATTTGGTCCAAATATTGCATTTAAATTATTGAAAAAATAATGTCCACTTTGAGATAATCTCCAAAAGAAGGATTAAACCTTTTCACTTAAAATTTCATCTATATTCACATTCATAAGGTTTCTATTCGTATCCTCCCCAATCTTAAAAAGAGCTAAAATAATTATCAGTATTAGAAACCGAAATATCATTTGATAATATAAAATAATAATTTTATATTCATTATAGTAAATAGATTAGAACTTGAATATTATAAATAATAATAATGTTAAAGCTTTGATTGGTACATCAGGTTGGATGTATAATCATTGGAAAGGTCCATTTTATCCGCAAAAATTTCCTAATAATAAAATGCTTAAACATTATGTAAAGCATTTTGAGACTGTTGAAGTAAATAGTACTTTTTATAGATTACCTTCCGTAGATACAGTTCAAAAATGGAGAGATCAAACTCCTGAACACTTTATTTTTGCCATAAAAGCTAACCAATTTATAACTCATAGAAAGTATCTTAAAGACGGTCAAAAAACCACTAAAAAATTTTTTGAAGTGATTGATTTATTAAAACATAAATTAGGCCCTATCTTATTCCAACTTCCTCCAAATTGGAAATTAAATCTTGAAAGGTTAGAAGAATTTGTTAAAATTCTCCCCAAACAATATCTTTATGCCTTTGAAATGAGAAATCCAAGTTGGTACGTCCAGGATCTTATTGATTTATTTAAAAAATTTAATATCGCTCTATGTATTCATGACTTTACAGGAGATTTATTATTAGAACAGATTACTGCAAACTATATTTATATCCGATTTCATGGACCAGTAGGTCTTTATTATGGAAAATATTCAAGTGATCATATAAATCTATGGGCTGAGAAAATTAACAAGTGGCTAAACCAAGATATCAAGATTTTTGCTTACTTTAATAATGATGCTCACGGTTGGGCTGTAGAAAATGCCCTAGAAATAAAAAATCTTCTTAATATTTAATTGTTCGATTACTTTCTTGACTAATTTATAAATTTCGATTAGTTTTTAGGTATTCGATTAATCAAGAGTAAAAATTAATGATTACCAATTCATGAAGTGGTTTTTTCCAGCCTTATAAATATATCTTGAATAAAAATTTATCTTTTAAAAAATGAAGTTAGAAGATGATTTCATAAATTAATATATACCAGAGCTTTGTAAATATTTCAAAACCTTTAGATATATATACTTAGATATAATTGTATTGCTTAGATAAGCTTAAGAAATTGAATAGGTTAATATATGAATTAAGTAACAGGTGAGAATAACTCATTAAAAGTTTTAGTTATAAATATTTGATTATTGGAGGAGGAATGACTGCTGATGCAGCTATTCGTGGTATTCGGGAAATTGATTCGGAAGGAACTATTGGTTTAATCAGTACCGAAGAATATCCTCCCTATGCGCGTCCTCCATTATCGAAAGCTCTTTGGACAGGAGATGAAGGAATCGAGGATATCGATTTAGAGACTTCTAATATGAACCTTGAAATGCATCTCAATCAATCTATAATAAAAATTGATACTAGTAATAAAAAAGTTTATGACAATAATAAGAATGAATATACTTATCAAAAATTACTGATTTCTACCGGTGGTACACCTAAAAAACTTCCAAATATTGAAGAAGAAGGAATTATCTATTACCGCACACTCTCAGATTATAAAAAATTGCGAGAAATTGTTGATAAAAACATAAAGTTTGGAATAATTGGAGGAGGATTTATAGGTTCAGAAATTGCAGCAGGAATAAAAATGTATAAACCAGATGCTGAGGTAACAATGATTTTTCCTGAAACTGGAATTTGTGCATTCATTTTTCCCAATGTATTAAGTGATTTCATAAGTAACTATTTTCGAGAGAAAGATGTTAAAGTTTTAACAGGTGAGCTGGTAGTTAAGGTTATTAAAAAGGATAAATCATATTTGGTTGAAACAAAAAGTGGGAAAAAACTCGAGTTTGATACGGTGATCGCAGGATTGGGAATTACACCTAATATGAAACTGGCAAAAGAAGCAAATTTACAAGTCGAAGATGGAATAATAGTAAATAAGTATCTTCAAACAAATGATCCCGATATTTATGCTGCTGGAGATGTGGCATCTTATCATAATCCTGCGCTTGGAAAAAATATTCGGATTGAACATGAAGATAATGCTCTTATGATGGGAGAAATTGCTGGTCTAAATATGGCAGGAAAAGAAACACCATTTGATCATTTATCTTATTTTTACTCTGATTTATTCGAGTATGGTTATGAAGCAGTTGGTATTTTAGATTCAAAATTAGATATAGTGGAAGATTTAGATGAATCTTTAGAAGAAGGTATTATTTATTACTTAGAAAAAGGGAGAGTTCAGGGAGTCCTCTTGTGGAATATTTGGGATAAAGTTGATGAAGCTAGAGAACTAATCGCTGAAAATGGACCATTCTCATCCAGAGATTTAAAAGGGCGTATAAATAATTTAGCGATTCAATAAAATTACTAATAATACAAAGATCAAGTTTTTGGTGGTACTAATAATGAAAAGATTCGTAAAATATCTAAAGAGTTGGAAAAAAAATAATTCTGATATTGATGAGGATGAATATAAAATATCCGAAGGATGTTGTTTATTTCATAACAGAAGTGAACTAAGAAGTTTTACTGATGTAAATGATGATAATACCTCTACTATGATTTAAGGTTTTTTATTTTATAGCTTTTAAAATTTTTGTTGATTAATTATGCGATATGTAGAATTAGGAAAAACGGGAGAAAAAATAGCAGTTTTAGGACAAGGTCTTTGGGGTATATCGAGGTTAAAAGGTTTTTTTAAAAGCCAAAACTATTACGAGAATATTAAATCTGCTTTGAGATATGGTATTGAATTAGGAATGACACATATTGATACAGCAGAGTTTTATGGGATGGGTAAAGCAGAGAAAGTATTAGGAGAAATTATTAAAGAATATGATAGAGATGATTTGTTTATCACTTCTAAACTCTTTCCTATTCACTTTAGAAAAAAAACTATGAAAAAAGCAGCTAATAAGAGTTTAAAAAGATTAGGAATTAATTATTTAGACCTCTATTTAATCCACTGGCCTTCAAAATTTATTTCGATTGCAAAGGAAATGAATGTTCTTGAAACTTTAGTAAAAGAAGGAAAAACTAGGTATATTGGTGTAAGCAATTTTAGTGTCAAACAATTTAAAAAGGCCCAAGAATCTCTTAAAAAAGAAGAACTAGTTAATAATCAACTTCATATAAATATAACTAATCAAAAACACATTCATAATTCTCTTTCTTATTATCAAAGAAATGGAGTCACCGTAACGGCATATAGTCCACTCGGTCATAATGGTTATACAAGATTAAGAGGTAAAATAAGAGAAGAATTAGAAAAAATAGCAATAAAATATAATGCTACGATACAACAGATTGCAATTGCATGGTTAATTAATCATGATAACATAATAGCTATACCTAAGGCATTTAATAGAGATCATGTAGAAGAAAATGCAAAAGCAGCAGAGATTTCTCTTTTAAAAGAATATTTACAACGTATATATAAGTTCGGAGAATTCCGTTAATTTGAATATTAAATCTCCTTTATCTATATAACTTATCAGGTATGAGAATGGGAGTGTTAAACTGAACTGAAAAAAATTAATTATTCAATTCTTTGATTTCTGATCCAATATTTTATTAAGAATTAAAGGTGCAAAAATAACACCAATTTTTATATATATTTTTACGATTATCAATTTATTAAAAGTAAGTAGGCTGACTTATTAAATGAACGAGGAAACTAATGATTCTTTA
>JBHLMQ010000054.1:0-11710 GCA_048938005.1 Promethearchaeota archaeon | reverse complement strand
ATATTTTTACGATTATCAATTTATTAAAAGTAAGTAGGCTGACTTATTAAATGAACGAGGAAACTAATGATTCTTTACTCGATATTAAAGAATCAAAAACAAGAGCTAAATTGTATCGAAAATATTCATCTTTCAGAGTATTTATTTATGAATTTTCAACAATTCTTCATTATTTAATAGGTGGAATAGGATTAATTATAGGATATACATTTTTATGGCTGGGGTATCTAATTGGTTTAATATATATTATTTTTGCTTTTTTACAGATGTATATTCTTATGCCATTGACTGTGTGTCCAAATTGTGTATATTACAGAATGAAAGATTCACGCTGTGTATCTGGTTTAAATAAAATCTCACAAATATTAGCAAAAGAAGGAAATCCGGAACATTTTCCAAAAAGAGCAGAAGGTTTATTGTGTTATAATAACATCTATATGGCTGCTTTATTCTTTCCAATCGTGGTATCAGTTCCTGCCTTAATCCTAAATTTCTCTTTTTATCTATTAACAACGTTTTTGATAGTCTTGGGTTTATTAATATTTCGTTTCTTTGTTATATTCCCAAAAATAGCATGTTTACACTGTCAAGCAAAATATACATGTCCCATCGGTGAAAAAATAGGCGTTCGAGACAAGTGAATATAAATAACTTACAAGATTAATGAGACAAATTAGTTAACTCTTTTATAATAGGTCTAAAAATTAGAAAAAAATAGAAAAATATAATTTAGTTTATTTCATCTTTTTCTTGACTAAGAATATAGAGTATATACCAATAACTCCAATCATTAGAAGAACGTGATATCCTGAGATTGTTGCTTCACCCCCTGATGGAAAATCTATCCCTAACATGTTGTAATAGTAATAATCCTTGCTCTGTTCTTCATTAAACTGATGAATATATTTTGAAAACACCCAGTAACTTGAGTTGGTGAATGATAGTGTACCATAACCTCCAATTATTATCCCTATAGTTCCATCTGAATCATAATGTTCAAGACTACTCTTTGGGAACCGAAATTCAAACATTCTATGATTCGCAGCGTTATTCGCGCTGGTATTGAAACCCCAAGCCATATCGTAGTCAATTATTGACGAGTATGGATACCATACGGAGGAATGAGGTACACGTATTGCATAATGGGCAGCAGTAAATGTAAAATAGTCAAATTGGATAGTGAATGGAGCGCTATGATTTGCATATAAAGTGAAATTCAGTTTTCTATCAGCTGTTATATTTCCCTTGTTGTACCAAAATGATTCAGATAAAAGTGTTGTATTTACATTAATATCATTAGCCTGATTTGGGTCATTTTTATCCCATGTCCCATTATAATACCATGAAATTATTTTATTTTCAGTAATAGTTGTGTTAGTACGGGTAGAAAGCTCGAAACTAACTCGCTCAACATTGCTCGAAAGGATTCCTGGTAATACTGGAAACCATTTTAGTACATCAACTGAAAAATCAACCTGAACTACATGATCTGGACCCATCTGAACCGAAGATATATTTAAATAAGGTAAAATAAAGGGATCAAATAAATAAATATCACCTTCTATATTACCATGAATTGCATTATATTCAGTATTGTACTCATCTAAATAGACAGTTTTATTGTATAAGACACCATAATCAAAAAATTGCCATGCTTTGTCATTTTCTACATCGTAAATCAAGGATTCTGTACCATTGTTTAGATATGTTGACCATTCAGAGTAACTAGAAAAATTTCGGTTGGCTATATTTAACCAAAGACTTATCCATTCACCAGTTATATTGTTAGTTTGATCACTACATAGATCAAGCCCGAGATACAAATTATTTAGATCTTCTCCAAGATATAGATAATTAGTCCCATCTTTATCTGGAGGATTCCCAACATCATCAATGTCTAGATAAAAGAAAATTGTCCAATCTCTATTGGTCCACTCAGTTTCATTAATAATCCCATCTATGACTACATTTTCCATCGGTGGAGACTGACTTAATTTTGGAACATTATCCGCTCTAACTACTATTAAGGTTCCAAAAAATATCATATTGAGAATGATGGATAGAGAGATCCAAAATTTCTGTTTTTTTATTTTCATTTTAAATTATCTCAAAATATTTATTTATGGATTAATTCCGCGTTAAGATAAATCCAATTAAGCTCAATATACCTCCTGTAATTAAACCATATGATAGAGCATCTCCAAACATTAAATGAATTCGTATTGATGCCCCATAGCCGGAAGTATATGCAAAACCACTTTGGTAAATGGTAAGAAAGTATGCTGAGAATAATGTCAATATTCTACCTGAAATACTTAAATTTTTTCTGTAATTCATTATCATTAATCTTTATTATGCTTAACTCTAAATATAACAAGATCCATTATTATTCTGTCTTTTATAATGTATAAGTAGGCGAGAATATTTTATTCTAAAAAAGAGAAACGTTTAGATATAAAACTCTTTTATCTAAAAATGTTAAATTCTGAAACTATAAATTACATTTAAATATTTGACTAAATAATATATTTCCAGCAAATTAAAATGCAATTAATCTTGAAGGTATAGAGGTTTATACAAATTTTTATTAAGGATTTCCTTTTGAAATCCTTAAATTATATTTGTTAAAATTCAGTATAAAATTAAATGCAAATATTACGATAATCTTTAAATAATTATTCTAATAAAAAAAATTAATATTTTGAAATTTTTGAATTTACTCGATTTTTACGTCTCGAGTTATTACCTTTTTTATAAACGTAGGTATCTTGTATAAAGGAAAGAAAAATGATGAAAGCTCTTTTATTAGACGGCAGTTTAAAGAATGATTTTGATATAATCTGTTCTTCAATAATAGAAGAACTTAAAAGGAATGATTTTGAGGTGGAATCAATCTTATTGAGAGATATTAAAGCTGCTGCTTGTCAAGGTGATTTTGAGTGTTGGTTAGAAACACCAGGAGTTTGTAAAATAGATGATGATGGTCGAAATATCGCTAAAAAAATGATGCAGAACGATTTGATAATTCATTTTACACCGATTACATTTGGAGGGTATTCCTCAGAATTGAAAAAAGTAATTGATAGATTTATTCCAAATATATTACCATTCTTTACAAAAAGAAATGGAGAAACTCATCATAAATATCGTTATGAAAAAAGAAGCTCTATTATTGCCGTTGGAGTTTTGGATAAGCCAAATGAGGAAAAAGAATCTATATTTAAAGAATTAGTATATCGTAATTCGCTTAATATGGGTGCACCTGTTCACGAGCCTATAATATATACTAAAAACCTAAGTAAAAACGATTTTATAAGTGAATTTGCCAATATTTTAAAAAAAGTGGCGGGGAAGGCATGAGCAAAGAGAAAAAAGCACTCTTATTAATCGGTAGTCCAAGAGGAGAAAAAAGTACCTCTGCATCTCTAGGAAATTACTTACTCTCAAAATTAGAGGATTTAGGGATGAAAATTGAGAAAGGTTTTATCCATAGACTTGTAAATAGAGAAGAAAAAATTCAAAATCTTTTTGAAATGATTGATAGGGCAGATTTAATAGTTCTTACATTTCCTTTATATGTTGATAGTTTACCGGCTCCCGTTATTAAAACAATGGAACTTATTAAAGAAGAAAGAGAACGGTTAGAACCTAAAAAATCTAAAAATTTTATTGCGATATCTAACAATGGATTCCCCGAAGGACACCAAAATGTGACAGCACTTAAGATTTGTAGGATTTTTGCTGAAGATTGTGGATTTATATGGAAAGGTGGACTTGCTCTTGGTCAAGGAGGCTCAATTGCTGGGATTCCGCTACAAGAGAGAGGAGGTATGGTGAGAAATGTCGTAAAAGGATTAGATATTACCGCTCAAGCTATAATCGATGGTAAAGAAATCCCTCAAGAAGCGATCGACTTATTCTCAAAAAAGTTTATACCAAATACTCTTTATAATATTGTTGTCAACTTGGGTTGGAGAAGACAAGCAAGTAGATATGGAACCAAAAAAAACATAAGGGACAAGCTTTATTCGCTTTAAGGTTTTTCAAAATTTTTTTAATTTATTAGATTTAAATTTATTTGCTTATAGTTAAAGAAGACTGAGATTAGATTCATAATCCAATATTAAAGGGTAAGATTCAACTAATACCTCAAGAAAAAATAAGCAATTTAAAAGTATAAATTATTAATCACGCCGTTATAATTAAAAAGAGCGAAAGCCTTTATTCGCTGTAAGCTGAATAATTATTCCGACAAATTTTATTAATTCTTTAAAAATACTATTTTAAGTACGTTTATAATATAACTTTTCAATTAGTGAATTAAACGCCTCATAAACCCCTTGTCCCGTTTTTGCGGAAGTGATATAATACCCCAAAAAATTTCGTTTGTTTACAATCTCTTGAATTTCAGATTCATTTAAACTATCTTCTTTGATTAAATCAACTTTATTAGCAAAAATCACAACAGGAATATCTCCACAGAATTTTTTTGCATCTTCATGCCATTTTTTTACATTTGCGAAGCTCCGTTTACCCAAATTATTTTCTTCGAGACTATATACAATAATGGCTCCTTGGCTTGCTTTATAAAAGGAAGGACGTAAAAAATAAAAATCATCTTGCCCTGCTATATCCCAAAATATTAATCTAATCTCATCCTCATCAAATTTTTTATCATATTCAGAAATTAGTGCTCCTATAGTTTTAGTATAATCTTTTTGAAAAATTCCTTGAGTGAATTTTTGAATCAAGGAAGTTTTTCCTACGCCTCCATCTCCGATTATCACAATCTTAAAACGATATTTTTCCGAATTTTTCTTCGTAGCACTAATTAGAATTCACACTATACTATTCTTTTTGATAGAAGATTAGATTTTTCTTAATATTAAAGTTTAGTTTTAATAACCAATATATTATTTATTTCAAAAAAAATTATTTCAAAAAAAAAAAAAAGAATAAGTGTTGGATACTTCAATATACCCTTGAGTAGAAAAAACCCATATTCTTTGCGTCGAATTTAGCCTTTACTTTGTTAATACTGATTAATTCTTCCTGAGATTTAGCATAATTGTTATATTGTGTCTCAATTTGTTCTTTTATAGTTTTTTCTTCTACCTCATCAACTTTACTGTCATCTATTGGAACAATAATGACAATATTAGTTGCTTCTTCCAACCTCAATTTTTCTATCATTTTTTTTGACCTCTCATTATATTAAGTTCTAATTTTAAAATCAATTTACTTCGTTTTATAGTTTGACTATGAAAACTTTCTACAAAGTTCGAACTTTATAAATAATAGAAAAACCTATCTATAATTATAAATCACAAATAATAAGTAATAATTTAAGAAATCATGAGCGAAATAAATTATCCTCCTGAAGAGATATATAATCCTCCTAAATTTGGACATAAAAATATTGAACACATAATTCTTTGGATGTTATTTAATAATGAGGAGTGTTTATGGTCTTATTTTACTGAAAAACCACTTGGGTTTAGTACTTCTACTCTGTCTAAATATTTTAAAATACTAAAAGACAAGGGATATGTTGATAATTATTCTCGAGGCCATTATAAGATAACATCTGAAGGCCAAAAGAGGTTTCATGAAATATCTAAAGTTACCAAAAAGAAGAGAAAATTAAATTACCCTCCCGAAGTAATTAGGAGGAAGAGAAATTATGATGATTGGATTCTTTGGATGGTGTATAATAATACTTATTGTAAATGGTCGGACTTTCTTGAACCACCTCTATCTATTAATCAATCGTCCTTATCAAAAAAAATGAATCTCTTACTAGACAAAAATTTTGTGATAAAAGAGAATAAGGAGTATAGAATTACTCATTCGGGTAAATTAGAATATTCTAAAATGTTACAAAACTATGATTTAGACAGACAGTCAATCTTAAATGAAGAAAGTAAAAGAGTTGAAGAAATCACCAAAAAAACAGTAAAATTTTTCGAAGAAAATAATATAAAAGATGAGGATCTCCAATTTAGGTTTCTCACTAATGTTTTAAAATTAGATTATGATCGAGTTAAATCGATGCTAACGGAAGAGTTAGATTTTGAAAAGATTTTACTATTTCTCTCAATTAATCATCCAGATCAATTTCCCGATTATATTTTAGCTGAAGATTTTTCGAGAAGATATGGGATTAATCAATCGAAACTGGAGTATTATGTTGATGAAATTGTAGAGAATAATATATATTCAATCAAATTTTTTAAATTAAAAGTATCAAAGGATATATATTGCTATTTTCAGGAAAATGAAACGTTAGAATTAATGCTACGAGCTATTACTGAAAAGTATATTACAAAATTTACCTATTTAAGTAAGTTATTTTCAAGACCATTTGATGTTGACTTTATTCAAAATCTTATTTTAGAAGATATTGGTAAAATCTTATTTGATAGAGCCTTAAAAGAGCCTTTAAAAAAATTTTTACCTAATTACATCAATTATTTGGCTTATAAAATTGAATCAAAAGTTGAATTAAAAGAAACTTATGATAAGTTAGATGCGGTTATTTGGCAAAATATGATTGATATATTTCAATTAAGAAATCCTGAAGATTTGGAATATCAATTTATAGGTCAAAATGAAGTTAATTATCAAATAGATACGATGATATTAGAAATATTAAAACCATATTATAAATCTAAATTAGACTCAATAAATAAGGTAATACAACACCTAATTGATAAGAAAGAATATAATAAAGCTTTAGAAACTGTGGATTCTGCTTTAGTGTCAAATAAAACTGATGTTATCTTAATCACTTTAAAAGCAATCATACTATGTTATTTAAATCGTTATAAAGATGTCAGAGAATTTATAGATAACGAGGTTAAATTACCACCAGAAAATGAGGAAATGGATCAAATTTATATTTTGATTTTTTTCCTATCAGTTTTTTCAAGGATTACTATTGGAGATTTTGAGAGCGCATTAGTTAATACAAATAAAATCTTAAAAATTTACCCAACGCATGCTCTTTCTTATGCTACAAGAGGATTATCTCTTGGATACAACCGTATTTATAAATTTGATAATGAAAAGGCACAAGAAGATAATGGCTTAAATGACCTAGATAAAGCAATTAATTTAGATTCTTACAAGCTGAATAAAGCACTATATTATCAACTCAAAAGCCATATCCTTCTTGAAATAAAAAAATTTGAAGATGCGAACGAAATGATTGATAAAGCTATTACACTAGCCCCAAAAAAAGTCGAATTATATCAATCCAAGAGTGCTATTCTAATGTATTTTAACCAATATGATAAGTTACTAGAACTTCTTGATAGGATGCTCGAATTGTTTCCTAAAAATGAAAAGGACATAAAAATGAAACAAGCATCAGTTTATAAGCAATTAGGAAATCTGGATGCAGGATTTAAAATTATCGATGAACTAATTGAAAAGTATCCCAAAGATTATAATTTTCTTAATTATAAAGCTTATTGGTATCAATATGCTAATAATGAAAAAGAGGCATTACACATAATTGAGGAATTAATAAAAAATGAGCCTAAAAATAGTGTGTTTTATGACTCTTATGGTGAAATTTTAATGTATTTTGAAAAATATGAAGAAGCAGTGAAACAATTTCAAAAGGCAATTAAAATGAGTAATTTTGGATTCTTCATTTATCAGACTTATATTAAACTAGGCATTTGTTATAAAGAACTTGAAAATTATGAATTAGCCCTTGAAAATCTAAAGATGGGTAAAGAGTATTTAGATAAATGTTTCTGTGATTTTGAGACGAAGCAGAAATGGTCAACAATTGCAGACCTTTTTATTACAGACACCGAATATTATTTATAAGTCTCCTTATATTTTAATTCTAACTTACTTTCTAATTGATTAAATCAAAAATCCTTTCATTATTGCTAAACTACTTAAAACAAATGGGATTATTGCTATGATTTCAATCAATCTTTCAATTGAAGGAAAAAACCCTGCACTTAAATTGATAAAAAGCCCAATAATGGCTATAAATACTCCTACTAAAAACCATTGTACTCTCTTTTTCGTTTCTACCTCTACTTTTCTGGTCATCACAATATATTTGTATATAGCATAAATGCTCATTACTATCCTAAGAATATTAAGGAAGATAAACCAACCAATGGGAGTTTCAGTATTAACAATATTGTTTTCATAACTTTCCATATCCAATCTTGGAACCCAGATAAAATATCCAAAACTCATTATAAAAAATAAAAGCATCATTGTTCCAAAATATTGAAGACTCATTGCGACTTTTGAAAATTTCTCCAATACGAAAACTGTCATCACTAAGGAGACAACGACAAAATTGAATAAAATATGAGCAGTGACCATAAGAGGAATTATAATACCTGAATTATTTGTAATTAAATGGTAAATTGTATATATTACAAACCCTGAAGAAAAGGAGATAAAGAATAAAGTAAACCATCTATTTAACCAATTACCAGGATTTAAAGTTAAAACTCGAAATCCTATAGTAAATGCAATTATGGTTGATATAATTGCTGCAATTACTTTAATTATATTAATTAGATCCATATTATTTCACCCGTCATGATTCTATAAAAAAGTTTTTTAAATTTATGAATTTGTTAAGGCTTTATTATTAAGTTACCCATATCTTTTATAAGAATTACAAATATTTTTAAAAAAATTTTAAAAAAAATAGAAATAAAAGTAATTATCATAAATAAAAAATAATCATTCTTTTCAAAAATGGCAATTTTAGAGGTTGGGATTAACCTAAATCTAAAAAAGTTAGTTGAAATCAAGTATTATTCATCTCTAGATAAAGTTCTAGATCCTAAAATACGTGCTAAATTTTTAACCGGACTTGAAGACTATATTTCTGAGGTATTTGACGATAAAATAAATGTAATTTCTTTTTCAAACTTCCAAATAGTATGTTATTATAAAATGATTCAATTGACAAGTATAGAATCAAGCCCAGCTCAACCATTATTATCATTTGCTATTGTTGAAAAAGATACAGATCCAGATTTAGTAAAACAACATTTAAAGAAAATTATCTCATCCTTTCTCAAACACTTCGAGCTTGATGAGATTTTTTCAAAAGAATCTAAATATTTTGAAAATTTTAAGCCAAAGATTGATAAAATATTAGGAGAGCTGAAATTAAAAATAGAGGATCGCCTTAGAGCACTCTTCCGATAATTATTCACATTTTTTCCCTTCAATAAATTAAAAGATTTTTGATTTTTATTTTTTACTTCTTATTAAGTTCGAACTTCGTATATAATTATGTAATAAAAACTATATAACGAAGCTTACAGTTATTTAATATAACCCTAATAAGGTTGAAAATATCATGCAAGAACTAAAAATAGAGGATATGTATCAGAAGGCCTATATTAGAGCTAATTGTCTTAAAGGCTTATTTATTCATGATATTTCAAACTTATTTCATATAATTAGTAATTCCTTAGAGTTATGTGAAAATTTTATAAAAAAAGGATTTAGAATAGGCGAAATTTTGGAATATTTTAAGTTAATTGAAGAACAAGTAAATAGAGGAAAGATATTAGTTAGAGATATTAAAAATCTTTCTGAATTAGATGAATATGATATACCATTAGAACCTATTGATCTCTTTGAAAATTTGAAAAGCGCAATTCAGTTTGTTCAAGCAAATTTTCCAAAAAGAGATGTACGTATTGAAATTAACTCTGAAATTAAGATAATCTATGTACTGGCTAACGATTTGCTAGTTGATGTCTTTGAAAATATTTTGATGAACTCCATAATTTATAATAAGAACGATATAGTCCATATTGAAGTCTCAATATCAGAATTAAATGAATTCAGTAAAGAATTCATTAAAATCGAATTTAAAGATAATGGAATTGGAATTGAAGATACAAGAAAAAAAGAAATTCTTCAAGAAAAGCACAAAAAAAGTGAAAATTCTAAAGGGATGGGTATCGGACTCTCGCTTGCTGCTAAATTTATTAATTTATGCGAGGGTAGGATGTGGATAGAAGATCGAATCAGGGGATATTCTTCCAAGGGTAGCAATTTCGTAATTTTAATTCCAAAAGCGACTCAAAAGGAATTATTTTATCATATTTATCAAAGAAAATTAAAAATAGATTAAAATTAATAAAAAAAGGTGAAGTATAATTAACTACAATAATAATGGGCAGGTAAAAATTAAGAAGGACATAAAATGGTATTCTTATGTAGATCCATATCTAGACTCTAAATTAAAAGAATTTATGGAGGAATTTAAAACAAATAACCAAGCTCACCTTATAAGAACCTTTGTACATAACAATATTGATTATATAAATACAATAATTCAAAAGAAACCATTAGCTGGTGAAAAGAAATACGATGAAAATTACTTCGATGATTTTATCAGAAAGGCAATTAATTCGTACGAAGACGGTAATGGCTTTCATGAAGAACTAAAACAGAAACTTTCACCTCTTAAAGTCTCGATTTTAATGCTGGAAGATTGCCTTAATGAGCCTGAAGTTTTATTAGAAGCAATCAATAATATACAAAAAGCTTTTGAAGATCTAGAAAGTTCAGTAAAGAGACGTTTTGAGGAGCCAAAATTAATACGATTTGTAAAAAAAGTAGACATTTTATATATAGAAGATAATGAATTAGAACGAAAAACGATAGAGGCTTTTTTCAAATCAAATGGAATAAATATTAAATCTGTAGAAACATCAGATGAGGCTTTATATTTATTAAACACTATGACTCCTAAAGTGATATTAGTTGACGTAAAATTGAAAACAAGTAAAATCAATGGAGATGAGTTTTGCCAGATGGTAAAATCTAAAGGAGAGTATAACTCAGTTCCAATAATTTTAATATCTGCCGTTGCGTCTAAAAAGAATAAAGAGGATATTTTAATAAAAACAGGGGCAGATGATATTATAATTAAACCTATTGATAAATTAACAGATTTACATATCCTTTTCAAATATTTAAAACAATATTAAAATTAAACTCTTTTTTTTTAATAATATAACATCAAACGCCGAAAACCTCCTAAAAAACAGCAGATTTTTATAGGAGGGGTAAAACAGAGAAAGTATTAGGAGAAATCATTAAAGAATATGATAGAGATGATGTTTGCAAAACTAAATCCTTCTACTTATAATATATTAATATTTTATATCTAGACTTTTGAGGTTTAGTTCTTAATCAGATCTTTAAGATCTTTTAGCCTACTTCTTATCGTGACTTCAGTTACTTGTGCTGCTTGAGCTACCTCAACCTGAGTTTTCTTAAATTTTGTATTTTTAGCAACAAAATATATCATTGCAGCTGCTAATCCTTTAGGATCTTTTCCAATTAGTACTAAATCCTTCTTAAAGGTCTCATTAAAAAGATTTAAAGCATTAATTTTAATATCTTCTGGTAGCCTCAACTTGTTACCAAAGAGAAATATGAGCTTCTCTACTGAGATTGGGTGATAATTTAGCCCTAAATTTGGAAGTATTTCCTTTACAATTATACCCAAAGACCGAAATAAAGTTCGATTAGGTATCATTGATGCTTCAGAAACATCATCTAGTAATTTTGGAAATTCATGAATTCTTATAGCTGCATATAGAGATGCTGCTATAAATCCATCAATCGATCGTCCCATTGTTAATTTTTTTTTAGCTACTTCAATATATATTCTCCATGCAGTCTCACT
>JBHLMQ010000053.1:0-21494 GCA_048938005.1 Promethearchaeota archaeon | reverse complement strand
GAATTTGGTGCTTTTGAGTGGGCTCGTTCTCTCTGATTTAATTTTCTTTTAAAATATTGATTATTCAATTCAATCTGTTCTAACATTTTTAAGACCTAAAAATTTACATTGATGTTAAAGTGAGACTTACTCACTTTCAATAATTGTATATAGACGGAATATTTAAATGTTTTGATGACTAATATTTAAATAAAAGTGAGTACTTCCCACAATTATGTCTTCTCATCGAAAGCGTTATGCAAGAGATAAGGAGGAAAGAATTGCCCATGTTGTAAGGATCTCGCAGGAGATAATTGAAAATGAGGATTATGGCAATCTTTCAATGAATTTATTGCATAAGCGCACTAAGATTCCTATAGGGACGTTATATAAGGATTTTCCTGATGGAAAAGAGGATGTATTACTGGAAATATTGAAGAGTTTTAAGGATCAATTTGAAGAACAATACAAAAAATTCGATGATGATAGTTTAAGAGATTTCTTCTATGCTTCTTTGGATATTGGACGAAAGAGAAGAAAATTCCTTATTGCACTTCAGCTCGAAACTTTAAAAAATCCAGATAGTTTTATTATGAAAGCAAGAAAATATATTTCTGATATGGATTTCAATTTGTTTAAACAACTCGTAGAATACATCTGTGGACATTCAATAGAACATGAGAAATTGTTGGATATGCTAGCAGTTTGGAAAGCTATTATACGTCAGCATATAATATTTAGGAATCTTTATGGTTCCGACGAAAAATTCATGAATATGATTATTAAAATAATGAGAGGATTAGGAACTTAATATATATGAATCTATTATTTTAGAATAAAAATAATTAATTAATTTTTAAATTTCAAATTTCATGAAAACTTTTAAATAATTGTATAGCCTATATCTAATTAACTAATGACAATTGAAGATGATACCGAAACTAGTAGTTACCTTTTTAGTGATAAACTTCGAAAATATGAGGATAAAATTGCAGAATTCCTTTTAGATATTGCTAGCAGTAAGCGTGTAGATCCCAAGATATCCACAATTTCCTCTTATTTATTAATTCATGAAAAATTGACTCAAAAAGAGTTAAAAGAGTTAACTGGATTCTCAATGGGCTCTATTTCAACATTATTGTCGGTTATGACTGGTACTGGAGCCTTTCAAAAAGAGAGAATACCTCATACTCACACATTTATGTATTCGTTTCCAGGAAAACTTGAAGATCTTACTACAATGGGTATAGAAATCGCATTAAGTAGTTTTGGTCCATTAGAAACTTATTTGAAGAATAAAAAGAAAGAATTAAAAAAATTAACTGAACAAAGTAAAGAAGGCGCAGAGCATCTTTTACAAAGAATAGATGAATTACTTGATATCTTTGAAATATATAAGGTTTTATTCCCAATAATAACTCGAAATTCAAACAATGATGCATCGAAAGAGTTATCTTCGAAATCTTTCGAATTGATAAGGAGCGAAGAAAGAGAAGTGAAGAAGATTTCTTTTGATCCAGAGGTTTATATTGTTGAGGATGATATAATATATCAACTTGGTACTAGCCCCATGTTTATGAGTCGAGATACAATGTTCATTAGGATTCTTGGGTACTTTATTACAAGAAAATATCTCACTCAAAAAAAGTTGCAAGAGATCACGGGTTTGTCAGCAGGAAAGATTTCTGAAGAAGTAAACCTGCTTTTAGAAAATGGGTTAATAGAAAAATCAGATATTTCACCAAAAGGGAAAATAACGTATGGTGCTGAATCTGCGGGGATAATACTCCTAAAGTTCTCTCGTTCTATTATTAATAGAATGACAAAATGGAATGATAAGTTATTAAAAATGAGATCAGAACTTGATGAAAAGAGAAATTATTTAAAGACATTAAATGGTTATACTCGGATTTACAAAATAAATGAATTCCTTTTAAACTCAATATCTAAATACAAAATTTTCATTGATATGGTGGATAAAATCCTTGACGATTGGAATGAACTAGCTTAAATATTTCCCCAATTATCTACATTCTAGTTAAGTTTTTTCTTAGCAGATTCTGGATTCTTGGATCATTAATATAAGAATCTAAGGTTTTTATAAACATTTCTCGATCTTCCTTTATATTTGAAGATTCTATTGCGCAATAATTAGATATATGGTCGTTAAAGACTTGAGAAGTCACATTTTCTCCTAAATTTGCGATGATATCCCTTTCCTCTTTTAAATTTTCGACCGGACTTAATAATTTAAAATTGCCTGATTTCCATTCATCCCAAAGAGGAGTACCTGGCATAATATTTAATGTTCGGAACCTAAATATGGTTGGATTTATTTCAGTTAACACTCTTGCGGTCTCCTTGACATGGTCTTCTGAATATTCATAACTTCCTAAACCTAAAATGATGTATAACGATAGTTTAATTCCAGCATTTAAAATTTTCTTCCCTGCTTTTATCATAGATTCAGCATTGGTTCCTTTTTTCATAATTCTTAATATCTTATTTGAACCACTCTCTAATCCCATATAAACAATATCTAATCCAGCTTCAGCTAACTTTTTTAATTCTTCATCTGACTTTCTTAAAATATCTAGCGATTTAGCATAGCAGCTAACCCGTTGAACATTTCTCATTTTAAGTCTTACATATTTGATAATTTCAACCAAATAATCAGTTGGTGCCGACGTAGGATTACCTCCCGCTAAAAAAACCGGAAATCCGTGATAATTCAATTGAGCATATTTATCAATATCTTTTTTTATATCTTCTAAAGGTCTTATCGCATAATCTTGGGTAACTCCATAAATTCCTTTATAGGTTCCGCAGAAACGGCATTTATTCCATGAACATCCCCCCGTTACAGGAATTAGTACAGAATATGCTTCTACTGGAGGTCTTATTACAATTTGTTCGGGTGGGATTTTAGTAAGCATAATAATTTCTTGAAATTTATCTATTTAACAATTAAAAAATATTAAAGCAAACTTTTAGATATTGGCATTATAATTCACAAGTTTTACTAACTTTCTTTTAATTAGATAATAAACTTCAATATTAATCAAATAGGACTTAATCTCAAAAACTATTTAAATCTTTAAGAATTTTTTGTATTAAATTAGTGGAATACAAACTTAACATATTATATCATAAATTAGATTAAAGATAATTTTCTATAAGTTTATGGGTTAAGCCTTCTATGAGCTATGATCGAAAAGATATACTCTATAGTTTTAAAGTAGTAATTTGTGGTGCTAGCGCTGTAGGTAAATCTTCACTTTTTAATAGATTTTGCTTTAACTCATTTAATTTCGACACATCTCCAACAATAGGAATAAACTTTCATTCCGTTTATTTAAAAATCAATTTTGAGAAAAATCCTGATGACTTAAAAGAAAATTTTATCGTAAATTCTATATTTGATTTCGGTGGACAGGAGAGATTTGCACCTTTGATCCCTAAGTTTATAGATGGTGCTAATGGAGCGTTATTAGTATTTGATTTGGTAAATTACTCCTCTTTTGATCAGTTAGATTTTTGGTACGAACAATTAATATTAAACGCAGTAGATTCAAAAATTCCTATTATCTTAGTTGGGAGTAAGAGTGATTTATTGAAAAAGACTCCTGATTCTGAGAAAGTTGTTGAAGAATTAATTTATAAATATGTGGAAGAAAAAAAATTGGATGGATTTTATAGAACATCTGCCTTATTAAATTTTAATGTTCTTGAGGTTTTTAAAGAGTTAAATAATCTTATGTTAAAGAAACAACAATTCCCTTATGTTGTAATATAAAATAAATTAAAAATACTTAATACTCCCGGAGATATACAAAATCCGAGAATTCGTTAAAGAATAATTTTTCTTGTTTATTTAAATCAGGATAGATATCTTTTAGATTACTTTTGGATTGCTCAATAAAATTTCTTGCTAAATGTTCAGCAATCATTAGAGCATTGGTTTTAGTAAATATATCTTTCACTTCTTCAATATCATTCTTTACTAAATTATCTTTATGAAATAACTCATTCAACCGTTTAGACTGGTCTTCATCTGTATTTTGCACAGCTAAAATATAAATAATTTTTTTCTGCTTTCCTTTAATGTCATTTTCAATATCAAGTATATCATCGCGAATGGCATGAGCTTGACCAATACTTAACATTGCATCACTTAGAGGTTTGATTTGATAATGGAGATTTCCTTTAGCCAAGATCGCTCCAATTTTAGTGGATTTCTCAAATATTCTGGCTTTTTGACATTCAGTTATATTCAAATATTGTTCCAATGTCATAGTAATATTATTATAATTCATGTATTCTTCTATTAGCTGTCCTTTCATTAAGTAATCCATTGCTTCTATATATTCATTAATAGCTAACAACTTTAATTGTTCTGGAAATTTTGAAGATTTCAAAATATCTAAACCTAAAAGATATCCTTGGGTTCCTCCTAGAATACTCATATTATTTCCATATAATTTAATAATATCATCCTTATTTGGGATATTGAGATCCTTATAAACTTGATTTAATTCACCTTTTAATTGCATATGAAATGTAGGTTTACCTCTTCTTGTAATATCATTATCTAAAAGATCATCATGTATTAAGTGCCCACTATGCAATAATTCAACTGAAATCGATACTTCACGAATTTGTTCTATGAAATCTTCTAAAAACATAGGATTCACAATTCCTTTAAAAGCGGCTGTCAATAATATAGGATGAATTCTCTTTGCTTTCTCATTTAAAATAAATTCTTCTAATTGAGTTATAAAATCTTTAAGAAGAACATCCTTTTCCGTTTTATATAATTTACTAAAATATTTTTTCAATTCTCTGCTAATTAATGGTATTTCTGTTTTAAAGTAATCTTCAATCATGCCTAATTCATAAAATGTTCATTATTAATATAAATTATTAATATAAAACATATAATAATGTAATTTAATTATATCTAAATTCTATTAATTTTAAACTAAAAGGAGATAATAAAGAAATGAAAATTGCAGTAATGAGTGATACACATGATCATATGAATAATATATTGAAAGCAGTATCTATAATAAATGAAAGAAATGTGGATGTGCTAATACACTGTGGAGATTATGTGGCACCTTTCGTAAAAAAATGGTTTGATGGGTTAAATGAATCAATTAAAAAAAAATTTTATGGAGTTTTTGGAAATAATGATGGAGAAAAATTATTTTTAAAACAAAACCTGGGACAAATATGTGAATTTGCTCAAAATGGTAATGAATTAATTATGGAATTGGGAGGTAAGAGAATCTTTGCATCTCACATGCCAAGACAAGAAACAATAGATGCCTTAGCAAATTCGGGAAGATTTGATATAATTTTATCAGGACATACACATTCGCTTTCCAATAAAAAATTGGATAATGGTGTTTTAGTGATAAATCCTGGTGAAGTTTGTGGCTATTTAACTGGAAAAGCGACTTTTGCAATTATAGATATCGAAAAAATGGAATCTGAAATAATTGAATTATAATATTCAACTCTTTTTTTTCTTTTTCAATTATCAAAAAGAGAAGTGCTAAATATGTTTCAATAAACATATCCAATCCTTTGATTTCAAACTTTTGATCTATACTTTTATTTTATCTAATTTTTTAATTATTATGTCATTACCTTTAGAAGGGATAACTGTATTAGATCTAACAAGAATGTTACCTGGACCATATTGCTCAATGATACTCTCTGATCTTGGGGCAAACGTTATCCGAATAGAAGATCCCCAATATCCTTATGGTCATCCACCTCCATTCTTTCAAAAAGGAAGATATCGTGAAAGTGCTTTTAATTCCATTCTTAATAGGAATAAAAAAGCTATTACTCTAAACTTGAAAAAAGAAAAAGCACTAAAGATTTTTTATGAATTAGTTAAAGAAGCTGATATTGTTCTTGATACTTATCGTCCTAAGGTTACTAAAAAATTAAAAATTGACTATGATACCTTAGCTTCAATAAATCCATCAATTATTTGCTGTTCTTTAACAGGTTATGGTCAATATGGGCCATATGAGCAAATAGCAGGTCATGATCTCAATTATATTGGAATATGTGGAATTTTGGATTTAAATAAAGAACGAATGGTTCATGGTAATGAAACTCAAGAAAGAAAACCAATAGTTCCGGGTGTTCAAGCTGCTGATATAGGTGGAGGATTAGTATCAACAATAGGGATACTTGGAGCCATTATTGAAAGAGATAATAATCCTAAAAGAAAAGGGCAATTTATTGATATTGCTATGACAGATTGTGTTTTTTCTTTTATGCCTCTTGTAGCTGCACATCATTTCTCCAAAGATTTAAATGATGGCATTGAAACACATAATCCCATTCATGGGGATTTTCCTTTTTATTCTGTTTATAAGACGAAAGATAATAAATTTGTGTCTGTAGGAATTATTGAAGTAAAATTCTGGCGAGAATTTTGTAAAGGTCTTGATCGTGAGGATTTAACTCTTAAACAAACTGTAAAAGGAAAAGAAAGGGAACACGTTTTTGAAGAGATACAAAAAGAATTTTTGAAGAAAAATCAGAAAGATTGGATTGAAATTTTTAAATATTTAGATGCATGTGTCATGCCAGTTAAATCTTTTGCTGAAGGATGTGAGGACCCTCAGATAAAGGCACGAAATATGGTTGTTGAGATGGAGCATCCCAGATTTGGGAAAATCCACAATATAGCTTCACCAATAAAATATTCACGAACACCTTTGAAAATAAGAGATTTTGCACCAAAACTCGGTCAACACACAAATGAGATCCTTAAGAATATGGGTCATTCAGATGAGGAGATCCGAGATTTCAAAAAAAAAGGAGTAATATGAATTTAAAAAATTATTTACTTTACCTTAACTAAAGATAACAGCAGTAGCGACTAAAGCAGAAACAATAGCAAAAACAATAAACATAATGAACATTGGCCATTCTTTTAATTGTCCATAATACCCTGCTGCATTTATCATAGAATAAATCACCATTCCAATAGAAAGGAAAAATAATGCTATTCCCCATGCTTGATTTATAAACAATCCTATAGCTCCAATTATAAGAATTATACCTGTTAGAAATTCAGAAACTAAATGAAAATATATTTGTATTGGTTTAGTATTAAGTTCAGGTACTTCTCTCCTCCTTATTAATAAGATCCACATGATTATAATTGCAATACCTATTAAAATACAATAAATTGCAGCTATTATTTCAATAACCATTTTTTTCACTTTATTTAATTATCTGAATAAAACAAAATAATAACAGATTTTAATTAAAACTTGGTAAATTTGATAAATATAATTTCTATTCTGAAGAAATTTTATCATTTTTGAATTTAAATCAATGATTTTCAGAATACTCAAATAAAACCTTGATAGCATGAGATTTTGATTTATATGCTAATGAATCAAAAGCTTCTTTATACTGTTCCAGTAGAAATTTATGTGTAACAAATATCGAGGTGTCAATTCTTTTATTAGCTATAAATTCTAAAAAAAATTCATAGGCATGGGCTCTCTTACCTTCAAAATTTTCGATTGAAAATGCATTGGAACCAATAATTTCGAGTTCTTTAAAATAATGAGGTGTACTTTCACATCTTCTCGGAGTGCTTACACCAAGAAAGACTAGTTTCCCTTGAGTTGTTAAAATTCTCATTCCAACTTCTAAAGTTTCTGCTGAAGCAATTGTATCAATAATACCATCTACTCCATCCATAGCCCATACTACACCATGGTCAGGGATATAAAGTTCAGCGTTCATATAATCCGCAATTTCTTTTATTAAAGGCTCCCTCTCGTTTATAAAAACATGTTTAATGCCTAAATTTAATGCTGTTTCTGTTTGAAATTGATATCTACCAACACCAATTACATTTTTAACTTTAAATATATTTTTGAGAGCCATTACTACTAATAATCCTATTACTCCTAATCCAAAAACCAAAATGGTAGAATCTGGATTTGGATCTAAAATTAAAAGTGAATGAAAAGCTACAGCAAATGGATCCGCCAAGACAGCTTGATCAAATGATACATTTTCGGGAATTAAAAAACATTGCGATTCATGTACAGAAATATATGGAGCAAAACCTCCAAGACCTTTAGTAGCTCCAAGATGCATCCCAATAGGTAAAATTCCTCTTTGAAAATTTTGACAATGTGTATAATCTCCAATCTGACACCTTGAACATTCTGTATCAATTCCACGTGATGAACATGGAAACCAAGGGCTTATTGCAACTCTATCACCAATTTTAACTTTAGTTACGTTTTTCCCTACTTGATCGATTATTCCCACAGGCTCATGTCCTAAAATTTGCGGAAAAGTAATTAATGAACGTAGAGGATTATCACGAGCTCCGCTTAATGTTAATTCTTTCATATCACTACCACATATCCCACAATATACCGTTTTTACTATTACCCAATCCTCAGCAACGAGTGAAGGAATAGGAACATGTTTTATGTTAACTGGCCCGCCCTTTTTCCAATATCCAGAACGTTCTCTTTTTCCGCGTAAGTATGCTTTCATTAATTTACGTAATTTCAATTCAAAGACAAGAGCAGGCATTGTTTTTTCTTTTCTGTTTTTTTTCATTGATTCTTCACCCCTAATTACCATCAAATGAAAATGCAACCTTTATCGATTTAAATTTTTTCTGTGCTCGTGCTGTAACAAAAGCTTTTTTATATACTTCTAAGGGAAATCGATGAGTAATCATTGGTGTAGGATCAAGGCGCCCTTCTTGTAAAAAGCGAAAATAGTGAAAATAGGCATGTTCGCGTTTACCTTCGAATTCTTCAATTGCAAAAGCATTGCTTCCAATTATATCGATCTCTTTGAAATACCATGGAGTCCATTCATATCGTTTTGGGGAAGAAACTCCAGTAACGACTATAACTCCAGATGATATATGATTACTATCAGAATCTATCTTTCTCGCTTTTACAATACGAATCCCAGTTTCAAGAGTTTCAGGAGATGCCACTGTATCAAACAAAAAATCAACACCCTCAATTAACCACGGTTTTTTCTTTTTTAGATAATAAATATTACAATTTACATAATCTGCGATTTTTTCAATAATTCTATGTGTAGGAGTAGAATCAATGACTAAATCAGCGCCAAATTTTTTTGCCATAGACGCTTGATGGGAAAAACGTGAAATTGCAACTACTTGTACATCCTCAAAGACTTCTTTCAAAATTAGAATTGTAAGAAGACCTAAATTTCCACAACCATAAACTGCACATACTGTTCCTGGCTTAATGTGGACCTTTAATACCGAATGAAATGCGACTGAAAATGGATCTGAAAGTGTTGCTTGATCACAATTGATATCATCTGGTATGGGAATTGCCATAGACTCATGTGCAGGGAAATATTCTGCAAAACCTCCTGTAGCATCACTACTATTCCCTGTATGTATACCAGTGGTAAGAATACCTTTATTAAAATTACGACAAAGAGTATTTTTTCCTTCTTGACATGCAATACAAGGAGGCTTTATTTCTCTTGGTAAACAACTTATCCAAGGATTAAGTACTACACGTTCTCCAACTTTAATTTTTGATTTGGTACCAATTTTATCAACAAATCCAACTGCTTCATGTCCTAAAATTTGTGGCCATGAAATCAAGGCAGTCATCGGATTATCACGATTTCCATCAAGAAAAACTTGTTTATGGTCACTTCCACAAATTCCACAAAATTTTGTACGGATTACAACCCAATCATTATCTTTAATTTCAGGTTTAGGCAATTCTTTTAACCTTATTGGCCCAAATTTAGTGAGGTAACCCTTTAAACTAAATAATCCTATAATGCGAGCCAATGCTAATCTCGAAATGTTATATTCGTAAAGTAACGCCTTCATTGGTAAAGGTAAAAATTTTTTTATATATAATATTCTTTACTTTTTCATATTTTATAGATATTTTTTTGATAGTAACAATTTTATAAAATATAGAAAATAATCAACTTTGGTTTTATGTGAAGTTTTATGGATGTTGATTTAGAATTATATAAATCTATTAAAAATTCAGGTATAAATTTAATTCTTTCAGTCCCTTGTATTATGCTTAAAGGCTTATTGGAAGTTATTGAAGAAAAGAAAGAAATTCACCATATACCTGTTACCCGTGAAGAAGAGGGAGTTGGAATTGCCGCAGGTGCTTATTTAGGAGGAAAAATCCCTGCAATTTTAATGCAAAATTCTGGATTAGGAAATTCTATAAATGCCATAAAATCACTCCTTGAATTATATAAAATTCCAGTTGTATTTATAATAAGCCATAGAGGTGCAGAAGGAGAAAAAATCATTGCTCAAATGCCAATGGGTCAAATAACTATAGATCTACTAAAACTTTTAGCATTTGAAATATATATTTTAGACTCTCCCGAAAAGGTCAATAATATTATAAAAGCAGTTAATAAAGCTAAGAAAACTAAAAAGCGTGTAGCTGTAATTCTTAAAAAAACCTTATGGAGGATACAAAATGAAAAGATATGATGCTTTAAAAGAAATTGTTAAAATACTAACAAATGAATTAGTAGTATGCAATCTTGGAGATCCTTCAAGGGAACTTTACAATATTAAAGATAGAACTGAAAATTTCTATATGATGGGTTCAATGGGCCTTTCTTCTTCAATAGCTTTTGGCTTAGCCATATCTCACCCTGAAAGAAAAATTATTTGTATTGATGGTGATGGTTCAATACTAATGAATCTAGGTAGCTTAAGCACAATAGCAAATAATAAGCCAGAAAACTTTACATTAATAATAGTTGATAATTCTTCCTATGGTTCTACAGGAAATCAAAAATCATATACAAGCAATAAAACAAGGCTAGAAATTATTGCTGAAGGATCCGGTTTTGAGTCAATAACCCTTATTGATAAAGAGGATGAGATCATTCCAAAACTGAAAAATTTAGGATTAGGATGTCATTTTGTGGTTATTAAAACAATGCCAGGCAAAGCTCAAGTTAAAAATATACCTCTACATCCAGAAAAGATAAAATCAAGATTTATTAAAGCATTATCTAAATAAAATTAAATTAATGTTTCTTAATTTGCTACCTGATTTCATAATGAATACTTAATTATACATAATTTTAATTAAGAGTAGAATTATTAATTTTTTAGATTTAAATAATAAATACCTGAAATAAAATAGATAATATCAAAAATGTCTGAAAAACCCAAAAACATAAACAATAACGAGGAATCAGAAAAAGAAAAATTAGAGTTAAAAAGAGACGAAGAAAAGCCCGTTGATGAAAAAGAACAAAAAAAAATAAGTAAACCCATAGTTATTAGAGCAGATGCTTATAAGACGATAATTTTATATGCAAGTAGATATGCAAATAAATCATTACCTCCGGAGCAATGGAAAGAAATATATGGTATTTTAATAGGTACTTCTGATGAAGAATTAGTACATGTAGAGCGCGCTGAAGCTTTAACATTTGGTCACGCTACAGATGTTCAGTTAGACGAAAGGCATTATGGTTTTATTGAGGAAATTCAGGAAAAACTTGATAAAGAAGGAAAGGGGTATTATATGGTTGGATGGTTCCATAGTCATCCCGGATTAAACTTGTTCTTTTCTTATATAGATTTGCTTAACCAGCTAGGTTTTCAACAAAATAATGATGATTTTTGTGGTTTGGTATTTGATCATACACTTTTAGGAAAGAAAAAAGAGGAAGTTATAAGAAGTGAAGATGGTTCTGAATATGCTATGACAAAATATGATACCGGTTTTGAAATTTATAGAATAACTGATGTAAACATGGATATTAATGATCCGGAATACGACAATAATTACCATAAAGTTGATTATATTGTAGATGGATTAAACAAATATTTTTTCGCAAATGTTTTATCAGAGCTGTCCGCATTGGCCACTGAAGGAAAGCCATTACAATCCGCCTATAGAGAAAACCATTTACAAAAAGAAAGCGATCAATTTTCACCAGAGTTTAAATCTCAATCAGACTCTGAATCCAGTAAAATTTCGAGTAAAGATTTCTTAACTGAAATTCCTATGACTGAAGATATTGTATTTGGTGTAGATGACTTTTTTTATGGTGAGATTGATGCGAAGAAAAAACAGAAAGAATTAAGGGTAAAAGAAGAAGCTGAACAATTAATTTATGAGGGAAATAATGCTTTTGAAAACAAAGATTCTTTTACTGGAATTGAAAAATTCAGATTTGGTATTGAAAAATATAAAGAACTTAAAGATTTTGAAAGAGTTTTGGATTTATTAAGGATTGTAGCACAAAAATGCATCTCAAATGATCATCTAAAATTTGCTGGAGAATTTGCTGATGATCTTTACAAACTTGCTAAAAAAGAAAAACATCTTTTCTATTTAGGGGTAGCAAATTACATTATGGGATATTTACTTTTAAAAAAAGGGGATAATGAAATTTTAGAAGAAGCATTAAAAAAAATTCAAGATGCAGCTATAGATTTTGAAAAAGAAGGAGATTTTGCTGGAGCAGGAATGTGTTTTAACAAAATTGGGACAATTTATCAATCTAGGTTAAATAAACTAGAAAATGCGTGCTTATTTTATCGTGCAGCAATAGAAAATTATAATAAGGCGATTAAAACAACGTATCCATTAAGATTAGATTTTTGGAATAAACCAGGACTTCTTATTCAAAAAATAGTCGAACTAAGAGATATCATTGAAGAATTAATCCCTAATCTTGATAATCTTGAATTAAAGAATAAAATTATAGCGGATCTCAAAAATCTTCACTATAATTTTTAATTCTAATTCGGAATATTCAAATATTTTTGTTTTCTTAGACTGCAATTCATAAAAATTAAATTTTAGGAATAATTATTTTACATACTTCTTTTGGTGATTGAGTACGCCACGTCGCAAACAAAAAATTAAATATTCAAGAAAAATCGTATGTAAACATCTTGAACCGAAAGGTGATATTAGTAATAGTCTTCAATCTTTATGTTATTGTCCTGCCAGAGATTTAATTTTGGGTAGCCGAGCTTATGTTTGTCAAGTTTGTACAATATACGATCCAGCTAAAAATAATCGTCGTTTTTCCGAATTATATGAAGAAAGTAAAAAAATAGCTGAAAAGAAAATTAAAGAGAAAGAAATAAAATTGGAAGAGTTTGAAATTGCAGAAATAAAATTGGATGAAGAAATTGATTTATCTATTGATGAATTCGAGGAAGAAGATGAAGAAATACCTTTAAAATTTGAAAAGAGAAAAGCTGGAAAAGCGGATATTGAAGATTCAGAAGAATTTGCCGATGTTGAGTGTCCCTTTTGTGGAGAGCTATTTGACGATTTAGCCACACATATTCAAAGTTGTGAGTTTGCTCCTGATGATGCAAGCATAGAAGACATCGTACCCGCAAAAAAGAAGAAAAAGAAAAAAAAACCTACCACTAAGAGATCAACAGGAGAGGCTGCTGAAAAAGAAGTGAAAGAAAAACAGGTTTGCCCATATTGCGGCAAGTCATTTCAGAGGTTAGGTAGGCATCTAACTTCTTGTCCAAAGAAACCTGTTGATGCTGATGATATAGAAGATGAGGAATGAATTCAATTAGATAATAATTCTAAATTCTATTTATTATCATATTTTCCAAGTAACTATGAAGAGTAAAGAAGAAATCTATTACTGTCAACCTGTGTTCAGACCCCCAAGCGAGGCCTATTCTCTATTAATTCAATTAACTGAGGGTTGTACATTTAAATGCGATTTTTGTATGTCAAATCTTCGCAAAAAATTTTTAATCAGAGATATAGAATTAGTAAAAAAAGATTTAGATATTGCCAGAAAACAATATGGAGCAAATGTAAGAAGAATTTTTTTCTTGGATGGGAATGCGATGGTTACACCTACAGAGAAATTGTTGGATGTAACCAGATATGCATATAGCCTTTTTCAAAATTTAGAAAGGTGCGGTGTTTATGCTCACTCTAAAGATATACTTAAGAAATCAGATGAGCAATTAAAAATGTTGTTCGAAGCGGGTCTTAAAATCACTTATGTTGGTTTTGAGTCTGGTTCTGATCGTTTACTTGAAATGGTACATAAAGAAGTAAATAAATCAGATCACATTAAAGCTTCTAAGAAGTTAATGAAAGCAGGGATAACTTTATCAGCAACTTTGATAAATGGTCTTGGTGGTGGAAATAATCCTGAGATTTCAAAAGAACATGCTTTAGAATCAGCTGATTTGGTTAATAAAATCTGTCCTGATGATGATAGAATTTGGTATATTGCATTCCTAACACTTATAATACCTTCTGGGACTGAAATCTTCAAAAAAAAGATAAAAGGAGAATTTCAAGAGATGAATTCATTAGAAATTCTTCAAGAGCTAAAAATTTTCATAAATCAAATCGAATTTCATAACAAGAGTGTAAATTGTATCTTCCGAAGTAATCACGCATCAAATTATTTACCAATTAAAGGTATTTTGGATAGAGAAAAAGATAATATTTTAAGTACAATAAATTACGGATTAACACATAAAAATATATTACGACCAGAGTTTTATCGGGGGCTATAATCCCTTTAAAATGAGGAAAATCTTGTCCTTTTAAATATGATTTCTTGAGTTTGAGGTAAATAATCTTTGACTGGACTTTTTGGTCGCTCTTTTATTAAATTAATAAAATCAATTAAACGATCCTGGTTGATAGCCATTTTTTTAGAAAGAGCAGAAAGTTTAAGTTTATCAAAATCCTTTGAAACCTCGAATAATCTTTTACTTATTAAATTTTGATAAGTTAATGAAATCAGCATCTTCAGATTTGGGAAATTCTCAGATTTTATTTCTTTTACAAATTCGAAAATTTTATCGGAAGCATCATGGTAATTTAAAACTTTATAACAACTCAGAATTTCATACATTCTCTTAATAAATCTAAAATATTTATTAATTTTAATACCAATATCTCCCAAATTATACTTATCTAAATTGTGGTCTACGTCATTCTTTAGCATAGCTAATAATTTTGAAAAATTTTCAAGATTAGATTCATCGAGCTTTTCCCTTAGAAGATTATTGAAACGACGCACATAAATCATTCTATGTTTTGATAATTCATCATTAATTATTTTATTCAACTCATAAAAATTACTAAGCTCTCTTTCAATATGAAAAGAATCTTTATGTTCTTCAATCAATACTAGTGCTGATCTTACTTTTTCTAAAGCAGAATTATAATCTCCACTCTTTACTTTTTTTAGAATGATAGATTTATAATAATTTAATTCTTCAATAAGTTCTCTTTTGTTTTTAAAACTTTCGAGATTGTTATGAATGCCCATATCCGCTCGTCTAAGATATAGATGATATATTCTTATATCTAACTATAATAGATACAAAATTAAAATTTAATATTATTGATTTAATAAAACATTCTTTTCATTATTGAGGAAATTTAAAATTAAGATGAAAATAACGTTTTTTATAGGTTCACCTAAAAGAAATAAAAAATGCAGTTTCTTAATTGAGCAAGCAATTGAGGGCATAAAATCTATGAAAGGTAAATTAGAAAGAAATATCCTCTATATTTCAGATTATAATTTAACTCCCTGTAATGTTATATAAAATTTTAAGTAATAGAATAGCTGTATTACTTCTTAAAATTAAGATATAATGTTTAAATAAAAAAATCAATATTTTAATTACGTGCTCCACATAAAGAACACACTTCAGCATCTCCAATAGGATTACCGCAATCTTTGCACCTTCTTACAGTATCTTCTATACTTTCTCCCTTCATTTCTAGTTTATCTTCTAATTCTTCGATTTTTCCTTTTGAAAAGATTGTTCCTTTAATATCACCAGGCCAAATGATGTTAACAATAACACCAGATACAATCAATATAACGCAAATCACAATATATATGGTTAAATCAGTGCTAAAACTATCCTTTAGAAATTGTGTAGCAGCAGTTATCCAACCAACCATCCATTCACCTATTGGTACAATAATTGGCGAGAGTCCTAATAGAATCGCGCCTATAATATCAGCAAGAACTTGTAAAAAATCTGTTTGAAATATCATATTTTAGCTCACCTTTATTATTCTTTCATTCTATTTTCTCTAATTTTTTCTCTGTTAACTGAAAAATCTATAATATCGTACACTCTTAAAATGATTGTGAGAAAGTATATGCCCAAAAACACCAAAATCATCTGTTGTATATTCAAAGAAAAAAAGCCAAAATTTAATATCACAAATTCTATATTAGTGGCTCCAGAGAATTTATAACTCCATAAGTATAAACAATTAACAAGTACTTGAATCAACGCAAATACACCTTTTCGGATCGACTGTTTTGGAGAAGAATATTTGAAAAATGCACACCCGCTAATGACTAATCCAAATGCTATAAGCCAAAATATCACGCTTTGATATTCTTGTTGCTCAAATTCTAAGGGAAAGCCTTGTACTACCATACTCCGAAGCCATGTAAATGTAGCTAAAGGAATCACAATTGAGATAACAACATAAATTGCGGTGTAAATAAAACCTTTTACCATATTTTTAACGGCACCCATTTATTGCACCTCCTATGGAAATCCTCCTGCTGGTATTCGAGGTATAGTTATTGAAAGTGAATGCATCCTTAATGAATAATCTAAACTAATGGTTAGATTAACATAAAATAGTAGTGCGGGAGGTCCTCTGAACCAATTTACTTCTGAAGTGAAATTTGGAAAATTTCCCATAATAAAAGTATCGCCTATAAAGGTAAAATTCCCTGTTGTGCCTTTTGGTATTGTCCCAAAATTCGTTGAATTTGAAAAAATTTTTACTTCTATAGTTTCATTCACTCCAGGAGTTGGATAATCTATTTTGCTATAATTCAATGCGATATCTATTTTTAGTTCAAGATTTTCTAAATCAAAGTAACCAGCATTAGTGAGATTAAATGGTAAGGTAAAATTAACACTATCAATTTCGAGTGTAGCATTGTTTATATCAAGATTAAATTTAATATCACCAGGATCTATCCCAATATTATTTGGATTTGTAAGGATCATAACTGCGGATATTCCACCAAGTATAGATACTACAGTTACAGATAGAGTTAATACTCCAATAAATATCCTAAAGAGCAATCTAAACACTCGAGATGGTCTCATATTAATCGAGATCAAATATTTATTTTTGATATTAATTTATGTATTTTTTAGATAAAATTAAATTAACTATTATTAGAGTTATTATACATATAAATTTTATATTTATATTTGTTAACAATTTAGGTTCTTATAAATCAGATAAGACGAATCCAAACTCATGTATTTTTGACAATTTTATTAAAAAAGGAAGATTTTATTATTCTTTTTACAAATATTTTCTCCCGTAGCCTTAAGGAAAATTCAAGATTTTTAAAGGGTAAATCCAATATTAATATCGATAAGTGAATTTAAATGTATTAATTAAATAATAAGAATATAAGGATAAATATTATCTTTTTATAAAAATATCTAAAAAAAAAATGAATTTATCATGATAGATTTAAAAACTATTCACGCACACTCAATTGATTATGAAGAAGTAGCTAAAAAAATGAATACTTCTGTGGAGACTGGTTTAACTGAAAATGAAGCTCAAAAAAGACTTGAGGAATATGGAAGAAATGAACTGATTAAAGAAAAGAGAAAAACCGCTTTGCAAATCTTCATAAGTCAATTCAAAGATTTTCTTATATATCTTCTATTTTTTGCAATATTTATTTCTATCATAATTGGAATATATGAATCTATTACCACTGGTGAACCCTGGCCTTCAGAATATATTGATGCTATTGTCATTGCAGCAATTTTGATAGTGAATGCCATATTAGGATTTTATCAAGAATATTCGGCAGAGAAGTCTCTTGAGAGTCTTAAGAAATTAGCTCCACATTTTGCTAAAGTTCGTAGGGATGGAAGAGTTATAGAAGTTGGAGTTGAAGATGTAGTTCCTGGAGATATTATCCTCATCGAAGAGGGAGATAAATTTCCTGCTGATATAAGACTTAGCAAGGAATTTTCACTCTATGTTGATGAGGCAATTTTAACGGGAGAGTCAAAACCAGTCAAAAAACATTTAAATCTTGTTGATGAAAAGATGATCTTAGCTGAGCGGACGAATCTTGGGTATATGAACACTATTATTACCAGAGGAAATGGGGAAGGGATTGTTGTCGGAACGGGAATGGGAACTGAAATTGGTAAAATAGCTGAAAGTTTACAAGCAGAAAAAATCGAGCTTAGTCCATTTCAGATAGAAGTAAATAGATTTGGAAAACTTTTAGGAATTATAATAATAGTTATTTGTTTTGCAGTTTTTGGTATAGATCTAATAATTTTGCTAATAACGGAATTTAATTTGGCAGAACTAATTACAGCATTTGAAATATCAATTTCTTTAGCAGTATCTGCTGTTCCTGAGGGCTTAATCGTTGTTATTACAGTAGTTATGTCTATCGGTATGCGTAAAATGGCGGATCGTAATGCTCTGGTTAGAAAATTGACTGCAGTCGAAACTTTAGGAAGAGTTAATGTAATTTGCTCAGATAAAACTGGTACACTTACAAAAAACGAGATGACAGTTGTTAAAGTTTTTCTTGGAGGAACTGAATATAATGTTGAAGGAGTAGGTTATGCTCTTGAAGGAAAAATCATAGGAAAAAAAGGGAAGCAAATTCCATTAGATAAAGAAAGTTATATTAAAAGATTTCTCGAGGTTTGTATGTTTTGTAATAATTCAAATGTCTCACTAAAAAATGATGGTACTAATGATACTGATGTTGTAGGTGATCCCACTGAAATTTCATTAAAGGTTTTAGCTATGAAAATGGAATTAGATACTGAAGCAGAGAAACTGTATGAAATTCCATTTAGTTCCGATAGAAAAATGATGTCAGTTGTTTCTAAAATCGATAATCAGATGTTTGCTTTAATTAAAGGTGCTCCAGATGTGTTATTGAATAAAGCTGAAAAAGCAGTTATGGATGGTCAAGAGAAATCCATTAATGAAGTAAAAAATATAATTCTTGAAAAAAATGAAGAATTTGCCAGAAATGCATTACGAGTTTTAGGTATAGCTTATAAACCTCTAAAAGAAGGTTATACAGAAGAAGAAATAGAAACTGATTATATTTACCTTGGTTTAGCAGGAATAATAGACCCTGCACGAGATGAAGTAAAGGATGCTATTGAAGAAGCTAGAATGGCAGGAATTAGAACAATAATGATTACAGGAGATCATAAAATTACTGCTATTGCAATTGCACAGGAAATTGGATTAACACAATCAAGTGAAGCGATAACTGGTGTTGAATTAGAAGAAATGAGTGATGATGACCTTCGCGAAAGGGTTAAAACAGTTGATATTTTTGCTAGAGTTACTTCTGAGCATAAACTAAGAATTTTAAGGAGATTAAAGGAATTAGAATTGGTAGTTTCAATGACAGGAGATGGAGTGAACGATGCCCCTGCAGTGAAAGGAGCTCATGTTGGGGTTGCGATGGGATTAAAGGGAACTGAAGTCACACAAGAAGCTTCAGAAATGATTTTGATAGATGATAATTATGCAACTATTGTAAATGCTATAGAAGAAGGACGAGGGATTTTTGAGACGACTAAAGGATTTTTCCGATACATGTTAAGTACAAATTTTGATGAAATCTTTTTAATTTTAGTAGCATATATCGTTATGAAACTTTTTTCAACTGTATTTCTTGCAATACCAGTTGCGCCAATTCAGATACTTTGGCTTAATATCGCTACTGATGGCATTCCTGCTATGGTATTAGGATTTACACCTACAGATCCAGATGTCATGAAGGATAAACCAAGAAAAGGATTTACGTTATTACCTGAGATTAAAGGTCCGGTGCTTATGCTTGGAATTTATACGTCAATAACGGATGTTTCACTCTATTTAATTCTATGGGGGGTATTAATCCCAAGTTGGAGCAACCCATTGAATCCATTGGATCCCGCACTTATAAGTGGAACAACTATATTTGGCATTACCTATACCGCAGAAGAATACGCAATTGCTTTAGCGCAAACAATAGTCTTCAGCAATTTAGTAATTTGTGAATTGATGTTTGTATTTACTTGTACTTCAAATATCAAACCATTTTACTTATTTCCCAATAAACATTTATTTTGGGCAGTCGGACTTTCTTTAGGTTTACAATTCCTTATATTATTTACTCCAATGGGGATAGCATTTCACGTCATACCAATATACCATCCTTACTATTGGATAACCCTTTTTATTGGCGCTTTTAGCGTCTCCGTCATGGATGAGATTAGAAAGTGGCGACTTCGTAAGAAGAGAGGGATGATAATTAGGAGGAAATCTTAATTCCATTTACTTTTAATCTTAATTCTTATATTTTTTATAAATCAACCTTTTTCTTTAATCATTAAATAATACTTTAATTTGTATTAATTAATTTTATATTTTTTTTAGAATTTTATTTAATAATTAGAACTGAATAGTTCAATATCCGAAAACAGGAACATAATAATGAATATAGCTGAAGTTTTGAAAACTAAGATTGAAACAAACCAAACAGTTTTAACTGAATTTGAATCTAAGGAACTTCTACAAGAAATTGGAATTTCTGTTCCAGCTCAAAAACTAACTATTTCCAAAGAAGAAACTCTCTCTGCAGCGGAGGAAATTGGCTTTCCTATTGTATTGAAACTTATAGCAGAAGATATTGTTCATAAATCTGATACTGGAGCTGTAAAGTTAAACTTAAAAACAAAAGAAGAAGTAGACAAAGCATATGATGAATTAATGGAAATCCCTTCTCAGAAAGAAAAAAAGATTTCAGTGCAAAAAATGGCAGATGAACCCATAACAGAACTTATTATTGGTATGACTACAGATCCACAATTTGGCCCTGCCTTAATGTTTGGTATAGGTGGTATATTAGTTGAGCTTTTAGAAGATGTTAGCTTTAGAATAGCCCCAATTACAGAATACGATGCTAATGAAATGATTCATGAAATTAAGGGGTTCCCAATATTAGATGGATATCGGGGGAAATCAAAGGCAGATATTAATGCTATAGTGGAGACTTTATTAAAAATCTCTGATCTCGTTGTTAAATATGAAGAAATTAACGAGATGGATTTGAATCCTGTGTTTATCTATGATAAAGGATTGATTTGCGTGGATGCGAGAATTATCTTAAAAAAGAAAGAGATCAGTAATTAAAGATTAATTTTATTTCCAGATTATCTTTAAATTCGTAAGTTAACCTTTTTACTATTTTTTTTAAAAAATTCTATTCAATGAAACATAATTACTCAATATCAGAAATATTTAAAGGAATTAATCGCGATATAACCTTTAAAGTATAATAAATTTTTTTTCGATTTTACCTACAAAAATATTAGTATTAAAAGTCAATAAAAATATAACAATAAAAATTTTTGATACTTATGTATA
>JBHLMQ010000013.1:0-79542 GCA_048938005.1 Promethearchaeota archaeon | reverse complement strand
GAAAAACAACGTGAATTAGGTTTAGTGGAAGAAAACGGACCTCGTTTTTGTATTACGCTTCCTCCTCCGAATGTAACTGGTATTCTTCATCTAGGACATGCAATAGTCCTTACAATTGAAGATCTTATGACACGTTATGAACGTATGAAACAAAAAGAAACTCTTTTTCTTCCAGGAACAGATCACGCAGGGATAGCAACGCAAAATGTAGTGGAAAGAGAATTAGCTAAAAAAGGGATTTACAGGAAAGAAATTGGTCGAAAAAAGTTTTTAGAGGAAGTATGGGATTGGACAAATAAATGTCAAAATATAATATTAGACCAATCCAGAAGTATGGGAGCCTCTTGTGATTGGACTCGTAATAGGTTTACTCTAGATAAAAGATATTATAAAGCAGTGATAACAGCATTTAACCTCCTCTATAAGAAGGGATTAATTTACAGAGGAAGATATATGGTAAATTGGTGTCCTGGAAGATGTGAATCTGCGATATCAAATTTAGAAGCAGAATCTGAAGAGCATGAAAGCCATTTATGGTATTTAAAATATCCGATTATTACAGATAAATGGAATGGACCAAAAGGAGACTGGGCATCTGGTAAATGGGCAGAAGGTGCAACAGAATTTATAACTTTAGCTACAACTAGACCCGAAACATTATTAGGAGACACTGCGGTTGCTATTGCCCCAAAACATCAAGAATTCTCCAAATATAAGGGTAAAACTGCAGTGTTGCCCGTACTCGGACGTAAAATTCCTATTTTAGAAGATTCATATGTAGATCCCGAATTTGGAACTGGTGCTTTAAAAATTACTCCTGCTCATGATCCAAACGATTATGAAATTGGAATTAAATATAATTTAGAAGCAATAACAATTATGGATGAATCTGGTAAGATGATTCCAGAATATTCGGGAAAATATGCAAATATGGATCGGTTTGAATGTAGAGATGAAATTGTCAAAGATTTAGAAAAAGAGGGTTTATTACAAAAAATTGAACCTTATTCTCATACAATAAGTCATTGCCAACGATGTAATACTATAATTGAACCACGTATCTCAACCCAATGGTTTGTAAGGACTCGAACCCTCGCAAGAGAGGCAATGGATGCGGTAAGAAGTGGAGTCACAATGATGATACCAGAGAGAGAAGAAACACGATTCTATCAATGGATGGAAAATATAAGAGATTGGTGTATCAGTCGTCAATTATGGTGGGGACACCGGATTCCAGTATGGTACTGTTCAAATGGACATGAAATCTGTGAAATGGAAGAACCTACAAAATGTCCTACTTGTAATAATAAAGATCTGAAGCAAGATGAGGATGTTTTAGATACTTGGTTCTCTTCTGGTTTATGGCCATTTGCAACCTTAGGTTGGCCAAATGTGGATAGTGAAGATTTCATAAGATATTATCCTAATGATATGCGCGAAACTGCTTATGATATTCTATTCTTCTGGGTTGCTCGAGAAATGATGTTAGGTTTAGAATTAACTAAACAATCACCGTATCGAATGTGTTATTTTCACGGAATTATTCGCAATGAACAGGGTTATAAGATTAGTAAATCTATGGAAAATATTGCGGAATATAATCCATTAAAAATTATCGAAAAATATGGTGCTGATGCTTTACGTTTCACATTTATTGCCAACACTGTCCCCGGTAAAGACTTAAATCTTAGTGAGGGGCTTCTTAGATCCTCTAAAAATTTTTGTAACAAGGTCTGGCAATCAGCAAATTATATTTTGGGTAATCTTGATAAAATAGAAGAGATTGAAAGGTTTTCTGCATCATATCCAACTGATAAACTTCATGTTGGAGACCGTTGGATTCTTTCTCGATTAAATAAAATGATCGCCCAAGTAAATAATTATTATGAAGGCTATGATTATTTAAACGCAGCTCGATCAATACGGACATTTTTTTGGGATGAGTTTTGTGATTGGTATATCGAAATTTCCAAAATTCGGATTTATGATGAAAATGAACCAGATAAACGAACTCCAATATCTATTTTACTTAATGTTTTAGAAACATCATTACGCCTTCTCCATCCCATCACACCCTTTTTAACAGAGGCTTTATGGCAGACATTACCAGAAGTAGTAAAAGATGGACCTGCATTAATTGTAGCAAAATGGCCTGAATCCGATGAATCATTAATAGATGACATGCTTGATCAAGATTTTGATTTGATCACTACCTTAATTCATGAAATTCGACGTGTTAGAAAGGAGTTCAACGTGAAGCCTGGTTTAAAAATTCCACTAATTATACAAACTGGAAATAAGCGAGAATTAATTGAAAATGTTGCTTCAGAAATTATCGCTTTATCCCACATAGATAAAGAACAATTTAAGATTGATGAAACAGACATACCTAAACATTCTGCTCGAATTGTATTTCAAGGCATAATAATATATCTTCCATTAGAAGGAATAATTGATATAAAAATGGAAATTGAACGGATTTCGAAACAAATTGATTTAATTGAGGAACAAAAACAAAAAAGTGAAAAAAAACTGAGTAGCCCTTTTGCCCAACGAGCAAATCCAGAAATAGTTCAAAAAGAGCGAGAAAACCTAGAACAACTAAAGGAGAGAAAGAGGATCCTTGGAGAACAGCTTAAAATCCTACTCTAAAAAAATATACAGAATTACAAGAACTTATTAAGAATATTAAAATTGAGTTTCATCTTTTTCTTCTTCACTCTCAACCGATAGTTCACTTGTTAAATTATCTTCATTTTCCTCCGGTTGCTCACTATTGGAAAGTTCTTCAATTCCTAGTTGTTTAACCATTGCTCGTTTTAATTCAGTTTTATCTTTTGGTAATCCAAACATATCAGCATATCTATCTGTTGTCGTTAATTCGTGAGTTCTTCCTTTTTTTACAGCATCTATAAATCCATTATCTAAAAGATACTTAACATGCTCGTATGCTCCAGTCCCTCTTATTTTAATTACCGTTGACTTTAAAATCGGTTGTTTTAAAGCAATAACAGTTAAGGTTCTTAAATATCTTTCTGCTATTGCTCCACCTTTAGCAAATTTAGAAACTTGTTCTGTATATTCTGGTCTAATCTGCATTTGGTATCTATCCCCTATTTGAGCAATAACTAATGAAGTTGAGCGTTCCAGATAATCAAATGCTACTTCATTGATTAATTCTTCTACTTCTTTTTTGGGGAATTCCAACTTATTGGCTAGTTCTTCGATTGTTAAAGGTCTACCCGCAGCATATAGTGAAGCTTCAATTAAGTTTCTATTAAAATCTCTTAGTTGTTTTTCGATTGATACCCCTTCTAATATTTCCCTGTCTATAGATTTACCTTCAACAATCTGATCCATTTTTTCTATTGCAGAAGCTTTAATATCGACTTCAAGTACCTCCTCATTAATTTCATTAATAGAATCTTCTTCAATTTCATGAAAATCTTCTTCAATCTCCTCTAATTCCGATTCTTCATCAGGGAGATCTTCAACTATTCTTTCAATATCCTCCTTAGATTCTCCCTCTAAATTTTCTTTTAAATTTTCATCAATTTTATTCATAATAATTTTAAAATCTCGCGAAATTTATTTTTATCTAACATTAACTGAAATATTTTGAAAATCTTCATCTTGAGATAAAAGTAATTTATTTCCAGAAGAGAGGAACATCAAAGCTAAAAACATTCTTACTAAAGAAAATTTCCGGCCTATACTACTTTTTTCTTCATCTTTAATAATATTTGCTAAATCAAAAAAGCTTGATTCTTTATTATCTAAATTAATTGTGGCTTTAATTCGATTGTACCATGATTCATGCAATTCTTCTATTGATTGATCCCTTCCGCTAATATGTTTTAAAAGTTCTTTGGGTAGTTGTGCTTTAGACCTAATTTGGATCCTTTGTTCTTTAAGCTCTTCTTTTCTCATCCGTCTTCTTCTTAACTTTTCTTTATTTTGCATAACCTCTATAATAGCAGATCTCATAGCATCAAATAATTCTTCTTTTGTGGCGATTTGCATTTTAGGTTGAATGGGTTGAGGCAATGCTTTTGGAATTGTTCTTCCATGTTTTTGTCTGAATCTTTCTAATTCTTCTCTTTTCTGAATTTGCTCTTCTTCTCTAATTATGCTTGAGATTTTATAATGATGTAAAGTTGCAGAAGTTTTAAGCGCTATTCCAGAAATCTTATAATTTATCAATTCTTCATGAAGCATCTGATCAAAAAATTCATCAACCAATTTTGCTAAATCATAAAATGCAATTTCTGATTCTTTTGCCAATTCGGTATCTAGTAGACTTGAAAATGGTGGTTTTTGCCAGAATTTTAATTCAATTTTTTGTTTTCTCAACAAAGCAAGGTCTTCCTCATCATCAAATCCAGCAACTAGTTCCTCTTCCATCTCTTCAATTTCCTGAGTTCTATCTGTGAATTCAGGATGTGATACAACTTCCTGAAGTAAATCTATGATATTTTGTTTTTTAGACTTAGAAGGTAAGTTAATATTATTCTTCGATGCAAATTCTCTTAATTCTTTTACAGTCCAATCATTAAAGTTATAATTTTCTTTAGAGTTTTGTTCTTTTTCTGAGATTTTTGCTCACCATCTCACTCTGTAATAGTTGGTTCGATATCTTCTAGTTCAAGAAGTCTTTTAGCCTCTTCTTCCAAATCAACGCTAAAAATATCAGTTATTCCACTTTGTTGCATTGACACTCCATAGATCCTGTCAGCGTTGACTATATTTTCTTCTCTATGGCTTATCACCATAAATTGGGCTTGAGAAGCAAATTCCTTAATTATCATTGAAACACGATGTACATTCGGACCATCTAAAGCAGCATCAATTTCGTCCATTACATAAAATGGGGCGGGATAAAATTCTTGAACAGCAAAAATAAAAGATAGCGCTACTAATGTTTTTTCGCCTCCACTTAGAATTTCCAATGAACTAATTTTTTTGCCTCTTGGTCTTGCTTCAATACTTATACCTCCCTCAAAAGGTTTATCTGGGCGATCTAGTATCATTTTAGCTGAACCTCCAGGGGATAATTTCTGAAATATACGAGAGAATTCTCGATTAATTTCATGATAAGCTTTCATGAAAGTTCGTGTTTTTTCTAACTCAATTTTATCAATTGCATCTAAAATAGATTTTCTTTCTCTTTGAATTGTTTGTCGTCTCATATCTATCTCATCAAATCTTTCTTTTACGGCATCATATTGTTCAATTGCTTTTAAGTTCACAGGTTCTAAAGCTTTTTTCTTTTGTGTCGCTTCTGTGATATCTGATTGTAATTCTGTTTCTGATAGATCATCAGTTACAGGAGGTAATGAACCAAATTCTTTAGAACGTTGAAATAAAGTTTCAATTTGGTCAATACACATTATTTTTTTTGATTCAAAATTGTTTACTTTAGAGTTTTCCATTGATAAATCTGATTTTAAATCTGTTATAATTTTCTGATATTGCTTTTGTTTTTTCCATGAATCGTCCTTTTCTTGGATAAATTTATCAATCTCGTTTTGTTTTTCGTTTTTCTTCACATTTTCATTATTTAAATCTTTTTTGAAGCGTTCTAATTCTTTTATTATTGATTCTATTTGTTCTTCAGTATCTTTAATATCTTGACCTAGCCCTATGATCTTTTGTTCTCTTTCTTTATTTTTATTCAACTCATTTAATTTTCCTTGAGATTTCTGTAAGTCTTTGTTCAATTTATTTAATCTTTTTTGAGCTCCTTTTTGTGATTCTAACTCTTCAGTTTTTTCATTCCTCAGAGAATCTATTACCTGTTGTTTTTGATCCACATTTTTTTGAATTTCCTCAACTTGAGAATTTAATTTTTCTATATCATTTAAACAAGTTTCAATTTTATTATTCGCGTCCGTGTTCTCTTTTTTAATATCTTCTATAGAATTAATAATCCTCATTACATTTTCAAGTGCTCTTAGACGATCCATTGTATCTTCAAGTGTTTTATTTTCATTATCTATTTGTTTTCGTAAATCCTCCGTTATTTCCCAGAAATTTTCTTTCTGTAAAACAAGCTCATCAATATTTTTTTGTAATAAATTTTGTTCACCTTGAATATTTTTAATGTTTTCTTCTGTTTTTATAATTATAGTTTTCTTTTCTTCAATTAAATTGTTCAATTTTTCTATATTGTCATCAATTTCTGTGATATTGTCGAATAAATTTTGAATTCCATGTAATTCTTGTATTTTTTCTCTCAGATTTTCTAATTCTTTTTGTTTGTTATCGATATCATCTTGGATTTTAGAAATATTCTCCCAATACGCATCCTTAAGTTCTTTTAATTTATTAATCTCACTATCCAAGGTGTTAACTTCCGTTTGTCTTGTATTAATGATTTCCTCTCTTTCATTAATTTCCATTTCTCCTTTCTTAATTCTCTCATTCAATTCGGTATTTCTTTTATTGATTTCTTCAAGTCTTTTATTATAAGTTGATAGATTTTCAGAATAATGTTTTTCTTGAATATTACTTTCAGTTAATTGTTTCTCAATTATGTTAAAATCGTCCGTCTGAGATTTAATACTTTCTGAAATCTCTTCCAATTGTTTATATAATTCTTGACTTTTAGACATAGTTAATTTTCTTAAAGAGAGATATACATTTTCAAGAATCTCCATTAGATCTTGAACAAAACTATCAAATGTTGCTGTTGAAGTCTGTACCTCCACGTCAGCGGATTCCTTTACTTTATCGATTAATTGATTAATTGTATCATCAGCGTTATCTGTAAACATTTTTAAAGTTTGCATAATAGAGTTAATCATTTCTGTCATTTCAGCATGTTTTTCTTCATCAGCTCCAATACCCTCGACTGTTTTCATAATATCAATGATATCTAAAATGAATTGTTTGAAATCTTCTGCAGAGGTTTCGATTGCTTCTGCATTCGATTGTTGTATATTACTCTTAATAGATTCAACTGAGATGTTAATATTCTGGGTGAGCATATTCAATATTTGGAGAATTCCTGTTATATCTTTCGTGTTCTTGTCGTATTCTTCTTCAGAAGACTCTATCTTTTTAGTGAGACTATCTTTTTCTTTTAAAAGGTCTTCTAAACGCTTTTGAACATTTTCTTTTTTGTAATCAAGTTTTTGTGATTCACTTATGATATTTGTAAGATTTTTATTTATTGCGTTAGCTTGCAATTCTGAATTATTTTTCTCTCGATCTAATTTTGTTAATTCTTTTGTAAGAATTTTTAGTTCTGTATTAATGTTATCAATTTTTGCTTTGTTATCATTAATTTCAGATTCATAGGAATCCTTCTTCATTTTAATTAATTCAAGATCTTGCTCATTTTTCCTATAAATTGAATTTTCTTGCTTAAATTTCTCCCTAAATTTACTTAAATCTTTTTTAAGATTCTCATATTCTTTTAGTAATTCTCTTACAGCTTTTTCGGCGTCTCTTCCTTTACTTAAATCTGCAATCTTTTTCTCGATAGAAGTTTTCTTTTCATTCTGTTCCTGAATATTGCCTTGATTCATCTTAATTTCAGTGTTTAATGATGATAGGGAAGCTTGAAAATCTGCTAATTTAGAGTTCAATTGATTTTTTTGTGTTTGAATTTCATTTATATTATTTTCTAAATCTTTTTGATTTTGATTTTCTTTTGATATTTTAGTATTTAAGCCATTTATTCGTTTTCTAATTTCCGATTCTTCCTTTTTAGTTGCTGCTATGGCTTCATCGATGCTTTCAGCATCTCTTTTTAATTTCTGTAGCTCATTTTCTAATTTTTCCTTCTTTTCTTCATTTTTTTTTATATTTCCTCCAAGCATCTTAATTTGAGCGTTATTAGATGAAATACCTTGTTGTATTTTGGAAATTTCTGCTTTAAAAAGAGATTTTTCATCTTCGGTATTATTAATTTTAGCGTCTAATTGAGCTTGGTTTTGTTGTCTTTTTTCAATTTCTTTCTTAGCTTCTTCAATATGATTTTCGTTTTCTAAAATTGCATTTGATAAATTTTCTATTAATGAATCAAATGTTTGTTCTTCTTCAAGTTTCATTTGTTTACTTTCTAAAGTTTCAATTTCTTTAGTCAATTTTTCAATTGATTTTTTAGCTAAGTCTAATGTTGTTTGACTCGAAGATATTTGTGTCTTTATCTGAGTAATATTTTCGGTTATCGCCTCTCTTTCCTTTTCTTTCTCAGTAATGGTTTTTTGAATATTATCCATAACAAGCGATTCTTGATTTAAAATATCTTCTTGTCGTTTTACTTTTTCTTGCAATTCTTCAATGATTTTTAAAGAATTCTCAATTTTTCTTTCCAATTCATCTTCTTCTTCTCGTAATTTTGAGATTTTTAATGCAATCAGCTGTGAATTCAAAAAATTTATTTGGTCATCCAATTCCCTCCATGCTAATGCATCATTTTTCTCTTTTTCAACTTTTTTTAATTGAGTAGAAACTTCCTTGAAGATTGCTTCAAATTGCCCTAAGTCTCTTTCTGCTTTTTCTAACTCTTTTAATGTAGCATCTTTCATTTCATCATACTTTTGAAGGCCAATTAATTCCTCAATAAAATTTCTTCGATCATCTGCATTCATGTGAGTCAATTCAACAATTTTCCCCTGAAGGACAAACTGATTACTTCCGTCTGGATCTATATTTGCTGCAGCTAATGCATTAAGTATTTGTTGGCGGGTAGCTTTTTTTGCATTCATTTTATATCCACCTCCCCCACCCTTTTTGATTGTACGTGTGATTTCAAAAGTATCCGTTCCTCCTGGAAAAAGATTTTCAGAATTATCAAAATATAATGTAACTGAAGCTCTTTGGGAGGGATTTTTTCCTCGTGAACCAGCAAAGATGAGATCTTCCAGACTTTTTGCTCTCATTGTTTTTTTGCTTAACCTGCCTAACGCGAAGCATAAAGCATCTATTATATTAGATTTGCCTGCACCATTCGGACCCACAATACACGTAAAACCACTTGACAATCTAATAGTTACCGTCCGATCGCCAAATGATTTAAATCCAGTCATGGAAATTTTTTTAATATGAGTCAAAATTTTCCTCCATTTCTACTCTTTATTTAATAAAAAAATAGTGTAATTACACCTATAAATATATAACCTACACTATTAAAAAAATATGTTTGACATTTTCCTATTTTCGAAATCGTTTGTAATGGAATTTTACTATTGAAAGTAGAAATTATTCAAATTAAATCTTAAAATTATACATCATTGGTTAAAAATTGTATCAATTATAACCTTTATTTGTTTAGGATTTAATAATATAAAGAATAAATCATAATTTGTATTGGTATACCTCTTATCAGCATCAGTGTTGCGAAATATTCTTTTTGAGGGCTTTATAATTCCAATATTTAATAGGTTTTTGGTCAACTGACAAAATTCATTAAAATTCTTTTCATATTCCAAAGTCTCACAGGAAATTTCGTACAATTCTTGTAATTCATTGAAAGAGATATAATAATTCATTTTACTTATAAAATAATTCGAAAGATTGTCTAAGAATAAAACAGTTAATATATCTTCTTCAGAAAGATAATTTATTATATTAAATTCATCAGCAATTTGAAATGTATCAAATTCGTTATGGCAAATCTCTAATAACTCAAAATTATTAACCCCTTTATTACTTTTTAATAATGGATATATATCTCGAAGAATTTCAATTCCTTTTCCCGGAACAGGAACATATTGCTCACATATTAAATCTGTTATATATCTAATTAAGTCATTATCAATTTCGTGTGAAAAACTTAATAAAACTCTTTGCTTCAGAATAGAATATAGCTCATGATAAGTGAAAAAATTTAATCTGTTTTTGAAATCAAATTCAGAAAGTAAATCTATTGTTCCATGTCTTAAAGTTTTATTAACTGTCGAGATTAAAGTTATATTGGCTTCCTTACCAAATTGTAAGAATTTATTAAATATTTCAGGCTCTAAATATTCGATGTTATTAAATATAAAAAATAGAGGAGAATTAATTTTATTACAAATATATTTAAATGTACTCCATAAGTGGGAAATATCTGAATTTAAGATTGATTGTAAATCAAAGTTAAAATTAGAAAAGCTATCTAGTTCATTTAGTAATGAGAATATTAGTTCTTCAAGCTTTTTTTCTCTACAATCTACACTAATTTTATTAATTTTGATGTGATCTTTATTCTGAATTAAAAGATCATTAATTACTTTATTTACTATTACCTTTTTCCCAATACCACTTACGCCTTGATACAAAATATTAAGACAAAACTTATCAGAAATAGAATCGTCTAAAATCGAGAATAAAGATTTTTCTTCGTTTTTTCGATACAATAATTGGGGTGGGATATAATTTGGGTCAAACAAAGCTTTCGGTCCTATAAAATTTTTATTAACATTGGATTTTATAATCATTTTTATAACCTTTATTTTAATTGATTTTAGAATTAAATATTTAAACCCCACCCCCGGAGGGGTCACTGAAAGTAAAAATAAATTATATTTTAGTGAGGTATTATTGGTAAATTCTAATTCATAAAAATAATCAGTGTTTTTGGGCAATATTATATGGAAATTACTCCAAATTGAAATTATGGAAATTAAGTTAGAATTTCAATTTATAGTTAAAGGTTAATCAAAACTTTCTAATAGATTCTTTAAATTTTCAGCTAATAATGGTAAGTATTCATAGGACATAATTTTTACTTTCTTATTTAAACAGAGGGCAACCAAATAAAGTCTGGTATCACCTATATCTAATTTTCTAAGAAAGATAATTCCTTCTTTTTGAAAATTTGATTTTTTCTCTGGGAATTCTACATTTGTTACAATATCAACTGGATTTATTTCCCATTCCTCTAATTTTTCTAATGCTTTAGTTAACCTTGGAGCAATAGCTTCACATACTTCTTGATAAGCCTCATTTGTGCTTCTACTAGCAACAATAAAACCATTTCGATCTAATAGAAGTGTAGAACTACTGTAAGTCTTGCCCATATAATCTTTCAATAAGGTTTGAAACATTTTAGATTTGTGAGTGGCATAAAAAACACCATCAGAGAAAGCCTTCAATAAGCTTGGTTCATCATATATTGAGGTCTTAAAGATAGAAAATTTGACATCTTTAATGATTGATGAGATTTCATTTTCAAAGTACTTTACATTTTTTACTATACTTTTATTATTTTTTATATCAGGATCATATTTATGTAATAAGATTAAGAACTGAAAATTATCAGGAGGCGATTCTGAGGTGATATTTATAATATCTTTTAGAAAAATCAATGCCTCTTCAAATTTTTCAGGTGCTTGTATATCTATAACATAAAAAATCGATTGCATTTCGGTGAAATATTTACTTTTATCACCCAAATATATTTTTCTATAACTTTTTTGACCCCCTAAATCCCAACGGACAACCGTAATTCCCAATAATGAGTTTGTATAAAAAGTCCTTTTTGCTTTTATAGTTGGTTTAACTGTAGGTAATAGACTAAATTTTTTATCTAATAATAATAGGATTGATGTTTTTCCACCACTTTCTAATCCACAGAAAAGTATTTTTTTGAGTTCTTTAGAACTATTCATTTCAATTTACAAGATCATATTTGATTTCTTTAATTATTAATTATTTTAACTTTTATTTTGTTCTTATCAATTTTTTCTTTTAAGCGAATATTTCTTAATTTTCTTGGAAAATTTAAATCTATCTCATCAAAAATAAAACCACTTGAACCTGTAGGGCCTTCTACAATTTTTAATTTAGACGGAGATATATTTCCTTTATAAAAAGAAATAATTTTACTATTCCCAAGAAATTTTCTTTTTAAATAATTTCCTAAAGCGTTAGATGCCACAATTGGCACTCTATTTTCAAGAGCACGTGCTTTTAGATAAATATCCCAATTTTCCATTCCATCCTCCCTTATTTGAGTAGGAGAAAATAAAATATCTGCTCCATTTTCCACTGCTAATCGAGGAGTTTCAAAAAAAGCCATATCGAAACAAATAAGAATTGTAAAATAGTAGGAGTTGTTAATTTTAAATAGCATCAATTCTTTACTGGGGTCAAAATATTCTTGTTCATAAGCATAAAGGTGAATTTTATCTTGCCGGCCGATTTCTTCACCATTTTCATCAAAAAAATAGCATGTTATCGCTGGTTTTTTTATTTTAGTTCTTTTCTCCCAAATACCTCCAGATAAAAATTTTACATTGTACTCTTTAGCTAAATTCTTTACAAAACTATAATCATTTCCTCTTTCTTCCTGAAAATTTTTAATTGAATTACTGAAAAATGGAACCCACCTTTCAGGTAGACATATTATATCGCATTTATTATGTTTTTCTAGTAGATTTTTTAAAATTTGCTCAATTTCAAAATAGCATCTAGTTCTTTCTTGAAAAATTTGGGGTTGAATACATGCTACTCTCATTTCTTATATTACCATACAGTTATTTATTGTTTATCTCGTCGATTATATCAAATAATTCATTTAAATTCGAAATCTCATAATTAGGTTTAAATTTTTCTTGGATGTTAAAATTCTCTTTATAAATGTCATATTTTCCTCCTCTATGAAGATAAATACTATAAATATTATTCAAATTTGCTGGAATTATATCTTTATCAATCCGATCTCCAATGTATATTGTTTCATTACCCTTAACTCCAAACTTTTTCAAACAGTATTTAAATAGTTCAGGATTAGGTTTTTTTATCCCTATTTCATCGGAAATAACTACTAAATCTATTGTTTCATCAATTTTAAGTCTTAATATCTTTTCATATTGTTTTATAGGGATTCCATCGGTTATAATTACTGTTTTTATAGAGAGGGCATTTAATTTCTTTAAGCATTCTGCAACATCATCATATAATTCTATTGAATTTACTTTCTCTTCATGATATGCCATAACTGCAGCAGCGATATATTTAAATCGGTCGTTATAAGATATAAATTCTATGTTTTCATCCATCTGATTCAATCTTCGAAGGAAATAATTATAATGTTTTGAAGAATTTGAACCATATTCTTCCACTATTTCTTTTATTATCCGAATTGCTTTCTCTCTTTCTATTATTAAGCCTAAGTTAATCATCGCATCAATCCCTTTAATTCTAGCTCTCTCAGATAATCCTGTAGAGTCAAATAAACAATCATCTAAATCAAATCCAACTAATTTTATTGGACACATTGTCATATTCAACTATTATCTTAAATTTATAATAATAATGAAAGTTGATAGCTTATAATAATTATCCTAGGATATTAGAGGTTAAGTTAAGATAAATTTATTTATCTTTAATAATATATAATCTTTAATATTAATTTATTTTAAGTTAAACAGATAAATATTAGCTATTCTTGTTATTTAATAAATAAGCCGCTATGGAGATTCATTAATTGAAGACTATCGTTGCCTTATCATATTTTCATCGCAAAATTGGTCCTTTAGTGTTTTATTCTTATCCAAAGAATATGTTAGATAATGAATTATCAGGTAAAATAGCTAATATCATGGATCAACAATTTAGTGAGGGTTTTTTTACACATTCATTTGAAAATCTAAAATCAATGAATTATTACTTTGAGATTCATTCTGATTGGGCTCGGGGAAATAAAGAAATGTTGATGGTTTCAACAATTCTTGACCAGCAGATTCCTCCTGAAATTGAAGAGAAAATCTCAATTTTATGTGCTGAGTTTTCAGAACAATTGCAATCGAATGAAGAGATTTTTACAGCATTTTATATAAAGGATATTAACAATTTTGACGATGATGATCAAGAGAGCATTATTAAAAATGAATCTTTAATTAAAGCATGGGTAAATAATTTATATTGGGCAATTATCGAAGACACAAGAGAAAAAACTGAAGAAGAGAAAATTGCTATTTTATTAAATGATAGACATATATTTAAAACCTTAGAAAAATTATCAGAAGGCCCTATTTCGTTAGAAGGGCTAAGAGAATGGTTTATTGGAAATTTCCCTGAAAAAGATTTCAATGAAATTATTGAAACTTTAGATGAACGACAATTTATTTTTATAAATCAAATAGGTTTAGTTGAGAAGTATGTACTTCTAGTAAAAGAAGTAAATGCTGAAAGAATACCACCCGATAGTGTCATTGAGTATATTGATGATAGACCAGAACTTATAGAGTTACTCCTTCCTAAAGTTCAAGAATATTATAGTGAATATGAGAAAAAAACTACAGAAGAAATTAAAGAAGATGCTTTTACATTATTTCAAATAATGGCGGATCCAAAGAAATATAATGTTCTTTCAGAATTAAGAAATGGACTAATTTCAAAAGATAAATTACCTAAATTAGTGTCAAAGAAATCTCTAGATTCTTTAATGGAAAATATAGATTTCTTAAAAACCTATGATGTTATTGAAGAATTAAATTATAACGGGGAAACTTATATTGTTTTAAAAACAAATTTACAAATTACCACAGCTTTTCCTGAATGGATGAGGAAATTATTACCTAAAGAATCCGAACCTGTAGTTGCAGACAAATATATAACCAGAATAAAAGAAGGTAAAGAAACTTCAAAAAGTAAAAAAAGTAAAAATTCTAAAAAAAGACAACTCCCATAAAATATTACTTATTCAAACGATTAATAATGACTAAAGAAAAAGAAACTCAAGAAGAGTTAAAAAACCTTTTAGGTTATATGGGAATTGAAATTCTTGTAGCAATCGATAAAGGCGCAAGAAATTATGAAACTATTAAATTGTTTTCTGGGTTGCCATTATCCTGTATAAATGGTAGAATTCCAGTTTTACTCGAATTAGGGCTTATATCAAAAAACAATAATGAGTACTTTTTAACAGACAAAGGAGTTCATTTTCGAAAAGGATTAGAGGAATAATTTTTAATAAGGGATGACATCAGTTTGGGGCGACAACGTCATCGCTACAGAGCAAGCAGCTAACTTTGTCATAAGGTCATCATTTGTCAAATGATACTAATCCTCATTACTATTTAATTTTTGATTTTTATTGTCCTTAAAATAATATTTTTCCAAATAGTAGCCCGGTTTTTTTGGTCCACCGCTTTCATTAATAAGTTTCTTCAAACCTCCTTCTTTTGAAATGATATTTCTGTAAGAATTATAATCTTCTTGAGAAATTTCATTCCTTTTCAATAAATAATCCAAAATATCAATTGCCTCCTCTTCTTTTGCACATCTTCTAATAAAATCAATCGCTCTAGGAGAATATAATTCATTTGGATATAAATTCTTGGATTCCTGTGGTTTCTCATCATTTATTTGCTCAACTTCATTTTCAATAGATTTTATCTTAATTGATTTCTCTTTTTCAGACATTTCCTTTATCAAGTGCGGGAAATGGTCATTTAATTCTCCCTTATCATAAGATAGCGTTAGCCCTTCCTTATCCTCAACTTTGATTTTTTTGGTTGGTTCTTCTTCTTTTTTATTTTTTCCCATATATTCAATAACTCTCGCAATTAGATCTTTAAAATATATTAAATTTTATTCGATTTTATATTTTTAAACTTGATTTATTTTGTTAGGAATTAAATCTGGGTAAATTGGTTCGAATTTTTCATTAAAAAGCTTATGATTCATCCAGATCTTATCTTTTTCATTCCATTTTAGATTTAATAGTGGGTTATATGAATTTAGAAAGTCTAAATTTCCGTAAATTGACTTGAGTAAGGTATTTCCATTAACTATATCACTTAAGATTAGGCGATGTTTCACATTAAAATATTGAAATAACAAATCAAAAACTTCAATAAATTCATCCAATTCGCATTTAGGCAGCCAAATTTCGATTAAAAGCCCGTTTTCAAATGATTTCACATCTTCAAAACCATAAATAAAGAATTCCCCTTCGATTTCATATATTCGACACATATTGAAAAAACTAAATATCCTTATAATCTTATCATTTAAATCCTGTTTAATATTGGGTAAAATTATTGAAATTTTCTCTTGAAAATCTAAATTTTTTAATGATAGATAAGGGAAAATTAATTTCTTTTGAAGGAGATCAGTAATATTGTTAATAATGGAATATCTTTTTGTTCCTAAGTATGATTTGATATCGATAGCATGGGTATTATATAATTGAGTTAAAGATTCATATTCTTGAGTTTTTGGTCCATAAATATTAAGGTCATACTTTTCATTCATATCAAATTCTCTTATTTTGGAAATCTTTGGATTATATGAAGGATTGAATAACACATCTTGCATGTATGATTTAAATCTAATTGATGAATAGCTCCAACCTTCTTTTGTTAAATTGCGATTAAAGTGAATAACCTCATAAAATTTCTTTTTATAGAAAAGACAATACTCAAAAACATTTTTTTTTGATTTTACAAGCCAATTTAAATAAGTTTTATTAGGAGTCCTGAAGGGAAATATAAACTCACAAAAAATTGGTGTGTTAGTCTCAACACAAGCAGGATATTTAATAACCCTAAAAGTATTTATAAACAGAAGCCTGAAATCGACATATTTATAATCAAATGGACGAAAATATAAACAATACGGGGATAAGCCAAATTTCTGAAAAGCTGGAATAAATTTTATCGAATTTACATATCTCTTAAAATATTTTTTAACTTTAACATCAATAAATTTAGTACGATCTAATAAATTTGTTTCTAAATTTCTTATAAATTCTAGCAAATTACCTAATTTTTGTACGTTAAAATCAATATCTTGACGCGAGATTCTGTTCTTTACAGTAGCTACCAAGTTTTCCATATTCTCTTTTCCTGACCAAAAAATTTCTGGTACATTATCATTCAATGGATATTTAGGCAACTCTAATTTTTCTCCAAGAATTTTCGGAGTATATATTTGGAGTTGTTCAAATAAGTCTTTTGAATAGAAAAATTGTTGATTTTCATAATCATAAAACTCTTTTGGATCAAGTTTCCATCTTCTCCTAACCCCCCTCCAAAAATAACGTGTTATTTTAATGATCGAATCTTTAAAATAAGTACATAAAATAGATAAAAATAATCCTTTTTCTTTTATATTTATAAAGTAGGTTTCAATACAAATAAAATTTCTTTTAGTATATAATTCTGTTGTTTTAAAGATAAATATTCTTGGAAAATATAATTTCAGTTTCTTTAGGCCATCATAAGCCTTAGGTGTGTCTTTTAATATTAATTCGGGATAATATTTAGCAAATGTGCTTGTTATTATTGTATTTATTAAAAGGGGGTTCAATAAAGGAGGATTACAATTTAGAAACGTTTCAATGGTGGATTCAATCTTTTCGTTTGTGATTTTATATAAGGTTACGGATTTGAATATATCCTCATATCTTTCTTCTCTTTTTCGATAAATTTCTTCAACTAAATTGGAATTACTTACGATTTTTTTTATATTAATCAAATCTAAAATTTTAAGGTTATTACAAGCATCTAATACATTGTAAAAGGCTTGAATTTTTCCTATTTTTTCTTTAAATAAGCTTATGGATTGAAAATACAGCGAAATAAAATTTCGAAATATACTTTTTTTTATATTTTTATTTCGAATAAGTAATTGTTCTTCGATAATTTGAGAGATTGCTTTTGTATTTAGGAATGTCTGGAGTAGATGGCTATTTGTTATTTCAGGATGATCATTTAAAATGTTTCTAATTAAATCTATGTAATTTAAAGTATGGCTCAGTTGAAAATATGAATATAAAAATCCTTTGTTCTTATTTTTCTCTATAAACTGTAAGAATTGGTGTTTTAATTTAGATGAATTTAATATTTTATCTAAACTAACCTTAAACTCTTCATTAAAAACTCTTTGTTTTCGTAATTCATTTTCGACATCCTCTTTTATAGAATTTAGCGTTTCTATTCTTTTATCAAAGGTTAGACCCGTAACTGATAGATTTCTTACACGATCTAGAATTATGAAATCAAAAATGGATAGGGGAGGAGGGTGAGAAATCGTAGAATATTTTATGTTAGATTCAATCTCATACTTTTCCTCATAACTAATATTATTGGGATAAATAATTCTTCTTACATTGGCGATATCTTTAAAATAATTTAGATTTATAGGAGAGGTTTTTTTAAATTCCTGATATAATTCCTTTCTAATTATATAACCATATTCTTCTAATCTACCAAAATAATTTAATAAATCATTTAAGTATATTCTAGGAACATTAAAATATAAAAAAACTTCTGTTGCGAGACTATTTTCTGAGAATTTTAGAGAATGGTAAAATGGCCATTCTTCAATTAAAATTTTGATTTTATTTTTCTCTAAAAGAGGATTAAATTTTATAATACCTATAATTACACAAAGGTCAATAACCCCATAATCAATATCATAGGAAGGCGCAATGGAAGAACATTTATTAATCCATTGCATATTTTCGGCAAATTTTCTCAAACTTAAATCTGTATCTATCTGTTTATTTTCCTTGAATTTTTTGAATAGGGATTGATAATCTGATAAATTTAAATATGATTTGGTTTTGTAAAAAAGGTGGATCATTATTCTTAATGTTTCTATAATATCTGAATTAAATAAAGATCTAGATGTTTTATAGGTAAATCTTTCATAAATTATATCATAAAACTTATCAATATTATCATTTTGGCTCAATAATCTATTTTCTCTCATTTCATTAAAAAAAAATTGAGTTGAGCTCTCTAACGGTTCTTTTGCCTCAATATTGAAAAATTTTTGTAATTTATCGAACTGAGAGTGAATAAACATCCTGTCTACTAAAGAATCTCTTATTAATTTCTTCCAATCTTTAGAGGTTGATAATCTAATGAGATTATTTTCTACAATTTGGTTAATACATATTTTAACAAGGTCACTCACGTCTTTAGGAATGAAGGAATAACATGCTTCTCTAAACAAAATAAAGGGTAAAAATTTTTTATAATTTTCATTTATTTCTAACATTAATTTATTATTTTTAACAATTCTCTTAACTCCAAAATCAAGGATGGATACGTTTGCTCCTTTTTTAAAACCTCCTTTATTAAGTAATTTTATAATTATCTCTTGATATAGGGGCTGTAGTTTAAGATAATCAGCTAATTCAGAATTTAAAATGTTGAAAACATTTTGTATTTGGCTTAATCCTTTTCCTCTGGATAAATCTTCTAAAGTTTCATAAACAATGTATCCTAACATAAAAAAAATTTTTAATTCTTTATTTTATGATTAGATATTTTTATATTTTTTAATTTATTTGGAATTTTTTTTTGTTTACTTTAAAAATTTGAATGAAGAATATATGGTATGCCATTAACTGGAGAAATAGGTAGTTAATTAGGTTTAGAATCATTTATGGATTCTCCTATTTTATTCTCTTATTTTTCAACTTTTCTTAAATTCAAATGTTTACTTTTATTTACAATCCAATACTTATAGCAGCAGACGCGTCCAGAAATTTACATATTAACAATCTTGATATTCTTAATGTTTTATATTTGGTTTAATTCTTTTCCCTTAGATAAATCCTCTAAAGTTTCGTAAAAAGTATATCCTAATATATAAAATAACTTTTAATTCTTTATTCTATGATAAGATATGTTTCTATTTTTTAATTTATTTGTAATTTTTTTTGGTTTACTTTAAAAATTTGAATGAAGAATACATAGTATGCCATATAGTGGAGAAATTGGAGGTTAATTGGCTTCAGAATCATTTATAGATTCTCTTATTTTATTTTCTTATTTTTCAACTGCTCTTAATTTCAAACATTTATTTCTGTTTAGAATCCACCACTAATAGCAGTAAATTCATTTAGCATTTTCCCTATTATTGATCTTGATTATTTTAATAAATCGTTTGTTTAATTAATAGATTTTTAAAGAAAATAATTTAAATAGTGGAAATTATGGCTGTTTAAAAAGAAAAGTAAAGAAAATAAATTACACATTAAAATAAATTCGAATTTTACTCAAACCAGAAATAACAAAATAAGAAAGAATGAAAATAGAACGATTATATAATAATAAAGAAAAATTCAGAATTATGTATCTTTTTCCTCAAGAATTAGTCCATTCTCATAAAGCATTTTATACTTACTTTTTACGGATCTCTAATTATATAAATTCGAGAAAGGAAGAGATACCCTTCGAATTTGAAGAAATTCTTATTGATTTACGATTGGAAGGATTACCATCATTTGAATTTAAAAATTTAGATGAATATAAAAGGGAACTGGAGGCTTTCTTTTCTAATTTATATGATAATTTTGCTTTTAATATTATAGCTCTCTCATGTTATTCTTCCTATGAATACTTAAATTCAGTTTTAATTGCGTATCTAATAAAATCTCTAATAAACCCTAAATGTGTAATCACTGTAGGAGGCTATCACCCCACATTCTTTCCAGAAGAGTTCCGCGATGAAAAAATACCTTCATTTATTGTTAAAAAATTCCCTGAAAAAGTTATTCCGTTTGATTATTTAGTAAAAGGAGAAGGAGAATTGGCTTTTTTCAACTTACTCAAACACCTTCTAAATAACAATCTGAAAATTGATCGTAAAAACAAAATGAAACCCCATATCATAGAAGGTGGCTTCTTTCCTTGTTTAAACGATTTACCCCTCATCGATTTTTCCCTCATGAAGCGATATAAAGATAAACTTAAAAATTTGAGATTAAATATTGATTTTGGGCGGGGTTGTGTCTTTCATTGTAAACTTTGTCTTTCTGGAAAATACCCAGTTTTTCACAAAAATTATAGATGGAGAGCGATTGATAAATGTATTGAAGAATTAAAAATCATCAGAGAAACCAATTGGCTCAATCCAAATGGGATTACTATCAGTGATCCGATTTTTTTCCCAAGAAAAAGTGTTAGAGAAAGTTTTTTTAAAGAATTAAGAATCTTAAAAAATAGTGAAAGAGGATTTCCTTATAAAATAATTGTATATGATAGAGTCGATGTATGTTCAAAAATGGACCTTTTATATTACAGAGATCTAGATATTGAACCATATTTTGGATTTGAGTCTGCCTCAATTTCGATGCTTAAAAACTTAAATAAATTAAATTCCAAGAATGATGCTGATTATGAAAAATATATAAAAAAGATGGAAGATCTAATAATATTTTCAAATGAAATAAATACAAATATTTGGATTTTTTTAATTATCGGGCTTCCAAGTGAAACACGACAAACTATAAAAGATAATCGAGATTTTTTTATTGGAAAAAGATTTGGTGGCAAATCTTTAAGCGAACAATACAAAATAATAATGGATATTAGGTATTATAAAGCAATACCCCCCAATATAATATATAATGAATGTGAAGTGAAGTATGGAGGTAAAATCTACTATGACAAGTGGTGGAGAAAACCACTCGATGATCATCGAGTTTATAATAAGATAGTAAAACCTAGTAAAGAATTGGACTTTCTTGAATCATTAAGTTTGAATTATGCATGGGTAAAAAAATATGTTTCGGATCAAATAAAAAACAAAACACCTTTCTTTGATAAAGGTGATTTCAAGATTATGAGAGAAGGATATTTTAAATTTGCTCATTTGTATAGAAATGGGGAAAAGGATTTTGATTTATTTATTCCTCAATATTGGAAACATGGAGAAATATATCCTTAATCTTTTTATTTCTAAAAAAATGATATAAGTGTCAAGGTTTTATAATTATCAAAGGAATTAGAGATACATTAAGTAAAATAGCTCCAATGATAATAAGATATTCTGTGGTGATGAAGCTGGAAAGTAATGTTCCTAATGGAAGAAAAATGAAGATTGAAAGCTGTCTGAAGGATGCAATAAGATGAAAGTAGATGGATTTATTTCCTTTTTTAAATTTCATCATATAAGCTGAAATATTAAGATTAGTAATTGTCGCTAAAGAGCATCCAATAAAATATAATATGGTAAAAAATGTAAAAGGGACAACGGTATACATCGTATATATAATTCCTACCACTGGGATTAAAATTAATATAATTTTTTTAGGTTCTGTTCTTTTTATAAGAAAACTCCCGATTGCACTACTCGAGATACTTAATAGAAAGTAAAAAAGTAAAAAAAAGTTAAAAAGGTTAAATTTATCAGGTCCAAATTTATTCAATAAAAATGGGAAAAAAGAATATGCAAAAATTCCGTCACTAAAAGCAAAAAATACAAAAACACAAAATAAGATAAAAGTAAGCTTAGAAAATGGAGAAAAATTTACATCTTTACTACTAGATATAATAAAATTTTCAGAGTTTTCAATTACTTGAGGTTTATCTTGATTAATTTCCCTAATAAATGGTAAGATGCTTAATAAAGGTATTAAAAAAAGGTAGCTACAAATAATAAAATTTTCCCAAGAGCTTAATGAATAAACGTCCCTGAGTAAAAGAAAATATAGAAAGAAAGGAAAAAATTTTCCTAAAGCTTCGCCAACAAACATATAAAAAATATAACGTTTTTTCATTTCATTAGTTGGTGAAATATCTATAACTAACGATTTTGTAGAAACATCTAACATTGTACTAGAAATAAAAATTAAGAATAAAAAAACTCCAAAAACAAAAATATTAGTAACAAAAAGACCCATTAAGATATAGATAAGAGCTAAAGAATATCCTGAAAGTATAATATAATATTTCCGTTGATAACCATTGATTCTATATTTATCTGTTATTGCAGCAAACATAGGGCGAAATAATAGAAGAGAGTAAGCTAAAAATTGCATAAACGCTAACATAAATCGATTAATATTTAATACATCAAAAAAAAGAATTGGGAAGTAATTATTAAGAAAAACAAAAATGGATGAATATACCAAATAAATGAATACAAAAGAAACATAATTTATCTTAAAATACGATTTTGATTCAATCTTTTTTGATTTAAACATAGTACACTTTAATTTTTGATTTTAACTATTTAAAGAGAACAAGTGATTTACTTAAACAGGTATTTAATTAAAAGACAATTATGTTAACTCTGAATTACCAAAAGAATTTAGGATTTCAATGTAAAAATTGAATAACCATAAAAATAATAAAATATGCTTATTTTTAATAAATATTAATTCAAGGATGTGCTAGGATAAATTGAAGTCAGGATATAGTCATGTGAAAGAGACTTTTGAAAAACACGAAAAAGGCTATCAAACACCACATTGGCAACGTGGAATTGAATACCGAAAGGGTAGATCAATCCAAAGAGTTGAAAAACCAACCAAACTTCATCGAGCAAGAACTTTAGGGTATAAAGCAAAACAAGGATATATAATAGTGAGAGCTAGAATAAGAAAAGGAGGAATGCATAAAACACGTCCGAAACGAGGCAGAAAACCGAGAGCAATGGGTGTTTCCAAATATACAACAGGAAAGAACCTTCAATGGATTGCGGAAGAACGTGTTCAAAGAAAGTATCCAAACATGCAGGTTCTAAATAGCTATAAAGTTTATTCTGATGGTAGACACTGGTACTATGAAGTATTATTAGTAGATCCAAACCACCCGGTCATTAAATCCGATCCTAAAATTAATTGGATGACTAAACCTCAACACTCGAAAAGAGTTACTCGTGGTCTTACTTCTGCGGGAAAAAGAGCTCGAGGATTACATAAGAAAGGATGGGGTTCAGAAAAAACACGACCAAGTATTAGAGCAAATAAAGGTCGTGGAAAATAGCAGTATTATATGATTTTGACCAAATAAATCAAATTCTTAATTAATTCTTATATTCTATAATGTGTTTACTGAAACTGTCATCCCGCCATCTAAAATGATATTCTGGCCAGTAATATAATCTGAAGCAGGTGAAGCTAAAAATAGAGCGACATCAGCTACTTGTTTAGATTCACCAATCCTGTTTATTGGAAGTTTAATATTTCTTCTTTTCATAAACTCTCGAATGAATTCTGGGTTATTTTTGTACATAGGTGTTAAAAATAATCCTGGACATATTGCATTTACTGTAATATTACTCGATCCGAGTTCCAGAGCCCAAAGTTTTGTAAAACTAATAAGCGCTGCCTTACTTACACTATATATCCCGATATATGGATTAGCGCCACATTCAGTACCTGCACATGATGCTATGTTAATAATTTTTCCTGCAATAGGTTTGAAATCCTGTTTACTCATTCTTCTATAAAATGCTTTTGTTACATTCCAAGCACCTTTAACATTTACATCCATGATTTTATTATAGTCCTCTTCTTTTGTAACAAGTGAAAATGTTCCTAATCTTACACCTGCATTATTAACTAATATAAAAATATTATCGAATTTTTCAAAAACTTTTTTTCTCATCTCTTTAACTTGGTTAAAATCAGAAATATCTGCTTTTACAGGCAGAGTATCTACTTTGTATGATCTTAAAATGATATCTTTCGTTTCTTCGATGCTTTCAATGTTTATATCATTTAGTACTAAATTGGCACCTTTGCCTGCAAAAGCAATTGCCATTTCACGACCAAATCCACTTCCAGCCCCTGTAACTAGGGCTATTTTTCCGGCTAAAAATTTGTCGTTATTCATATTTATTCCCTTAAATTTAATAAATAAATTATAAAAAATCAATATTCAATTTCCAAACAATCCTTTATTTTTCTTATAGAGACCAAGGAACTTCATTGCAGGGGGTGTTTCAAAAGCAATATTTACATCTAAAACTGCTGGTTTTTTAGAATCTATTGCTCGTTGTAAAGCAGGTTTGATATCTTCTGGTTTCGATATTTTCTCAGCATAACATCCAAATCCTTTGGCGATTTCAGCATAATTAATAGGTGGAAAATCAACATCGCAGAACCTTTTTTGGAGATTATTTTTTTGATAACTCTTAATCATACCCCAAGCACAATTGTTGGCAATTACTACAATTATAGGAAGATTTAATCTTACAGCAGTTTCTAATTCTTGAATTGTAAACATAAAGCTACCATCTCCAGTTATACATACTATAAGCTTATCGGGTTTTGCCATTTTAACACCATTAGCATAAGGTACTCCTGTTCCTAAATGTCCCATTGAGACAGAACGGAAAAAGCTTCTTGGAGAACGACTTTTTTGATTAATTAGATCCATTGTGAATACGAATATATCCCCTCCATCAATTACTAACTGAGTATCAGAAGGAATAAAATCTAACACTTCAAATACTAATCTATGAGGTTTCATAGGTAATTTTTCATATTTTAATAGTTTCTGAATTTGTAACTCATCAATTTTTCTCAGATCTTGTAAGTAATCATTCCATTCAGACCATTCTTTAATTTTTTCTTTAGGAAACATTCCTTCCATCTCTTTCAAAAGTTGTTGGATAACTGCTTTTACATCTCCGATAATCCCAATTTCAACAGGTCTATTTTTGCCAATTTCTTTTGAATCAATATCTACTTGAATTATTTTTTGATTTTGATTCCAGAATGGTGCCGTACCATAAAGTAATGTATAATTCCATGAGCAACCAAGGGACAAAACGACATCTGCTTCAGATGCAGCACTTCTATATGTACTAGAAGTCAGTTTTGAGCCAATAAATGTTTTTTGATCTCTTCCAATTGTCCCTACACCATTAAAAGATGTTCCTGTGGGGATTATATACGTTTCAGATAATTTCTGTAAATCCTCATGTGCTTCTGAGGCAATTACGCCCCCTCCTGCTACGATTATTGGTCTTTTTGCTTTCTTTAAAACTTCAACAGCTTTTTTAATTACTTCTGGATTACCAGCAGGTCGAAATTTAGCTCGATATTTATCTGGTGCTAGAATTTTATTTACATCCTCTTCATTGGCATCCCTTACTAATGCAGTTTCCCTTAACTCAAGAAAAACTGGACCTCTCCTTCCAGACATGGCGATTTTGATGCATTTTTGTACAGCATGTGGTATCTCATATGGTTCTTCAACTGAAACCTGGAATTTTGTAATAGGTTTCATTAAAGCCATTTGATCAAGTCCTCCTTGTAATATTCCAGTATCTTCAAACATACGACCGATTTGTGCACCAATTACCAGCATTGGAATTGAATCTGCATTAGCTGCTGATACAGCAGGTACAAGATGAGTAACCCCTGGTCCAACAGTACCCATACACACTCCAATCTCCCCAGTTGCCCTTGCCCATGCGTCTGCCATATGCCCTGCTGCTTGTTCATGACGAACCATTACAGTATCAATACCTTTTTCACGTCCCCATCTTTCTATAGCGTCATATATTCTCGATAATTCCCCGCCAATAATACCAAAAATTTTTGTAATCCCTTCCTTCAGAAGGCATTTAACAACTAAATCTCCACCATTGAAGGTTTGTTTAGACATATAATATAGTTATTAAAAATAAAAAATAAAGCTTAGTAAAACACCAAAAATGTAAACAAAAAGAGGAACTATTAGAAAGAGATCAATTCTACAAAAAATTCAAGAGATTCAATGGTATCTAAATAATTGAATTTTACTTTCTCGTATTTTCCAGTTTGAATAACTTCAATATATTATTCATTTTTAAAATATTCGATTAACTCATTTGCCTTTTTAGTATATATTCCTAAGTGGTGAATACGTTCCTTCCCTTCTTTAAGAAATTCTGAATATAGATGATCACCCGTGGATTCTAATAATTCAATAATTTCAAACTGTTTCCCGCCAAAATATTGCCTAATTTTTTTCATCTTAAATGTAGCTTCTTTTTCTTTATAAAAAACCGTATTAATCTGTACAACAATATTGATTTTTCCATTAAAATCTAGTAAAGTATTACAAGATTTTGCCGTTTTCTCAAGATCTCTTACTAAGAGGTCAATTTGATCAAATTTAGATAATTTAGATTCTACCATAATTACTGTATTAATTACTATTTTACCGTTTTTGCGAACTGTAATTTATTAATCGGTTTTTTTATGGGAAAATCTCCTTTAAGAATCATAGATTTCAACTGTTCAGCTAATAATATGGCACCATGTCTATCAGATTGTCTTAAAACTATTGGAATATCATTACCCTCGAATTTAATTGTCTTTAACTCTAATATAAAGGCCTCTGGACATAAATGAGTACAATTACCACAATTAAAGCAGCGAGATCGATCTATAGCTGTAATCGCTCCATTTTTTAAAATAAAAGCATTTGTAGGACATTTATCAATAGCTTTACATTCTATGCAATTTTTACAAGCATCAGGATTAAACTTCATAAGGAAATTATTATCCCATACATCACCATAAGTAATTTCCCCTACCTTTTCACGACCTACGAGACTTAATATTGAAAGTTTAACTTCTTTATCAGATTTCACTATATTATTAAAAATTCTTTCATTTAAAATAGGAATTGGGAGTGCCAAGCTACAGATAGGTTCTAATCCATAAGAAGTTTTAAACGCTCCCATATATTCTGGTTTCATTCCCTTAAATTGCGCAATAGTCATCATATTTGGCTTTTCGATATAATTACGAGTTCCAGGGCCCATGAGATACCCTATTGCCCCATTTACAAGAACAGGAGATCCAACACCAAATGATTCAAATTCAGGATCATTTTGAAATGGATTTAATGCTCCACATCCAGAAAATGTGATTTGGGATTTGTTTTCATTAAAAGGAAGACAAGAAAAGATAGTTTCAACCTTATATGGCTCGCAATTGATCATTGCATTATAATTTTTAATAGCTTGTCTTGTCCCTGCTAGTTTAGCGAATTGCATATCTTCAAGTTTCATTTTTTTTTCAATAGTTTCACCCTCAGCACTCTTAGCTGTAATTTTTATAATTTTTCCTTCTACAATTTCTCTAAAAAGAGAACCACCGCAATAATTATCTATTGTTTTACTCTGTGTAGTGCCATAAATGATTAAATCTACTATACCCAAATATTCATTAGGGCATGGTCCTGGAAAAGCGGGAATTCCATTGACACTTACTTCAGTAAATTTTCTCAATGTTTTTGGAGGTGAGAGTCGAAACGAGAAGATTCCCATAATTCCGCTCATGAGACCTTTAGTTGCTGTTGTGATAATATCAACATCTTCAAATTTAATTTTCTTACCTTCACTGATATAATCTATTAATTCTTGAACAGTAAATATAACTGCAGAGCCATTTTCAATCTTTTTTCTTATTTCTGAATGAGTTCTTTTTTTAACCACTAAAAATCCTCACTTAATTTCAAAAACTAAAAATTTAAATATTTATTTACAATAAAATTTTTTTATTTTTACCATTCTTAACATTATTATAAAGAGTCAAGCATTTCATTTGAGGTTATATTATTTTTGTCATATTTTGAATCACGGCTATTAGTAAATTTTGATGATTTTAACGAGATTCAAAAAAAATTAAAATTTTGTGAAAAATTAGGGATAAAAAATGTAGTTTTAGAACCTAGAGGTAATCAACTCTCAATACCATCAAATATAAAGGAGAAAATAGAAAAAGAGACGAAAATAAATATTTTCTATCGAATTAATTTAAGATTAAATAATCCTGAAGATTTTAAAAAAAAGATAAAACATTTTAATAATTTTTCGGAAATTCTTTCAATTGAGTCATTAAACAAAGAAGTTCAATTATATGCAGCAAGAGATTCAAGAGTGGATATTGTTTCTTTTTCTGATCCAGAAATAATAAAGACACTTACTCCAGGAGTAATTTCACTAACTAAACAAAATAATTCATTTATAGAATTTTCATTAGCTCCGATTATAGGAAAAAGCAAGGTAAATCAGTCAAAAAGTTTTAGAAATCTTTATAGATCAATGCAATTAGCCCTAAAATTAAAAGCTAATTGTATTATAAGTGGAAATTTTGACGATATGTATAACTTTAGGCATCCAAGAGCTTTAATAAGCATTTGTCATTCTCTTTTAGAAATTTCTTTAGATAAAGCAAAAAAAATTTTTAAAATTAATCCAATGTTATTATTAGAAAAAACTCAAAAACGTCGTGATAATAAATTTGAACCTGAAGTTAGATTAATTAAAGGTGATGATTAAAATACCAATAAAGGAACGGCAAAGATATATCTATTTTAAAATAATTAAAGAAAGTAAAATAAATCTTACACAAAGTTCAATTTTAAAATCAATTTGGCAATCAATATGGCGTTATTTTGGAATGAAGGGGGCAAATAAAATAGGATTATGGTTAATAGAGCTTAATTTAGATGAAGATTATGGAATTATAAGATGCTCTCACCAATCTAAAGAAACAATAATTTCAGCATTGAGCCTTGTGAAAGAAATTAATGGAACTAGAGTGATATTTTCACCTATAAAAACTTCTGGGACTATACGATCAATTAAAAAAACGAACCTAATAAAAAAGATAGATTTAGATGAAAAAAATATTTTTTAACTGAACATGAAAGTATATAATTTAACAAAAGCTTATATTCAGCGTACTAATGATATTTCCGAAGCTATTTTAAAAATTTCATTGCTAGACATCAAAAATATGGAGAATTACCCATTTCTTTTAATAATTCAATCAACAATAGAAAACTCCATAAAAATATCAGTTTATCCAATAAAAAATGACAAAATAATAAAGATTACATTTACAGGATTTAATTTTTCCAATGAAATATTTGATAAGATATCCAAAGTCCTCCAAAATTTTCAAGTTATTCATACATCAGGAGTACTACTAATAACAAAACAGCTTTTTTATGAGTGTTATTTGAATTTAAGTCTAGCTGAAATAAAAGGTAAGGATTTAAAGGAATCATTAGAAAAGATTAAAAATATATTTAAAGAAATAAAAATAGAAGAAATTCAACTAGAAAAAAGCAAACAAAATTAATTATGGATATTTGGAAAGTTTTTTTAGAATCTTCAGGTGGTATAGAAAAAGAACTCGAATTATATGATGCTAAAAAATATTATGGCGGATATTTAAAGATAAAAAGAAGCTACTTCAATGCTCTTGTTAAAGCAATACGTATGACTAAAAAATATAATACTCAAAAAGCAATAGTAAAAGTTATAGGGCCTGATAATGTTGACTGGACATTAAATCCTTGGATGCTTATGATTGTAAAAGATAATGAAAAAAAAATGCCTTTCTGGTTATTCATTAAAAGAGAAAAAGATTTATCTGGAGTTCTTATTGCGATAGGACCAAAACCATTTGCAGATTATAATAACAAAAATTTGCCAGAAGCAAAACGTGAGATTAAAAGTCTGATAAACTATATTGTTGTATATTTAAATAAATTTAATTGTGTAATAATTCTCCCTAATTATCAATCTTGAATTAATATTTTCAAATTATTTTAATTAGATAATTGAATCTCTCTTTTTTATATTTAATAGTTAAATTTTATGTTAAAGTTCAGCCTATTTAGAAAAAAACAAGGATGATGCGAAAAATATTAAATTAAATTTTAATTATCAATTTTATTATTGAATTGCACAGAAATTAGAACAATATATAATATATGGCTTAATAATCTTGAAAAAAATATTTCTTAAAGGAATAATCTGCATCATAATAATAAACATTACTATCAGTTCCTGGCTTTTTATATCTGATAGTTATGGCGCAACTGAAGAAATTGATTCTGAGTTTGGAGAAGCTCCAATAATTGATGGGTATATTGATATTTCCTCTCAAGAATGGAATAAGGCTACAAAAGTTCAGATTAATTTAGGTGGCTCTCCTCCTGTAGGTTTACCTGTTAAATTATGGGTTATGCAAGATAATTCGAATCTTTATATCTCTGTACAAATTGATTTAGAACATGAATATCATAATACCACTGAATTTGTAGGCATTATAATTTCAAATAGCTCTTCAGAGAATAAAGAAGACTTTATTGATGCTAAAATTTTGCAATTTTCAAATATTTCGGAAAATGAATTTAATTACCTCGATTATTACATAAATAATAGTATATTTTTAAACGATAGTAATTATAATGGTGATGGAGCAGCAAAATTAGAAGATATTTCCTCAATTTATGAATTTTCAATTCCAATTACTAGCAGCAATGGAAACGGGGAAGATGTTTTATTAGATTATGGTAACGCTTATTCTTTTAACATTACTTACGGAAAAATGCCAGTTTATCCAAGTGGGATCATAAAAAGCACAATAATACTGATTAATATTAAATCATTTCCTACTACAGAATCACCACTTTGGAATATAGTTATCCTTGTACTGGCAATTATAATTTTTAGTATTCTGGGAATTCTTTATGGGTTTTATATTTACAGAATTTTTAAATTAAAAGAAAAAATAGAAAGAATTAAGCGATAAAATGTCAAAATTTCCGAAAGAACCAGAAAAGGAGCTAAAAAAGAGGAAGAAATATAGATCCGATGAAAAATTTGCCTATAGATCGGTAATAATATCTGCTATTTTAGGAGGTGTTTTTTATATAATTTCACTCTTATTTAATCTTGAAATAATAACTATTTTTTTGAATCAGAGTATGTTATGGGCATTTTTTGATGTGTTAGTTAAAGTAATCGTGATCCTTTTGTTTTTTTTGTTTATGATTACGAGTCTCGCTAATTATAAAGAATTAATTGGCAAACCATTAGATTGGAAAGAATTATTTTTACTTATTGGCTTTTCAATAGGGCAAACAATCCTAAATCCTTGGGTTTTTATTTTTACTCTTTTGGGACTTATTATCATTTTAATCTACTTATATATTGTTCAAGAGCTGTAAAAGAGAATCTATTATAATTTTGAAATGAGCCCAGAATTTTTTTATATTGGACATAGAGGGACTAGAACTAATTTTGATGAAAATACAATTGGTGCATTTGAAGAGGCTGTAAATTTTGGTGCAGAATATATAGAATTCGATATTCATAGAACTAAAGATAGACAGCTTATTATTTTACATGATTCATCATTAGACAGAACTACAAATGGTCATGGTTTAGTGAAAGATTGTTCTTTTGCAGAAATTAGAAATTTTAAAACAAGAATTAAAAAAGAACAAATACCAAGCTTATCAGATGTACTAGAAAGGTTTATAGGTAGAGTAAAATTCATGATAGAATTAAAAGGAACGAATGTAAGAGAAGATATTTGTAATTTCGTTAAAAAAAAAAAGTTAATAAATGAATGTATTTTTAGTTGTCGGCGACTAGATGATTTAAAAGAGATGAAAAAAAGATTTCCTGAAAGTAAAATATGTTATAACATAACAAAAGGAATTGGATTAAAATTAGTAGATTTTCTTAAATTAGGGCGCCGAAAAAGCCTCCCTTTTAAAATCGACATGATCAGCTTAAGATCAAACTTAATTACTAAAGAGTTCATAGAAATCTGTCATAAAAATGATGTGTTTGCCCTTTCATGGGATTTTATTGATTATGAGAACCCAATTGAAAAGATAAAAAGCCTCATCCAATTACAGATTGATGGAATACTATTTGATAATCATAAAAATATTCCCAAAATAAAAAAGATATTGAGTAAAAATTAATTGGGTAGTTCAATTTTAGAAAACCCATTGGGAAGGAATAAAATAATCTCATCAAGAGATAATAATTTCACCCATTTCTTTAATTCCCTATCTGTATTTTTGAGGAAATAGGTTTTTATTTCTTTAGCTAATTTCCCTTTGCTTAATCCCTTTTTCGATGGTTTTATTATCAATATCTTTTCAGATTGATTTTCTATTACTCGTTTAGGACCACAAATTATTTTAGGATAGTTGACTTTAACGCCATTAATACTTTCATTTTCTATTTCTATTAAATTCAAACCTATTGCAAGTTCTGTTTTTGCATTTTTAATAAAATTTTTCTTACCAGATATCATAAATGATCCTTTTGGTAAAAATTCTCCTGAGGGGGGATTTTTAGATACTTGTTCAGGCATTACATAAAAAACATCAACTATCCCCCAATTTTCTTTCCATGCTCTAGAGTAACTTGCAACAAAATCAGCTGCTGCTTGTATAGTACCTTCTGGAATTTTCTTATTTTCAAGATTCTTTATTATGGTTAAGGGTGAACCTGGAAAATTGGTATGTAGAACTAAGTCATGTGATTTTAAATATTTTGAAAAAATTATTTCATTCGAGCTAGCATCTCTACCTCCAATAACTAAAAATCCATCGGAAGAAATAAACCATCTGAATTTCTCATACCATTTTTTCTTTGGCTTTTTTATTAAAAAATCAACCTCGGTTTCCATTGATTCTTTCTTAAGTTTTAATCTATCAATATTTTCTTCAGTTTTAGCAATTGCGATAATTGTTCCACTTATTTTTTTTTCAGCTTTTTTTCCTTTAGTATATATAGAATTAGCATTTTGTCCAACACTTTTCTTTAAATCTAAATAAACCTCGTTACCATTGATTTTTATTAAGAGTTGATTAGTTGAAGTAATAATTTTTACGAATAATTCAGTTCCATTTAGATTTTTCATTTTTGCTTTTTCTAATTCTTTATTTATTTCTTCCCATTTATACTTTTTTTCCTTTGCTTCTAAAATTACAGATCTTAATTTTTCTAATGAATTTAGTTTAGTATATATTAGATCTCCAATTTTATAATAATTCTCTTTTTTACTTTTCAGCTCTTCAAGGTATTCTTTTTGATTTTTTAATATTTTCTCCTGTGTTTTTATTTGATCATCAATTTTTTGATCACTTGGACTCTTCAGAGCATCAGAATCGATTTTTGAAAAATATTCATCAACTGCTTTATTAAATGAATTAAATTTTTTTTTATCATAATTTTTTAGAATATCAATTTCAAAAGGAAGTACAGAAAGTTGATTCCCGTTTTGATCAAACACAATTTGTGCATTAATATGACCAAATAGTAATTGATTTCTTAAATTTTTGAAAGATTCATATAATTGTTGATATTCATCAACACTAAGGATCTTTCCGTAAGCATTTTTATTAATATCTGCTCTATAACATATTTCTTCACTATATAAACCAGAAATATGAATCTTTCTAGATAGATCTCGAACAATTTCTACATCTGAATTTTCAAATAATTCTTTAAATTCTTTTTTATTTATTGTTAAAAAATTACTTCCCTGAGATTTGGGAAACATATACTCTCTTTTTGCGAGAAGTTCTCTATCTCTAAATTTTCTGTATTTTTTGGCAATTTGTATGACATTTTTTTCATCTAACAGTAAGAAATTTCCCTTATTAAATAATTCTATAACAAATTTCCAAGGTTGGTTATCTTTATTACTTAATTCGATTATAATAATTCTATCAAATTGGTGTTGGGAAATTTTTAATATTCTTCGATTTTTTAATAATTTTCGTAGAGATCTAATATATTGACTGGGATAATTTGGAATAGGATAATCATATTCAGTTAAATTAATCCGAGAATCTTTCTTAATTATTAAATTTTTCTTTCCAAAACTAGTATTGACTTTTATTATCAATAAATCTTCAATATCGTAGATATTTAGAATTGTACCATTATTCAGGATCGAATCTAATTCTTTAACAATAGCGAAGACGTCAAAATTAGAGAATTCACTAGCCGCTTTAATCATTTTATATTCGATTTTTAGTTTGTCAATATATATAATGATTTTTATAATAAATAATATTTATAATAATAATCATGGGAAAGCGCAAGAAGGTGGATATTAAAAAAAGAAGACAAAGATTAATAAAACAGAAGAAGAAAGAACTACAAGTAAAGTCTATTCAAATTGAAAAAAGACCATCAAAAACTTTAGATCTTCGGCTAGAAAAGGAAACAAAGATGTATTGGATTCGTGCACTTACAGGAGCACTGAGTGCACTTGTAGGAAGACTTATTTTCGGGCTAATAGGTTGGTTTTTATTGTTATGGATGCTGTTCTGGTGGTTTCTATTTCCTTTTGTTGTGAGTTTTGTTATATTAAAATATGATTATGATAAAGAAGAATGGAATTGGAAAAATATTATTTTACCAGGTATAGGTATTTTTTTCTTCTTATTTATGATTGTAGGTATTTTCCTTCATACTCTGCTTTTTTATATCCCTGGTTTCTCGTCAATTCTCGAGCTCTTTCTATAGGATAAACGAATTTCTATTTATAATTGTATTCGTTGTATTACTTTCTTCTCTTTCTTTTCTTTTGAGGTAAAAATAATTTCTTCCAATTTGTATATACGTTCACAATAAACACATTGTATTTTCAGGGGCTTTTCTTCTAAGACTAGAAATTCAGACTCGATAGGTTCTTTTTCTGAATTTGAAATACATGTCTGATTAACACATAATATCAATTTTTTAATTATCTGTGGAAGTTTTACCTTTTTTTTTTCAATTACTTTATAATTTTCAATTAAAGAAATTGTAGCATTTGGGGAAAGTATAGATATCTGTTGCATTTGAGTTTCATTTAAGAAAACGTTCTCAATTTTAATAATGTCTTTCGTTTGATATTTCTTTGATGAAACATTAACTCCTATTGTCATTAAATTTTTGGATTCATCAATACCGGTAAGATTAAGAATGGTTAAAGCATATCCTGCATCAATGTGATCAATAACAGTCCCTTTAGAAATTTTATCAATTTTTAATTTTTCTTCTAACATTTTCATAAAAAAAAATACCTTGATTGAAAAAATTTATGTTAATTAAACAGGAAAAAAATTATTTTATAGTAAAGAAGCTGAAATAAAAAATAATACTGTTGATAAACAGAAATTATAAGACAAATTATCATCGATCTCTAAGTCTAGATAATCCAATATGCCTATAAGCATTGCGCCTATAAAAGGAATTAAAAATAATACTGAGATATTGAATTTATAAAAATCTTTTAGAAAAAATAAGATTGTTATTCCTGAGAAAAAAGCAACGATGATTCCAGCAAGTAATCCCTCATATGTCTTTTTTGTATTTCTTATTTGTTTACTTCCTATTGTTCGACCTATCAAATTAGATGCAATGTCTCCAAAAATAGACATTACCATTGAAGAACAGATTATTATAGGCCCACTCGGTTGAATTAGACCGTATATTATAATTACAGAGAAACATCCAATACTCAAAGATATATGAGGTCCCACTCTCATATGTAATTCTTTTTCTCGTAATAATTGATTGATTGGTTTTAAAGGATAGATCTCAGGTTTTAAAATTCTTACTATTTCAGCAGTTAATAAACCAATCAATGAAATACCTACTAAAAAGACAACTAAATTATGATTTAAAAATCCAAAAATAAAATAAATAAATACTATTCCTAATACAACTAGGTGAGTTATTTTTCTATATATATCGTATTTAAGGGGTAGTTCTGTAAATGATTGAAGTCCAATCTTATTACTCTTTTTTTCCCTTTTTTTTATTTTATGTTTCTCTCGAGAAATAAATAAATAGAATAAGGGAAAAAATAAAACAATAAAGCTGATCATTAAAATATTAAAAGGAAATAATATAAATTCTTTATTTGAGAGATTTAAGTAGTTTATCAGAATGAGGTTAGTCGTAATAGAAATTATTAGAACTAAACTATTTGTTAAATTATTTATAAACGCACTTTTTTCTCTATTTCTCCTTGCTAAATAAGTGATATATAAAAGAATCAATCCATAAAAATAGAAAGAGCATATAATAATTATCGAAAAAATATTCAATAACGGTCAAACTCATGAAATTTTAATATTTAAAGGTTTCTTTTGTTTTAATATTTTCTTGAACATTAAAGGTATAAAATATAAAAAAAAAAAGAAATAATAATTATTATTTAAAATTGAGATTCATCAATTATAGGCATCTCTTCTGACGCTAAAGCTTTTTGGATTTCTTCTGTTGGTAATTCATATTCCATTAATTCTCCTGTCATATATTTTTTATAAGCTAATAAATCAAAAAATCCATGACCACTAAAATTGAACAAGATAACTTTCTTTTCATTATCCTCTTTAGCTTTCAATGCTTGATCAATAGCTTCTTTTACAGCATGAGCGGTTTCTGGGGCAGGAAGTATTCCTTCAGCATTTGCAAATTGAATACCTGCTTTAATAACTTCAGTTTGATGATGCATAGTAGCATTGATAATTCGATTGTTGTATAATATTGAAATAATAGGAGCAATTCCATGGTATCTTAATCCTCCTGCATGAATTGGGCTTGGGATGAAAGTATGTCCTAAAGTATGCATCTTTACTATAGGTCCCTTCATCGATGTATCCCCAAAATCCCATCTATACTCTCCTTTACATACACTTGGACATGCTCGAGGTTCCACACCAATTATTTCTATATCTGGACTTATTCCGCGGAGTTTATCTCTGACAAATGGAATCATCAAACCTGAAAAATTTGAACCGCCTCCCATGCACCCAATTATTATATCTGGCTTTTCAATATCTACTTTCGCTAATTGAATTTTAGCTTCCTGTCCTACAATGGTTTGGTGTAAAAGTACAAAATTAACTACACTTCCTAGAGAATATTTTATTTTATCACTTCTCATACTATGCTCTAATGCTTCAGATATGGAAATTCCTAAACTACCTGGATGCCCTGGATCCTTTTCTAAAAATTTTTTTCCAGATTCAGTGAGCTTCGAAGGACTTGCATGAACATCAGCATTAAAAGATCTCATTAAAATTTTTCTGCCTGGTTTTTGTAAAAAGCTTGCTCTTACCATATACACAGTGCATTTAAGTTTAAATAGATTGCATCCATATGCTAAGCCTGAACCCCATTGTCCTGCACCTGTTTCGGTGACTAGTTCTTCTGTTCCTTCCTTCTTTGCATAATATGCTTGGGCAATAGCAGTATTAGGTTTGTGCGAACCAGTAGGAGATAAAGATTCATTTTTATAAAAAATTTTAATTTCATCACCTTCTATACCTAATTCTTTTTCTAAAGCTAAAGCACGATGGAGAGGACTAGGGCGATACGTGCTCGCAAAAATTTCTCTTAATTCATTAGGAATGGGTATATTAGATTCTTGAGAAACTTCTTGCATTACACATTCTTTAGGAAATATAGCAAATGCCATTTCTGGGGAAGCGGGTTTCCCATCCATCGGATTGATTAAGGGTGTCATAGGAGAGGGTAAATCTGGTAAAATATTTACCCATTCTTTTGGAATTTCATTTGGTTGTAAAAAAATTCTACTATTAAAGTAATCCACCATTTTAATTACCACTTATATTCATTTTTTCACATCTTAAGATGTGTATCATTTAGATATTGGAAATCAATATAGATAATGCGCATTTAAAAAGAGTTTTTAATATTTTGAGAAGAAATATTAAAATGAAAAAACAATTTTAAGTAAAATCCATTGTAGTTGACTCTATTGCCAACGCCAAGGCCACTGCCAAGTAATACTTCTTACAGTTGCCATAATTGTCAAAAAAAATCAATCATGTATTTTTAAATCTTGTTTATACATCTATAAATAAAAACTTATGGAAATTTTTTAAAACTTGTTGAAAAATATGTTCACTTTTGAGCTTAAAAATTCTAGACTCTTGAAAGAAAATTAAGTAAAATAAGATTGTCTCTAAAAGAGTGAGTAAAAAGAGAACATTTTTTAGCGATTTTCGAAAATTTTATAAAGATTCTTTGCTGCAATGCGCATAACTTTTACTGTCTTCATAAGTGTATCAATTATTGTTCCTGCACAGACAATCACTAGTCGCCCCGCATTAGTAATTACGATATAGCCATCTTGTGCCCGAACTATGATTTCACTCAAATCTTCCTGAAATAAAGTCTGAATAGTTGATCTTCCTGTCATTAATAGTGCACTCGCAAGTCCGCAAAATTGATCTCCATCAACATGATATTGTGGTAAAGCTGAAAAAGCTATTTGATACCCTTCAAAACTTACAAGTGCTATAGCTTCTATATCTGCATTAGAGGTTATAAAAGTAATTTGAGGGCTAATTTTTTCAATATCCTCTTGATTAATTCCTAAATCAGACCCAAATTGTATAAGCCAACACCTTGAATGCTTTAAGTTTTTATTATTATTAATATAGTTTTTCTCTTATTATATTTTTATTTTAAAAAATTAAATAATCTTTATAGAGTGCGATTAATAAATCAAGACTTTTAAATTCATTATCTTACTCTCTTATTTCTACTATAATATTTTTATAGGTGTACTTTATTTACTATTCAAAAGTAAATTTTAATACTTTATAAACTTAAAAATATTTAAAACAACCTTTGATTTTTTATTTTAGGTATTTGCCTGAACATTTAATATTTATAATATCTTGATTTAAGAATTACTACTGGTTAATGGAATTAAATTATGATAACAACTCGCGAATCTATAAGTTACCAGTTTTCATTGATATTTGGATATTCCTCTCCAAATGATGTTATTGCTGGAGATGTAATTGGTCCTGGAAGGCTAACAAGAAAAAAAGTCATTGAGCTTTCACAAGAAGTTATTAGATTTCTAACAATGTATAATGCTTTTTTACGGGATTATACGGGAGCAGAAGTGTTTAGTATAGAGTTTGATTTATACAACTTTGATGAAAAAAGTGCTCGAATTAATATTTTCCCAAAATCAATGATTTTCATACCAGGCAAATTTAAAGATTGTGAAAGCTTGCTACTTGCGTTAAAACCTGAAACTGGAGTTTTAGATATACATAAATCTAGAGAATCATTGAATAATATAAGTAAATTATTTTTTGAAGTAGAAGAGTTATCTAATCACCCAGGATTAAACAAAGAAAATAAACAACAGTTGTATAACAAATTCGCCTCTAGATTTAGTAAAAAACTCTATGGAGAACTAATAGAAGAAAAATGGAACAGAAAACTAATAGGTTTAAGCAGGACTCTCCCAACAGAAAAGGAAATGTTAAGTACATATGCTAAAATTATCTCTAATGTTGAAATTTTATGGTATAAAAGACCTATGGAGATAAATTTTTTAAATTCTAAATTTCAAAAGCTGAAAACTCCATTTGATGGACAACAAGCTATTGAACATCTTAAATATTCAATATCTGAACCAAGTGCTAATTTCATTGTTGACAAGACTTTAAACTTAGGAACTAATCTCATTAATTTGGCAAATACAGGAACATTAGATGAATCTCAAGATGAAATAGTTGTTTTTATAATTAAGTATATTAGCAAAAAAATACAAGTATATGATGAACCTCATACAGTAGAATGGTTAATCTCCTCTATAGATAAATTACTAGTCGTTTTACAAAGATTTCTAAATAAATTTTTAGAATATTCTAGAAATTTTCTCATTACAGGAGAAATAGGAGATATAGATGAATTATTATACAAATTTGAACATTTTATTTTAAATAAAGGAAAATTAGAAAATGAAAATTTTGAAGAAATTTTCAAAATAACTAAAAAATTTATCAAACATTCAATAAAGCAAGAAAAAAGTTTGAGAATAATAGAATTAACTTCGGTTTTCAATTATTTTTCTGAAATTATTAAAAAAAGTCTAAATTTAATTAGGAGGTCACTTCCAAAATATCTTTCTTATCGTAGATTAAAAACATTAACTATAAAATTAATTGAAAACCTAAATGAGAAATTTAATAGGGAGCAAAAACCGGCTAAAATTTTAGGACAGAGATTAATTGGAAAATTTAAAGCATTTCTTTTTAATCATATTGAAACACACTCGATTCTATTAAAAAAGGATCTCAAATATGATGAAGCAGAACTTATAAAAGAATTCACTTTAATAGTTGATAAGAATATTGATATTTTCCTTAACGTAATAGATTTGAAAATAGATGATTTAATCTCTTTTGCAGAAATCCAGATGGAATCTAATACTGAAAGAATAAGAGAACATATTGAGAAATTTAAGAAATTTTCAAGAGAGCTCCGTTATTTGTTAAGCTATGTTCTACGACATTCTACAATAAATCGATATATTAAGGAGGAACCTGATAAAGAAATCAGTGATCCTGTAACTTTTGCGAATAGATTTCGTAGATTTTTAGAAAAGAGAATAGGAGGTATAAACCTTGAGTGGAAATTTTATATTCTAGATTGGATAAAAGATTATTCTAAGAAATTTCTTAAACCAGAAGAACAAAAAATTTGGACATTAACGGAGGTATACAATGATTTTATTGGATATTTTGAAGAGAGAGAATCAAATGAGCAAAAAATTGAAAATTTTCTGGCTTTTTTAGACATGTATATAGCCAAAATACCTAATCCTGAAGAAAAAAGTTTATTACTTGAATTTTATAAGAATTATGAATTTAGTATTGATATTAATATTGAATTCCCGAAGTATGTTAAGAATAATATTAAAAATGAGTTGAATTATCTAAATCCTCAAACAGAGAAAATAATTCCCATTAATTATTTTAATTTAGATGAGGATGAGACTTTTTATAATTATATTAAAAATATGGAATTAAAATATTTTTCGAAATTAGTACCAAGACCTTTAACGGTAACTTTAAAACATATTTTAACAAATGAGGAAAGAGAATTGTTTAAGGGAGAACTTTTTCATGTAATAGATTTCAAATTTTGGCACAATAATGCTAGATTTGAAATATCAGATAATTTTAAAGAAGTTTATAGAGAATGGGTGAAGGAATTATGATTAGCGGAGTTAAGAGAAAAACAACTGCAGTTGAAAGTACGTTTAGATTCTTTCAAACAGTTGATTTAATAATTTCCCATTTTAAAAGGGAAGCTGATAAGAATAAAATCTTTGAACTTATTAGCCAGAAAACTAGCTTTAATGATTTATTAATTGCCACAGCAACTGTTCATATATATCATAATATAGGAATCAGGGTTCAAAAGACTTTTGATTTAGATAAATTTACTTACGATTCTACCAAGAATTTAGAACTCACAGAAAAAAAGATTATTTTTGAAGAGGTTAGTTCCCTATTAAAAAACTCATTATTTTTAGAAGTTAATCTTCTCAATAAATTGATCGATTTAGAAAACAAATTTATTTCGTTGTTAATTGAAGAAAGAAAACCTGAACTTCAAGAAATTCAAAAAGAGAAGATGATAAAAGATATTGAAATTCAAATTGAGCAAGAATTAAGAGAAATTATATTAAATTATCCGCCTTTTTATTTTTACGATTTAATAGGTGATTTAATAGGACTAACCAATGAAGTTAAAAAAGAAATTTTAGAAAAAAGCGCGGCTTTTAAAGATATATCTGTTAAATTGGAGAAAAAATTAGAGTTGGAAGAGAAGGAAGATAAATTCATAGAATTAGCAACATTAAATCGATTAATAAAGAAAACTAAAAAGGATTTCGAGTTTAAATCTTATAAGGAACTACAAATTGAAGCAATGCCAGTTAGAATGATAAAAAGGAAAATTTTAGATTTCAATTTTGACCGGTTTCCTATTTCAATACCTGGATTGAATACTTTTATAGCCGCAAATAATTTAAAGAAAGATTTAATAAAAAAAATTGAAGATGGTCTTAAGGAGAAAATAAATTATGATCAATTCGAAAAAAAAGTATTAAGCTTTTTAAAATTCGTATTAATTAAAAAATTAAAAGAGAATCCGAATGATTTTATCTATTTCTTAGAATGTTTAAATGAATGTAGTTTTGACGATATCATTTATGTTTTAAATAAATATGGTGTTTACAATGTTTTATATTTCTTAAATATTGATGAGGAATTATCTGATAAAGTAAAAAGTAGCATGGTTAGATATAATATAAAAAGACTAGATATTGTATCTTTAAATGACGATAAACAAAATTTATTCTATTTAGCAAAAAAGGCGATTTCCCAATTAGATTTTCAATATATCAGGGAAATCTCAGAAATGTCCGATAAAGTCTCTGAATTTGAATTATTAAACATAATAAACAAAGATCTTAATAAATATCCAGATTTATTAAGAGTTTTAGAAGAAAAAATGGGAACAAGTATTAATGAGTTAAGAGAGTATATTGGAAAAAAGCAAGTTATCGATAAGGTCTTTTTAAATGAGTTAAAGTTAATAAATTATTCTCATATATTATTTATTTTGGATTTCGAGGACATTATTAATCAATTAGCAAAAGATATTTTCTTTTATATATTATCCAAGATTTTAAGGCAGCTTAGTAGAATAATAGAGTTGTATTTTAAGGTTTCTAATGATAGATCACTTATTCTTTTAGCTTTAAAAAAAATCTATGGAACGACTGACTCGGAGGAATGGGTTAAAATTAAACTTGAAGAATTAATTATTCAACGGTTAAATAAAAGACAAGAAGAATTAGTTATTGTACTTAATGCTGATAATCAGCCATTTCAAGTTAATGGATTCATTTTAAGCCGATTGATGGAGATCTCTTTAAAAACGGCTATTTCAGAATTAAAAAATAAAGAAAGCCCAATATACGAGGATATTGCTCCATTAAACTTGAAAGTGGATTTAATTTCTCCCATTTCATATTCTATTGGTTATGATATTATTAAAAGATTTGAAAAATCTGAACAAACACGTAAGTTAGAAGTAGAACAAATAATAGAATCGAAAGAAAAAGAAAAAGAAGAAAAAGCAAAAAAAATTCGAGAAGAACAAGAATTAAGTACTTTAAATTGGATTGAACGTAGAATCACAAGTTCACTTATGCGAATTAATAGTCCTGGGATTAACCCAAATCAGTTATATTGGCAAGAAAAAGACACAAAAATAGCAACAGATAATATCAAACTTCACAGTGAAAGAAGAGGGGATCCTATAGATTTAATCTGCCAATTTTTTAATTTCGCCATTGAAAAAATTAAAAACTTCACTTCAGATATTAAATTACCTAATTACGAGAAAACTAAAAATATTGTAAATGATATTATTGAAAAAATCTTAATGAAAAGACTAGGTAAAATCCCTACTCCTGAGGAAAAAAGAAATCTACTTGATGGAGAAAGGTATGAAATTGGGAATCAAATTGCTGTGAAAATAGGAAGTCTATTAGATAAAGCATTATATACTAAATTTAAAAATAAAAAGAGATCTTTTTAATATTGATTAGAATTTTTTGCCGCTATGTATTATATAAAAGATATAATAATCTTTTTTTTGAATAACTTGTTTTTAAATTATTTCTTAGAAATAATAAAGATATTAAAATAATCTTTATTTAATTTAATTAAAAGCTAATCAGAAAACAAGGAATATATTCTTATGGCTTCGATATTCTCATGGATTAAAAAAGAACTTGTGTATATAAAAGATTCTTTTTTTGAAATAATAAAAGGTATAATTTTTGTAATTTTAGCGTCCGCCGGTTTAGCATGCGCTTTACTACTCCGATATTTAGGATATAATGGTACAATAATTACATTTTTTGGTATTATTACCGAATTTATTTCATTATTTTTATGTTATTTCTTATTTCGTGGATATTTAAAATCAGAGGAAAAAACTGAACCTTCAAAACCTAAAGGAAAGAACCTCTAATTACCCATAACTTCAAAGAAAAGTTTCCCAAGGTCTTTCATTAATTCGAAGGGAGATTAAATATTCTTTAATGTCTGTTTGTAATATATTTGGATCATATTCCCAAGCACCTTGGTGATTAAATGAAATACATCTCAATTTTTTAATATTTAATTTAGATTTAATTAAAAATCCATACATAGCAACTTGTGGTAGAGAAAGTAAAAAGTTTCCTTCAGGTTTATAATCAATTACTTTTACTACTTCATTTTCAATTTGAATCAAATCAATATGACCAGTAATAACTCTATTCTTTTCTTCATTCCAAATCGGAACTTCTATTGCAATAGCATCTTTATCTTTAATTAAAATATTCTTCAAAATTGGTTCATGCCCAGGAGTAATTGTAAAATTATTCACCCGATAGTTATCAAAAACTTTTTGAACATACTTCGGCAATTTCGAATTAGAATCATGATATCGAACCTTACCTGATCTAATCAAACTTTTGCTAAAACTTCTTATAAAAGCGGATTTCATACCTTTAATTTTAAACTGAGATGCCCGTGGAAATGCTTTTGAATTAAATAAATTATTAGGAATTAATCCATCACAAACTTTTTTAAAATGTTCCTTAAGTTTATTTAACTCGTTTTGGTTAGCAGTTAATTGAGAGTATTTTGCTTTATGGTGTATTTTATTCCAGATAAAGGAATATGGAATATTTTGATGAAGAAAATTCTTTTTCCTAAGCAAAATTAATACTCTCTTTTAATTTACCAAATCTAGATAATATAATAAATATAAGTCTTAAATTTTATTAAAGAATTTTATTTATTAAAAAGAATATGTTAACAATTTATTAATTTATTAAGACCCTTTAACTCAAAATATCCGATAGAAATTAAATTCAGGGAGTTATTGTAAAATCCTTTTTATTTATAGTTATCTCATATGTGAAATACACTTAAAAATCATAATAAAATTTAAACATCATATATGATATTTTATTTAATATAAGACATTTTATAGATAAATAGAGGACCTATAGCCTAGCCTGGATAGGGCGTCGGACTTCTAATCCGAAAGTCGCAGGTTCGAATCCTGCTAGGTCCGCTATTGTTCCTAAACATTAAACTAGCAATTTATATATCTTATATTTTAATCCATATATTTTCTATGTTATCTGCATTTTAAGATCGGTTTAAAGATTTTATTTTTAAATCTACGACAATTAAATCAGATCTGGGTGAGTAATGCTTAACTTTTTTGGAATTAATTACATTTTCAATTTCCCAATTTAAATTCGATAAATTTTCTTCGAGAATCTTTAAAGTTTTCTCAATTGGCTTTGGTTTTTCTGAAAATTGATAGAAATGTAGTACACCACCAGATTTTTTCATTAAAAAACAAGCTTCCCTAATAAACTCAATCGAATTCTCGGGTAAGTTCATAATTATTCTATCTATTTTATGTAATAATGATTGACCTATTCGGTTGGCAGGTTTAAGGAGATCCTTGACATCAATTTTATATGGGATTATTTCTCCTTTTAGTTTATTTATAATAATATTTTCTTTTAGGTATTTATAAGCATCAGGGTTAAAATCAAAAGCATATATTTTCACATTTCTATTTTTTGCAATCTGTATAGCAAATGTACCCACTCCTGCAAACATATCAACGATTAAAGCATTCTCCTTTATCTCACTTGAAGCAATTCTACGTCGTTCAAAAACCAACCTTGGAGAAAAATAGGTTTTCTTAATATCTAATTTAAAATTACAGCCATTTTCTTTATGAATTGTTTCAGATTTATCTTCACCATATAAAAGGGCTAGTTTTCTTAAGCGATATTTTCCCTTTATTTGACTTTTTTTCTCATAAACAGTCTTAACATTTTTATTCACGAATAATATCGCTTTAGCAACCTCTTCCTTATAATTTTTAAAGTCTTTATCATTTATATGATTAAACTTATCAAACTCAATAACTACAATATGTCCAATAATATCATAAGATTTTGGGATTATATTTAAATATTTATCTGGTAATTTACCTTCTAACGCTTCTTGAAGAGTCTTATATTTATAATATTCATTCATTTGACCTTTTTTGGAAATAAATTCAAGATTAATTTGTTTATTTATTATTTTAATTACTCTGTCACGGAGAACTTGGTTTTTAATAATTGGAAATAATACATAATCATTTTCATGCAAAATTTTAAATTTATGGTTAATAAATGGGGTTGAATTAAGATTGTTTTTTATAAGATCAATAAAATTCTGAACATCGTTATTTTTCAGTTTGACATAATGAACTTCTGGTTTATTATTATTTTCCATTTATCTCATTTAATTCAAATATGATTGATAATTTATTTCTAGGGTTTTTTAATTTTTCAATTAATTCACGACTTAATTCGCTTGATGTTTTAGTACAGTTTATCAAAATAGTTCTATCACAAATATAATTACTTTTTCGAAAGACAATATCATCCTTATCTAATAATTTTAACTCTTTACTTCCAAAACCATAAAAAGAATCCTGAAGATCATCAATTTTTAACGTAATTTTTATCTTATTTCCATTTTTAATATTTTTTTTTAATTTGGGGCTTAAATCAAAACAAGCTTTTGTAGCGTTAACCCCTATTATGCAATTACCTTTCTTTGTTAAATTTTTGTCCTTAGTAACTTCTATAGTTGTGCTATGAATACCAAAAATATTTTCATGCCCATAAGCGTAAATTTTGTCTAAAACAGTTATTTTTCATCACTTTTTAAATATTTAATAAGAGTGATTATATCAATGCAAGAAGCAATCTCCAATTTATAATTAGAATTTAACGCTTTAGTTAGATTTTTCATAATATTTTTTTTAGGGAACTCCACAATTTCATTGAATTGATTTATAAAGTTATCAGGGATTAATATTCCACATTTAGAATAATACTTAGAGTAGAGATTAAAGAATAATTCTGTTTTTTGGACCAAGTTATAATAAATTAAATCATTTTCATATATGGGCATTATTGCTTCATATTGACCCATAGGAAATGAGGAGCTTAATTCTAGTGGGATAATCCCATAAAAATCGGAAAAAAAAGTAATATGGAGAAACTTTCTAGGAATTAATGAATTAGTATCTAATTGTTCCAGCCATTTCTTAATACTTGGTGATTGATCTCCCTTTACATCTAATTCAGGTAGAATTACTAAAAATTTCGCATCTTCTGGAACTCGATAGTTGTTTTTTAGTTTTAATTCATAACGATATAAGAGAGGTCTCTGTATGCTCTCTGGAGAGGAATATAATCTACCATGCATTTTATACAATTTCTCCTGACTCTCAAATAATGGTAGATATAATTTAATTAATTTTGAAGCTTTTACTAAACCGGGATGATTTCGAATCCGTTGTTCAACAAGCTCCCATAAATTACCCTCTTTAATCGCTTGACGTATTGTTCTTAATTCAGAAAAAGAAATATATAAATTATGTTTGGCTAAAAGTTCAGTTCTTAATTTCTTGTCGAGATTTAATACTTCTTTGGGTTTGTATTTACAGCATATAGGGCAATTACATGGAAATTCTTCTAAATCTTCTAATTTCCTTGTGCCTGTAGACAATGTGAAATATCTATTTTCCTTTGCAAATAAAACATATGCTGCTGAATCCATCATGTCACATCCACATGCCACAGCCAAGGAAAAGAATTGTGGTAATCCCAATCCAAAAATATGAAGGGGTTTATTCCATAAAATATTCTTTTTTACATTTAGAAGTATCCTAATTACTAAGTCAAACCTATAATTTAGTAGTAATTTAACTAAACCACCAACTGCATAAATTGCAAAGTCTAATTTATTCATCTCAAAAGTACTTCTTTTTAATAAGTCATCGAATTTTGCTCCATGGATTGGACCAAACCAAAAACATGTGTCCTTTTTTCTACGAATAACATTGTCTTTAGCTCTCTCAATTGTTATATCAACCTTATTCTTGGCTATATCATAATCATCATCTGGCTGGACAGGGTCATCTAAAATTACGGCAAAATCTGTACCAATGTCCTCTTGGAATTTTTCAATATCTTCTGCTTTAATTTCTAAATTATGTTTTCTATACATATATTTTTGAAACGCTCCACTATCAGTTGCGATTATGCCATCAAAATTCAAATGTGAATGCAAGCCTTTTCTTATAATATCATCTCGTATCCGAGGATTCTGATAGATAATATAAGCATTTGTAAAAACACCTTGTACACCTATTTTCTTCAAATCTGGAGCTAAAATTAGTTTTTTAAAAGGATGAACCACAGGAAATAAGTTTGGAGTAATTAACTGTTTTCTATTTACAATTAATTTTCCAATTCTTCCTAGAGCATCAATATCAGATATCTCCCAGTTCAAATTTTCCACTTTGGTTAATTTTGATTTTTAATCAAAAAATTCATTTAATCGGTTTTCTTGGAATAATTTTTCTAACCAATCGATTTTACCTATAAAATACTCATATCCATTTTTATTTTCAACTACAATATCTAAAATAATTCTTGCTACTGATTTAATACTAAGATTTGTGGTGTCAATTTCAAAAAGAGGTACCTTTGTTCGTTTTTGAATAAAATGGTTTACACAATTACCCAAAATTTCTGCTTGAATATTTTCAGCAACTTTTTTTGAAGTATATCTTTTTTTTTCCAATCTTTTAACTAATTCATCCGGATCACACCTTAAAATAAATGCATAATCAATAAATTTTTCTGGAATAATATCAGAAAAATGACTTTCTATTATTAGAAAAGGAGGATCATTTTTTTTGATCTCATTAATTTTTTTTAAGATATAAGGAAGAAATATATCAAGATCTACAATGTATGTTTTTCTATCTTCGTCATATTCAAACGAAAATTCATCAGAAATTGCCAATTCATTCAAAGATATAATTTTAGCTCCCGTTGAATTAGATATTTCTTTTGATACTGATGTCTTTCCACACCCTGGTGTTCCGGAGATTATTAAATTCTTCATTTCTAAATTTATAATATACAATAATAATTAAAAAATTGAATGAATGTAATTGAAATTAATTCATATGAAAAATAATGGGAAAGGGGGGCTTCGAACCCCCGACCTCACGGTTATCAGCCGTGCGCTATACCAGGCTAAGCCACTCTCCCTTAACGGGAATTTTAATAAAATTAACTTATTTATTTTAAAAAACGTTAATTAACGAATAAATTTAATATATAGTATTTAAAAAATTTTTTGACCTAAAATATAATAGATTAAAGGGTACATTTTATAATTAATTAACAAAGGTAAAAAAATGCCCAAAACTCTGAATTATTCTATTATTGGCCTTGAGGATTATATAATTAGTTTTGAAAGTTATTGTTCTTTATGTGATATTCAAAAATATTGTAAATGGGGGAAAGAGGAACCTTTTTCTATCAAAATTAGTTGTAGTGATATAAATCGAGCGAAAGAAAGGGTAAAGTTTACCCAGCTTCAAAGACTACAGAAGACCGAAGACGTTTCAGTTCCATATGAAGAATTAATTAAAAAAGTGAAAATTAATTTGCAAAATATAATTTCTCAAATATGGAAAGGAAAAATAAAAGCGCAGAAAGAAGAAATTAGGTGCTTAGACTCTCGTAAGAGAGATCCAATGTTAGTAGCTCAACAAGGGCAAGATTGGTGGCAAGATTTTAATATTACCATGAAGGTTATAAATAGTGAATGTGAAAAGATATCTTAGATTTGTATTGATTTTTGTAGAGTTTAAATAAGCAATATTAGAAAATAATGTGTTATGGTTATTTTTGGACAAGTCAATATAAAGAATTTATTTATAGATGATATACTTAATGACATAATTAGGGGATTAGAAAACTGGTGTATAGCTTTTAATAATTTTTTTTTAATTTTCTGTAAATACATGAAATATATTTTTGTTTTTATAATTTTATCTGTTGGAATATTAACTTTATTACGATTAAGAGGTGTTTATAGACAATCAAGATTAGTTGGTAAAAATAACGAAGAAGACCCATTTATAAAACCAAGGTTAATACTAGGATGTTCTTATATTGTTTTAGCTTTTGGAATTCTATTTAATTATGTCACATATTTTTTAATTTGGATTTTAGATCCTTTACCAGATAGATTAATCTTTAATTTTATTTCTTTTAGTGAAATTGATCCTTTTTACTTGAATGGAATAATGGATATTAGCGTTTCTCAGTTTCCTTACGAAAAAACGATCTATTATTTTTTTTCGTTTGGTTCGTTAATTTCGATATTAGATATTTTATTAAGTTTATGGTATCTCATTAATAATAATCGGTTAATCATTAATCCAAGAAAAACATTAGCCTTTCTGATTTCTGGTGTAGGAGGAGGAATTTTGTTTGGTTTCAATACATGTCTTCCATTTTTTCTATAATTTTTTAACTATAGAAAACAATACTAAATTAATAAAATATATACAAATTCTGAGCGAAACATTTATATAATATATTTATATTTATATTATTTGCATCAAAGAATATATTAGATTTTCAGTCACATTAAGTTTAGTTAGTATTCAAAACCATATTTTATTCGCTATACGGGTTAAAGTCTGTTAAAATAGCAACAAAAATAGGGAAATAAATAATTTTAGAAATAATTTAAGGTTATTATTATGGAAGTTGAATCAGATTTAAGTAATTTATCGAATTTATGCCCTGAATGTAGGGGTAAAATTATTTTACTTCATGAGAGAGGAGAAACTGTGTGTGGACAGTGTGGTTTAGTAATAAGTGAGAGAATTGTTGATATATCTCACAGTGGAAAAAGGGCATTCACTAAACAAGAAAAAGAGTCAAGAGAAAGAACAGGATCTCCAATTTCAATTTTATTACCGGATATGGGTTTAAGTACAATTATAGATAAAACTAATATTAAAAGCCCTGACTTGAAAAGAGCTGCTAAATGGAATTCTCGTATGACATGGGATAAAAGGAATATGTTAATTGCAACAACAGAATTAAAACGGATTGGTAGTAATTTAAATTTACCAAATCATGTAAAAAAAGCAGCAATAAGATTATATATTGAAGCTTTCAAAAAGAAATTACTTCGTGGAAGATCAATCAATGGGATGGTAGCTGCTTGCTTATATTTCGCATGTAGGGAAAGAAAAATTCCAAGAACTTTACAGGAAATTTTAGATCAGACATCTATAAGTGCTAAAAATGTAAGACGATGCTATAGAACATTAATTAGAGAATTAAATTTAAAAGCTCCCTCAACAGATCCCATCTCTCTTATTCCAAGATTTATAGCAGAATTGGAGTTAGATGCAGATGCGGAAAATACAACAATAAAAATTTTGCAAACTTTTACTACCAAATTTTCTACAAGTGGGAAAGATCCAAAAGGTTTATGTGCAGGAGCATTATATTTAGTTTGTAAAAAGAAGGATAAAAAAATTTCACAAAAGGAAATAGCAAATTTGGTAGGGGTAACTGAGGTAACTCTTCGCTCACGTTATAAAGAACTTGTAAAAATGTTAAATATTATGGTATAACTTAAAATTTTAGTTTTTTTTTAATCTTCTTTTTTTAACATTAACTTAATGAAATCTGGTAAAGTTAATAAATAACTTTGAGCGTTTGGTAATTGTTCTTTGATTTTAATAAATAACTGAGAATAATTTTCTGCTTTTTCTTTCTGTTTAAGTACATCATTACGAGTTTGCTCTCTTATCGGTTCAACTGGAATTCCTCTCATAACAGCTCGGGCTGGAATTGTTAAACCTGGTGGAACTTGACTTTGATTTAGAATTATTGAGCCTTCTCCAATAGAAGCTTCTTCAAAAATTAAAGTCCCCTCTTTTATTTGAACATAATCTTCTAAAAAACATCCTAAAAGAGTTACTCCAGATTCTATTATACAATATCTCCCAATATTTATTGAGCTTTTTTGAGAACGGGTTAACATCATAACTCCGTCAAATATTGTAGTATATTCACCTATAATAATCGGTGAATTTTCTGCGCGTATGATTGATCCTGGCCAAATTATCACATTATCATTAATACGTATATCCCCGATTAGTGTGGCCATTGGTGATACATAACTAAGTGGACTTATTTCTGGTCTTTTCCCATTATACTCCATTATGGTCATAATTTTCTCACAAATAATTTTTCAAATATGAAGTAAAAAGTTTTAATATTTTAAATTCAAAATATTTCTTAAAAGATTTAAACTTTTATTATATCCCTTAGATATAAGTTTTAATAGGATTCTTAGATTCGAATAAGATAAATTCAACCTGAGGAAACTCTAAACTCAATATATTACTTAGTTTTTTCATCGCTAATAATCCATTTTTATAATAGGATGTTTCTATTAAATTAAGTCCTATCTCCCTAGCAAAAATTCCATCAAAATAATTAATTTTTCCTGATATATAACAGTCACAGCCAAGATTCATTGCTTTCTTAATATATTTTATATTCGACATATTTGTACCTACAATACAAATTCTTTTTATAATACTTTTAAGATCTCCAACATATAAAACTGCTTCTAAATCCAGATTTGTTTTTATCCGGTTTATTAAATTTTCTAATCTAAATGGATGCTTTTTATTTAAATAAATCATAGGTGAACAAATTCTTCCGATAGGTATTTTAATACCTTTATAATTTTTCACTTGAAATATGGTTTCTAATTTTAGATAAAGTACTTCCATAATTGTGTCAGAAATCCCTCCTTCTGCTGCAATAAATGACGAATTTAATACAAATATTGATAATGGGTATTTCGAAAGCAATGACAATTTATTTACGAGGACTTGATTAAATCTTTTTATTGGTTTATTAATTATACTATGATGAGAGATTATTAAGTTAACCTTGTTTTTTAGGGCAAAGTGTATTGCTTCTAAACTTAAATCAATCGTAAGCAATACCTTCTTTATTAGTTTAATGTTATTATTTTTACCATAATGTATTCCATAAATATCAGAACTCATCCTAAATAGTTTAGGAGATAATTTATTCTCTAAGATCGCTTTTATTTCTTGAAGCAACATTACAATTACTATCTACGAGCATTAAGATGAAAAATATGTATTTTTTATTATGCTAAAACTGAGTAAAGATTTTTTAATTTTAAATTAAATTATATAAATTATATAAAAAATATCTTAATAATAAGAATGTTTAAAATAAATGAATGAAACAGATTGTATATTTTGCAAAATAACGAATAAGAAAATTCCTTCAAAAATTGTATTTGAAAATGACTTAAATCTTGCTTTTTTAAGTATTTCTCCTATTTCTAATGGACACACAATAGTGATACCCAAAAACCATTATTCAAATTTAGAGGATATCCCTGATTATGAGCTTACTGAACTATATAAAGTTGTAAAGAGCTTAGCAACTATGATTCATGATAAATTAAAAATTGATGGATATAATATACTTCAAAATAATTTTACAGCTGCTGGTCAAGTAATAAAACATTTTCACGTTCATATAATTCCAAGAAATTTCGATGATAAAAAATTTCGAATTAAAATCCCAAGGTCCCATGCATCTGAAGAGCATCTTAATGAAGTCTTTAAGATTTTAATTTCTTAAGATTTGTCTATTCAATTCTACTTTTTTTTTTAATCGTTTAGTTTATAAAACTATTTTAAAAAATAAATTAGCAATGAACTTTAAAAATCTCATAAAAAAATTTGGATCCAAAATTAAACAATTCTTCTCTGATGAATATGGAGGAAATCTTGTGGAATATGCCTTATTACTTGGTTTTGCTTTATTTATTTTCTTTATTATTGTTGGAGTTATAACTTCGATATTAGATTGGACTGTGGGACTTTCAAATAACTTCTTAGAATTATTTAGATGATGGCTAGAAGATTAATAGCGTAAATGCTTTACATCTTACTTGCTTTTAATTATTTTATTATCGACATACATAAAATCATATTTTTCCCCCCACTCATCAAGGTGATCTATTACAAATTCACTATCTAATTTTAAATGATTCACAAATACTTCAAAAGGTATTTTATCTGCTCTTTTTAAATATTTTATAATTCTATTTTCAATATCTGATTTCTCAGGAGGTTTTTCTTTCCTTTTTCTAGCCCTTAATTTTTCTAAAAGAGGATCATTTTTACTATCGTTAAAAAAATATTCTACAATATTAGAAATTACCTGTGCTTTTGTAGCTCCAAATACATCCACTAAATCTTCAACCAACTTCATATAACTTTTATTCAACGTGACAGTTGTTCTTGTAGTCTCAGTCATTTTTAGTTTAAAATATATATTTCTATATTAAGTATAGAAAAATTTATGTTAATAAATATTATGCTAGTTGATGATAATAATGCATAAATAAGCATTATTTATATATCATTTGGAACTTACTAGATCATAAGAATAAATTTTTCTCTTTAAAAATTAAAAAGTCGAAAAATTGTCGTTTTTAAATCTGTATTAAAAGTGGAGGAATAAATAATGGTAAATAAAATCTTAATTAATAGTTATTCTGACCAGAAAGGATATTTATCACCTATACAATATAATTTAATACAAATTTTAAAGGAAACTGGACCGGTAACTCGCAAAGATTTAGTAGAAGAACTCAAAACTCCAAGAACAACAATATATGATAATCTAGTAAAGCTCCAAAAAAGAAGATTAATCGAAAAATTTTCACGGAATGACGGAAAAAGAGGTCGTCCACTCGTTTTCTGGAAATTAAAAGATTAATAACTTTAATTTCCTTATTTTATATTTTTTTATAATTCAAAGGAATTTGTTAATAAAATAATATTATCAATAGATACCATTATATTTCCACTGCAAATTTTATTTTAGAATAGAAGAAAAAATATATATATAAATTTTAGAATAGAGCCCAGTTAAAATAAATTTGAAAATATTTAAATAATCTTATTAAGAAAGAAATAATACAAATTTTCGAATTAAATCTTAATTTGATTAATAAAAATTTCTCCAATCGAAATTATGGAGTATAAAGTAATAGTTAATTATTAAAAATGAATTAGATAATGATTCAAATATTATCTACTTATTTTGGGATATAATAATATTCATTAATCCGCTTCTGATATACATCCTTATTACTTCCTAGTTTATTTACACGAGGTCTTTTGGTAGCAGAATCTCTCCTGAATGTAATTCCCATCATTCTCAGAAATGTATTAAACCCATCCCTTAAATTTTGAGGGGGTAAACCATTACCTTCTAATCCAGGAGTACCATCAAATACTATTATTGAATCAGCTATAAAATCTTGAGTTATAATATCATGTTCTACTACAAATCCAGATTTTTTTAACTCTTCGATAGATTTTCTCAATAATTGAGCAACCTGCAATCTCATCTCAACATCTAAAAATGCTGAAGGTTCATCTAATAAATAAATATCTGCTTCAGTTGAAAGACATTTAGCAATTGCAACCCGCTGTAATTCCCCACCACTTAATTCTGAAAAATTTCTCTCCTTTATATTTTCTAGATTTAAATTTTTAATCAATCTCTTTTTATAGGACTGACTTAAATGGGGAGCTAACTTAATTTGTGTAATAAGCTTAGACACTAATCCTTCCTCTTCAATTTTAATATATTGTGGCTTCACAACAACTTTTAATTTTTGAATATTTCCCGCATCATTTTCCTCAATTTTATCACCATATTCTTCATTATTAATATGAATTTTATTAGCAAGCGAATTAATAAAAGTAGTTTTACCAATTCCATTTGGCCCTAGAATCCCAATAAGTTCACCTGCATGAATTTCACTACCAGAAGCAGTCAACTGGAAATTTCCTAAAGAAATTTCGATATCGTCATAAGAAAAAACGACATCTCCACTATCGAATAATGATTCCTGGGGTGGCCGTTCGTGAAATGTGATAGGTTCTTCTCTGAATCTGACATTTTCATCTTTTATATATCCATTTAAATAAATATTAATACCAACTCTAACACCCTGTGGATGTGAAACTATCCCATAAACACCAGGTTGTCCATATAAAATTGAAACGTAATCACTTAAATAATCTAAAATTGCTAAATCATGTTCAACAACAATAATAGTTTTGCCTTTTTCAGATAAGCTACGAACTAATTTAGCCATTTTAATTCTTTCACTTACATCCAAATATGAACTTGGTTCATCAAATAAATATATATCTCCATCTTTGAGATAAGCTGCTGCAATAGCTACTCTTTGCAATTCACCTCCAGATAATACTGATATTTCTCTTTCTAATATTTCAATGAGATTCAATTTCGCACAGATTTGATCTAATTGTTCTCCTTTGGCATTTTTACTCAATAAATCATATACCTTTCCTGATACGAACTTTGGGATTACTGTAATATTTTGAGGTTTATGAACAATCTTTATCTTACCTTCTCTAATTTCATTAAAATATTGATGCAGTTCTGATCCTTTAAAATGTTCTATTATTTGTTTCCAGTCAGGAGCTTCATCACCAAATTTTCCTAAATTTATTTTTATCTCATTTGATAACAATTTAAGTAATGTGCTTTTTCCAATTCCATTTTGTCCAATTAATCCAAGGACTTTTCCTTTTTTAGGGATTGCCATTCGAAACAATGAAAACTGATCTTGCCCATATCGATATGATATTTGATTCTCTAATGGATCAGGTAAATTTACAATATTAATTGCATTAAAAGGACATTTTTTAATGCATATACCTTCTCCTGAGCATAAACTTTCAGTAATGATGACAAATTTCTCATCTGGGCTTAAAACAATTGTTTTATCTCCTGTTCTCACTCTGGGGCAATATTTAATACAAGGCTTTTCTCCAAAAGGACTACATTTGTTTGGTTTACAAAAATCCTTATTTAAAACAGCAATCCTCATAATTTAACTCACTACCATTTAAAAACAAAAATAATCATTTATAATTTGCTATTTGCTGTCGCTAAAACATAACTTTCGATTATGTATTTTGAATAAATAAATATTCTAAATAACTAAGAATTTTCTTTCGATCTTTTTAATTAAATTAGTCTAATTTATATATACCGAAATAAATTAAAAAGGAAAGATTCATTACACCAATAAAGAAAAAGTAATTTAGGGGAAGAAAAATTGAATGAAGATTTTCCAGTTCATTGGATAGAAGAAATTGTTGAAGAAATTTACTCCCGTAAAGTTGATGAAATTACACTTTCTACAGGTAAGACTCCATCGGGTCATATCCATTTAGGAATTTTACGAGAAATAATAATTTGCGATGCCTTAAGAAGGGTTTTTGAAAAAAATGGTGATATTGTTAATAATTTATTATTTTTTGATAGTCTAGATGCAGCTAAGCGATTTCCAGCATATATTCCTGAAAAATTTCGGAAAAAACATCTTGGAAAACCATTTGCTATGATTCCATGCCCTTACGATGATTGTAGATGCGAAAGTTATGCACATCATTTTGGTAATGAATTAATAGAATCATTTCCGGATTTTGGAATAAGAATTGTTGTAATTTGGTCACATGAATTATACAAAACTAAAAAGATGCAAGAAAAAATAAAGATTGCTCTGGAAAATACTAAAAAAATTAAGGAAATCTTGAAAAAATATATATTGCCTACTCTAAAAGAAGAATTAAAGCCAAAATTTATAGAAATGCAAAAAAACTGGTTACCAGTTATGGTTATTTGTGAGGAATGCAATTCAATCCAGCATGTCAGTAAAGATGGTTCTATTCAACCAAATAGAGCAAAAGAATATTTTTATGACGAAGAAAAAGTAACCTATACGTGTAAAGCATGTGGACACTCCGGAAAAATATCAATTTGGAGCGGGAGGTTAAAATTAAATTGGCGAATAGATTGGCCTGCAAAATGGGCAATTTATAAAACGACATGTGAACCTGCAGGCAAGGATCATAGCGTAAAGGGTGGTGCATATGATACTGGTTTAGAATTATGTAAAGAAATATATGGATATGAAGGCCCTGTAAAAGTTCCATATGAATGGTTAAGACTTGGAAATTATGATATGAAAACATCTAAAGGTATTGTTTTTACACCAAAAAAGTATCTAGAAATGGCTGATCCAAAGATTTATAGGACAATTATTTTAAAAACAATTCCACTGAAGCATATCGCTTTTAGGATTGAAGAACTTCCTCAATATTATGAATATTATGAAAAAATGGAAAATTCTTACTATGATTTGGAAATATTAAATGAGTCTGAAGAAAATAGATTTTTTAAATACATTTTTCCATTAACACAGATAAATGATTTCCCTAAAACAAAATCAAAAAAATTACCCTTGAAGCTTTTGACTTTTTTCGCACAAATTCAAAATATTTTAGATTTAGATATACTCTATGAAAAAGCAAAATCCTACATGGAAGAACATAATTTTGATAATATAGTTAGTATAGAAGAATTTGAGGCACTTTTAACCAAAACTAATAATTGGATTGAAGAAATAAAAACAATATTAGAAAACGAAACAGATTCGAAAGTTAAAGAAGAGATTCTAAGAAAAGTAGAGATTTTCACAATTCCAAATAAAATAACTATAAATACGATAAAGAAATTAGATAAAAAGCAACTAAAAGGGATACATTTATTAAGGGAGTTCTTAAATGAAAATGATGAATTAGATGCAAATTTTATTCAAAATAAAATTTTTTCTATAGCAAAAAATGATTTAGATATCTCTCCAAGAAAACTATTTGAAGCAATTTATCAAATTATTTTAGGTAAAAAAAGCGGTCCACGATTAGGACCATTTTTAACCCTCTTAGATAAAAATTGGTTATTAGAAAGATTTAATATTTAATTTTTTGAATAAGTCAAATAAAAGGAAAAATCCTATGATTTAACTATTCAATTTTTTCCTTCTGAACCATCTCCTTTTTTTCTTTTCTTTTAAGTTTTTATAACATTCAGCACAATAAGAATGAGCTTCAGAGATCATTTCTCCACACTTCTTACAATGTTTATGTGGATATATATAAACGTCAGCTTTTTGTTTATACCTTTCGAATTTACTCAATTTAAGACTCCAATTCTTTTTACTTATATAATGTCAAATTTATTATAACTTTTTCATACCATTTTTATCTATTGTTATTCGAAAAAATTTATGTTTTTATAAATCTAATTTAAAATATTAATGTAATGGTTAAAAAGGGCAAGTATAAACTTTTTTCATATCTCATTGAAAATCACTTAATTTTCTATAAGAGCCTAAGTAAAAATAATAAAATAATAGCATTCGCAATTCTAGAAGATTTAAATCTTAATTTGATTGAATCCCTCTTTAATGAATTTTTAAAGAAGAGGATAATTCAATATTATTCAATCCAAATAGATATTTATAAAAAAATCAAAAAATTATTATTGTTGAATTTTGAAGATGATACAAAAGAAGGAATAATTAAGGCTTTTAATAAAGTTCAACAAAAAATGATTGAAACTCATTTTCCTTTTAAATTCATAAAAGAAAAGCTCTTAGAGGAAAGATTTTTAAAAATTATTTTTAAAAGAATAAATTCATATACATCTATCAATAAATCATCTGAATCAATTTTGATCTCTTCTGAGAAAGAGTCAAAAATTTTTAGTTTTTATAGCATTGATTTAGATTTAATTAAAAATAAAGTATTATTTATATATAACTTTTCAAATCTAATTAAAAATCTAAGCAAAAAAGGGCATTTAATATTTCATTTTCGAATAGATCATAATGAAATTATTGAATTAACATCTTACCTTGTAGAGATTTGTGAAAATAATGAGTTCACTTCTAATATAGATAAAAACATTAACAGTTTTTTCCATTGTAATTTAATAAAAAAGCAAGATCTTAAAATTAAGGCAATTTTCAATTTGCTTTGGAGATTAGGAATAATAGATGCCTACTTTTTATTAAATGATTTTTATGATCTTTTTAAAACTATTAAACAGTCACATTTATTAGAATTATCACGTATGATTGAGTTGCTTGAAGAAAATCTATTAAATAATCAAATTGAGTATTTGAGATTAAATGAGAACCTATTTTTAATTGAGCAAAATTTCTTATTTTTAATCTTACAAAATCTAAATTCTAATTACATTCGCAGAATCATTGAAAAATATTATCCCAAATATGTTATTTACATTTTAATATTAAATGATTTGGGATATGAAAAACTATTAAAAATGGAGTCTATTAAATTAATAGAAAATATTAAGATTGTTAATCCTGTAGAAATTCAGAAGTTAAATTACGAAGAATTTAAAAAAAATAATTAGCTAAAATATACCTAAATCAATCGCAATATCTTGAGCAGAATAATCTGGATGAAGTTTGATGAAGGCTTTTTTCTCACCTTGAGGTGTAATCATAGTATTAACTTTAATAACCTTTACGTTATGTATTTTTTCGACAGCTCTCTTAATTTGACTTTTATTTGACTTTCTATTTACCATAAATACCAGCTTATTTTCTTTTTCAATCAAATCAAATGTCTTTTCGGTAATTAATGGTTTTTTAATAATTTTAAAAAAATTTTCCATTTAAATTAACACCTCATAATTATTTAATTCATTGAAAGCAGATTGAGTCCAAAGGATTAACCTACCTGATGTTCCTCCAGGGGCTAAATTCTTAATTGATAAATCCTCCACTTTAATTACATCTGTTCCAGGAATATTTCTTGAAGCTTTAACAATACCAAAATCATCTTTAATTACGATTAAAATACCCTTTTTATTTTTATACTTTCGCCCTCGTGATTTACCCTTTCCTGCTCTAATATATCTACTATTCTTAATTTTAATTAAATCTTTTTCTAATCCTAAATTACATAATATTGAATAGATTCGTACAGTTTTTTTAATAGTTTGGATTTTATCGTCAACAACTAAAGGAATTTCAGGTATATTTTCAATATTATACCCTCTCTTTTTAACCCAAAATTTATTTCCAGAAGCTGAAATGGCAGAAATTACAGATATTTTATTTACACGTTTGTTTATTTTTTTTTTCCTCCTTTTTTCAGCTTTTATTGGATGTGCACGGCGTCCTCCCTTGGCAAAAGGAACTCTTCCAACTTGTCTAGCTGTAATAAACCCGCTACCTTTTATTCTTGGAGCTCTAGAAATTCCGTGACCCGTTCCCCAACTTTCAGCAGTATTTCTTAATCCCGCTCTATAATCTCTTCCCTGGATTTGTTTTATTTTACTTTGAGAAATTACGCTTGCCATTTTAATAAGATCTAATCTAGGTTTTAAATTAAATAATCTTGGTTTATCAATAAGTCCTTTTTTCTCACCCTCTAGACTGTAAAAATTAATTTTTTCCATAAAATCACCTGAAGTTTTAAGTACTATTTTCTTTGTTGGCTCTCTCGGCTTATGAATGTAATCTCTGGAGTATTTAAATCAAACGATTTTAGCGGTCTAATTGTCTTTCTTAATCTAATTAGCCTTTTCCTAGATCCTGGAATAGAACCTAGTACCAAGACATAATCTACTTGAATTTTACCGTATCTAATAAATCCTCCTTTTGGATTAATTTCTTCCTCATTTTCACCAATTAGCATGATCCTTTTATGGTATTCAGTTCTTTGATGAAATCCTAATTGCCCTGCACGTGGAACTGTATAAAGTACTCTCGCAGGATGCCAGGGACCAATACATGCTACAGCTCTTCGTATTTTATTGTTTTTTCGAGTAAGAATTTTGACTCCAAACCTTTTAACAGGACCTTGAAATCCCTTTCCTTTAGTCACAGCGATTACATCTATTAACTCTCCCTCTGTTAAAACATCTCTTACTCTAATTTCTTTACCTAAACGATTATATGCGAAATTAAATTCTTCTTTGGGATTATTCGTTGAATTGACTTTTATTTCAATAATATCTGGTTTTTTTCTAGGTATCGATGTTTTATATGGCTGTGTTTGAAAAATACCTCTAATTTCACTTGTATTGTTTAATTCCTTAAGAATTTCTTTCTTAATTTCTTTAGAATTATATTTTTCTAAATTCGGGAGATTTATTTTTCTCGATAGATAATTATTAAATTCATTAGTATATAATTCTCCAACAATATACTTCCCATATTCATCTTTATTATAAACTCTAATCCCTATTAGAATTAATGGTGGAACTTCAACGATTGTAACTGGTTTCATTAATTCTTTTCCATAATAAGGACTATTTCTTTGATCCTCTATGTATGTGATATGAGTCATTCCTACTTTAAATCCTGCATAACCAAGGAAATTAATCTCATCCCAACTGTCTAACCAATGTCTTATTCGAGCTTTTATCAGTATTGCTCTTTTTCTTGGTAGAAATGCCAATGATCCGTGTCTGGGTGCATGTTTTTTACGATGAGCCATAATTTATCACAGCAACTTTTGGATGTGAATTTTTTAAAATAAATAAATTTTTTCATTTAAATTTTAATCTATTAACATTCACTTAGAGAGAAAAGGGGGTTATTTAAATTTTTCTTTGAAAAAAATGTTTAAATGGCTTTAAAAGATCCAACATTTTTTAAAGAAAAAGAAAATTTTGATGGAAAAAAAGAAGTTATTTTAGTTATAGATTGTTATAACTGCCCACAAAAGAAAACAAATTTCTTTAATTCAAAAAATTGTAAATTCTGTTTTTTAAAGACCTTATATAAACATAAAGATCGAAAATATAATTATATCTCCATTTCATGGAACGAGATTTTAATTAGTGATCATCAATTTAAATTAATTTTAGAATATTATAAAATTTTAAAAAAGATTAGAAAGATTAATAAAAAAATAGAGAAAACAAGGAATCAAAGATGTAAATTTAAAGAATTTAAGTGTAAAATCTTCCCAGATTTTTCTTCTTTGTATAAAATTAGAGATTATGAGTTCTATGATCCAATTTTGGTTTATAATACTACTATAAAAAGATCATCAACCATAATTAAAAAAAAAATCGTTGATTCAATTTGTCAAAATTGCCAATATTATATTGAAGCTCTAATAAACGATCTTCTTAAACTGCTCAATAATTTGAGAATAATTAAAAAATTTAAAAGTTTCGAAAGTAAAATTGAAAATCATAAAAGATACAATAATTTTTATGAATTTCTATTTTTGGGAAATTCATTTTTTGGAAATAAAACTCAAGAATCTCAAACTAAAATCCTACTTAGAGATGAAAAACTATTAAAAACCTATAATACTGGAAAATTTGATATTTTTAAGGTTCATATTTATGAAAACTCATCTGAAATTGAAAAAAGATATGAGGTCAACTATTTTTATAAGGGTGAACCTGAGGAGGATTACTTTGAAAAGATTATTCAAGATATCCATCAAAATATCCAAATCGCTGAATTTGATCAACTAATTCCCTTGGAAAGCTTAATAAAAATGTATAAAAGTGAATCAATAAAAATTTTAAATTCAAAATATAACTTCCCAGAATCCATTAAAAAGAAGATTGCATTCATAACAGGATTAAAAAAATTAAATTTAGATAAATTATTCCCATTGTTAGTTGATGATTTTATAGAAGAAATATTCTTAGATTCTCCTAAAGATAAGATCTACATAAATCACCATTCCTATGCTCGGTGTCGAACTGATATAAAATTCAGCTCAAAAGAAATTGATCGAATAAAAACGTTATTTAGGTTATACAGTGGAAAAAGACTTGATTTTATGAATCCAATTATAAAATTTGTTCTTAAAAATAAATATTTTTACTGTAGATTTGCTATTGATGTTGAGCCTATTCAAATAAATAATTTTGCTTTAGATATAAGAAAACTAAATAAGAACATACTAAATATACAGGATTTACTAAAAAATGGAACTATAGATCCTTTAATGGCATCATTTATTTATTTCAATATCCTTCGTAGAAAAAATATAACAGTTACAGGAGAAACTGATACAGGAAAAACAACTTTAATTAATGCATTAGATTTATTAACACCAAAAGAATTCAGAAAGATTTATATCGAGAATATCACAGAGTCATTAAATCAAAATGAATATGGAAAGCACCAATTAAAATATAAGGTTGATTCATTAGAGGAGTCTATTTTAGAAAAATATTCAAAAAGCAACCAAATTAAAACTCTTTTACACAGAACACCCGATATTATCTTTTTAGGTGAAATTCTGACAAAAGACGAAGCAGAGGCTATGTTTCATTGTCTTGCTGCCGGATTAAGAGGATTTCAAACAATCCATGCTAAAAATATTAATTCACTTTTGAATCGATTTATTTATCACTTTAAGATAAATAAAGCATGTCTAAATGATTTAGATCTACTTGTCCTAATGAAAAAAAACTTTAATGAGAGAAAGGTCGTAGGAGTGTTTGAAATATGTAAATCTCCTGGTACTCAAAACAAATCTTATAATTCTATATTCGAATATAATCCAGAAACGAAAAAGTGGTTATTAACTAAATCTCTTTCTGAAACAAATGTGATTTTAGAAACAAAAAAATACGAAAATTTGAGTAGTGAACGTTTGTTAATATTTATTAAAATCTATAATGAAATATTCGAATTTCTCTTAAGAATTAATAAAATTGAAAATTTAAAATTAATAGATTTCTTTCATAAAATTTCCTATTATTCATTAACTTCTATTGAAGCATTAAATAACTTTTGGCATGACTATAAAAAGAATCGAAGTTTAAATTTTTAAATTTGTATTCAACTATATGACAAATTTAATTGAAAAATCCTTATTAATAGGTTTTGGGATTTTTACTTTGACAATTTTTTCTTCTATAGTGGTTCCCTATTTAGGAGAAATTGCAGAGTTTAATCAGAATGAGAAGAAAACATTAGAAGCATACTTGATTTTTATTGATGAAATTGACCAAGGAATTACTTATGTGGCCCAAAATCCAAATCAAGAATATCTTAAGAAGATAAAATATCCAAATAATTTAAATATTACAATTTATGACCACATTATTAAATACGAGTTTCTCATTGAAAATAAAACTCGCTACAAATTGATAGAATATAATTTAACTTTTATAAATTGTTGCTTCTACAGAATTCCCCCTCAAATATATCTTCTAAATATTTCTTGTTATTCATTCTTTACGCGAGTCAATATTATTAATATACATTGAAATGTTTAATTATATGAAAAATCTTGAAAATTATCTTCACTTTTGTAGAAAATTTCATAATTTTAATTTACCCAAATTAAAATTTAAGGTACTAAATGAAAGATATAGTTATTTATATAGAAAACTATACGACATTGATGAAGATGATATTAATAAAGCGAGTTTTATCATTAATTTATCCTCTTTTAGCATTTTTGTAATATTGTCAATAGTCCTACTAGACATTAATATTTCAATAATACTCTTATATTCGGCGATTTTATCACTTATTCTCTCATATCGATTTAGTTTAATTCTCTATCATGAAATAAATAGAAAAGAATCAATAATTAATGCCATTCTCTATATAATCAAGATTAATTTTTCTCTAATTCAAAAATCACTGAATAATAATTCTGATTATTGTTTAAATTTTATAAAATTAATTATTGGATATAAAAATCCATTTTTAGGTAATTTTAAGGATATTCTAACAAGAATTCATGAAGGTAATATTCCTGAAGTTGAATTAACAAAATTAATAACTCCATCAGAAGATTTTAATCAATATCTAAAAAACTTATTAATTAATAATTTCGATAATAATAAAATGTTTAACGATTTTAAAGATAATAAATTAGAAAAGAACTTTAAAATCTATCTGAGAGGTATTCAATCAAAAATCAGTATTCTTTTTTTTGTTGGTATTTTTTTTCCAATTGGCCTATGTTTTTTGATCTTATTCAGTTTAATAAACCTGTTAATTCTAATTTGTGTAATTCCTTTCTTTTTATATTTTCTACATCTTTTATTTCGCAAATTTTTAAAAAAAGACTCTTATATGATTGGAATTTTACGTGAATATTCAAATTTAGAAAAGAGGAGATTTAACGAATTTTTATTACTTTTAAAGAGCTTTGCTATAAATTTAAAAAATAACATTTCTCCTGAAATAGCTTTCCTTAAATCATACAAACAGAATAAAAATATTTTTAAATCACTTGAGCACCCTGTAAAAAATCAAATATTTAATCTCTTAAATTTTAATTATACCTTTAAAGACATGATACATTTTCTGAAATTAGAATTAAAATCTATAAAATATAGTATAATTTTGGATGCAATTGAAAAATTTGTCATAGAAAATGCTAATTATTCTTCAGAAAAAATCTTCGATATTTTAGATGTTATTCAAAAACATCAAAGTCTAGAAAAAAAATTAGAAGTCATTATAAAGGGGGAGAAGTTTAAAATATTTTTCTTTATATTTCTATTACCCATTTTAATTGGGGCAATTTCTGGTATGTTTCCTTTTTTTCTATTAATATCAAGAAACATAAATTCAAATAATCATATAGTTTTAATTGAATTCCATAATCTTATAAATATTTACTATATAATCGTAATAAACTTTATATTTGTATCAAGTATTTCAATAACCTCCTATTACTTTCTAAAAATTATTAATTATCAAAAGAAATTCTTAATAATTTTTCTTTCCAACCTTATATTCATCTTAACTTTTATTTCAACCTTTTTAAATGCATTAAGTTTTATTTAAAGGTAGTCGATTTTCTTACTAAGAAAAAATAAAAAGATAGATTAATTCAATCACAAAATATATCCCAATAAAAAGAGTAATAAGTGTAGCGTAAAAAAAAATAAATTTGAAAAATGTTATGTTCTCAAAATTATTAATAAACGCTAAAATTTCTAATTTTTCTAATACTATATAAAACGGAATTAATAGAATTAGAAAGACTAAGAAAGAAGTTAAAGATGTTATTTTATCAACTGAAATTGCAGAATATATAAACACAAATATAAAAATGCCCAAAATCAATAAAATCTCACATAATAAAATATTAAACTCCCACATCCTCTATGATAGATCATTTATAAATTATTTAAAGAGCCCATATTGTTATATTATATAAAAATGAATTTATTGTATTGATTTTCATAATATATTTTAATATCCTTAACATTGCCTAAATTTATGTAAACTTTGGAATTGTTAGAAAAAATTATATAAGAAAAAACGCTGATTATAATTATGAGAAATTTAAAATTAAAAGGACTCAAATATAGCAAAGGTACATACCACCTTTATAATGATCGGTTTGTTTTTTTTCCCCCTCAAGTAATCGATATCTTATCCTCAATTTATGGGGAGGGAGTAAAATCTTTATTAGTCTGGCTAGGTAAAAAAGCAGGTTGGACATTAGTACAAAATTGGGATGAGAATTTAAAACCAAAAGCATTAGAAGATTTAGTAAATCAATGTTGTAATATATTAAGTAATCATGGATGGGGTCGATTTGTATCTAAACAAATTACTGAGGACTTAATTATTATAAATCTTTTTCATAACATTTCCTCAGAATTAGAAAATAAATCAAAGTATTTTTGTTATTTTATAACAGGATTATTAACAGGTATTGGAGAGTTTGCACTTTATAGAGTCAATATTTCTGAAACAAAATGTTGTTTAGAGGATTTAAACTTAGATTCCTGTGAATTCAAAATTGAAAGAATAAAATAAATGAGGTTATTCACCAAGGATCCCATTCTTCTGGATTTAACTCTTCCTTATCATTGTTTTCAAGATTTTCTTCATCTGATTCGGTACTAATATGATATAATTCATCATCTAATTCGGGAACCTCTTTAATTTTTTCTGTTTCATCTTCAATCGAGTTCAATTCATCTAATAATGTAATGGATTCTTCTCCAATAACAACATCTTTAAAAGCTGAAATCAGTGAAAGAAAATTAAAAAACTCTTCTTTATTCATTTCAACTTTGACAGAATTATCACTATTTATAAGTGCTAGTTTAATGATGCGAACTTCACCACTAATCTCTACAGAAGTTATTTCAATATTTTCACTTTTGTTTTTTAATTGTATTTTCCATGAAGTTTCTCTTGTTTTTTCAATCTCCATCTTTTATTTTTCACATTGAAAATAATTAAAACTCATTAATTTAATAAAAATTATTTAATTTAAAATTAATTCGAAATAAATTAATTAAACAACTAAATTTAAAATACTAATTGATAGATAAGCTAGAGTAATTAATATAATAAGTGGAGGACGAGTTTGGACTAAAACTTGGATTACTCTCTTTTTATTATTAAAGACTAAAAATACCGACTTAATTAGACTTTTCTCTTCATTATATTCACTTAATTTTGAATAATCAATGAATTTATAGAAACTTTTAATATAAAATCTTTTAAATACAGAGTATTTTAAATTTGAGTTTAAAAAAACAATGAATGAGTATTTGTCTCTAAAAACACTGTTTATTAAATACTTTGTTATGAACATTAAAACGAAAAATAATGAAAATAACAAAAAGAAAAAAGGAACAAAATAAAAATTTAAAAATTTTATTGGATAAGTAATAAAAATTAAAATTATTAACTTTCCATCGCTTCCACCTATTATTTTTAAATTATATAATATGAATGAAGGAAGAAAAGCAAATATAAAAAAAAAAATTTTACTACTAAAAATTCAAAGATACTATTAGGACTTAATATAAACTCTAATATAATTAGTACAAAACTACATTTAAAAGCATATTTAAAGAGTTTATTTGACACTTTACGAAATTTCAAATCATAATATAATTCAATAGCAAATATAATGTTGATATAATAAAAACTTATTAAAAAGATTGTTAATCCCATATAATTAAAAATCGCCTTCCCAAATTTCTAAAAATTTTTTAAAACTTCTTGCTTTCATATTTTCTAATTTAAATCTGAAGATTTTTATTCTACCAAATTTCTTTTCTTGGATCAAATTAATTGTTTTGAGGTAATTTAAATGTTTTATAACGCAAGAATAGTTCAATCTGGTCTTATTAATGATTAATGAAATCGTTAATTCTTCATTTATTGCTAGAGTCTTTAAGATTTTCACTCTAGCTCTTGACCCTAATATTTCCTCAATTTTATTTGTTTTTTCTACACTATTGAGACTCATATTTTAAATCCTTTTGAATTTAATATTTCTATTATATTCTTTTCTAAATTAGGTAGACTTAAATCTGTAACATTAATTATTGTGTGTCTACCTTTTATTCCTTCACTTATAACCTTGATTAATATGATATTTTCTCGATTCAATTCTTGGAGATAATTCCATAATTGAGAATGAGATCTGGCCTTTATTCCTATATTTTCACATACTATATTATATATTTGTAAGGCTTCTATAAATGAAATTTCAATATTATTACTAATTTTTAAAGCCTTAATAATAGCAAGTAAGAAAATTAATTTTTGTGAATTCATATATTTTAAAATGTCCAATGTTGAAAAAGGGAGCAAATCTTGGTTGCCTAGTCTAATACATTCAGCATTTATATAGTTCATGCTTTTACTCTCAGCAATCTTACAACCTCTCCATATAATGTTTAAGCCATATCTAATATCATCGGTATTAAAGGTGATAATTGATATCATTTCTATCAATTTATCAGATAATACATTTTCTTTAAGACTAATTCTCGCTCTATATTTTAATATGTCAAAAATTTGATCTTTAGAATATCTTTTAAATTTTATAATATTTCTTTGTAAAGTACTCAATGTACTGTTATCTAAATTATTTAAACATGAAATATCTCTTACAATTCCGATAAGAGATATCCTCTGATCCCCTTTTAAGGAGTCATCATTAATCCGAGTTAATGAATAAATTAAATCTTCATGCTTATTTATCAGATAACTTAGTTCATCTAAAACGATTAATATATGTAAATTTTGACGATGAAGTAAATCAATAAGAATATCTAATAAGTCTTGTGAAGAATAACCTCTTTTTGGAAATCCCTTATCTATTAATTGAATAATCTTAATTAATACTTTATAGCTGGTCCTTTCTTTTCTACAATTGACATGAATATATTTTATATTTACATTTCTTTCTTCTGAGGCCTTTTCTAATATTTCTCCAAATAATTTTACAGTCACGGTTTTTCCTATCCCAGTTTTGCCTGTTATTAAAATTTTTCTTGATATTGAATTTGGATTAGTAATTACTCCCAAAAAAAGTTGAGATAATAGTGAAAGTTCTTTCTCTCTATGTGGCAATTCTTTTGGAACATAATTTAAATCAAGCTTACTTTCATCCCTAAATAATGATGGTCTTTTTAACAATTCTTCAAAATAATCCATAATCATATAATTAATTCGTGGGATTTTATGGTGATTTAAGAAAACAATCGTTTATAATAAAATACAGAGTATTAATTTTTTATCACGAAATTTTAAATACTAAACCTGGAGAAGAATCTGTTTTATAAAATGCAGCATAATAGAATCTTTTAAAATCTAATTTCGATACTGCTCTATAACAGATGATTTTAAGATTTTTGTCGCTCTTAAAAAGTTTTATAAATTATTGTATTTCTTGTTTGTTTTCAATAATTCTATGAAAAGTCTCTCATCCTAAATTTAATATCGCATTACTAATTCTGCAAGTAGCTTTTTACTTTTGCTTTTAGTGTTATTTATTATGATTGATAAAACAATTAATACTATAATTAAAATAGAGATAAATGAAATAAAATTTAATTGAAAAGAGTTTTCCATTTTAGGAATTGCTCCTTGATTTACTCTAAGACATAAAACTAATGTTTTATTTGGTAAAGAATAAGTTCCATTAAAAATTATATTAATACTTAATTCTTCACTCTGCTGATTTGAATTAAAAAGAGTTTGAGCAAGTCTTATCTCTAATTTTCCAGAATTGTCTGTTTTAAATTCACTAATAAAAACTAGTGTCTTATTATCATAAATCTTTAAAGTAAAGTCATAACCAGCTAGTGGATATAACGTTTGATTAAAAGAATAATAATAAGAAAGTTTAATTTCCAATTCTTCATTTTCTTTTAATTCCTCATTAAAGCTTAAAATATCAACGAAGATAGGATTTTTCTCAACAAATAATTCATAAATAAAAATGGACATGTTAAATATTTTATTATTTACTAATGAAAAAATCAAAATATTTTGCCCTATTTTTAAATGTGTGAAAGAAGAGATTAGTACACTTATAACTCCTGAATTATTTGTTGTGTAATTACACTGGTGTATTATCAAATTATTAAAAGATATCATAAATTTTATTGTTAGATTAATTAAATTTAAAGTATCTTGTGATAACTCATCAAAAAATTTTACTTTAAGATTTAGACTCTCACCAAATTCTATGTGCTCTCTATATCCCTCTAATGAACAAAATAATTTCCTTTTAATAAGTGTAATTTTTACAGTTTCAAGAAAAGTAGATACTGTATTTGTTGTATCAATTTGAAAATAAAAGCTAAAGAATTTTATATAAAGGATAGTGGAAGAATTTGAAAAATCAATATTTAGTTGGTCAATTTCCAAGGTCCAATTTTTTTCATAAAAACCAATTTGATTATATTCTGAGGAATTCCAGATAATATTTTCTAAATTATCAAATATTTGAATTTGGACATACGCAATTTCATTATTAATATTATAATTTAATTCCCAGGATGCATTAATTTTTATATCTTCATCAAAATAGAGTAGGTTTTTATTAATATTTAAAAAGTTCAAATTACAATAATAAGCGTTAGCAAAATTAATAGCACTAAAAATATCTATTAACATCAGTAATGAAAGAATTAAAATGATTTTTTTTTTCCGCACAATATTTCTCTAATTTAATGTATAAAAACCAAAACAATTCCAAAAAAATTTATTTTAAGTAATATTCAATTACAAAATAAGAAATGAAGAAAATTTGTTGTAGAAATGGGAAAAGTAAGAACAGTTTTAATTAAAAATGTTTCAAAAGAATTAATAAATAAATATCCAAATGTATTTACCACCGATTTTGAAAAAAATAAAAAATTATTGGATAAATATCTTGAGATAGATTCAAAACATTTAAGAAATAGAATTTCAGGATATATTGTTAATTTATTAAAAATTAGGAATAAAGAGTAAATTGGTTAAAATAATTCAAATCGTTTTATCATTTATATTGGAATAAATTGAAAAGATAAAGGGATAAAAATTAACGATCATATCAAAAAGATGGCTGATCTTCTTAGATCTGGAAGCACGATGCTAAACATAGCTTGTCCTGTTTGTAATAATCCAATATTCCGAAAAAGAGACAGGACTGTGTTTTGTCCAACTTGCAACAGAAAAGTTTTAATTGTTAGAAATAACTCCCTTCAAAATAATGAAATAAAAACGAATGAGATACAAAATAATAAAAAACAACAACTTAATAAACGGATCCAGCATAATGAAAAATTTAGTTTATTAAAGGAAGTATTAATTGAAAAAATAGAATTGATCATTCAAAAATTAAAAAATGAGGATCAAATTAATTTAATAGAACAATATACAAACATTTTAGCTAAATGTATTGATATTCTAAGTAGTATTACTTTTCAGAGAGAAAAAAATTAGAAACCTAATTAATTTGTGAAGAAAATAATAATTTAATCACTTTATCTTGAATATCGAGAGATTAAGCCATAAACAGATTAATGCTTCTGCCGGGATTCGAACCCGGGTCCCGAGGGTGAGAGCCTCGTATGCTTAATCCTAATCATAATTTATTGAAAACAAGGTTAGATTGACCGGACTACACTACAGAAGCAGAAAATGCTTGTTTAGTTAACTTTTTAGAGCGTTAATATTAATAAATACATATACTTTAAAAATTTTAATATGGCCCAAATTCTCTTTTATTATTTTTGATTGTTTTCATAAAACAAATTAAAGGATTATTCTCTATTAAAGATAACAATTCTTTTAAACCCTTAAAATTTTAATTTATTGATAAAAATTGGTTTTAATAGATTTACATAGTGATCTCTTATAGAATATTCAGCAATATTAGTTGCTTCAGATATGATCTTTTGTGTTAAAAGTGCTTTTTGATCACATTGTCTAGCTAATAATTTGTCTGCCAAGTAAATTATGGCTCCAGTTAAAATGAAGGGATTTCTCCCACCTCTTTTCCCTAAAGGTAAATCTTCTAATATTTCCCGGCATTTTACTATTAATTTATATTGAAATTCTTTTTTATGCCAGGATACGCCTTTTTTTACTAGTCTCTCTTGTAAATGTTTATGCTTCATAAGCTCATCTACTAGTCTAATTAAATAATCTTCACTTTTATGAGGTGCAGAATCATTATTTAAATGATGTTTATATCTAATTCCATCTCTCAAAATCAATCTTGGATTTACACGGTGCCCAAAATTTTGAAATGCTTTAGATATTTCATTAATTGTTATAGGAGCGTTATGATATTCTTTCCTTGCTGCAAAAAAGATACAAAAAGCGATTAAAGAGATGTTATTAATCACTTTATTTTCATTTTTAATTATTTTTTTGTAATAATATGCAGCATTGTTACGAATATTTTTAGTGATGTTAAGATAAAATGAAATTTTGTTTAATATATTAAAAACTCTGTATTCTGTTTCATGATTTTTAATTCTAAGAAATTGAGCATAATTTTTTTTTAATCTTCTAAATAACTTTTGCTCGCTTGGTGGTAAAAGTTTTCCATTTTTATCTTTTAAATATTTAGATTTTTCATAATCAATAAATGAACCTAAACCCCCAATGAAATCTGTTCGTTCGCCTATTGCTACATATTGTTTGCTCAAACTATTTTTACTTTTAATATTATTAAATATAAAGGCTGATTCTCTAAAAAGATTATTAATCACTAATCCACAATCCTTACAGATTTTTTCAAAGCTATTAATGATTATATTTCCTCCACATTCAGGACATTTTTCATAATTTTCCTTATAATTTTCAGTTTGGTTTATTTTTAACACTAATAAATGTAGATTTTAAGTTTAAATGCTTAATACTACATTATTTTAATTTTGTAGAATGAGAATATCCTTAACAGAATTGTTTTATCTATAAAATGGAACAATCTCCCCAAGAGAAAGAGAGAGAGAAGATAAAAAGTAAAAAGATAGGAGTTTAAAGTATCCAATTTAGAGGTATAATAATTAAAAATATTAATATTAAAATTAAAAATCTAGAGAAATTAAATTAAAATGAGTCAAGTTTCTGATATTACAGAAAAGATTAAAAAAATTCCATTAAATAATTATAAAATATTAGAAAAAATCGTAAATAAACTCACCGAAGTCATAAGAGGGAAACGAGATATCATGTACTCTGATATCATTAATTTAATTATTAGAGAAGGATATACTGGAGAAAAATATAAACAATTAATAGTATGGTGTAACTATAAAATTAGATTAGGAGAAACTTTCGTTGAATTCTAATATCTTTAACTAATACCAATCCATAGCTTCAAATATCTAGTTTAAACAAAAATTTAAAATATCACAAAGGAATTATAAATACTAAATTATAATAATACATATTAATATATTTTAATAAAAATTAATACAATATTTTCTCATTAACAAATTCTATAAGATTTATATTCAAAAGAGTGATTCTTTTACTTTAAATTCATATCTAAGGTAGATATATCAATGGTTCGATTTACAGCAGATCATAAAGTATATATAAAAATCTTGTATTGGGGTATGGCAGGTTCAGGAAAAACAACAATAGTAGACACACTCTATCGATATACAAAAGAAAATGAAATAGATATTGAACCTACAGGAAATTTAACAAAAATCTCTATGGCTAGTGGCTCAACATTATATTTTGATAGAGGTATCTTTCAATCAACAAAGCAACAAAGCAGAGGAAAAGTTTTTTATCATGTTTACACTGTCGCGGGACAAAGAAGGTTTTCTCCATTAAGAAAAAAAATATTTAAGGGTACAGACGGAGTTATTTTTACAGTTGACTCACAAACACACTTTTTTGAAGATAATATAGAATCTCTAAAAGAATTAAAAAACGTCACGAGAGATAAATTAATTAAAGAAATTCCTCTTATTATAATGCTTAATAAACAAGATCTCACTGAAGTAATTGGAGAAGAAGATTTTAAACAAGTTTTAAAAGATGAGAAACTCTGGTATAACCCTGATCATAAATTATATATTTGGAATCCTATAATTTATAAAACATGTGCTCTATATGAACAAAGAAAAAATATATATCGTAGTTTTTCTGAATGTGCAAGGAGAACAGGTTTATATCAAATATACGGTGATGGAGAGGCTCCAATTGGGGATAATTTTAAAGATTTTCGTGAATATTAAGTTTTTTAGACTTTCTTAATTTTTTTTTAAAGTTTTGAAGGCGTTTCAGTTTTTCTTAATTAATATTAAAATAAATAATCACCTATAAGATTATAAGGAGTTATTTAGGATTGTAAATATTCGATGAAAAAAACTAGACAAGGATGATCTACTATAAGTAGGAATGATAAGTTATAGTTACTTTGAGGATTATAAAAACCTAAACTCCCTCGAATAACCTTCCTCAAATTAAAATAAAATATATAAATATTTCTTCATTCTTTTGTTTAAAATTAAAAATAATATTGTGAATAAAAACGGGTTTATATAACAACATTAAGGAAAATTTACCGAAACAATTTTCAATTTTCCAAATGATGAGTGTTTTAGGAATCGATGCGTTAGAAGTACGTAAAGTAAGGAATTTGCTAAAACAGTTCTACTTACAAGGTTATATAAAAAGAATATCAAAGAATATGTACCAAAAGGTTGAAACAAAGAATAAAAACAATACTTAGTTATAAATACAAAGATTAACCTTCAATTGTGGAAATATAAATTTAATTAATTGACTGAATGAATCTAATACTCCCTCTCCTTTTATAGCTATCGTTCTTTTTAAAGAAATATGTTTAAATTTGTTATATTCTACATAGGGCAAAATATCTTTCTCTCTTAGCCCTGAATTTTCAAATAAATCACATTTATTTAATGAAATTACAATGGGAATATTATAAAACTGAGTTCCGAATAACATTTTTAATTCATTCCAAGATCGTGCATTATGTTCTAAACATTCAATTTGAGAATCGCTAACAAATATTATACCATCTACTCCATTTAATGTCGCTGGTCGAGTACTTGCATAAAAATCTTGACCTGTTGCCGAATAAATTAAAAATTTTATCCCCCATTTCGTTCCTTTAAATTGTAATACTCCAAAATCAAAAAATAAAGTACGTCCTACTGAGCTATCAATGGACTTTATTTTGTTTTCTTTATTAAAATAAGAAAAAAGAACTCGTATTGATGTAGTTTTCCCAGACATGGCAGGACCATAATATACAATCTTTACTTGCATCATTTTATTTTCGTAGTTAAAAATCATGATCTTTCTTAACCCCATAGTGAGACTATTTTATCACCAATAAAAGCTTTTTTACCATCTTCAATTAAAGTTGAATAATCTTCTCCCCACTCTCTCTTTATAAATGAAATGATCCTTTCTATTGGCGCTTCCTCATAATCTATTGTTTCTAAGATAGTTTTACTTCCAATTCGTGTTTGAATTCCCATATTATTTAATAATTTCAATCTAGATAAAATAAAGAAAGTTCTTTTTGAACCAGAATAAAAATTTTGAATTTCCTTTTTGAATATATTTTTTTTTAACTCATTTTTTTCTTCCTCAAAATCTAACAGTGTTTTTACTAAGTCTTTATCAAGCTGATTTGTAGTTAATTTATCTAGTAACACCCTTTTCATTTTTGCTATAGATTTCTCTGTATCTTGAGATATTTTCTTAAAAATATTTTGTTCAAGTGTTAAATCTATTGATTTTAGGTTAAAACCTTCTAAATCAAAAAAAATGGTATCTGACGAAATTGTAATAAATAATAAATCTTTTGATTTTTTCTTAATTAAATTTTTAAGATAAATTAATTGCTCTTTTTTCTTAGGAATTGTCAGGCCGATAAGCCAAGAATGAATGCCTTCAAATTGGCTTAAAGCTTTGCGTGAGACATTACAAGGGCATCTAACATGTGCACGTTGATAATTATAATCAATATTTTCGTTTGAAATAAGATTTTCATATTCATTTCTTGAAACAAAATCTGTATAAAAAATATATTCTTTTCGAAAATGAACAAGTTCAGAAAGTTCAATCAAAAAGTTATCAATATCATCTGGGTCTTCTCCTAACACAATAATAGGAATTCTATCTAATAGACAATAAAGAATTAAAGAATTATAATTTCTTTTTAGTTTATCTAAAAAATTAAAAAAATTCATATGTTCACCTTATTATTTTATTATTAATTCTCCAAGCATCCTTTTAATATCAAATGTTCTATGATCTTGAATTTCTGATGCTTTTTTAATAAGGTAATCAATTTTCTTTGAAAATTGTGGAAGTATTAATCTTATCAAACCTAATTTCTGTCTTAATTTTCCAATCTCAGTACTAAAAATTGCTTTCCCTAACCCATCAATAAATTGAAAGGAATTTTGACAGTCGAGTAGAATTCGCTCAGCTTGCATTTTCTTTAATAACCAAGCACATCTATTTGCTGTTTGAAAAAGAGAATAACTCATTGCTGAAATTTTATCTAAATATTCAGTATCAATCTCAATTCTCTTCAAGACTTTAGAAGCGATAAATCCTCCCTCAATGGTTATAAAAGCATAATTTAAATCGGGAATTGTCAGTGAAATGTTATTTAAAACTTTTTTCAATTCTAACGATATTGTCTCTGAAAAACTTAATGAAAAAGATGATAATCTTAAGTCAAAATCTTCTGTTTCTTTTACATTGAATCCTTCGATTATACTTTGAATTTTCTGATTATTAAACTGAATTAGAGGTGGTTTAAACGATTCTCCAGAAGTTATAAGAGTTGTTTTAATTTTTTTTAGACATTCACTAGTTTGTAAAAAGATTCCTCCTAAATTTATATTTGGCTGGGCAGTAATTGCAATAAAAAATTCATGATTAGAATCTAATATACCCTGCATTTCTAATATTTTATTTAAAGAGGTGTGTAATGGGCTATTCAAGGGAGCAATTAGAATCTTTGCTTTTTTTCCTTCAATCAAGATATATTTTAAATCTTTTGGGTGTAAATGTATTCCAACATTAAAGATCGCACTAGTTGCTGAACTTACATTAAAGATTTCATCTTTCGAAAACCAGACTCCAGTTGATTGTATTGGATTACCATCTCGCTGAGTTAAAACGGCATTTTCTACTCCTTTAAGTTGTTTTATTTGGTCTAAATGGATTCCAATCTTATCTTTTAGATGCATTGCAAACCTTAAATTCAATTTTTGAAATGATATCTTTTTATTTTAATAGAGATTTTTAAACTACGAAAATTTATTAAGAATTATTCTATTTTACGCAGAAAAACACAAAAATTTAAAATATATTGTTCCTATATTATATATTGCAAATCGCATCTTTACCGGTGTGAGCTTGGATTACGGTAAACTTCCGTTAAATGAAGAGTTAAATCATAGATGCGGTATAAAAAATGTAGTTGTATTTACTATAAATATAACTGAAGAAAGTATTATTAGGAACCCCTAAGAATGTTTAAATTCAACCTCCAAATATTAGTTTAAGTTCTTGTGAATAGCTTCAAAAAAATTAATTCCGGTTGATCCTGCCGGACCCGACTGCTATTTGGGTGAGAATAAGCCATGCAAGTCGAATGGGATACCTAAAATTCCCATGGCGAACTGCTCAGTAACACATGATCAACTTACCCTATAGAGAAAAATAACCTCGGGAAACTGAGGATAATCTTTCATAGTTGAATCGGCTTGGAAAAGTTTTTCAATAAAAGGGATAAGAAAAATGGTTCTTATCTGCTATAGGATAGGATCGTGGACGATTATGGTTGTTGGTGAGATAACGGCTCACCAAGCCGATAATCGATAGGGGCCGTGAGAGCGGGAGCCCCGAGATGGGTACTGAGACAACGACCCAGGCCTTACGAGGCGCAGCAGGCGCGAAACCTCCGCAATACACGAAAGTGTGACGGGGTTACCCAAAGTGTTCAATTCTGAACTGTGGTAGGTGAGTAATGTTC
>JBHLMQ010000052.1:15340-22083 GCA_048938005.1 Promethearchaeota archaeon | reverse complement strand
CATCATGATTTAATGGCGATGGTTAAAGCTTTAGCAGAACAATGTGAAGGGGATGCAGGTAAATATGTTCATCTTGGGGCAACTAGTTATGACATTGAAGATACTGCAACTGCTTTACAATTAAAAGAAGCATTAAATTACCTTCATGATTCGCTATTGGATTTATTAAAGACTTTAACGGCAATTTCAGCAGAAAAAATAAACCTAGTTTGTATTGGTAGAACGCATGGTCAGCACGCAATTCCTACTACATATGGTATGAGATTTGGTGTATGGGCATATGAAATAAATAGGCATTTGGATAGGATTTCTGAAGTATTAAATCGAATATCTTTCGGTAAAATGTCTGGTGCAGTTGGAACAATGGCAAGTTTTGATGAAAAGGGGATAGAAATACAAAAAGCAGTAATGAATAAACTTAATTTAAATCCTGTGCTTATTGCAAATCAAGTTATACAGAGAGATAGACACGCTGAAGTAATCTTTTTAACGGCATTAATTGGCCAGACATTGGCTAAAATCGCAAGAGAAAACAGGATACTTCAAAGAAATGAAATTGCTGAAATGTTTGAACCTTTTAAAAAAGATCAAGTAGGTAGTTCGACAATGCCTCATAAAAGAAATCCTCATAAATCAGAAAGGATTTGCAGTTTAGCTAGAATTTTAAAATCTAATGTGATAACAGCGTTAGATAACATAGTATTAGAGGATGAAAGAGATATTACAAATTCTGCATCAGAGAGAGTAATATTTGCTGAAAATTTCATATTTTTAGATTATATGATAAAACAATTAATTCAAAATCTAAAAGGAATTGAATTCAATGAAAGTAAAATTGAAGAAAATCTTAATCTTACAAGGGGTGCGTGCCTTACTGAAAAAATTATGGTCCATTTAGTCAAGAGAGGAATAGGAAGACAGGAAAGTCATGAAATCTTAAGGCAAGCATCAATAAAAGCCCGAGAAGAAAATTTATACATGAAAGATATTCTAATTGAAAATAGTCAAATTAAAGAAAAATTTTCAAAGGAAGAATTAGAGGAGATTCTTGATCCTCATAGATATATTGGCCAAGCAGTTGAACAAGTTGATAATTTAGTTAATACCTTAAAGAATAAATTTAAATTTTAAATCATTAAAAATATGGCTGAAAATAAAGATTTGTATAGAAAACTAGGTGTATCTTCGAAAAAGGAAGATGTTCATAAAGCGTTAAAATCTATAGATAAAGGTTTATTTCCAGGAGCCTTTTGCAAAATAATAGAAGATATCGATGGAAGAGAGGATTATTGCTCCATCTTTCATGCTGATGGAGCAGGCACAAAAGCTAGTTTAGCCTATATGTATTACAGAGAAACGGGGGATATTTCAGTTTTTAAAGGGATAGTCAGGGATGCAATGGTCATGAATATCGATGATTTCTTATGTGTGGGGGCAACAGGCAATATGTTTTTCTCTAACAATCTTGGCAGAAATAGTGAATTTATAAAAGGCAATGTTGTTGCTACCATTATTAAAGAATATTATGATTATAGTAAAAAACTAACTTCTCTAGGTTTAAATGTAAAGATGTGTGGAGGTGAAACTGCCGATATTGGAGATTTAGTCAAAACTCTTGTAGTTGATGCTTCTGCTTTCACAACAATGAAAAAAGATGATGTAATTGATGCAAGCAATATTAAAACTGACGATGTTATAATAGGGTTAGCAAGTTATGGAAAAGCTTCTTATGAGGGCGAAAATAATAGTGGTATTGGAAGCAATGGCTTAACTTTAGCTAGACATGGGGTACTTTCACATGAATATTATAAAAAATATCCAGAATGCTATAATCAAGAACTTAATGAGAAATATGTTTTTTTTGGTAAATATAAATTAACAGATATGATTGATGAGCTTAATTTAGATATTGGAAAAGCATTATTATCACCTACAAGGACATATGCTCCTGTGATCATAGATGTTTTAAAGAAATATAGAAAAGAAATTCATGGAATTATCCATAATACCGGTGGAGGTCAAACTAAAATCCTAAATTTTGGAAAAAGCATTAAATTCATTAAAAATAATCTTTTCAGAGTTCCGAGGATATATGAATTAATTCAAAGATCATCTGAAACTCAATGGAAAGAGATGTTCAGTGTTTTTAATATGGGACATAGAATGGAATTACTATGTAACGAATCTTTAGCGTCAGAAATAATAAAAATCGCTACAAAATATAATATAGATTCTAAGATAATCGGTAGATGTGAAAAATCCCCGAGAAAAGGTAAAAACATACTAGATATAAAATCAGAATTTGGTACTTTTACATATAAATAGGGACATCTGGAAAGAGATTCCCGATTTTTATAACCTAATTCTAGTATCTTTCGAATATGAAATAAAAAAATTTATAATTTTTTGATACAATAATTTTTTATTCAAATCAATTAATATACGTGATTACAAATATTAGAACTGGGTCAAAATAGAAAGAAACAGATTGCTCTAAAAAGACTTCGTTTTTTTTATCAAGAAGTAGCATGGGGATTTATCATCATATTTTTGTTTTTATTATTACCAACTCTCTTACTTCCTTCAATAATAGGCACAGATTCTCCACTTTATGGGATTCTTTTTTATTTATCAAGAGCAATAATAGTGCTTATTGGGATACCACTCATATTCCCTCTTGCTAATTTAATATTCGAAACTCAAAAACGAAAACTAATAATCGAAAAGGACGTTTCACCTGCGAAAGGACATTTAAAATTATATAAAATAACCAAAAATAATTATAAGTATCAAATTCTTTACGGCCTTTTGATTTTCTTTCTTGTTTTTTTACCTATAGGTTTTTTTACTTATCTGCTAGTACCAGGTATGCTTGAGTACCAATCAGATGCCGTAATTTTAGCTTCAACAGGTGCATATTTAAGATCCAATGATTACATAATATTTTTAATTTCTGCAATAATAATTCAATTTTCAGTAGCTGTAGCTGAAGAGAGTATTTCTAGAGGTTTATTAGCTAAAAGAGGGAGTGAACATTATTTTAAAATGTCAGCCGTGATAATATCAGCACTTTATTTTGGATTTGGACATTTTGCCTATTTCTTAGATCCAACAAGTTGGGGGAAACCAATTTTGTATCCATTTATTTGGTTTTTAGAAGCATTTATTATCGGAATAATTCTCGCTTTATTAGTGTTAAGAAGAAAATGGCTCTTCCCAGTAATTATTGCCCATACTTTAAATAACATTATCGCTGCACATGCAATCTGGAGTGTATCACAAGGGATTAGTTTTTCAATTATGGCTCTTTATCTATACTACCCTCTCCTCATAATTGGATGTATGTTATTTGTATGGTTCTACTCTCAAATAAAGGAAGGGCTTATTATCGGATTTGACATGCTTAAAAGTTATTTTAGAAGAGACCAAAAAATTGAAGAAACAACAGGAGATACTATTTTTCGTGTATTATTTGACATTCTTATGGGGTTAATAATTTTCTTTATGGGTTTTTTGATTATGGTATAGGGGAGCGTTGTTTCTATGAAATTGGGGATTATCTCTGATACACATATTACTAAGAACAATGAAAAATATAAAGTAACTACATTAATTAACCAGCTTAAACAAGTATTCAAGGATGTCGATGAAATCGTTCATGCTGGAGATGTATGTGAAAAATTTTTTTTAGATGAGATCAGAGAAATTGCACCAACGAAATGTGTTAAAGGAAACCTTGATAATATTAATAATTTAGAAATTTTTACTAAATTCTCTATAGGGCGTTATAATATTGGAGTAATTCATTTACTGCCAAGTAATGTTGAAGAATTTACCAAAAAGCATGATTTACAAATTTTAATTTTTGGACATACTCATCAACCTCTTATAAAAGGAACAGATTTTAATGTGCTACTTTTGAATCCAGGTTCCCCAACAAAACCAAAAGCCCCACTCAAACGACCAGGATTTATGAAACCTATAGCAAGACCAAGTGTAATTACTCTCAATATTGATGAAAATGATATTTTATCAACATTTATTATCAACTTAAAAATGTAAATAATCTCAGTAAGATAGTATATGAAATGGAATTTATATTTAGTAAACGCTATAATATTAGCACTTAATATAAAAACTACATTGAATAATTTTAAATATTAATTAACTCATATTATTTATACAAGGAAATTTTATGTAAGAATATTGATTAAAAACTCAATATAATAAAAATTTTGAAGATTTCATTTAAAATAACATTTAAATAATCTTAATAGAGAGTGTGTAGATTTGGTAAGTAGACTTGAACTTGTACTTAAAGAGCTTAACGAAAATGGTAATTTTCGAGCATCTCTTTTTGCAACATCTACAGGATTAGTTCTTGCTTCACAAAAGGAAGAGAATATTGATGAACGCGTAGTTGCTGCTATGGGATCCTTATTGAGTGATTCAGCATATAAAGCTGCAGAGGAACTAGAACTTTCTGAAATCCAAAGTATGAAAATTAAATACAAGGAAGATTTTATTATGATGAGGAATATCGTTATGCCTGATAATAAAAATCAATTTCTTTTGGCAATTTTGGCAAAATCTCCTGAAAGTGAAGACGTAGAGCGCTATTTTGATCAACTCCTTGATTGGGCAGTTGAAAACTCCCAAGCGGATTTAGAAAAGCTTTCAAGTTTATAATATTCTTCCTAATATTTTTTATTCTTAGGTTAGATTGGAGATCACTTAAACTATAGATTTATAAAAATCTAAAACTTCATTACTAACTTGCTCTTCATAATTCCAATAAAAGTGATCTGCACCACCAATAATCTTACTCAATTTAGGAGCTAAATAATAGCTGTAATTTTCCTCAAACCTTTCATAGAGAGCAACTGTATCTTGATTACCTTGGATGAACAATTTTGGTTTATTAGATTGAGATAATTCTCTATATTTAGAACCCATAAAATCCCAAGGAAAAGATATGGAAATATAACCAATAACTTTCTCAGAGTAATTTATCGCCGAACACCCAATTGCTGCTCCATAGGAATAACCACATATTATGATTCTCTGATGATTTTTCTCATTAATTAAAAAATCAATACATATTTTTACATCACTTAATTCACCTGGTCCACCAGAATGATTTCCAGTTGATTTTCCAACACCTCTAAAATTAAACCTTAAACAAGTAATATCATTATTTATTAATTTATTAAAGATTCCAGAGACGACATTATTATACATATTACCACCATATTGTGGATGCGGATGACAAATTATAACTGCTGGATTTTTTGAATGACTTTTTGATGGAAAATATTCCGCTTCTAGTTCTATCTCATTATTTCGAATAAATAATAATTCTCTTCCAACCATAATTTTAATTAATTTTTAAACTATAATAATAATACTATACAAAATTCTGCGAAATATGAGTTACAATAGGATATTAATTGAAAAGAAAATTAAAGAGTTTTTACAAGAAGATTGTGTATTTATTGATGTTAGTTCTAAAATTATACCAGAGAATGCAAAAACCTCAGCAAAAATCATTTCTAAAAGTGATGGGCATATTTCTGGATTACAAGAATTAGAAATTATATGCAATATTTTAAATATAGAGCCCACTTTTAAAAAAAAAGATGGAGATTCGATTGAGAATGGAGATATTATAGTAGAGTTAGAGGGGAATGCTCGAGATATTCTACTAGGAGAAAGAGTAGGGCTTAATCTCATAACTCACATGAGTGCTATAACTTCCATAACAAAAAAATTTGTTGAGATCATAAATAATTCAGGGAAAAAAGTAAAAATAGCTTGTACTCGAAAGACCACACCAGGAATGCGTATATTCGAAAAAAAAGCGGTGGAACTAGGTGGAGGTGATACACATCGATTTTCATTAGATGATATGATTTTGTTAAAAGACACTCATTTAAGATATTATAATGGAGAAGTCGAAAAGCTTCTAAGGGACATAAAGGAGATAGTAAGTTTTACAAAAAAAGTCGAAATTGAAGTAGAAACAGTTGAAGATGTGTTAATTGCTGCTCAAAATGGAGCTGATATTATTATGTTGGATAATTTCACTGCTGACCAAGTTGAAGATGCAATTAATTTATTAAAGGAACATAATCTTAGAGAAAAAGTAATTGTTGAGATTTCAGGTGGGATAACTACAGAAAACATCGTTGATTACTTGCTTTCAGATCCTGATGTTATAAGTTCTGGATTAATAACTCAATTTCCTTCAGAGCAAGTTGATTTTACACTTCGATTTAATTAGTTGTAATTCTTATTCAATAACAATTTCACGGATGGAACAAATTACATCTTTTATTTTAGTTAATTCTTTATAAAGATCTTTAATAATTCCAAATTCGCCTACTAACAAGATTAACTCAATTTTTTTTTCTGCAATACGCCAATCTGTTATTGATTTTATAATTTGATGATATCGAGAATATAGTTCAGTTATTTGGTCAATAACTATTTCTTTAAAAGGATATACCAAACTAACAGTCATTAATTTATATCCCTCAATATTTTCAAAATTTTCATGTTTCTCAATGAAACCTATAATAGAATCCCTTAAGGCTTCGCTTTTAGAATTAAATCCAGTCAGACTTCGAACTTTTTCAAATCTTTCTAATAAATCATCACTAATTTGTAAAGATATTATTGGCATTTTAACTCTTTTAAAGTTTTATTATATGACAATTTAATTATAAAAGTTAATTATAAAA
>JBHLMQ010000052.1:0-15240 GCA_048938005.1 Promethearchaeota archaeon | reverse complement strand
TTAATTATAAAAGTTAATTATAAAATTTATACTCCGATTTAATAATATCGTAGGAAATAATTTAATTTTTATTGAATCTTCGTAATAAATTCAATATTTACTGCTTTTCATGTCGTTTTATGTTTACGTCGAGGATAGTTAGCAAACAAACTCTCGTAAAGTTTTTGAAATCGATCAAGATGTTCTTTTGAAATAATTTTGGGTTCTCCTATTTGTAAAGCCCCCCAATACATTTTAGCAAGTTTTTCTACCAATTCAGCAAATTTTACAGCATGGTCTAATGATTTTCCACAAACAATAACACCATGATTAGCTAATAAAGCAGCATTTTTTTTACCCAAAGCTTTAAGAGCAACTTCACCAATTTCTCCTGTGTGGGCTTCTCCAAATTCAGAAACATTGATAGGTCCGCCTAAAAATATGAACATTTCTTCCATTATTATTGGAATTCCTTTTCTTACTATTGAGAGCATAGTTGCAAAAGGCGAGTGAGTGTGAATTACCGCTTGAACTTTTGGTCTGGATTTATAGATAGCAATATGCATTTTTGCTTCAGTTGATGGTAATTTTCCAGCACTTAAAGGCTCCCCATCAAAATTTAGATTGACTATTTCGTCTTTTTTTAAAGTATCATATTGGTTAAATGAAGGAGTGATAAAAATCTCCTCTTTCTTGCCATTTCTCACACTAACATTCCCTTCACCAGATTCTACTAATCCTTTCATGAATATTGCTTTTGCTCCTTTAACAACTTCGATCCTAAGCTGATCTTCTTTGTTTAAAACCATAAATTAAATAATTAAAAGTCCATTAAAAATATATTTTGAAAATGATGGTCCTAATTTTCTATAAAAAATCATATAATTTCTATTTACATTAATTCATGAAAGTCTTTTTTTTTAAATATTATAGAAAAATATCAAATTTGAAAAATATTATTTATAAATGAATTCTATTAACTATTCTCAGTAAATAATGATTCGTCTTATTTTACACTGTGATCTTGATTGTTTTTTTGCTGCGGTTGAAATAAGAGATAACCCACATTATAAAGACAAACCTGTTATAATAGGGGCAGATCCAAAAGAAGGGAAAGGAAGAGGAGTAATATCTACTTGTAATTATGAAGCTAGAAAATATGGTTTACACTCTGCAATGCCTATATCTCAAGCTTTTAGAAGATGTCCTCATGGAATATATCTAAGACCTAATGTAGAAAAATATCTAAGAGTATCGAAAGAAGTAATGAATATCCTTGAGACTTATAGTAATGAATTTCAGAGAATAGGTGCAGATGAGGCATATCTAGAATTAACAGAAATTACTAAAGATTATGAGGAAGCCGAAAGAATTTCAAAAGAGATTCAAAAGGAAGTCTTTAAAAAGGTAGGTATTACAATCTCAGTAGGTATTGCTCCTACCAAATCTTTAGCAAAAATTGCTTCTGATGAAAATAAGCCTAATGGTATCACAATTATAAAACCTAGTAATATTACTAATTTTTTAAAAGATATGGATATTACTCGCATTCCGGGTATTGGTAAGAAAACCAAAGTATTTTTCTATAAAAAGGGAATGAAAAAAATTGGAGATATAATTAATACACCTTTAACTAAAATGATTGAGTTATTTGGAAAACAAGGGAAGTGGATCTGGAATGTTGTTAATGGTTTAGATAAACGTAGGGTGAAAGAATTCAATGAAGAGAGAAAATCGATTAGTGCAGAAAGAACATTTTTTAAGGACACCGATAATTTCAATGAAATATTATCTAGATTTGAAGAAATTAATAAAAGAATACATAAATCAGTAAAAAAACACCAGATAGCTTATAAGACTATTACTTTAAAAATAAGATTTGAAGGTTTTTACACGTATACTCGTTCGAAAACACTTCCTTTTCATATTCAAGATGAAAACTGTGTAATAAATATTATTTTAGAATTATTTAAAGAATTTTCAAATAATAATAAGAGAGTTAGACTTGTCGGGATTAAATTATCAAACTTTCTAAGAGATCAAAAAGCTAAACAAACAAATCTTTTAAACTACACGCATATTTAATTTAATTAATTCTTTCAATTTAGACGGTTTCTTTTAATTAAGTCTATAATTTCTATTTGTATTAAACCATTTGAAGCAACTATTCCAGGTGCGGTCCATAGACATTTTTCTTTTTTAAATTTTAAACGTTTACCATTTAAGTCCGTTATATCTCCTCCTGCTTCTCTTACAATTAAGTCTCCTGGCAGAAAATCCCATGTAAAAGAATGTGCCGCATCCAACGGTTTTATATAAAGATCAGCACTTCCATCAGCGACCATACAAAATTTTGCCATGCTATCAATTTGGATGAAGTTATTTATACCAATATTTTGTGCAAAATTCAAAACCCATGGTTTATCATAATGTAATGAATGACATAACCGGATATTCTTTATATCTTCTTTTTGACTAACTCGAATCGGTCTAAGATCCTTATTATCGTATGAAACATGAGCTTTTTGACCTTCTTCTGCTGAAAATATTGCTAAGGATTTTCTATTATAATTTGGGACACCAATAGCACATATCTTTGGATGGGAATTTATCATAAGTCCAATCCCTACTGAATAGGACAATCCCTCTTGGTATCCTGCCGTACCATCAATAGGGTCTACTGTCCATTGACGCTCAGAAGATTTACCTTGATACCCAATGTTTTCTTTAATTATCTTTAATTCTTCTACTTCTAATTCATCAAAACATTGTTTTATCAGATGTTCTGACTTGAGATCTATATAATCAATATTTTCTTCTTCTGCTATTATTTCATCCTCCGGGAAATGGGCTTTTAACTTTGATACTATATATATTTGAGATGCAAAATCGGCTATTGTAACAGGTGATTGATCCGGTTTTAAAAAGGATTCCAATGCTTTTACTCTAAACCACTCTGTAATTTCTGTTGCCTTCCGAACTAGTTCAATAGCTATTTTTAATTCCTTTTTAAATCTCAACATCAAATTCTCTATTCTTTTTTAAAAAAAATAAAATTATGATATTAAATATAATTTATTTTTCTATAATTATTAATTACAATTGGAAATTTCCAAAATTTCTAAAGAGGCTTTTGATTTACAAAGAAAAAAGCTACCGAATTATTGCTTTCATTTCAAAAAGATAATTCTCTAATGTGGGTGTAGGTTTAACTACAATATCCATGTGATCTGCCTTTTTTATTAACTCTGATTCAAAATTATATTCATCTAAAAGCCATAATAGTTTATATAATTCGATTTTTTTCTTAAATTCTTCATCCACGGTGTAAAATTTTGAATATGCATTATAAAAAGAGCTATAAAATGAGGGGTTATTCAAAGGCTTCAGTATCGAATAATCAATTTTAATAAAATCTTGAGCTCTGCTACCAATACTCCAATTATCAAAACCTACAATACCATTAATTTTTATAGCACCTAATTCTTCTTTAACTATAATATTTTGGCTTTTAAAATCATTGTGTAAAAGAACATATTCAGTTTCATCATCGATTAATACCTTATTATCTTGATAGAAATCCCTAATTTCATCGCAAAAATCTATTTTGTTTTTCCATGCCTCTTGTATTTTTTCCTCCAATTTACTTTCAAAATATTCTGGATAAGTTTTTTTTTTCTTTTTACCTATATCCTTAATATTATTGTAATAAGAATCAAATTTTATCTTGTGTAAATTTCCTAAATGTTCACCTAAATTATTAAATAGATCCAGAAATTTTCTAGCATATAAGTTTTTCCCTTCATTGATATACTGGTTTATGAGTTGAAATAAAGGTTTTCCCCTAATATATTCTTGCACAGAAAAAATATAAGGAACAGTTTCCTTAGTTTCATCATAATAAATTAAATCACATACCGGAATTATTGGAGGTCTTTCTTTACTGAAGATATACATACCTGTTTTTGTATTAATGATCTCTTTTACTTTCTCTATTAAGTCAATGTCATTAGGATTTAAGCTTGTATCTAAAAATGGATATAAAAGCTTCTCCTTAACTAAATTTTCAAACTTGAAAAATTGGCTTGTACGAAATCTGAATACCAATTGGCTATTTTCAAATTTTACTCTGTAGAGTGTATTGGCATCAACAATAAACGGCCCTTTGATTTTTTTTACTTTACCTTGTTTGACTAAAACATCAATTTGTGAAAATCTATCGATAATATCCTCAAATTGGTAAAGGTCTTTTTTACCGATGAAATATATTTTATATATTTGCTTACGGTTTAGTAAGTAATTCACAGTTGCCTCAATTCTTTCTTTAGTTATGGGATCAATTTGAGTTTGTAATTGTTCAGTAATTAGATTTATATCTTTATTAGTTCTTAAAATTAAATCCTTGTATAAATGCAGAAAAGCATATTTTAAACCAATTAATTTTTTAACTCCATCGGTTTTGAAATCATAGATTTTAATTCTGATATCATTTATTTGTTCCTGTAATTGTAAAAGTTCTAAGATATTGTCTTCTAAAGCATAATTATATAGTTTTGAGCACAAATTGATTAAATTACTGATACCTGAGACAATCCCGCTATATTTTCTCTGGTTTAATGGGATAAGTTGGAAAAATGTCTGAAAATTTTCTTCCATCCCGCAAAAAACGGAAAAATCATTATTTAAATTTTCAATATAGGATTTACAGATTTTAATGTTATAATAAGAATCATTTAATCCTTTCAAATTAGGATATTCCATTAAATTTTTTAGTAAATTTGGCTCGATCTCATTTCCAGCAAATTGAGGAGGATTATTTATCAAATAAATCTGATTCTTAGGATTAATCGAACCTAAAATATTTTCAAAATAAGACTTTATCATTTCTTTTGATTTTTTTTCTAAAAGTGGTGGAGAAATCATAAAGTTTAGATTTTCAAATTTTTTTCCCAAATTTTCAATTTGATTTATTATTTCATCAATATGATCATCATAGATTCCTATAAGAAGAGGAATTTTTTTTTGTGTAATTTCTAATACTAATTCAATAAGTTTAATCTTTTCAGTTATTGATATTAAATTTCCTTCACCAATATTTCCAAAAAGAAGGAGAGAACTCGCATCATTAGTAAGAATATGACGGATGAGAAGGGAATTTAAGTTATGGATGATTTCAAAATTTAGATTATAAAAAGTGATAGCATCGCAAATAACACCAGTAATTTGTGGCATTCTAATCTCCTATTTAGTAAATATGAAGTAAAGTTGAATTTCTATTATACTGTATGAATAATATTCTTTTTATATTTAAATGGTTTCTGAAATTAAATTTCAATGGAAATAAACTTAAAAATTTATAATTCGGTTAATAATAATCTCATATCAAATTTAAATAAAATTTATATTACACTCAAAGAGGGGATTAATATTTTTTGTAATATTGATGGTGTAAATATACCGCTAGTTTCTACAGGAACTTCTCCATTTATAGGTGCCGGACAATTTGGATTTAAAGCATTTGAATGGCGTAGAAGATTTTTATATAATCCAGAAGCTATGCTGGAGATTTTAAAGGTTAGTTATCTAAATGGAGCATGTGGTATTGAAGTAATCCCCAATGGTAAAATTATGGAAGCTGCTAAGATGATGAGTGAAATGTATGGTGATTATGTTATAACAGGATCTACAAATCCGGAAAAGGATCCTGGTATTAAAGCGTTAATCGAAATTGGAGCAAAATTAATATTTGTGCATGGTGTGATTTCTGATAATAAAGGAAAAGAATTAGTTAGACTTTTAGATGAAATCTCTGGCTATGGAATTATTCCAGGTATTGCAACTCATGATCCAATTCCAACAATTAAATATAGTATAGAAAATAATCTAAATGTAAGAGTATTTTTGATACCTTTTAATGCAAATGGATTTTTAATGGGAAATGCAAAATATTTAGAAGAAATTGTAGATAGTACTAAAAATTTTTATTTTATAGGTATGAAAACTCTTGCAGCAGGAGAAATTAAACCTAGTTTTGCATTTGAATATATTGCTAATCATAAGATATGTGCTGTAACGATTGGAATGGTTACCAAGCAACAAGCAGAGGAATCAACCAAAATTGCCTTAAAATCATTAAATAGGAAAAAAAACGGAAACAATTTTAAAAAAAAATTTTAAATTTTTTTGGATTCTTTAAAGATTTCAAATATTTCCATTTCATAATCTACTGTATCTTCAGGTAATAAATTAGGATCTTTAACAAGTTTGGCCAAGTAATAAATTTTTGCTCCTCTTTCAAGATAATCTAAAACAGTTTTTGCCCCTTCTAGATGACTCCCACAACATAAATTTCCATGGTTTGCGAGAAGAACAGCATTTTTTTCTTCCAAAGCATTAATAACTGTTTCAGCCAACTCATCCGAGCCAGCTTCTCCGTACTCCGCACATTGCACTTCTCCACCTATATATGGTACTAATTCTTCCATAACTGGTGGTAAAGAGAGATTTAATGCACTCAATACGGTACTATAAATACTATGAGCATGAATAATTGCATTAACATCATCTCTTTCTCTATATACATTAAGATGCATATATTTTTCAACAGAAGGATTTCTATCACCCTCGATAACTTTACCATCCATGTCGATGATAAGGATATCTTCTGGTTTCATTTCAGCGTAATTAACATTACTAGGTGTTATAAGGATTAATTCATTCTCATCATCTTTTACTCTTGTACTAACATTTCCAGCAGAACCAATTACATGTTTCTCTTTTAATAAGATCTTGCAAAGATCGACAATCTCTTTTTTTAACTTATTTATTCTAACATTTGTAATTACTTTTTTTCCTGAAAGTACCTCTGGATTCATTAAGTGATTTGGATTTTTATTATCTAACCATAATTTAATATCATTTAGAAGCATCTCTGATTGACGCTTAATTATTTCATAAGTATCCCCCCCTATATGAGGAGACACGATTGCAGTGTTGAATTTTAAAAATTCATTATCTTCATCAATAGGTTCTAAAGGAAAAACATCTAGAGCTGCTCCAGCGATTTTTTTTTGTTCTAAGGCTTCTTCTAAGGCCTCATAATCAATCAAACTCCCTTTGGCAGTATTTATTAAGTAAGCAGTTTTTTTCATTGAAATAATACGGTCTTCATTAATAAGATTATCATTATCATCCGTTGCAGCTGCATGGACAGTTATAAAATCAGAATTCCTCACGAGAAAATCAATATCAACAATATCACCATAATCTTTTGCTATTTCATTAGGGACAAATGGATCATAAATAAGACAATTAACCCCAAAGGGTCTTAAACGATCTACTACTCTTCTTCCTATTTGACCTAAACCTATAATCCCAACTGTTTTTCCTCCCAGTTCGATGCCTCTGAATTTTTCGAAATATCCAACCCAATCTTCAAAATCTGACACTTCAAAATCCTCAGAATGGAGGATTCTATCTATTTCTTGTATTCTACGAGCAAGCATTAAAATATAACAAACTGTTAAATCAGCAACTGCATCAACATTTCTTAATGGAGTATTGAGGACAACTATTCCTTTTTCTGTCGCAGCTTTAAGATTAACGTTAAATGGATCTCCCCTGCATGAAATGAGTAATTTTATATTAGTGAGTTCAAAAAATTCCTTTTTTTTAACATCATCAGTTTCAGTTATAAAAATATCCACTCCTTCTAGTTTTTTTGCTAATTCTTTTGCATCAAAATAAATCTCTCCAGTCTTAACCCATGGTTCATAGACAACTTCCATTAAACTTTTTAATTTATTTAGCACTTCTGGAGTTAAATTTGCTGTTACAAAAGCTTTCATAAACCTCACTTAATCTATCATTTCTTAAATTAAATAAAATAACATTTAGAACAATAAACTTTTTAGTTTGAGCAAATTGCGAATTTTTCCTTCAACGACTTTTATTTGCCCAGAACTATATGCTTTCACAGCACCAATTTCCTTATTAAACAAATCCATAAGGGTTTTTTCGGTAGCAAAATCAATTTTTACTGATGCAGAGTCATCTCCTGTATTATCTTTTACTTCAATTCCTTGATCTCCGTTTACTAAAATCAATATCTTACGTACAGTATCTAAAAAAGTAACTTGAATTGGTTCATTATAGTTTGCTAGTTTTTTTCTAATTTTTTCAGTATTATTATATCTATCTTCAATATTTTTCAAACAACTTGGAATATCTTCAAATTTCGACATAAATTAAATACCTCATTTTAATTAATAATATTTATTTCTAATTGATAAATAAGTTTAACGAGATTTAAACAATCCCTTGAATTATTTTGATTTTATAAAAACCAGTTTTAACTTGTTATAATTGATTATAGCTAATTACTAATCATTTTAAATAAGAATATTTTAATATTTAATAGGAGTATGAATAAAATCTAAGGAACTGTGTTCAATTGGAGTTAAATAACCTTCTTATAGAATTTACAAATAAAGGGAGATACGAAGTCTTCAAATGTATATATAAAGAAAATAAGAGACATAGTGAGTTAGAGAAAGAATTAGATATTCCGGGTCCTGAGATTTCTCGAAATCTCAAAAGGTTAGTTAACAAAAAGTTAATTTCAAAAACCATCGACAATGAGTATGAAATTACGAGTATTGGAAAAATTCTTTATGAAATTTTGAATTATTTTGAATTTATCTTAAATTTTGAAGAATTCTTAAATAATCATGATATTAGCTCAATTCCAATTAATTTATTTCTACAACTTGGAAAGCTGAAGACGGTTACCATTAATAATCAAACAATGAAAAATATCCAGAAGTGGTCAGATTTAGTTAAAAATTCAGAAGAATTTATACTTGCAATTTCAGATCAGTTCCAAAATTCCATCCTACCTATTGTTGAAAGAAAAATCAACAACCAATCAATTGAAATTAAAGTTCTTATAGAAAAAGCGATTTTAATGGATTCTGTAAAAGTAGGAAAACAGTTTAGAGATCGTCATGCGTTTTATGATAAAATTGATGTTTTTCAAAACGTAAGAGTATTACCTCATATTGATGTTTCAGTTATAGCTTCTGATAAGGGAGCAATTTTATTTTTAAGTAAGGATGGAAAAATTGATTATAGTCAATGTTTAGTAGATAATAACGAGGCATTTGCTAATTGGACTCGTGAACTTTTTAAGTGGTATTGGAAAAAGGGAAAAAATCTCGAACCCTTTTTAAAAAAATAGAAAAATAAAATCTAAAGATCGTCAATTTTATTTTTCAGATTCTTCCATTGGGTGTAGATACTTTTATATTCTTCAGAAATTGATGCTTCGACATTGAAAGTCTCATACTTTATGAGATCTTTAATAATTTCTTTATAATTGGAATAATGTTTTAATCCTAATAGAGTAATAATAGCATTTCCTATAAATGCAGAATCCCTAACAATTGGCACCATTATTTCTTTACTTAAAATATTTGTTAAAATTTCACAAAATTCTCTCGATTTTGACATACCCCCTGAGCAAAATGTATTTATTTCTGATTGGGTAAATTGATGAAGTGCTTGAAAATTTTCATTAATCCCAAAACAAATACTCTCAATCGCACTTCGAGCAAAATTTTCTAATTTGGGTAATTCTTCTCCAATCATGCTAGGTGGTGGAAAAACAAAAACTCCTCTCTTTATTGATGTTTGATCTTTTAAAGCCATAAGTTCTGGGCCCAAATATGCAAAAATCGAGCCTGCTCCAGGTTTACTTCTACTTATTAAATTATTCATAATTTCATTTGCATCCCTTTTAGAATCTGATATAAATGCATCCTTGAACCAATCAAAAACCCTTCCTGTACCTCCTGTATTAGCTTCAATTAACCATTTGTCCTTAATAACGTGGCAATCTGACCAGAAATTCAGATCAGGATCAGTTATCGGTTTATTCACAACTAAATGCACCGGGGCGGTTGTTCCTAGACTAATTCCGATATTCCCCTCCTCAATTACTCCCATACCTAATAAATTAGCTTGAGTATCACCGCATCCTTTTAATACAGGAATATTTTTTTGGTTTATGCCGAATTTATTTATTAGATCTGACTTTAATTCTCCTACAATTGTGCCTGAATCGACAATTTCAGGAAGGATTTCAGGTTTTATTTCAAAAGTGTCAATAATCTCTGAACTCCAATTTCTTTTACTTATATCAAAAAGTTGGGATTCTCCAACCGATGTATAGTCGGTATAAAATTCTCCAGTGAATTTATAGACAATCCAATCATCTAACATTAATACTTTACCTATACTTTCATACTTGTCTCCTTCCTCTTCTTGAAACCATAACAACCTAGCTAATGTAAACATCAACGATGGGGTATGGGCAGTTATTTTGAATAATTCTTCTTCAGAGAATTTATCTTCAATTAGATAAGCTGAATCAATACCCCTAATATCTGTGTTAGGCCCTCCATAAATTTCATTTCCTTGTTTATCTAAAAAAACTGTTGCTATTCTTTGACCACATGAAGATATACCAATAATGTTTTCTGGTTTATTTTCTTTTATCACATTTTTTATACCCAATATAACTTTATCCCACATATCATCCATATTAAATCGCTTAGCAAAACCATCAACATCCTCATCAATGATATCATATCCGTGTACTGAAACAGATTCTAACTCTAATCTATCAGAAATAATAGCAACTTTAACTTTTTTAGAAGATATATCAATTGAGAGTATTTTATCTGGAGTTCCCATAAATTTATATCCCGTTATATCATTGTAAAACAGTAATTATTCATAAAAAAATGTTAAAGATAATTAAATAAAAGTAAACTTTTAAGTAAGATATTTTCTAAAAATTTCGCCACGTGGTTCTTTTTCCTCAAAAAGAATGGCTTGAAAAGAGTAAATTTTTGTATTCAGATCCTTCCAAGCATCACTATCTAGCCAAGCTTTTGAACATGTCTGAGAGAGAAAAGTTTTAACATCCCAATTTCTACCATGATCTACAGGTACTTGAGGAAGAAGTAGCCCTCTTCTCATTCCTTTTTCTGCAATTAATCCATCTCTACCAATAACAATTTTATCAAGATATTCTTTAGGATCACTTACTTCTAATAATTTAGGAGGAGTTAAAATTGATAATTCAATTACTATATTATCCATTTCTTCAAGTGAAACGGAAGGAAATCGCGGATCTTCTATAGCTGAGCTGACTGATACTTTATGAATTACATCATATAGTGGGTAAGTTGGTTCAATATAGCCAATACACCCTCTTAAGGGATTGCCAATAGCATCGTATATATTTAGTGTTACAAAAGCACCGTATTTATCTGAAAATTTATCTTTTATAACTTCTGGAATAGGAATACGCCTATTATTTTTTAAAAAAAATTCTATATTTTCCCGGGCAAATTTTATTAATATTATGCCTTCTTCTAAGCTAAATTCATTTTCATTAGACATGGTAGAGATCTTAAAATCATATTGTTTATATATAATTATGCCGTTTACACATATATATTTTATAACATCCTCTTGATAATTTCTCCACTTGGAAGAGAATTTTCCAAATTGAATTCATTTCCTTTTATAAATACTTTCCAAATGTGAACAGAAGTAGGATATGCTTCAAAAGGAGAAAATTTTGCTTTAGTTTTAAAATTCTGAGAATTTATTTTGTATTCTGGAACTTTATCAACAATAATTAAGTCAGCATCAAAACCCTCTTTAATAAAACCTTTATTCTTTAAATTAAAAAATTTTGCAGGATTTTCTGAGGTTGTTTTAACGAAAATTTCTAATGAAAGTTGGAAATTAAATACCTTATCAAGTATCACTAATGGATATGTTTCAAAACCGGGGAACCCAGATGGTGCCTTGAAATAATCTTGTGATTTTTCTTCTAAAGTATGTGGAGCATGATCAGTTCCTATTAATTTTATTCTCCCTTTTGTTAGTTCATTAAATAAAAATTTAGGATGTTCTTCTTCTCTTAATGGAGGCAATACTTTTCCGAAATTATTATTACTTAATATAATTTTATTGGATAAAAGTAGATGATGAGGCGTAACTTCAAAAGATATTTTTAAGTTTTTATTTGCTATTATTGCTTTTTTAATTGTTAGATAACTTTCAATACAACTTATATGACAGAAATGGATAATTGGATACGTAGTGGGATCCAAATCATTATTACTAATTAATTCTAAATAATTTTTAACGACAAATTCAACGTATTTCTCTTCTGCTCTTACTGGATCTAATCTATTATGAAGTTTTAAAATATTTAATTTCTGGTGATTGAAATCTTGAATAATTTTTGTTCTTTCTACCTTAGATAATGGATATGAAGCATGTATAAATATTGGAACTTGGAATTCAGATGAAATTTTAAGTATTTTTTGTAGATTCCTTGAATCTGTCCAATTTATTTCGTTTAAAGAATTAAGTGGGTAAATTTTAAACCCTATAATCCCTAAATTTACAATTTTTTTAATCTCATCTTTATCAATTCCTTTAGGGACTCCCGCTATGAATCCAACGTTTACATAAATATTGTTTTCTGCTTTTTTCATCCATAATTTAATCTGCTCAGATGTAATTGCTGGAGGTTTTGTATTCGGCATATTAAACACAGTCGTAATCCCAGAAAAAGCAGCCGCTTTAGTTCCAGTTAAAAATGTTTCTTTTTCACTTTGATTCATATCCCGCAAATGAGAATGGATATCGATTATCCCAGGTAAAACTAATTTATTCTGACAATCGAGTTCTTTGTTATCTTGATTTTTTTTAGCTAATTTTTTTAAATCTTTTTCTTGAGGTTTAAATATAACTGTTCTTACAATTCCATTAGCGATGAGAATGGCCCCTTTATGTACTAAACCTTCAGAATAAATTTTCGCGTTTTTTAAAATCATATTACAAATTTTTAGAGGGAATTCCTTGTTGATCTTTTCTAAAATTAATATATAAAATTTTATTTTCTACCTCTTGAATTTTTGAAAGTGATATAAGTTTTATATTTTTCAGTTCTTTGAATAATTCTATCATTTTAGAATTATCTCTTGATATAGAATATATAGGAATGAGAAAAAAGTCGTTTTGCATGTTTCCGATAAAAATTTTAATTGAATTGAAGTCTTCTACACTTTCCTTAACATTTTGTGGATTATCTATTATCAGAAAGTTTCTTCCTTTCATTATTGAATTAAGGAAATTTATAAAAGAAGAGATATCAATAAATTTTCTGAAAAAAATTCCAGGAGTTGATTTCCTCCATTGATCATTTTCAATAAAGAAATTATTTTTCACATTATTCAAAGCTTTCTCTAAAAGTAATGCTTGAGATCTTTCATCAGGACCTAAATAACGTAATTTAGTTCCTTCAAATTTAATTAAAACATGCTCTTTTTGAAAAAATAAATATAAAACATTGTCTTTCCTTATGTCATAAGATAAACAGAAAGCTTCTCTTATACAAGAACATAATTTATAAATAATTTGAGGAGTATATCCTTGATCGATATCTCTTTTAGTATAATTTAAAATTTTATCAATTAACAATAGAAAATTGACCAATATAATCAAATTCAATGATAATTATTGATTTTTAAAATTTGCCTAACTTTTTCATAAAATCAGCTGCAGCTTTTCCACCAGGAAATCCAGGCATCCCTGGTATTGCTTTTCCTTTTTTCTGCATTTGAATAAATCTTTTCATAAATTTTTTCATCTGTTGAAATTGCGCAAGCATTTTGTTTATTACAGAGTAATCAGTTCCACTTCCTATAGCAATCCGTCTTTTTCTAGTTTTTTTGATGATTTTTGGACTCTCTTTTTCTTCTTTTGTCATAGAATTAAGAACAACTTCCCATTTTGCAAGATTCGCTTCAGCGTCCTCTTTCAAAGCATCTGGGATATTCCCGCCACCCATCATAGCTAGTATTTGCTTAAACTTTCCTATTTTCTTTATACTTTTCAACTGTAAATAAAGGTCATCAAGAGTGAATTTACCATGTACCATACGCTTGATAACTTCTGGTTCTATGTCAACTTCTGCTTCTTGCACCTTTTGTACTAAAGATTCAATATCTGGTATGCCGAGTAATGTTCCTACGAAATTAGATGGCTCGAAACCTTCAAAATCATCAATTTTTTCACCAACACCTATGAAACGAATACCTACATTTACAGCTGCGCATGCTGATAAAGCACCTCCACCCTTCGCGGTTCCATCTAATTTGGTGACAATAATACTTCCCAAATTTGTAGTTTTAGCGAATTCTTCTGCTTGAGTATAAGCTTGTTGTCCTAAGGTCCCATCAACAACTAATATGACTTCATTTGGTTTTAATTTCTGTTCTAGAATTGCCATTTCTTTCATTAATTCTTTTTCTTCTTTATGTCTGCCTGCAGTATCTGCGATTATAATATCATTTCCATCATTTATTGCTTTCTTTGTTTCTTGAATTGCAATCTTAATGGCATTTTTTTCATTGGGATTACCATAACATTTTATACCTAATGGTTCTGATAATTGGACTAATTGTTCATAAGCTCCAGGTCGCCAAGTATCAGTCGTCAATGTTGCGACGTTATATCCTTTACTTTTATAATATTTTGCTATTTTTGCAACTGTTGTTGTCTTTCCTGAACCTTGGATGCCAACAAGCAATATGACGTTCTTTTTATTAGGTTTTATTCTTATAGGAGCAGGTTTTCCTCCTAGAAGTTGCACGAGTTCATCGTGTATTAATTTAATTACGAAATCTCTCCTTCTTGCTTTCTGAAGTTTAGTATTCATTGCCTCTTTTTTAATATTTTCTGTCATTTCGAAAACAAGTTCCACTTTGACATCAGCACTTAATAGTGCTCTTTGTAGATCTTGAATAAGAGCGTTTATAGCATCTTTATCCACTGTTGGGAGGCGTCTAATTTTTCGAATTGCATTATCTAAAGATCTACCAAGCTTTTCTAAGACCATTCAATCCCAGCTTTAAATTTTTTATTGTATTTTGAATAATTCTCAAAAACTAATATTTTTTTTTGAAAAAATATAATATATCATAAATTAAAAGAAATGTCAAAATTAAAAATATTGTGGATAAAAAATAAATAAACTAAGGTGTAGAAGGAATTGTCTATTAGGAGAACAGAGATACAAAAATTAAAAGCGGGTCAATACATTATGGTTGATGAAGAACCATGCCAAATTAAAAGCACTGAAAGATCAAAAAGTGGGAAACATGGTCATGC
>JBHLMQ010000096.1:0-5281 GCA_048938005.1 Promethearchaeota archaeon | reverse complement strand
AAGATTATCTTATAGAATAGACATTATTCAAGTAATTTATTGTGAATAAAAAACTATTTCTTACTCTATTTTAAGTTCGAAATTAAAAAATAGGGTCAATTTTTATCTTTTGCTAATATTGATTCATAAACCTTAATATAATCATCAACCATTCTTTCCGCAGTAAATTTTTCTTCAACCCATTTTCGACATTCTGAACGATCAATGATATCAATTTTTTTTAATACCTTAATCGCCTCTTGAATAGAATTAACTAAAAATCCCGTTTTTCCATTTAAAATTATTTCAGACATACTACCTTTATTAAAAGAAATAACAGGTGTTCCACAAGCCATTGTTTCTACAACTGACAGACCAAATGCCTCAGGAATATTAATAGGGTTCAATAAAGCCAATGCTCCTCCTAATAACTCATCTCTCTTCTTCGGACCAGCAACGCCAACATATTTTATTAAGTCATTATCAAGAAAAGGTTCAATCTTTCTTTTAAAATAATCCTTATCTTGAATAATCCCTGCCAAGATTAATTTCATTCCAACTTTAAGAGCTATTTTAATAGCTTCTTCAGTACCTTTATCTTGGTGTATACGACCAAAAAATATCAAATACCCTTTTGATTTAGATTTAAAAGTAAATTGGTCCAAATTAATCCCATGATAAACTGTGGCAATATAATTCAAATTTGGAATTCTGGCAGCATTGCTAATGGAAACATAATAGCTCTGATCGTTGTATTTTTTATAAACTGGTAAAATTTTGGGGGACGAAATACCATGGATTGTCGTTATGACTGGAGTGGATGTCATTTTTATGTAAGTTAAAGGTAGAAAATCAAAATGGTTGTGAATAATGTCAAAGTCATCTCCTCTTTCGAACATCTCAGAGATATGTAAACATTCCCAAACTTTGGGTAATAATTCACTATCTTCTTCATAACCACGAGGACAAACACTTATAAGATTTGCTTTAGTAATAGAATCTTTTGTAGCAAATAAGGTAACCTTAATTCCTTTCTCGATAAGACCTTCTGTTAATAAAGAAGCTACATATTCCCATGGACCATAAGATCGAGGGGGCGTGCGCCATGCTATTGGTGAGAGTATTGCTATGTGCATAATTTTCCTCCTTATAAAGAATTATGCTCTTTAAGCCAATCAAGTAGTTCTGAAAGAGTGGCTGTTGCTAAACCAATACAACTATCAGCACACCCGTAATAAAGTAAAATTGTATTATTTTCTTGAATCCAACCACATGGAAAAACTACTTTATCTACATCACCATAAGCCTCATAGGATTCCGTTGGAGAGAAAATCCATTCATCAGATCTAGCAATTAAAATGCGCGGATTTAATATATCTAAAAGTGCCAGGCCTAATCTATATATAATACCACTGGCTGTAATTTTAACTCCATGATAAAGAATTAACCATCCCTCATCAGTTCTTAAAGGTGGAGGCGATAAACCAATTTTGTTGGCATCCCACCAGCTACCTTTCCTAGCTTTGATAAGTATTTGATGATCCCCCCAATGTTTAAGATCTGGAGAGAATGAAATCCAAATATTAGCTTTTGAGGTTGGATGATATGAAACAGGTCTATGAATCATTGCCCACCGCCCATCAAAGCGAATAGGAAATAAAGCAGCATCTTTATCCTCCGGTGGCATCACAGAACCATAACGAGTAAAATTTTGAAAGTCTCTAGTAGTTATTAATGAAACTAAAGGACCTCCCTTAGAATATGCTGTGTATGTAATAGCCCATAGTTTTTTTTCCTCTAAAAAAATAATTCTCGGGTCTTCAATTCCCCAAACTTCCTCAGGATATTCATCTGGGCTCGGTATTAAGGTTGGTTGAGAGTTAATCTGCCAATTATTTATTCCATTTTTACTTTGAGCTAATGTCAAATGGGAAATACCCCTTCTATCTTCCACTCGCATTAATAAGAAGACTTTTTCATTAAATTTTACTGCTCCTGCATTAAATACTGAATTTGCCTTATAAGGAATATCATTAATCGATATAATAGGATTATGCGGATGACGGTTAAAAAGCTCTTTTTTTGTATTATTTTTTATTTTTAACACCCTTTAGAATTCAGGTTCTAATATTACTGGTTTTCCAGAGATTTTGGCATTTCGTGCTAAATTATAAGCTTCATTATATTTATCAGCAATGATTTCCCATGAAACAACCTCGTCAAGATACTTTTTTAAATTTTCACCAAGCTTCATTCGAAGATCCTCATCACATGCTAATCGAACTACATTATTTTTTAGCATTTGTTTTGTTGTAAATAATAAGCCACCACCACTTTCTAAAGTTTGCGCAGTTAGTCCTTCCATTGGAGCTGTTGTGGTATATGGTTTATTCAAAGCGATTATTCTTGCTAATGTCCCTGATTGAGTCTCATCGATAGTCGGCAATACGATGAAATCACAGATAGCCATTACTTTGTAATAGATATCTCCTCTAGGGATAAACTCGTAATAGTATGCTTTCCCTCTACTCTGAAGATCAAGAACATCATTTTTCCACAGTATATAATCGCGTTGATGGTTTGGGTCACGTATAGTACCTGCTGCGAATAAATCCCATTTTTGACCACATTTTTCTTTTATTTCATCATGAATATCATCCCACATTGAAAGGAGAATATCCCATCGTTTATTATTTTGAATCCATCCAATCATTCCTACCAGATGATCTGATAAATTCAAATCATCTATGCCTAATTCAGTTTTTAATTCAGAAATTTCCTCAATACCCCATCTTTTATCAGGACGAGCACCATGTGGTACCACCATGATGTTTTTAGGAGTTTCCCATCCTCGAGCTCTAAAAGACCAGTCTAATCTCCATTTCTGATAATGACATTTAAATAAAACAACATCACTTCTCTGACAAAGCTGATAAATAAATTCGGCTTCAAAATCAGTAATTCGCCCATGAACAGTGTGTGGTTCAACTACTATGGGATAATGATCAATAGCCTCAAGAAGTTTAAGAAAGCCTTCATTTCTATCTCCTATACCACGTTTATCTCTATATTCATAAAGCCCATATTCATGTTCTAAATGAATTGCATATGGTTTCAACTCATTTATTTTTTCTGCTACAGGTTCATACCAGTCATATCTGTTTATCTCAATTAAAGGAAAAACACCTTCTCCTTCTCCATCTATGTGGCTAATAACCAAGATATCTTTATCAGGATTAGCCTTCTTAATAAATACTCTTGCTTCCTCTGTAAATGTTGCAATTCCACATAGTCGTGGGGGATATGAACTTATCATAACAATTGGTTGGTTTGGCATTTTTATATTATTCACTCAATTTTTCTGTTAAATCAATCTCAGTTAAATTATCTAATAAATACATGTTTAGAAGGGAAAGTAACCAAGCTAAGGTCGATTCTGCCCCTTGATTTATATTGGGCCCAGTAGATGTTAAAGCGTCATAACACCCTCCAGTTTTATAATTATAAAGCGAAGTATTCAAATCGTTTTTACCTAAAAACCATTCTAAACAATGACGTGCTTCTATAATCCATTTTTTATCTTGAGTAATTTTGAATGCCTCAATACACGCTTCAAGTATACTCTGAGCTTCAAGAGGTTGTTGATCAAATCTTGCTTTTTCTCCGTCGCGAGGATGCCATCCAGAATTACCGATTGGAGCAAAATGGCCTTTAGAATTTTTTTGAATTTTAATTAACCATTCTAATGACCTTAATCCAGCTTCAACCATATCTCCTCGCTCTAACCATTGCCCAGACATTAGTAGAGCTTGTGGAATTTTTCCATTATCATAAGTTAAAGTGTCTTCTATCCATGGCCAATTATCACTACTATTTGAACAATATAAATCAAATAAATTATTCGCAATCTTTTTTCGAAATCGTTTTATTTTGCTATCTCCTCCAAATCTAGCTAAATAAGCATGAATTCCTATTAAACCAAAAGCTAAAGCTCTAGGAGATTTAAATTCTGAAAGAACCGACACAGCCTTATCAAAAATTCTTAAAGCTTGATCCCCAAACTCTTTTGTTTTTGATAAAGCTACTGTAATTCCTAAACTCCAGACAGCTCGACCATGACTATCTTCAGATCCTTCATCTTCAAGCCATTTACGATCATATCCTAAAAAATTACGAAATCGACCATTTTTTTCGTTGAAAGCGTGCAATAAAAAACTTAAATAACGACAATCAAGATTTTCTAATAAATTATCTTCAATTAATAAATTTTGAGCAAAAAGTACTACAATTAATGCCCTCGCATTATCGTCTGTGCTATAACCAAACTTTCGATTAGGAATTATAAAATTAGCATGTTGTAAAATACCAACATCATCAGTTAATCTCTTCAGATGATCAAATTTTGGCTGAGGTAAATCGAATGGTGAAGTTCGTAATGATCTTATCCTTAAAATGGTTTTTGGTTCTGATAATCTTTTTTCAACAACTTCTGCAAATACTTCTATATAGTTTCGAGCAACTTCCTTCCAAATCATATCTCTAGAAAATATATAGGCTTTTTTACGCATAGTATGCCTCTCTATCTCATTATCTAGTAGGTTTAAAATTTGATCCGCTAAGTTTTCTGGATTTTTGAAGGGTACTATTATTCCTTTTCCATCATTTAAGATTTCTTCAGCATACCAATAAGGAGTAGAAATAATAGCTTTACCCGTTCCAAGAGCATAAGCAAGTGTGCCAGAGACGATTTGCTCTTTGTTAATATATGGAGTTACATAAATATCCGCAGCTCCTAAAAATTCACATAACTCCTCTAATTCTACAAACCTATTGTAAAAAATTACATGATCTTCTACCCCAAGCTCTCTAGCTCTTATTTGAAGAGAATAACGATATGATTCGCCATTCTCTTTCTTTACATTTGGATGAGTCGCACCAAGGATAATATATGTTACATTTGGATGTTTTTTAACGATTTTAGGTAAGGCATCAATCATTGTCTCTATACCTTTGCTAGGGTTAATCAAACCAAAAGTTAAAATGACATCCTTCCCTTCAACTCCAAATTGATCTTTAAAAAAATTTGGATCTATAAAAGGAACATCTGGAATTCCATGATGAATTACATTAACTTTTTGTGCAGGTATTCCATAATCTTCTTTTAAAAGCGTTTTAGCTTGATGACTCATAACTATTAAACGATCTGATAGTCGACCTATTGTTTCAATAATTATTTTAATTTTAGGTTGAGGATTCGGCATAAGTGTGTGTAATGTTGATACGATCGGCATATGTAAATTAC
>JBHLMQ010000051.1:0-22650 GCA_048938005.1 Promethearchaeota archaeon | reverse complement strand
AATGGATGATCTGTCTTTAAGGATATTTCTAACTTCTCTGTGATTGAAGATATTTTTAATATTGCCTTCAAAAAGGTTAAGGAATATGCTCCACTACTAGTTCCACTAAGAGCATGTTCTATTAAATCATCTTCACTAAGATCATATTCCATTTCACCGATTTGGCCTGTTGAACTAAAAACTAATCCTTGATTCTCTATTGCTGTCATATTAAGAATTTCGGAATATATTTCTGCGTCTTTTATTGCTTCAACTAGAAACTCTGGTTCTATTACCCACTTCGATGGATATTCAATCCTTAGCAAATTATCCATTGGGATTTCTTCAATATCGATATCTAATAGTGCTAAACTAAATGTTCTTGTACGGGATACACCTTCTCGTTGCATCTTAATTTTTATTTTTTGATCAGCTTCATTGAAATCAATTTCAACTGAATCATTCGCAGCGCTTCTTTTTAAAATTTTATCCAAATCATCCAAGTTTAATCCAACTTTTGATTCTTTTTCACATTGATATCCATCAAAATTCTCCTTTTTAATAGATAGTTTCAGTAAACATATTCGACTTGGATCCATTGCTGATATCATAAATTCTTTTGGAGTAACTCGAAATTCTGTTTCGTCTATAATACTTGCAAGGGTTTCGACAATTCCTTTCAATATCCGACTATTTTCTAATTTTAATGTAAAGCTCATATTCTTTCAGCAAATTTATTCAATTATAAATAAGATAATATTGTGTAATTCGCATTATTAATAATATTTGATATTAGTCTTTTAATAATACCAATTTTAGGTTTTAAATTAATTATTTATACTTATATTAAATTTTCAAATTTGTATTAATTAAATAATTAAATGATTCTTAGTTAAAAAAAAATGTCTATTCAGTCTGCAAAGCAAAGAATAATAAAGGACATCGGTATTGATGATGAGCGAATTCAGGTTACAGGGTACATAAAAAGTAGAATTAATGATGATCATATTGTTTTGGATGATAATAGCGGTGAAATAAGAGTTAATATCATAGGAATTGATGATTTTAATTTTAAAGAGAATGATTTAATCAACGTAATAGGAGATCTTGAATTACAATCTTCTGGAGAAAAAGTACTTAATGCTGATATAATTCAAGATATGAATAAACTAAATTTTGAATATTATCAAAAATTGTATGAATTGAAAAAAGAATTTGATAAATAAGAAATAAAACATGCCAGATTTTTGCCCTGATTGTGATAACCTTCTCCGTAAAAGAAAAATAAATGATAAACTTTTTCTAGTTTGTAAATGTGGCTTTCAAAAAGAAGTTGATGAAAATCTTGATGAAATTCAGAAAAGCATTCTTAAAAAAAAGAAAGCCTTTGAAAAGAATTTATTAATTCTTACTCAAGATGATAAAATTTCTGTATATCCTAAGACAAAAAGAGATTGCCCAAAATGTGGTCATATAGAAGCAGAAACTTGGCAAAAACAAATTCGCGGTGCTGATGAACCATCTACTCATTTTTTTAGATGTACTAAATGTAAATATACTTGGCGTGAATAATTGATTAAATTAAATTAAATAATTGTATTATTCAGATATTAAAGAATTAACGTGAAAGAACAGTTTCACGAAGATATGTATTTAGGATTTAATTTTTTTAAGAAAGAACCTCTAAAATTTTAGTAAGAATTCTTGCTTTACCCCCTGTGGATTGAAGTAAAGTTTTTCCACAAACTAAACATTCCACGTCTGTTGCTGAACATCCGAAGATTATTTGTTGATTACCACAATTAAGACATTTTACACGTAAGAATCTACTTTTTGGGTGTGGAATGAGTTCTTTTTCTTTTTTATTGACCATAGTTATTCACATTTTTTATACTTCTTGTAATTCGAGTCGTTTTACTCGATATGATTTAGCATACTGCTTTTTACCACATTCAGTACATTCTAATAAGGGAGTTGATTTCTTATTAATTTTTGCATTTTTATGGAAAATCTCTTTAGGGAAACTGCCATATCCGCTTTTTTTTCGTTCAAGCCTTCTACGTCCATGATTTAACATGCGTTCCTTTCCCTTTTTATATAATGAAACATTATGCACTTGATGGGAACGGCAATTGGGACAATATCTTCGTATTGTTCGCGGATACTTCAATTTTGATAAACCACTATTATCTAATTACCTAAACTAATTATTCATAAATTTTAAATTTTATTAGTTCTGGTCAGTTCTTTTTGAACAACCATCATTTAATAAAAAATAATTTAAATCTTATTTACATAATGTTAATAAAAACATATTGATTGAGAAATTAAATGTTTAAAGAGAAATTTAGCGAAGGCATAATAAGTGCTAAGCAATTTGATAGGGAAGATATTGAATACATTTTAAAGAAAGGCAAAGAAATGATTCAAATTAAAAATTCAAATATACTTCAAGGAAAAATCTTAGCTACTTTATTTTTTGAACCTTCTACTCGTACGCGTCTTAGTTTTGAATCTGCTATGTATAGATTAGGTGGGAGTGTAATTGGTTTCCATTCTGGAGATGTTTCTTCAATTAAAAAAGGGGAAAGTATTGCAGATACAATAAGAACTGTAGAGAATTATAGTGATTGTATAGTTATGAGACATTCGCTTGAAGGAGCAGCAACAATGGCAGCTAAATTTGCGAAAATTCCTATTATTAATGCTGGATCTGGAAGTGGAGAACATCCAACTCAAGCATTATTAGACTTATTAACCATAACTGAAGAATTAGGTCCATTAGATGGATTAAATATAGGCTTAATGGGAGATCTAAAATATGGGAGAACAGTTCATTCACTTGCGATTTTACTTTCGAATTTCGATATTAATATTTATTTCATAAGTCCTATTGAATTGAAAATGAGAAATCGTGATAAGGATTTTTTACAACAACGGCAGGCAAAATATAAAGAAATCACAGATTATAGGAAAATACTAAATATTTTAGATGTACTTTATATGACACGGATCCAGAAAGAAAGATTTGTTGATTTGGAAGAATATGAAAGAATTAAAGGTTTTTATACATTTCAAAAAGAGGACCTTGAAGAAACAAAAGATAACTTTAGATTATTGCATCCATTACCAAGAATTACAGAAATTTCTCCAAGTGTCGACGGTTCAGAAAAGGCGCTTTACTTTAAACAAACTTATTATGGGATCCCTATGAGGAAAGCTCTCTTAGCAGAATTAATGACTAAGTAATTTTTAAAAATTTATTTTACTTCTTTATTCTGCTTTTTAGAATATGCAATCATTTAAAGAAATCGCGCCTATTTTGGAGTCAAATAAAACTTTTAAAAATTTTTGATATGACATTTCAGGTGGTTTTTTTTCTATAAATAAAGCCCCTCCATTGAGGATTTTTTGAAATTTTTTAAATATTTTGATTTTTTTATTTAAAGGAATATTAGATTCACGTCTAATTATTCTTGAAGAATATCCATTTACTTTTTGTTTGTATTGTGCCATACCATTATGGTAGGAATCTTTCAAATAAGAATCATGATGCGGTTGACTTAGAATAAAATGATTGTTATCAATTTCATTTCTTTCGTCAATAATATTTTTCATTTTTGATAGTATTTTTAACGCAAAAGCTTCACTACTTTCTGTTCTATCAAGTTCAATTCCACAGTGATTTAAAATAGCCTCATTTAATCCAAAAAAACTAATGGCCTTTAACGATTCTCTAAATAAGTGTTTTATATCTTTATTTAAAATCCGAGAAATTACGAGATTCCATTGTTTAAGAGAATTTAGTCTTTTTTGAACTAATTTATCTTTATTTTTAAATAATTCAAATATAGAATTTAATTTATTTTGTAATAAATCTAAAAATAAATCGTCATTTTGCTTTGCCTCTACGGATATAAGGTATAAATTTGCTAAGATCTTATCTAAAATAATTACTTCCTCTTTAGGGTTAGATATTCGAACTAGCGTTGAATTTAATAAATCTGAATAATCTTTATTATAGATTATTATATTATTTTTAATAGAATCAGTAATAAGCCTTTTTCTGATATCATTTCCCGATTCTGATGTAAATTGCGGTAACCATTCAAAAAGAAGTAGGGGTTTAATGCAGTCATTATTTTGGATTTTCAAAGAATTAAGAAATTTTTTATCAATATGATTCTGAATTTTAAAGTTTTCGACTAATTCTCTATTATAATTGAAATTTAATGATAAATGTGTTTTACCATCATTAAAGAAGTTATTGAACCTAGATATTTGAGAAGTAAGTAAATTGAAATTGAATGATTTAGTTTTTGGTAATTCAAAATTAGAGAGGAGTTGAAAATTAAAATCACCAAGAAGTAAGTCTTCGGAATAAAATTGGTTTAATGTATATAACAGATTAAAAAAGTGTATAATAAAATCGGTATAATCTGTAGATTCTTTAATTATTTGTGAGGAATACGAATGAGTTTTGAAAAGATAATTGATTATTGTTTTTGTATTTATATACAAACCTAATGGTCTTAAACTCCAATAATTCAAATTGAGTAAGGCAATTTCTCCAGACAAATACAGATCAGCTAAGTTTTTAGGCAAAAGGTTTAGAAGCAAAAATTGTTCAGAAACATCTGAACCTAATCTTTTAATACAATCTTCAGGCATAATCTCACACTCCTTTGAATAAAATAATTGAAATACCTCAAATGGAGGAGTTCCTAATCGAGTTAACTTGTGTCTGACTTCCTCTAAACCATTTTCTAATAAAACCGCATTAATATATTCACGCATCAACGGTGCAGTCATATATTCTATATTTGTCCTGGAAAGCCGCTCTTCTACTTCATGAGCAATCTTTTTAGCTAAGTAACGTTCCAATTCACCTTCCTTCATTAAATATTCCTCAATTTTGCTTGAATCAAATAGTTCTTTAGAATATTTTGAGGTTCGGATCATCCTTGCTTTATGTTGTTTATTTAGAATTTGTTCAATAGATAAAATTTTATCTAAAATTTGCTCTCCTAAAAATGTAATTGAATATCCTTCTTCAGAGGATAAAACTAACTCACTCTTCTTTAATGTGTTTAAATGAAAAGACAAATTAACAGAAGAAGGGTCATTTCCTAAAATCTCTTTTTGAAGCTTTGAAAATGATAAAGGAGTTTGAGTTTTTTTTAACTTTTTTAAAATATCAATTCTAATCTTCTGACCTAATGTCTTGAGTTGCTTTTCTAAAATATTTTGATTTTTGTCGGTGTACACTTTACTTAAAACCCATGTTCGGTTTCTTTAATTCTGCTTAGATAAATAATATGTTTATCAATTATATAAAAATTTAGGAATTTTCGAAGCCATCTATGAATATGGATAATATGCGGGTGATACTAGACTTAAATTTGGAAGTTTTAATCTCGCGCCCTTTCTTTTTTTTAATCTATAAGAGATAATGCATTTTAATTGAAATTATTCAAACTTCCCTATTTTGTATTAAATTTAAAGCTGTGGGATATATAAAATCATGTAAACAATGTAAAGCAACGAATAAAATTGACGCGAAATATCATATGTTTTATGTTGCTTTAAAATAAATTCATTTTTTTCTTAGTTAGCTCTCATAATGCTTTTTTCATTTTTTTTTAATTTCTTGAACAATATCTTTAAACTTTTCTTTATAATATTTATTTTAGGCTCATTTCATGCATTTTCTTTTTTTAAGTGCCTAATTCTTCACCAACTCCTTAAATAAGGTATTAAAGGCAAATATTAACAAAATAAAAATCTAAATGTCATTAATATCCCTATATCCTCGTAATTTTTGAGTAACATAAAAATGAAAATAATAAATTTTTAAAGTAAAGTGTTTTTCAAATATAATTCACATAAAAAATGGAAACTCATTCAGGCTATATAACATTATAATTTGTATAATGAATAATACCGATGATTTTTTTTTAATAAAAAAGGATTCATTTAATTCTTTAGAAATAATTATCGTGCAGAAACAGCAATTCTCTCAATTTCATCTTTTCGTTTAACCGCTCTAGATTCTTGACTATTATCTGCTGCTAATATTAGTTCTTGAGCTAGATTTTCTTCAAACTGTTTTACATTGGCATGAGATCTAGCGCCTATTGCTTGAACGAGATATTTGATAGCTAAATCAACTCGCCGCTGTGGGGCGATATCTACTGCTGAAGCGTAACTTATCCCTCCCATAGCGATCTTAGTGGTTTCCTCTCGTGGTGCAGAATTGCAGATAGCATCTATTAAAATTTGAATAGGATTTTGCTCAGTAATTAGTTCTATTAATGTGAAAGCATTCTCTAAATTCTTTAGAAGTTTACTTTTCTTACCAGAATTATAAGAACTCTTATGACCCTTAATTTTACTTCCAATGAAACCAGGAGAAAGTAATCTATTAGAAAACCGTTCAATAATTGAGACTTTTGAAGATTTCCAAAATCGTTTGTGCTCATGTCTCCCAGCAGAATGAGGAACTATAATAGGTTTTAAATTGATATAGTTTTCAAGTGTTCTATCGTTAACCTTTATGTCTGTAAAAGCCCATCTATTAAATAGTTTTATTTGCTTTTTAGTTTTACTCAAAATTACTTACCTCAATGATTATCGCAATGGTTTTTCCTTCTTTCCTTGAAGTAATGCCTCCAAACTGACACCATTTACCTTTATAACTTTATATCTTACGCCAGGAAGATCCCCAATACTCCTTCCTTTTGCTCCTCCAATACCTTCAACAATGACTCGATCATGTTCTTCAATAAAATTTAAAGCCCCATCTCCAGGTAAGAATGCTGTTACTCCTTTTCCATTCTTTTTTAATTGAACTCTTACACATTTTCTTATTGCTGAGTTAGGCTGCTTACTTTCCCTCCCAACTTTTTGAAGAACAATGCCAAGAGCTTGACATGATGCCTCAAGGGGGTCTACTCTTTTTTTCAATTGGAGTTTTCTTCTTTTATACTTAGTCTTAGACCAACGAAATTTCTTTCGATTAGCTTGAAGCTTTCGAGCGGCATAGAGTCCTTTTGGGCTACCTATATTTAACACCTATTAAATAATAATTGATAGAACTTTAGTAGTAGAAAAAATGATTCTTTAAACTTAAAATTTATGTATATTATGAAACATTACTACTATTAATAAGTTATTCAACTCGTAGATCAAGGCTTTTTATGGCATTATAGCAAATTTCTATACAACCGTTTAGATTTTCAGCAGAGCAAAATTCAGGAATATCTTTTTTAGAATGTATATATTTTGAATCTTTATTTGATAAAAAACAACAAACTTGAAAGTCATTCCTTTTTCCTTTTTCTACAAATGCACGAAAAACTAAATGATCACTTCCAGTACCAAATTTCATTTTTGCTTTCTCAGATGGAATTTTCTGTTGTGTATCGGAAGCTTTTAAGACATCATTCAGATTTTCATTTAAGTTTTTCTTTTTAAGTAATCCAGTTTTCTCAATTAAACCTATATAAGTACCAACCATATCGATATTAATATTATATGATTTATTCAAATCATAATAGTAATCTAGTTCTTCGAAATGTTTTGCACAATACTGTTTCGAACCCCAGAGGCCCATCTCCTCTGCGCCACACCATAAAAAGATTACATCGGTTTTTTTAAGAGGATTTTTTTTAATTAATTTCGCTAATTCTAATAGAATTGCTACACCGGAGGCATTATCTATTGAACCTATAGAAAGATTAGTCTTTTTCCTAAAAAAGTTTATGAAAATTTCTATAAGCAGAATAATCCCAAGGATTAGGGATATATTTCTTATCCATAAATATACAATTTCAATTTGAATTGCTGTAAACAATGCTATAATTGCCCAAATGGAAAGAAATATGTTTATAAGAAGAGTTAAGATAAGCAATGATACCATTGAAATATATAACGGCTTCATAACTTTATATGGAATATTTGATGAAACTGAATCGTGATGAGCAGAAAATAAAATCACAGGTCTTTTTGGATATAAATCTTTTGCTTGAATAGTTGCTATAACATTTTTTGACTCTCTTTTCTTACCTATAAATATATTTCTCGAATGATCAAAAGCATATTTTCCTCCTAAGACTAATACTATAAAGAAAAAGCCATAAAGAGGAAGTATTATCCAAGTAAAAGTGGGATATAACAATAATATATCAATACTCATAGAAACAATAAATATCCATAAAAAAATCAATTTCCTAAATTTTGTTGATGTTTTAGTCCATTCAAAAGACTCTACTTTTGGATCAATATTCTCTTTATCAAGTTCTTTTCGAATATAGTTTATTGTTTTTGTTTCACCATCAGTAGCAGCGTGACGTGTAAATCCTAATGATCTAACATGATTTAAAGCTGCGTGTTCATCATAAAGGTTCGATTTTGAAATATTAATCACTATAATGAGTAATTTTGTGATTATTTTAATAGTAATTATTAAGTATAATTTTGAGGGAACTAAAATTAGATATTTTTTGTATTGATGATTACATTATCAACTTCGAAATACCTTAAAACTAGTTCTTTTATTTTCCTTATCATTGAACCATCTTTACCAATAGCTTTACCACGATCTTGAGGTCGTACTGTAATTATCACAGTCTTCTTTAGATTTCTACTCTCTTTTATTTCAATATTTTGAACCATTATGGAATTTTTAGTAGTTTGCAAGATATTCTGGATGAAATGGTTTAGATCCTCTGAAAATGCAATTACGTCTATCTTCTTTTGGAGTTTTGACTTTAAATCTTTAACATGTTCACCAGCTTTTCCAATGGCTTTTCCTACATCTTCTTCTTTCACTAAAAAAATGATGATTTCAGTCTCATTTTCTGGTGATTTAAAAATTAGACAATCTTTTATAATAGCACCTGAGATATTATTGAATAGCGAAATAAGCTCCATTGCTTCCCGATCTATTTTAATATTCTTTTTTAACATGTATAAAACTAATTAATATTGTTAAAATCATTTAGTTTTCAAAGTTATTAAATCCGAATCTCCAAAATCAATAACTCCTATAATAGAAATCATATATGGTTTAGCACAAGCTAATCCTAAATCCCAACTCGAACCCTTATAGTTATAAATAAAGACTTTATCTTTTGAAAGAGAATTATAATAATTCAGTTGATTCATTAATTCTGCAGGGCAATTATTACTCACAATGAGCATCTTAAAGGGATTTTCTCTTAAGTTTTTAAGAACTTGGTTTTTACCATATATAATTTTACCAGTTTTATATGCAACTTTAATATTAGTATCAATATCAAATTCTTTTTTTTTTTTCCTACTTAAATCAACTTTACCAGCAACAGTTTTACTCTTTTTATTTGCCATGGTATATTCAATTGGTATCGATTTAATAAGTAATAAGAAATAATACTTTTTTAATTTTTTTTAGGTACATTTAAGTGATATAATTAAATGGTTTTTGTTAACTACTTCTTTTTTTCTTCTTTTTTAATAAATCTAAATTAGCATCAAGATCGAACATTACACTTACACGTCCTGAACCAATAGGGCTGATTTGGCCCACAATTACGTTTTCAGGGATCCCAAGTAAACGTTCTTCTTCTCCATAAAGCCCCGCGTCAAGCAATTGATTAACTGTTACTTCAAAAGCAGCTCGAGCGAAAACACTTGATTTTGAGCCGGAAATTCCATGTCTTCCTATAGACTGAATTGAGCCAGAATAACACATTAAATCTGCTAAAATTAGAAGATGTCTTAAATCTACATCTAAACCTTGTTGTTCAAGGACTTTTTGAGATTCCTTTATTATCATTTGACGTGCTGCTTCAATACCATACAATTTTTCAATTTCATGAATATGGTTTGAAACGGTTCTTGTTATATCTACTCCTTCTATCTGGATTACACTTTGCATATTAGTACCCTCGGTTTTAATTATCCATTCGTTATTATCATCTGAGGGAGTCAATAACCCTCTTTTAACTCCTCTTATTCCTTTTACTACCTTTTTCAAGATCTTTTCTCTTAGTTTTTGCAAATTTTGTAGGTCTTCTATTCCCGGATCAATGATAATTGAACTTCCTTCACGTTTAATAGTTCCTTTCTTCTTATATCGTTTTAAAATTTCAGGAATCTCATTAATGTCAATCCCTTTTTTTTCACATATTTCAGGAATTAAATTAATCACAATATACCAATTCACAAAATCTAAATCAACATCATGAGTTATTTGTTCTATACGTATCTGTTCGATACGATTATGAACTTCGATCGCTTTTTCTTCACTTCCTCTATATTGTTCTTCTAAATAAATAGTCATCTGAGGAGTAGAAGGAAATCGCCGAGCATCTACAATTTCAATTAATCTTGGAAGACCTTGAGTTACTGAGAACTCTTCTACACCAGCATAGTGAAATGTTCTCAATGTCATCTGAGTTCCAGGTTCACCAATAGATTGAGCAGCTACTGTACCTACAGGTTCAGAAGTTTCTACAAGAGCATTTTTAAAATTAATAAAGATTTTATTTAATAAATATTCTAGTTGTTCTTCTTCTAAATCCTCATCAATTACTTTTTCTCTAATTCTATCTATTAGGTCTTCAGGAATTCCATCTTTTTTTAATATTTTTAATTGTGCTTCTAAAAAATCTGGATTTACTTTTGCCATTATTATAGTCCCTTCTCTTTCGAATAATTACTTTATTCTAGTTTTTTTTCTTTCCATTCTAAATAAGCTTTAGTTTCTTTACCCCGCCAAACTGCTTTCTTGCCAGTTTCCTCTTCAAACTGTTGCTGTAAGGAATCTTCATCAATTTTAAATGTCTTTGGTTTTGCTTGAACTGAAGCCTTTTTTATTTGTTTTTTCTTGGGAACAACTTTCTCTTTAGATATAGAAGGCTTTGTTGTTGAGTCTTTTTTAATTTCTTCACGCACCTTTTCAACATCCAAAGCTTTAGCCTTTAATAATAAAACATCTAAATTTACTGCAGCACCATGATCTGTATGCATAGCATCTATACCATCATCTCCAAAGCAAAATTGGATAACATTTTTATCTGAGTTTCTTACAGTTCCATCATTTTCAACAACCATATCTTGTAAGGCGTTTACAAGCCTTCGTTGCATGTATCCAGATGTACTTGTTCTAACTGCTGTATCAACAAGCCCTTCTCGACCACCCATGGCATGATAGAAGAATTCCTCTGGTTTTAATCCATTTCGGTAAGATGAGGCAACAAAACCACGAGCTCGAGGACTAAGATCATTTACTTTAAAATGAGGTAGGGTTCTCATACTATAGCCTCGATTAATCCTCTCACCTCTAATAGCTTGTTGTCCTACAACAGCAGACATCTGTCCTAAATTTAATATATTACCTCTGGCTCCAGATTTGGTCATTATAACTGAATGAGCCTCATCACCAATAAACTCTGCTGCTGTTTCTTCAGCTTTTTTACGGGCTTCTGCTAATACCTGCCTGATTCTTAATTCTAAGGTTTCTCTCATTGAACGACCAGGAGCACGTTTAAGTATTTTAGTATTGTTATCATAAAAAGCTTTGATTAATTTTTCAGATTCTATATCTGCTTCTTCTAATATCTTCTGGATTTCATCATATGCATGCCCGTGCACATATACTTCATCTAATCCCATAGTCATTCCATTTTGCCTAATAACGTATAGGAGCATCTTAGTGGCACTATCTAAAAATTGTCTTCCTCGCGCATTGCCATGATCCTTAATAATACGTTGTAATATACTATTTGATTGCATGGCACCAAAAGAATTCTCATCAATAGTTCCAGTAATTAATTTACCATTTTTAATTATAACATATGCATCATAACTGCAATTTTCTTCTTCACAGACTTCACATTTTTTACAAAATTTAGATTTTACTTTAATATTTAAATCCTCTGGAAATAGTGTACTGAAAATTTCTTTACCAGAATACTTTGGTTCAGGATCTGTAATTACAGGAACAAGTTGATCCAAACTAAAATTAGGATTAGTTTTATAAACATCTCCAATATATAATAATTTTAACGTATCTTTTTTATTATATAGGGAATCCTTACTCGTAAATTGAAATACACTTGAAATAAAATCTTGAATTCCACCTAGGATTGGTCCACCAAATCGTGGAGACAGTATATGTTCTTGAACTTTAAGAAGTAATTCTGCCTCCGTTCGAGCTTCTTCACTTTGAGGTACATGTAAATTCATCTCATCTCCATCAAAATCAGCATTGTATGGTGGACATACGGTTAAATTTAATCGAAAAGTTCTTCCTTTCATAATTTTTACTTCATGAGCCATTATTGACATTCTATGAAGCGAAGGCTGGCGATTAAATAACACTAAGTCCCCATCATTTAGGTGACGCTCAACAGTAAAACCCGGTGCAAGCATATCTGCAATAATTTTTCGATTTTTCACATATCGAAGGTCAATCCTTCTACGATCATTCCGAATAATATAATTTGCTCCAGGATGATTAAATGGACCATTTAAGACCATTTGCTTCATCTCTTCAATATTCCAATCGTTAACATTAGTAGGTATTGTTAAAATTTTTGCTATTTCTATTGGCACACCTACTTCATTAATACTGATATATGGATTTGGTGATATAACACTTCGGGCAGAAAAATCAACTCTCTTCCCACTTAAATTACTTCTAAACCTTCCCTCTTTCCCTTTCAGTCTCTGAGTTAATGTTCTTAGCGCTCTACCGGAACGATGTCTCGCAGGAGGGATCCCAGATACTTGATTATCAAAATAAGTTGTAATATGATATTGTAATAATTCCCAAAGATCTTCAACAATTAAATGTGGCGCTCCAGCATCAATATTTTCCCTTAATCTCTGATTTATTCGGATTACATCTACTAATTTATGCGTTAAATCATCTTCAGAACGAATTCCGCTATCTAAAGTAATTGATGGCCTTGCACATACGGGGGGTATGGGTAAAACTGTGAATATTACCCATTCGAGTCTAGCATTTTCAGGTGAAATACCGAGGATCCTAAGATCCACATCACTCATTTTTTTTAGTCGCTCTAAAATCTCAATTGGTGTTATTCTCCGTGAACCTTTTCCTTCTTCTTCTTCATAAAAAGTAGTTGGTTTCTCAATAATTATCTTCTTTTTCTTAGCTCCGCAATGAGGGCAAGTTCTTACTTTTCTCGCTCTTTTAAATACAATTTTAGCAGCATCCTCATCACCTTCAAAAAATATTTTTCGATGCTTTAACTGCTCTTGTCTAAAACTTTCTTTTTCCTCTTCAGTGAGCATTAATCGAGAACATTCGGGACATATAGATCGAAGGACTTTCAATACCTTTTTCGCATAACCTACATGAATGACTGGTCTTGCAAGTTCAATATGGCCGAAATGGCCCATACAATTACTAACTAAATTACCACAAGTTTGACATCTTTGCCCTGGCTCAATAGTTCCAAGTCTTTGGTCCATTAAACCGCTAGGAATTGGCAATCCATCCTCATCATAGGTGTCTGCTGTGATTATACGAGCTGCAGACATTTTACGGATTTCGTCAGGGCTTAAAAGTCCAAATTTGATTTTTTCAATCATTTTCGTTCTTGAAAATGTATAGCTCATAAGTTAAATACCTCCAAAAGAAATACTTTTCTTAATATATATTGAAGAAGAAGTGTGATTCATAGGAGAAAACATCCTCTATAATAGTTATAAATTGCTAGTTTTAAAAAACAAGAATACGAGTCTTCCACTGTACTTAAATAAAGGTAGCAAATATTAAAAATTTTACTGTTTTGGGCATTTTTGATTTTCAAATAGATTTAAATAGATGAGTTTGTTTTGTTTATGTTAAATATATCTTTCTATAAAAAAAAGGGATGGTATTTATGAAAAATTTACACAAGAGTAGACTTTTTATATTAATCTTTGGAATTTTACTCATTTTTGGTTTGTTTACTTTTATAGCTAACGCACAGGAAGGACCTCCAACTCAAGAACAAGCATTTGGTTCGGGAAACACTTTTGATCAGAATTATTGGGATACAAATATCTTTAATAATTCATATTGGGATCATCCTGATGTGAGACCTGAGGTATCTTGGGAAAATAATACATGGAACATGAAGTGGATGAAGGAAGGAAATTTTGAGATGGGGATGTTAGCATTTATCAATAAAACAACGTGGGAAGATGGTAAAGAAATAGTTTATACTACTCCAGCACAAATGTGGTGGCAACATGCTCATTTAAGTGGTTCTGAGATTTTCATAGCTTCCATGCACTCTGCCTGGTTTGGATTTGGAGATAGCAATTCTAATGGATATTACGATATCGGAGAAGAGGTGAATCCCTACTTTTTCATGGGTGCTAGTACAGAAGATGTAAGAAATGCAGGAATTATGTCAAATCCGAAAACAAAGGCTTTACCATTAACTAGAGTTGAAAATGGATCAATAATTACATATAAATGGGGATATAATTACTCAGATATTATTTTTTATGTCCCTGAAATTGATAGAGCGGTAGCAACTCCTTATTTTAAATGGGGTTTTAACTATTCAGATCCAGGTACCTATGTTAATGGATCGCACCATATTGGAAATGTAACTCATTTTTCTTATGATTATACTCTTGAAATTGATACAAGTAGGGGTGTAGCAACTTTATATCAAGATTATGAATCAGGAGAGATTGCAGCAATGGTATATAGAGATAATTCCACTGATTCATGGGCTCCAGCATCATTTCCAGATGATCATTGGGTACCTGATGACTTTGCAATGTCTCTAGGGACATATAGTTTTATATGGGCAGGTCAAGATTGGGCATTAACTACTCCTAATGGCACAATATCTCGAGCAAACCATACTACAGGGTTATCTGAGGTTAGAACAACATTAGGTGGTGTTCATGCTTTTGATTTTAAATTCAGTCAAAAACCTCAATATAGTATGATAAATAAATCTGGAACCATACCTAATATATATAATGCATCTTATGAATGTTTAGATGTTGTTCATGATGCTGAATTTATACATTTTGTCCAAGGTATGACTGAATTAGTTGGAGAATTTGGTAGATTAATAATAGGATATGTTATTAATCAAACAAATCATTTCACATTTGGAATTCCATTTGAAGAGGCATATAATTCTACTGATCCTGAGAATATGGCCGCATTCTTCGTTACATGTTATCCTGAATATGGTATGAATGGAGGAGGAAAATTAATACATGATCCGGTATATACAGCATATTTCGATGTTTATGGAGAGGAATTAATTCCGGGATATCATATTGAAATTTTAACTGTGGTGTTAATAGTTGGAATAACATTAATTGTATCAAAAAGGAAGAAAATAACTTGAAAAAAATAAATTGTAAAAAATTTTATTTCTTTTTCTTTTTTTATTTTAACAGAAGTAATTTATCTTCAGATCGTATTTAAAAGAGTTTAATTCTATAATAGATTCTATTATTTAATAATGAAAGTAAAAGAAGTTTTTAGAAGTAGAATTGTTATTTTTATCTTCCAAGTTTTAATTCTAACGCTATTTGTATTTATTATTGGTTATGAGATGAATATTAATTTCGATATTGGTGTTTCAATAGAACAAGAAGTAATCATGAAGTTCTTAGCAAACTTCCTTTTATTTAATGAATTATTTGGCTTACTTTATATTTATTTTATTTGGATTTTAGTATCATTAATACCGATCCTCATTTATAATAATTTCAAAAAAGCATATTCAATGAATTTAATGACATTTTTCTTTCCAAATTTTTTTCTTTACATATTTTTGTCAAAACATTCACCTGAATATTTTAATTCTAATTTTCAATTTCATTTTCTACACACGATTCTGCTAGGCATTATAATTGTTGGCATTTCAATCGGACTTTCATTAATACTAAGAAAAATCAAGAGACTAAAAATTGACACTCAAATTGAAAATTTACATGCTATTGCGAGTACGAGTAAAACAGTGTGCCCTAATTGTGGAACTGAATTCGAATCTATACCAAAATTTTGCTATAATTGTAATACAGATTTAACAATAACAATTGAGGATAAAAGTGGGAAAGAAGGATAATATTCATTCATTTGAGAGATTATTTAAGCCGAATAGTGTAGCAATTTTTAAAGTAAGTCAAAGGATTTCATTCTTCGTTGAAGGCTTTAAAAGGCAAGGTTTTGATTTAGGGAAATTATACTTAATATCAACTAAAGAAGAAGAATTCTCAGGTTTGAAATGTTATAAAACTGTTGATAAGATTCCAGAGGATATAATAGATCTATTAATTTTATCTGTAAGAAGAGAATTGCTTATTGAATCATTAGAAGATATTCTATCGAAAAAGAAAGTAAATTTTGTTCATATATTTACAGCTGGAACAGGGGAATTTGACGATTTAGGCATAAAAATTGAACGTCAGTTAAAAGAGCTATTGGAAAATTATAAAAATACAAGAGCTATAGGGCCGAACTGTATGGGATTATATAATCCTCGTGGTAAAACTGCATATTACTCATCTTTTCCTGTTGAGAGAGGCAATATTGGTCTTATTTTTCAATCAGGAGATTTACACTCAAAGATGATAAAATTTGGTTCGCGAAGATATAATCTTAGATTTTCGATTGGAGTTAGTATTGGAAATTGCATTGATATACAAATTTCAGAAATTTTAGAATATCTCAATAATGATATTGATACTGATGTAATATGCGTTTATTTTGAAGGAATTTCGCCATTCCATAAAAATGAGGGCAAAAAATTATTCAATATGTTAAAAAAGATGAAAAAACCAGTATTATTTATGAGAGGCGGAAGAACTTCAAGAGGTCAAACTGCTGTTTTGACTCATACAGGAGCTTTAACAACAAAAAGTGATATATGGAGTGCAATTTACAGCCAAACTCCGATTATTGAAGTTCCTGCTTCCTTGGATGAACTGATTGATTATGTCTTTCTTTTTTCGAGTTATATATCTCGGTTTCGTAAATCAAAAAAGGAAGTTATTTACCCAACAAACAAACGAGCTTTAATTATTCTTTGGTCTGGTGGTTTTGGCATCTTAGCAACCGATATGTTAGTAGAATTAGGATTAGAATTGCCCTATTTTGAAGGTGATACATTAGAGAAATTAAAGGATATACTTCCTTTAAGGGTTGGTAGTTTGGCCAATCCACTTGATTTACCTTGGATAACACACCAAAAAGTACTAGTAGAGGTTTGTAAAGCGGCCATTAACGAAAAAATTGATTTTATATTAGTAGAGACTGATGCTTGGAAAGATATGGAAGGCGACCGTTTTAAAGGTTATTATAATAATCTGTTAGAATTGAGAGATTATGTTGAATCATTAAATAAGGTTTTTGTTATTATCCTACATCAATATCCCAGTGAATCTCAAGCCAAATTTAATCACTTACTACTTAATGATAAGTTCATTGTTTATCCTACAATTGAAGCTGCTGCTAAATCATTTTTAAAATTATATGAATTTGGTAAGAAATTAGCTAGACAATTCCAATAAAATAACTAATTCTTCATTCATTTAGTTTTCACATTAAAAAGAATTGAAAAACATAACAATATATGTACTCTTTAATTCACATATTCAATGTTAGGAGAAATTATCGCATTATTTGCTGTGCTTACATTTGTTGGATCTAATGTTATTTTTCGCAAAACAGAACATGAAGTAACTCCAACTTTTATCAATTTCTTTCGAACAGGTGTAGGTACATTGACTTTCATTATTATTATTTTATTTTTAAATCGATTAAATCTCATTTTTATAATACCGTGGGAATTATGGTTGCTATTAATATTGAGTTTTGTCTTTGGTCAAGTAATAGGAGACACTGCTTATTTTACAGCTCAAAAAGAACTTGGAACTACTATCGCTCTTGCCATTTCAATGACTTTTCCTCTCTTTACCTTCATATTATCTCTTATATTTCTTAACCACCCGTTTAAACTTAACTTAATTTTGTCCTTGATTCTAATTGGTGTAGGAATAACTATTATTGGAAAATCCAAAATAAACACTGAGAATTCGAAACATGAAAGAAATAATGTTTTGCATCACTCTTTAAAAATCAGAATTAATGAGATTTTTAAAAAGGATATTATAAAAGCCATAGGTTTTTGTTTTATTGCTTCTCTTGGGTGGGCTATTGGTGCTGTAATTATTGAATTTGCTACTATTCAAATAGATCAGATAATTCATATAGAAGAACTAAGTTCTATTATAGGAAATGTTATCAGATTTCCATTTGCCTTGCTAATTTTGGGTTCAATGGTATGGCGAGAAAGTTATTTAAAGAAAAGAGATAATAATTCAACAACTCAGAAAAAATCACTTCGTTCATGGATTTTATTATTAGTTGCTTCAATAATAGGCACTTCCCTAGGAGCATTTCTATACACTGAATCCGTTCATATAGCAGGAGCGAATATAGTTGCATTAATTGCCAGTGCTAGTCCATTATTTGCCCTTCCATTAACTTATTTTGTAAATAAGGAGAAGATTTCTAAGTTTGGGCTTATTGGTGTTATCCTAACCATTTTAGGAGTAGTTATTATCCTTATATAACAAATAGAGATTATTTAAAATATTGTTCAAACAACTTTAACTCGTCTGAAATTTTTTTTAACTCAGTAAGTTCTGCTTCGGTTGGGGGTTCTTCTTCAAAAATATCATAGAGTTCTAATTTAAGATTATTTCTTACTTGCTTTTCTAATTTATTAATCTTCTGCTTAGTTGCAAAATACTTTATCATCTTAAATTTTAATTTGGTAATTTTCTTTTCCCACTCTTTAGTAAATTCACCGTTTTGAATTTCTCTTAAGATCCGTTCCATCTTATCCATAAGAGGAAGTTGCTTAAAACGTATACCTCTACTCATTGCTCCATACTGACTTGTTTGAGAATGAAAATCTACTTGCTTTATTAATCCTACATCTGCCATTTTCTTATAGGTATAAGACATTTCTCCGCTCATATACATCTCAACTAACACAGCTTCTGGGGGATATCCTGCATTAATTAATGTGTATATACTCGATAATAACACTCTACCAAATGCGGGTCCAAATGCTTGTTCATTGAATAAATCTAATTCGGCTTCTTGCTTGAAAGTTAACATGATAGCACCTTTTTTTAAAGTTCCAATACCTTTAGACAGGGCAAGCAAAATCTCTTTTGCATGTCCAGAAGCATCTTTTTCAATAGCGATAAAACTAAAAAATCCTTCATTTTTAAGAAAATTCTCCCTTACACCCACTCCAATCATTCTAGGTGCAATTAATAAGACATCAATGTCTTCAGGTGGTTTTAGTAAGTTAAAACCAATATTATAGCCACTAGCAAAAACAAGTATGGATTCAGGTTTCAAATTAGGGTTTATTTCTTTTTCAAAAATTTCATTCATTATCTCATCTGGGATTAATAAAAATATTATCTCTGATTTTTCAGTAGCTTCTTTAATTGAATAAACGGGAAAGTTGTCTCTTATAGCAATTTTCTTATAATCATCTTCAATATTTCCTATAATAACATTTAAACCCGAATCTCTCAAGTTAAGAGCTTGAGCTCTGCCTTGATTTCCGTAACCAATAATGCTTATCGTTTTATTTTCTAAAATTGAAAGATCTCCATCTTCTTCATGAAAAATATTAACCATTTCGATTCTCCCCCAAAAAAATTAATTATACAAAATATACGTTACCTAAATAATTCGATTACAATTCGTTATACTAATCTATCGTAATCCAATCTATTTTTTTCTAATATTCTAATAATAAGTTCTTTAAAAATTAGTTCAATATTATAATTATCTTTAGAAGAAGTCTTAAGAAAGTTATCCTCATTGTGTCTTTCCATGAATCTATTTATAACTAAATCATCAACCCTTGATTTTTCATCTGCTATCTTAATTAGATCACTTTTAGCACCAATGAACATTCTGGGAGTATATGCTTGATTGTAATCTTGTAATCTCTCATACCACCAGTCTAATCTAAGCAGTGTTTGAAGATCTATCAAATCAAAAACCATAAAAATTCCATTAGCACCGTTTATGTAATATGGGAACAATTTTTTGAATTGTTCTCGTCCACCAAAATCCCAGATACTAATTCTAACAAAAGTTTCCTCTCCATTAACAATAATAGGAAGATCTTTTGTATAGAATTCGATTCCTAATGTTTCTTTAGTATTTACATCAAATGTATTAAAACATAATCGTTTTGCAATACATGTTTTCCCTACACGTTCCTGACCCAAAATGCATATTTTGAAGATATAAATCGGTTTTCCTTTTTCTTCCTTGCTAGAAAGAAGAGTTGTTTGGTCAGCCATGAGTATAATAGTTAATTTTATTATCAAAAAAATCTAAGCTTAATAATTAAGAATAAAAGTTTGGATTTATAAGTTTTGAACATATTAATATAATTCGGTGTTGAATAAGTTTTGAATAATAAAGATTTATTTCCAGATTATGAACCGAAAACAACTCCAGATTTGGTTCATGACTATTTGAAAAAACCAGATTCATTTGTGTTTAAGATTCTTGAGGAAATCGGTCAAGCAAGTCTCGATAAATTAAAAAGCATTTTAGATTATTTCATTAAATATAAGATTGCGGCAGAAAAAAATCCAGGTGATTATCAGGAAGGAAATATAGCAATAGGTGCTGATCCAGATCAATATTATCCTTCTGAAGAAGAGATCCTTGTTTCTGAATTAGGTAAAATGATTAAGAACATTATTGATTCGAATTCAAAAAAAAATATCAATGAGACAAAAAAAAAGGAGGGAATTGGCTCTCAAACATTAGTATTTAATGAGATATATTTCCGACATGTAGATGTAATGGGTTCTGGACGATTTTTCTATGCTGAGAAAAAAGAACCGAAAATAGAGTTGAGAATATAAAGAAATTTTAACTCATTTTAATAAAGTAATGAAGAATTCACATTATTAAAAACAGCTCTTAAATTTAATACTCCCTTATAAAGAATCTCTACATAAGATGGCTGAACGTGCTGCCAAGAACCATCGTTTACAATTTCTATTGGATGTCCATTTATCATTCCATTATAAACTCCCTTATTGTGTGTATGACCATATATTAAATGATTAACTTCTGAGAAATCATAATCATCATCCTCTAAGAACTCTTGTATTTCCTCAAAATAATAATCAAGTTTTTTTGCACGTTCCCATCTCTTCATTATTCGCGCGTTCGCTTTAATTAATTTAAATTCGAAATTACTTAATTCTGAAAAAAGTGTATCTATTGATTCTATAGACATATTTTTTAGTGTAGCTAATTCTTGTTTCATCTGTTCGAATGTGATTGGTTTGATTTTTCTATCATTCTTAATTATCTCATTCCAGAAATAATCAAATGTTTCTTTTATTTCAAAATTATTAGAAGAAATCATAGATTTCCATGTTTGACCTACAAAAAATCGAAATATATCACTCTCAAACTGATATCCATGTGTCATTAAACACGTATAATCGCTATCTAAATCAAGCCCCTCAATTCTTACTTTTTTACTAGGAGTATTTTCAATTTGATCTCGTGAATCGTATAATAAGAGCATGTCCTCGTTGTTATACTTTTTCAACAATATATATTGACTAAAGAAATCAATATCAAACAAATCATTGAAATTGCTATTTTCAAATTTGATTGAAAACTTTTTTTTCCGACGTTGGAATTTCTTATCATAGTCTCCAGTAATAGGAATTTCATGGTTTCCAAGCACATAAATTACACTTTTTTGCTTTTTAATTTCTAATAAAAGATTGAAAATTTCTTGGATTTTTGCTCTTCTCAAGAGAGTTTCAGGAGTATCGGTACATAAATCAATAAAATCTCCTAATATTATAACGGCTTGTAATTCATTTCCGAATTCTCCATTAAAGATTTTTCTTAAAAATTGAATTAATAAATCCCTTTCACTATCCAAGGAACCTAAGTGAGTGTCTGAAAAAACTAAAATTTTAGGATTGATTACACCCATTTTTTAATACTCCAATTCTAGATGAAAATTTCAATTTAAATAAAGTAAAATGTAAGAGAATTATTAAGGAGATTCCCTAACTTTTATATTAGTGTAAAGCAAAATTAATTATAAATTATTAAGATTTGAAAAAAGCTTTAAAAATTTTTATTAAAATTGTTTTTTTGTTAAATTATTCAATGATTAGGATTTCAATCTTTTATCTTTTATGAGATTCTATATAAACTGGATTATTTATTTCACCCAAATATAACAAAGTTTATCTACTCCTAATAACAACTGCATTATTTGAAATCAAATATTGATCATTTCTGATTAACTGAATTCACTAATAAAAAATTTATCGATTTTTTTCATCAATTTTTTTTGTCGACCATATTTGATTGATCACATGTATCGGATTAATGATGATCAACCAACACATTTAAATATAAGAAATACTAATTAAAATTTAAATACATTCTAAAAAAAAGATATGAAAATAATTAAAGTGGAGGAATAAGAAAATGGCTGCATTTGCATGGAGTCCATTACGGGCTCTAATGAAAAAAGCCGGAGCTGAAATCGTAAGTCGAGCTGCAGTTGATAAATTAATGGATTATTTAGAAGAATA
>JBHLMQ010000050.1:0-23087 GCA_048938005.1 Promethearchaeota archaeon | reverse complement strand
ATTATATTATCTAAGAAACTTTACTAATAACTTCAAAAAAAATTAAAAATCTAAATTTTTAAAAATTTTGATTAAAAAAGTTGGAGGAATAAAAAATGGCTAAAAAGAAACATTCTTTCGCATGGAGCCCAATTCGCCGATTAATGAAGCAACAGGGTGCTAGTATTGTAGCTCGAAATGCAGTTGATTTATTAATTGATCATTTAGAAAAAACTGCTTCTGCTTTAACTGAACAAGCAAGAACCTTTACAATGCATGCGAATAGGAAGAAAATAACCAAGAATGACTTACTTCTTTCTATTAAATACAAATAGAGAAGTTCTTAGGGCTTAAAACAAACTTTTTAATTTTTTTTTTCTTTTTTAATTTTCTTATAAATACTTTAGAGATCTCCAGCTTTGAGTCTTTTACCAAGGCTATAATAGTTAAAATCACCACCTGTAACCCAAATAATAGGATTAATCTTCCTCCAATCGAGCTTAATTTCACCATCCTCTTCAATTGTGTACTGATGATTCACATACGATTTCACAACTCTCCCTATGATTCCTTCATTGCGGTCATAGTCGAGGATTTCATGTACTTCACATTCTATATTTATTGGACACTCCCGAATCATTGGAGCTGTTTTTAAATCTCCGTAAAAGTTATCAAAAAGACTACTTTTATCAAAATCTCGTCCAGACTTATTCCCGCAAATGTTAGCTTTTTCCACAAGATTCTCTGAAGGGACATTAACACTAAATGTCATGTTCTCATGAATTCCGATTGTGGTATAACGTTGCTTAGATAAACTGAAGAAAATATATTTTCCAAAATCAAATGGACAGCTATATCCAATTACAAGGTAATTCGGTTTACCATTAACCTGCACTCCAACCAAAATTACCGGTAAAGGGCTTAGAAGATTTCCTTCAAATTCATGTTTATTTAATTTCTCTTTATTCATTTTATATCAATTTTGAGATTGAGTATATATTTAATAGGATTTAATAACATAAATAGATGAAATTGCTGAACTTAGAATGAACTTTCAATTAATAATTCAAATTTAATTGAATATATAATAAAAATTCTTTAATGAATTTCTTATATTGTTGTTCTTTTCTCAAAATGAGATAAACATTCCATAACTACTCCATTGCAGAGTAAAGAGAGAAAAAAAAACATGCCCATAAGACTCATGGTTCATGATTGAAATTTACCAAAGATCTGAAGTATCAGGGGGCTCAGAAGTTTTGGGATGCTTAAGTTCCTTTTCTTTTCTATATCTACGATAAATAACAATCACTACAAGTGAAATTGCAGCTATTGATCCAAATATTAGTAATAATATTAATAAGAGAAATATTGGGTCTATCAGTGGACCTCCATTCTCATCACTTTCTCGATAATCATAAATATTACCTGATAGAGTTGTACCTAAACTATCATAGTCTATATCTATTTGATCAGCACCTGTTTGATTGCCATTATTATAGATATAATTATTTATAATCTGAGTATTATTACTTTGGGACCATAATCCTATGGCATCGCCTTGGCAATCATATATTTCATTTCCTTGAATTATGTTATCACTTGAAAATAGGAATTTTAACCCCATAGTGCAATTTTGAATAAAATTATCTAAAATTTCATTATAATTGGAATATAAAACATGAATATTTGTGCAATTAATTAGAATATTATTGGAAATTGTATTATTATTCGATGAACTTAAGAAGATACCTGAATTTAAGCTGAAATTATTATTCAAAATTGAATTATTATGAGAATTAATTAAAAAGATTTCAGCAAAACTAATGATATTATTTAATATTAGTCCATTTGATACATTATTAAATTTAATTGTTGTTTTATCTATTGCAACACCAGAATTATTTAATGTACAATTCTGAATTCTAAAAAAAACATTAGTATTATTTATAAAAATACAATTTTCATCACCCACTACTTCTATAATTAGATTTTTTATTATATATGGATTTTCAAATGTCCCATCTCCTGAACTCACACCATTAGAAGGCGTAAAATCATTATTCCCTGTGATATTTATGGGTGAATGAACTCCATTTAAATTAATTTGTGAATATATTCCTTCTCTTTGATTTAATCTTCCATTATCATTAGGTACAAAAAAGAAAGCATAAAGTGCTAAATTATTAAATAGTATAAAAAGTATTAAGTAGTTAATAGAAACATGTTTCCTCATTTTAATTAAACTTCACATAATATTATTATGACTAACAATTGAATACACAGATCTTATATTTATTTCTTCCTATTTACAATTTAGTAATCATAAAATCTATAAATGAAAAATAAAAATTATTTATTAAGTTTGAATTTATTTTAGTTTCCAATATAAAGGTGTAATCTACAATGGAACCCAGAAATTTTAGATTTCAATTAATAGTAATCATTTATTTAATTATTAGTACGTCTTTTGGGTTTCTTCAGACCTTCTCTTATATTATGGTAAATACAAATCATTCTTACAGGAATAATACTGTTGAAGAATGGAGCAACATTATACTAAGTCATAATAATATAGAACTTGAAAATCTTAGTGATTTACCCCCCCAAACCATTTCTATTTTTCATGAACAATTAAATATTTATCAGGCTTGGTCAAATGGATTTTATACTACAGAGCAAAAAAAGACCTTACTTTTTAATAATATGCACACACCTGAGATCAGATATCTTGGTCCTCATAATCATCCTATAGAAAATTTTGATCTTAAAAGCCATGACGACGGAAAATTTGAGATAAATTTTAGATTGGATGATAGAATTCTTAATGAATGGGTTTATAGAGTCTATACTTATTTAGATTATAATAATGATGACACAAATTTAGGGAATAGTGAAAAATTTCAAGATGGAAGTAATTATAAACATTATCAGCCTGGTGAAATACCTTTATCTCAAGATCTTAATCCTGATGTAAGTTTTATGGGAATTGAATTTGATAAAATTTTAGAAGATCATGAACAATGGACCAATTCCGAGAAAGATTATAATGTGAGAAAAGATTATCCAGGTCGCGTCGATCCAGAAATCCTCTTTCATGTAAAAGTACTTTACAAAAAAGATATTTATGAGTTAAATGGATGGCACAGTTATTATTTTTATTGTAATTTCCACATTTCTTGGTATTGGACTTCTAAATTTCAGTCTAGAACATTAAACCTTAAAGATGATGATACAGAAGCACCGGTTATTTCTAATATAAATATTATTAATTCTCCTATTTATGATAATTATGAAATTATACATTTTGATATAATAAGTGAGGATTATTCTGGGATTTCAGAATTATATATTGAATTCAACGGACAAAAATATTTTGATGATGATTACAATAATTTTATTTCGATTCCAAATCCATCAATTCCGGGATATTATATTTTAAATATTATGGTTATTGATAATGATACAGATCGTGAAGGAGATCAATTAGCTTCAACAGATTATTTTGGTTTTGAAGTATTTGATGACGATACTGAAAATCCCGTTATTTCAAACATTTCTATTCTAAATTATCCAATCTATGATTGTTATAATGACATTATTTTTGAAATCTTTGTTGAAGATAATTCTGGAATTGAGGATTTATTTATTGATTTTATGGAAAATCGGTATTATAGAGATAATGAAAATAATCAAATATCAATTCAAAATCCCAAAACTCCAGGGAACTATTTTTTTTCTGCTACTGCTATTGATGCCGATAAGGATCATGAAAATGATCAATTAAATAGTACTATGAATTCTCATTTTGAAGTAATAGATGATGATATAACACCTCCTCAAATTATTATTAATGAAGATGAATTTGGTTGGAATGTTTCAATAATAGATAATGACGGTAAAATGGATAGTAGATCAACTGGAAATTATACAGTACTAGACCAATTTGGTGAAATAATAAAAACCGAAATAATATTTCAAGAAGAAATTGCATATCGTATAAGTAAAGAACTTATTAATCCGTTGAAATTTAGAACATTTACTCTACTTATTTATGCAACTAATAATGATAATGATTGGGAGGGAGACGAGGAAACTTCTGAAGTGAGTAGTATTATTGTTACTAGTTTGGAAGATTGTTTTAATTATGTTAAAAAACAAATTGAAAATTTAAAACAATATATAAAAGAAAATTTTCACTCTTGTTTCACCTTTCTCTTGATTAAGAAATTAAATTTAACTTTAAAAAAATTAGGAGATGCTTATACTCATGTTATACAAGGGGATATTTTAGATTGTTTATGTCATTTGATAAAAACTCTAGGGTATATTAAAATGATTAAATCTATTACAATATTTTCTCACTATAGACATTGTTTCTTTCTTGAAAATCCAGAATTTATAATTAACTCTCTTAATGACATTAGAAATAATATTGTACTTTTAAAAGGGATTTCTGTCGATTATATAAAAAATTTAAAATATGCTTATCAAATTGCTTCCATTGAAGTTGAAGTACTTAAACTTAAGGATATTATTGTCGAAAAAATTGAATTTTGTGGTGCCAAATCCTTAAAAAGGTTGACATTATGGACGTCAATACTAGTTGAAAGTGCAATTTTTCTAATCGCTAATGATATTGATTATAATAAAGTTATAACATGTGCTCAAAATCTATTAAACAAAGCAAAAAATAAAGTCCATTCTTTATTAATAGAAGGAAAAATATCCCAAACTACAGCAGATCTCTTAATAGGTAAAATTAATCAAATCCAAAGTGAAATCGAAAATGTGAAATAATATATTTTAAAAGAGAAATTGTGATAAAATAAGAAAAAGAAATATTATTACAAGAATAAATTTTCTCTACCTTCTGCTTCTAATATTTAAATTAGTATCTTAATAATGGGATTTAAAAATTTTTATTGAAATTAAGTAATAACCAAAATGTATATTTTTAATCTAAACTTACAATATTTGAAGTATTGGAAATTGAGTAATAATTAACCATTGAATAATAATTAAACATGACGAATGTTAATGAATTAATAATAAATGGAGAAGCAAAGAGAGTTTTGTTTCAATCGATGGAATTAATCATGAACAATATTAAAGCTAACATTGACCATTTAGACAAAAATTTCAAATACACTCAAAAATTCATTGATTTAGTTCATGATGGTTTAATAAGTAAACGTAGATTTTTTCTATTAGCATCTGGCAGAAGTGCTTTTATATTACAGTGCTTTGCAACGCGTTTGGTACATTTGGGCGCACGAGTTTTTATAGTCACTAACTTAGCAAGCATGCCGGCATTACGACAAAAAGATATCTTGATTGTACTTTCTGGGTCTGGCACAACAGGTATAGTTGTTAGCCTTTTAAATAACTATGTAAATACAGTAAAACCATACGGGATTGTCACCATAACTTCACATCCCGAAACAGTAATTGGTAGAATAGGTGATATAACAATTAAGCTCAAAGGAAGAACTAAACGAGATAAAGCTATTGGTGATACTGCGGTTCTTGCCCCTGAAGGCACCATGTTTGAAATTGCGGCATTTTGTTATTTAGATGCTATTATAGCAGAACTAGCAATAAAAATGGGTAAATCAGACAAAGATTTGCTTGAAAAGCATTCACAAGCTACTTAATTCAGTTTACCTAATTTACTTATTTTTTATTCCCTTGTCTTGATAAACAGTTCTTTAAATTTAAAGAAGAAAATGTTATTTCATTGATTGCTTTTTGTTAATAAAAATTAAATTAATAAGTAACTTAAATTAAACATGCGCCGATTTATAGTGTTTTTATTAGAATTTCAATTCGATGAATAAAAATCTCCAAATCGGCGCACACTTTATATTAATAAAGCTCCAATGGCCGCACAAAATTCAGAGTTTTTTAAAAAAATTGCTTTTTTTTTATTAACCTTGCATAAAAGAGATAGAATTTTCTTTAAAATCTTATTTTCTATTAAGAAACCCCCACAAAAGACAATATTTGTTACATCATTATTATCAGCTAAAATTGTTGCAATTGTACCTAAATTTTCGCCAATTAGACAAATTATAGACGTAATAAAATCTTCTTTATTTAAATATTTAGTGTCATAATTCTCATCAATCTTACCCAATGAGGCAGCAGTGAATTCCCTAAAAAGTTGATCAACCCTATCATCTTCAGGAGCATAAATATCTGAAACTTTTAAATCAACATTGTATCGATTTCCTTTTTTTGCTAATTTTATTGCTTCTTGAAAAGTATCAATATTGAATAGAACTTTTATTATACCCATAAAGAAACCACCGCCCATCGCAGATCCTCCGAGATGTTGGTAAGTTTCATCTTTTAAGACAATTGATGTCCCTGTTCCTATGGTTACTATCAATGTTCTCGAGATTTCTTTCTTTTTTTCCATATTATGGAGGAATTCTATGCCTCTAACATTTGCTTCGAATTCATTTATTATGTGAGTCTTAATATCTTTTGAATATTCTTTATATAATTCAAAACTCTTACCTCCAGTAAAATTGAATATTTTAAACCGCTCTTTCTTTGAATTCAAAAATAATTTAATATCTGAAATGCTGGTTTGAGTAGGAAAATAGGATAATGTTAATAGATTATCTTCTAAATAGGCTAATTTCGAAAGACTTTGCCCCATATCGATTCCAATTATATCTGGCGGAATTTTGATATCATTATCGCTTAAAATAATCTTTGACATCTATTTATCACTTAACTTAAAATTCTATTCTTTCATTATTTTATATTATTAATTTAATAAATGAATGTTGTAAAACTTTTTCATGTTAGTCCAATCAAAGTCAAAGAAACCAGAAGTCACTATAAGTAAAGGTGATACACCAAAAGAAAGTTTGATAAAAGGAGTTGAAAGACTTGGAGGGCTTTCTAAATATATTAATAAGGGTGACCAAGTATTTATAAAATTTAATTTAAATTTACCCAGTGGCTTTCCAACAAATACAAATCTAGATGTTCTGGAAACACTTATTGTTTCGTGCAAAGAAGGAGGAGCTGAGAAAATTTATTTAGGTAGTTTTCCTTTTAAGGGAATCCCAATTAAAGTTGTATCAGATTTATTAAACCTAAAAGAATATTTTAACTCTCTTGGAGCACAATTAGCATTTTTAGATAATAGTGATGATTTTGATAAGAAGGAAATTAATCAAGATCAATTAAAAAAAATTAAATATGATTCACTTAAGATGGTTAAAATAAATGATAAGGAATTTCTAATTCCTAAAATAGTTCTCAATTCGAATAAATTTATCGTTGTTAACCAAATTAATGTAAATCCTTTATTCAAGTTTAACTCATCATTATTAAATTCATATTCCATTATTCCTACAAAATATCAAGAAATTGGTAAAAATTGTAACAGAACTAAAGAGTATATTTCATTTGATCAATACAAAAAAGACTTGATTTCGAATATTTTAGACATTTTCACGATCAGACAACCCAATTTAGTAATTAATGATTTATTTTACATATTAGAAAGGGCGGGTCCTTATATTTATAAAGATTCTAATTTAAAAAAGACAGGCTTAATGATAATTGGTGATGATGCAATTGCAGTTGATCTTATTACATCGCAAGTGTTGAATCTTGATATTAATGATATTGAATTAATAGTACAAGCACGATATAAAAATATAACAATACCTCAATATTCAAATATTAAGATTCTTGGGGAAAAAGTTGAAGATGTTAGGACTGAAGTTGAACTATGTGTTTCAAATCTCAAAGATGTTCAAGTGAGGAATTTTTCCATAGAATCGGGTAAGTATTGCTCGGGATGCTTCAAACAAGCTTACCATATACTAAATCTCATGAAAACATATATGGGAAAAGATCTGAAATATAATATACATAATTCCTTTTTAGTTGGTGAAAACCCAACCGAGCCGAAGGATATTGGAAATGTTATCCTATTCGGAGATTGTGCTGTAAACAGCACAAAAAATTATAATTTCAGAAAAATTACTGTTGAAACTAAGAAAACCACCAAAGCAAAATTAAAAAAAAAGTTTTTTAAAGAAGAGAAGCATAAAAAGAAAACAAAAATTAAGGAAAAATCTAATAAGAATATATTGGAATTATCTGGATGTCCCCCTGAAATTTTTAATTGTTTAAAATTAATATTGGAGTATTATGGTAAGAAAAATGTTCCAAATTTAAACTTGTTTATGAAAATAAACAACTTTTGGATTGAGGGAGACTTAAATAATAAATTAAAGATTTGGGAGACGCTCTAGTAAATTGATAAATAAAGAATTTAAAAATAATTGGTTAAAAATATTAAAATTTAATGCAAGAAGAGATATCGTAGAAGAGCCCCAATTGGAAAAAGAATATGTAAGAATACCATTAAGCCCTATAACTGTTAATGCTAATCTTTTATATAATTTTTTTGAACTTCTCTATCCGAAATTTATAAATGACCAACAAAATATCCTTGACATTATAATATCTGAAACAAACAAAAAGAATAAGATAGTTGGTTTATATTTATATAAAACTAAGAAGGCAGGAATTCATGAGAGGGTAGAACCTCTACCAAATGAATTAATTCGTATTAAAAGTTTGGATATTGATAAATTAGATGATTTATTTAATAAAATCCAAACTCTAATAATGAAAGAAAAAACTGTTCGAATATCTTCAATTAGGTTATTTAAGAAAGAAGCTATTGATTTAATAAATAAACATTGTGAAAACATTGATATAATTTCTCAATATCAGTTTTTTACACGAATTATGATTTTAATTCAAAAATTTTTTGAAGAAAATTTATTTTTAGTTTATCCTGAACCAACCATTTTTAAATTCCTTAGAGAGAGTATAAAATTATTGAATAGAATACAAATCCGAAGTTTATTTAAATTCATAGAAGAAATTTTGCCTGAATTCAACACTTCTCTATTAATAGATGGTAGTAATATAAAGGTAATAGTTTTACTACAAAAAAAAGTATTAAAATCTGGTAAATCAGAGTTATCTTTAAAATTTTTCACACCTGATGATTTTGGAATTAATAAAGATAATTTAAATATAAAAGATATTTTACGTATAATTCAAAAGAAATTAAAAACAGAAAAGACATATTATTTAAATCAAAATGACATGATCTCATTTATCTCAGACATTTCCGAGTTAGCAATTCCATTAAAAAAGGATAACATACAATTTTTACTTCAGAAAGCTCTTTATGGATACCGTAGTTATGAGACTCACTGGGAAATGGTTCCACGCCCCAATATTTACAATAGTTTGATAAGATTTATACTTAGACTTTTTGGATTTAATTTAAATCTTAAGAAACTTTCCCATTGGGCAATACCGGAGGTCATTACTAACTACATTGATTTTTATTTTGGATTAAATTCTAAAGTCTTATTAATTATTTCAGACCATAAGAAAAATAAAAAGGTTAAAATACCTCAAAAAAGTCTTTTAAAGAACATATGTGAGCATTTAATTTTATTAGAATTTGAAAACAGTACGTTGAAAAGGATTAAGAAAATTAACAAAGAGGAGCTTTTTTCAGGCACTTACTACATTCCCTTAGATTCAATTAAGGAAATTATATCAAAAAAATATGGCTTTGTATCTACTACTGTTATTTTAGATAAATTCTTACTTCAAAACATATTTAAAAATTTTATTTTTGGACATGCAAAATCGGTATTTTTCCCCAGATTAAAAACGTTAAAGATGTTGAAGAAAAAGGAATATTTAACAATTTATCCAGAGTTTCCACCACATGAATTAATCAAGAGGAAAGGAACAATATCATTTTTAAGACTTATCTTACCCATTTTAATTGATAAACACGAATTTTAATACCATTTCTCAAGAATTAAAATATGTGGTAATATTTTAATGACAATTAATTTTATACATTATTTTATTAAACCTTTAGCTACTAATAATTCCGCATTCAAAATTGCACCACCAGCAGCGCCTCTTATTGTATTATGACTTAATGATATAAACTTATAATCAAAAACGTTATCCTCTCTGAGTCTACCCACTGATACAGCCATTCCTTTGTCATTATCTCTATCCTTCTTTGGTTGAGGTCTATCAATATTTTCTAAGTATATTATCGGCTGTTTTGGAGCAAAAGGTAAATCCAACTCTTGAGGTACAGATTTAAAATCTTTCCATATTTTAATAATCTCTTCTTTTTTAGGTTTTTTGTCTGTGAATTTCATATTAACTGATGCTGTATGACCATCACTAACAGGAACTCTCGTACATGTAGCACTAATTTGTATTGATTCATTATTTACAATTCCATTATTTCCTACTTTCCCTAGGATTTTTAAAGGTTCTCTCTCTGTTTTTTCTTCTTCTCCACCGATATAAGGTACAATATTATCAATAATATCCATAGATGGAACTCCTGGATAACCTGCCCCCGAAACTGCTTGAAGTGTAGTGATTATCAATTTGTCTATTTTATATCCTGCTTTCTGCAGTGCATAAATAGGGGTGAGATAGCTTTGAAGCGAACAATTAGGTTTAACTACTACAAACCCATTCCCAAACCCCCTTTTTCTTTGTTGGATTGGTATTATATCTGTGTGGTTATGGTTAATTTCTCCAATTATCATAGGAACATCAGGAGTCCATCGATGTGCTGAATTATTAGAGATTACAGGTATACCTTTTTCAGCGTATTTAAATTCAATTGTTTTTATATCTTCTTTATTGGGCAAACTTATTGCTGAAAAAACCAAATTTACCTCTGAATTTAGCGATTCAAAATCTTGGACATCTCTTACAATTAAATTCTGTAATAAATGGGGAATTGAAAATGACATTTGCCATTTTTCTTTAACTGCTTCTTTATATGTTTTATTTGCTGATCTAGGTGATGCTGCAACATCTACAATTTGAAACCAAGGATGGTTTTGCAATAATTTAATATAATTTTGCCCTACAACTCCAGTTGCTCCTAATATGCCAACTTTAAATTTTTTCATGGGTAACCACATTAAAACTTTTATTAGATTTTAAAATCAGAGAGTATTGAAAAATTTATACATTTTAAGCTTAGTTTTTCATAGAATCCTAAATTAATATTTTTTGTTTATTAAATTTTTAAATATCAGAAACTTTAATTTATAACGAAATAAGAAATTATTTGATGATCTATAGGATTATAAACAATTATCATTATGTGTAACTCATGCCTGGACCTTATGATGAGTTAGAAAAAAAAGCAGAAGAACTCGAAAAGAACTCTAAGGAAGAATTCAATAATAAAAAATTTATTTTAGCAATTTCACTTTTAGAAGAAGCTAAAGAAATTTACTCACAATTAGGATTTCAAGGAAAAATTGGGATGATCAACAAGCGAATTGCACAGATGAAAAATTTAATCAGATTTGAAAAACAAGATACAATGGTACAGACAAAAAGTGAGCAAGACTTTCAAAAGCGTGTTCAAAAAGTTATTAGTGAAAAAAGAAGCTATGAAGATAAGAAAGCAACCTTACAAATCACTCCATCTCCAGAAATAAAAAAATTATTTGAAAAAATTAAAATGCTGAAAGAAAAAGCAGAAAAAGAAGAGAAATTAAATAAATCATCAAGAGTCATAAAAAGATATGAATACATATTAGAATTATATAAATCGATATCAACAGATATAATGGATTTATCAAAAGAGATTTTAGAAATTGAGAATAAATTATCTATTTTAAGGACAAAAATATAGTTATTTTAAATTTCTTTTTATTTTAATAATTTTAATAAAATATTTACTGAACTTTTATGAAAAATCCCTTTGAAGAATTTTATCATGTTTTAAGCTCAAAAGAATTATTAGATATCGCCTTTAAGAGGGGAATGAAAAGCTCTGCTCAGGTTTCAAAAAATGCTCCTATTCTAATTAAGGCAAAAAAAAAAGAATCTAAGCGAATTAAGGTAGCAATTGAGGAACTCATAAATCGAATTTTAAATATCATAAAGATGGTTCCTATTATAGACGATCTTCCAGATTTTTATAGAGAATTGGCATCTATTTTAGTTAATATTGATGATTTAAAATTGACTTTAGGGAAATTAAATGGAATTTTACCTATTCTTAGTCAAATAGAAAGAGAATATATTGGCAAGCTAAGCAGAATAGAAGCTCCAAAAGAAGGTGATCAATTACGAAGAGCCGCTTTTGGGAGGATATCGTCCATCATAAATAAACAAAGCAATAATCTTGAATACTTAAACAAGATAAGAGGACGTTTGAGAGAAATTCCATCAATCGATTACACAATGCCGTGTGTGGTTATTGCGGGGTATCCAAATGTAGGAAAAAGTAGTATTGTAAAAAATATTTCTACAAATAAAAAGATTGAAATTAAAGAATATCCATTTACTACTAAAAAGCTGAATATGGGACATCTAGAGATTGAGAGAAGATTTGATAAAATTAAAATACAATGTTTAGATACTCCAGGAATTTTAGATCGTCCTATGGCTAAAAGAAATAATATTGAATTACAAGCAATTCTAGCTCTAAGATTTATTTCCGATTTAATAATATTTGTCTTCGATCCTTCAATTTCATGTGGTTACTCTGTTGAATCTCAAATTGAGTTATTTAAAGAGATAAAGGATAGTTTCTCAAAAGAGGGAAGAACCAAAATTATAATTATATTTAATAAAATGGACTTAACTAAAGACTCAGAAATTAAATATTTAAGAGATAAATTAAACTTGAAGGAAAATGAATATTATTTAACTAACGCCTTAACAGGAGAGAATTTAGAAAAAATTATATCACTTTTAAAGCAAAAGTATGGCAAAAATGGATGAAATGAATATTTTAGGACTCGATGTTGGAGGAGCAAACACTAAAGCAGCTCTAATTATATTTAAGAATAAGGGGATTTATAAATCATTCTCTTATATTGAATATTTCCCATTCTGGGAAAAAACTTTAAGTCAAATACCTGAAATGTTTAATAGAATTGTTTTAAATTTAATTGAAAAGAATGCTTTAAATTTAGAAAAAATCGATTTTGTTGCAGTAACAATAACAGCGGAACTTTCTGACGCCTTTCAAACTAAGAGAGAGGGAATTTTAACAATATTAGAAGCACTTGAAAAAATTTTTCATAAGGATAAGTTAAAATTTATAACGAATCAAAATAAATTTGTTGATTACATAACTGCTAAATCTGATTATTATTTAATCGCAGCAGCTAATTGGGCATCAACTGCTTCATTTTTAGGGAGATTTACATCTCAATGTATTTTAATTGATGCGGGATCAACAACTATTGATATAATTCCTATTTTTAAATCAATTCCAGTGCCAAAAGGAAAAGATGATATCTCACGTCTTATAAATAATGAATTAATCTATACAGGAGGTTTGAGAGCAACAATTCCTTCCATTACTCATCATGTTCCTTATAAAGGTAAAAATATACGCGTTTCCTTTGAGAAATTTGCTTTAATTTCTGATGTGCACAGAATTTTGAATAATATTTCAGAGAAAGATTATATTAACGACACCGCTGACAATCGGTCAAAATCCTTAGAAAATTGTTATGCTCGACTTGCTAGGGTAATTTGCATGGACATTGAAACAATTTCAAGGGAAGAATTAGACCTTATAGCTAATTATATTTACCAAAAACAATTAGATATTATTGTACGCGAAATTAGAGAGTTCATTGATAACCTTACCATCAGATTTAAAGAATTTAAAAATTACCCAAAATTTGTAATAACTGGTTTGTCTGCTGAGTTTTTAATAAGGAAATCTTTAGAAAAATTAGGATATAATAACATTTTTTCTTATGAAGAAATTACACAGATTCCTGACCGTATTAATTCTTCTGCTTTTGCTGTAGCAGGAGCTTTTTATTATCAATTAAAAGATACGTAAAAATATGAAACCTAAAACATCAATATTCAAAATAGGAGGCAAAATTTTAGAGGATTTTGAAAATCTCAAATCTACCATCTCACAATTAACACAGATTTTTAATGAGAATTTAATTCAAAAAATAATTTTAATACCTGGAGGAGGTTCACTCGCAAATTTTATCAGAAAAGTATATAGTGAATTAAAATTTACTGAAGAGCTTGCTCATTGGATGGGAATCATTTCTATGAACTATAATGGTTTAGAGTTGAGCAAAAAATTTCCTAAACTAGAAATTATTGAAGATTTTGATAGATTGAAAAAGTTAAGTAAATCTTTTTGTATATTTTTACCATATAAATTTCTGAAAGAAAATGATAAACTACCACATAGCTGGGATGTGACTTCTGATTCAATAACTCTATTTTTAGCAAGGGAATTGGGATTACAAGAATGTTTTTTAATTAAAGATGTTGATGGTGTTATAAATAATAAAAATCAGATTATTAAAAAAATCTCAACTTCAGAATTTAAAGAGATGATAAAATCGGGTAAATTAGCTGAACTAAAATCTAACGTTGGCGAATTAAAAGGACGATCAAATCCAATAGATCCTTACATACTTACTCTTATTAGTAAGTATAATCTATCTTGTTTCTTATTAAATGGATCAAAAAATTACACTAGAATCTTTAATTACTTTAGATCTGTTAAATCTGAAGAAAAAATTTATACAAAAATAGTGTGAAATTAAAGTTTTAATTAAATTAAACCTAAATTATTATTAATATAATTTAATCATTAAGAGTAAAATCAAAATGGAAGCTAAAAATGAAGAAATGAAAAAAAATGCAGAGTTTCTTATTAATACGCTCCAAGGTATTGATATTCCAGGGAGTGCTAGATTTAAATGTAGATACAAAAAAATGGTCAATTTTGCTAAAATTTATGGTATAACTGATCCAAAATATATTGGTCCAGAGGAGGAAGGGGTTACTGCATGTCATGCTTTTGCTAATTCATTTGCTGTAAATGCATTTTACATACTCGTGCCAGGCTTAAAAGTTAAGCAAAATGGAGAAGAACGTCCTCTTGTTTTAAATCCAAATAAGTTACTTCATGCCGGAAATAAATATAATTGGGAAGGATGTGTCGATATTAAAAATGGAGATGTATTAACTTCAACAGGCAAGATTTCCAAAGTGTGGTTAGTTGAAAAGAGTATGATATTATTTGCTGAATTACTATTAACTGTAAAAAACCAAAATAACGAATTAATATGTAAAGTAACATCCAGCGCAGCTATTAGACAAGGAGGTTATTAAAAATGGTTAAAATATCAGATATAAAAGTGGGGCAAATTATAAAAAATGAATTTAATAGCATAACGCGAGATTTATTAAAACAATATGCTAAGGCAAGTGGAGATACAAATCCTATTCATACAAATGATGTTGTTGCCGAAAGGGCGGGTCTTAAAGGAGTAATTGCTCATGGTTTATTCTCCTTTGGCTTTATTAGTAAGTTATTCGAAGATTTTCTGGAACAGGGTAAATATGGGAAGATTATTGAGATAGGTGTTGAGATGCGTGCGATGGTTAGAGTTGGAGATCTACTTCTCACTCAAGCAACAATATCGAAAATTGAAGGAAAAAGGATTTTCTTCGATGTAGAGCAGACAACCATTACAAATGTTGATATTAAGAACAAGGATGGTAATATCATAAAACAATTCGAGGCAGGTGAAAGAGGATATATATCTGACAAGGATATTGAAAGAGGTTTAGTAAAGACAAAAGAAATACCAGAAGGAATTTTAACTTATCGAGAAAGAATTGCAACTCCCGGACAAGCTATTATTGAGCTATTTGACTAATAAATAAAACCCCATTGGTACTTTTTTCTTATATTTATTCTTTTTTTTATAAATTTTTTTATACTAGTTGAAAGATATTTTTAATAGAAGAGATCATTGAACTATAATTTAAAAAAAAATATCTTCCCTACCGCATTGACAACTCTGACTTTAGATACTGAAAAAATTGAAAGTTTAATTTTAAACGGGTATAATGAAAAAGCTGCTGAAAGCATATTTGAAATCATAGAAAATTACGAAAATCATTCTGATAAGGAGCTTATTTATCGAAGTTTAAGCTTATTAAACCTAATTTGTGATAAGGCACCCTCAATCTCATTGAGGGCAATAAACAATATTAATCATTTTATAAATGATTCAGATTCTTGGATTAGATTAGTATCATTAGAAATTTCATATCAAATAAGTTTGTTTAGGCCAAATCTTTTAATTGAATTAATAAATAAAATTAGAGGCCGTTTATATGACCAAGATTCTTCTGTAAGGAGATTAACGGTTAAAATCATAGGTAATTTGATATTATCTTTACATATAGATTTAAGCGAATTACAGGAAATAATTGAAGAATATACCGAAAAATTAATGGACAATGACTGGAAGGTAAAATTGAATGTGATAAAGACAATCCAGAAGATATTAAATCAAGATTATACTAAAATTCCAGATTTAGAACCCTTATTATCGATGGTAATTATTAATCTAAGGGATGAGGATGATGATGTTGCGAGGGCAGCAGCAGAACTTTTAAAGATTCATGGGACATATTTTCTATCGAAAGAAAAGATATTTTATATTTTATTAAATCTTCTTTATAATGAAGAAAATAGAGTAAAAGAACTTATTATTTGGTTATTTGGAGAAATTGGCAAAGAAAAATCATCAGAAATAATTTCAATAATACCAAAGTTGATTAATCTATTAAAGGAAAAAGATTATCGTATTCAATTAAAAGTTATTGAAGCTCTTGTTAATATCGCTGAAAATAATTTTGATCAAATTTGGGCAAATTTATTGCATTCAATATTGGAAGCAAGTGATTCTGATTATAGAAATTCATTAATAAATGCAATCTTTCATCTAAGCAGCAAGAATATCCCCGAAATATTTCCTTATTTATTTGAAGAATTAGAAAATCCATCTGAAAATATTAGGGAAGGCATTGTATTAGTATTTAAGCGATTATTTGAAGAATATCAGATTGAAATTGAAAATGAAATCACAAAAATTTTATATCAATTAGAATCCCGATTCTGGCGAGAAAGAAAGAAAACTATTGTTTTGTTACAAAATATATGTTTCATTTTAGAAAGTAAGAAGCTTGCTGTTTGGATTACGATTGAGTTAAATAATGCTCTAAAAATTGAAAAAGATCCAGAAGTCAAGAAAGAAATCATTTATACACTAAAAAATATTAAAGCAAACTTTCCAGATATCGATAATACAATTGAAAGAATCAATAATGAATTAACAATATTTCGGAAGAGAATTATCGAATTTCAGAAAATTCCTGCTCAATTTAGAGAAAAATTGAATTCATACATTCAAAATTTCAAATTTAATACCACCGAAATTCAGTTAAATGAAAAATATAATAAAATCTTAAAGAAAGTTAAAAAGTTTCACCAAATAATTAATAGATTTGAGTACAAGAGGTTGGCATTTGATTTAATCGAAGATTGGGAAGAAACTAGAGTACAAATTATTGAAGAATTAAGTATTATTAAAGGGTTTATCTCCGAAATCTGTGAAGAAAAGAAAGCTGAGTTTACTTTAGATTTGAAAAAAAAGATCAATATAATTATTGATCGTATTAATATCTTAAAAACAGAGTTTGAATATATGAAAGAAAATAAGTTTGAAGTAGATTTAGATACTCAAATAACTAGTATTGAATTAAAAGATATTAAAGATGATACACTTGGTTATATAACCCAAATAAGGAAAAAGTTATTTAAATTGGATGGTGATATCAGAGAATTATTAATAAATAACGTAGAATTTAACGAAATTTTTAAGGATCTATTACAGAAATGGGTTGCAACAAAAATAGAAATTCAAGAATATTTGAATGATCTGGATCGCCAAATTAAATTAATGAAAGATAAACTATTTAACTATATTTTGCAAGCTGAACCAATGACTATAGGTTCTGAATCTAAACTGATCGACGGGATTAGTACTGAATTAAGTTTTCAACTACTTCAAGGACATATCCAATCTATTATTACAGAGAAAATTGAAGGTATGAAAAATTTTAATGAGGATTTTCATAAACTAATTAATAAATTTGATTTCTTAATAAAAAAGAATGAATTTTCGGACGCAAAGAGATTAATAGAAATAAATACCATGCAAATCCAAAACTATATTGAAGATGCAGAAAAAAAAATTGATATCATTCTTGGAAAAGAAAAGATTTTCGAAGATAATAATATATTTAACTTATATATTAGGCCATATCTTAATAAATTTAATGCCTCAAAAGAGTTAATAATAAATAAATCAAAAACATTTGTCAGAAAATCTAATAATAAGTTATATCTAAATCAAATTAAATATTATCTTAAAATTATTAATCCCATTAAGTTAGATTTACTCGCTAATTATATTAAATTAGATATCGAACGAGTAAAAGAATTAGTTCTTAAATTTATAAACAAGAACAAGTTAAATGCAAAAATTATTAATGATAAACTTTATTTCCAACAAATTGACTCTGAAATACCAGATTCTAAAGAAATTCTCTTCTTTAAGAACATCAAAACTATCGGAAACGAAATATATTTAAATTTCAAATTAACTAATCCCTCAAATTTTGATTTTAAAGATTTACAAATATCTTTAAAAGTACCATCTTATCTTATTTTCCAGAGAAAGGAAAGTTTTCCAAAATTTCTCCAAATAAATGAACTTAAACCTGGAAAAATTTTCAAATTTAATTATGTGCTCAAAGTAGACAAACAAAAAGAGCTTAAAAAGAATTTATTTGACCCCACAGCAGATGAGATCAAACTCGAGCTATACTATCGGGATCAATTCGAGATAGCAAGAAAAATGACTAAACATATAGATCTATACTTTCCATAAATCGATCTATAGATTTTAGAAATTCTAATTGAACTTTATATTTATAAAATCTTTTTTCAAAATAATTTACAAATGCATCCTACTTATTTAAAATTTAAATATAATATATGGAAAAGATTAATATATTCATCTATTCTATTTAATTCTATTAGTATTTATTATTAAAAATTATAAACTGAGGTGAAGGATGCAAGAATTAGAGAGTTATCGATTGACATTGCAAACAAAACTTTTTGGATGAGACTGTAAGCTTTCTAGTGAGAAATTAGAGAACCTACTGGAAAATGCTGGATTAAAAGGTGATTTTGAAGATTCCGCAATTATTCCTGTACCAAATACTAACCTAGTTATGGTTAAAAATATAGACATATTTACTCCTATTATAGATGAACCAGATATCATGGGAGAAATTGCCGCTGCTAATGTTACCAACGATATATTTGCTCTAAATGTTTCAGAAATATCTGGTATGCTTGTGTTCTTAGGATTAAAGAAAAACATGCCTATGTACATAGCAGAAGGAATATTAAAGGGAATCAAAAACTTTATGGAGAAAAAATTAAATTCTAAAGTTCTTGGGGGTCATACAATATATTCAGAATGGCCTCTTATTGGTGGTGAGGCAAGTGGTTTTGCTGAAAAAGATAAAATTATCAAAAAAACCTATTTAGAAGAGGGAGATAAAATAATTCTAACAAAACCAATTGGCAATCAAGCAATAATGGCAGCATACCGACTTCAAAAAAATAATCCTGAACTTTTGGAATCTTATTCTACAACTGAAATTGACAGATCTATTGATATAGCCGTGAAATTAATGATAACACCCCTTCAAGACGTTGTAAAGACTATTCATACATATAGAGATATATCATTCATTCATTCGATGACAGATGTCAGTGGTTTTGGTCTTGCTGGGCATCTGAGAGAAATACTTCAAAATTCGCGTCTCTCAGCTATAATCGAAAAGATCCCTAGTATTAAACTAACAAGCGATTTAGCTTACGAATTTGGGTACAAATATGATGAATGTGAAATGCCTGAGACTGCGGGGGGGATGCTTCTCTCTGTGGATCATGAATTTGCTGAAGAATTTTCACAAAGATTAAATAATAAATTTGGCGTGAAAAACTGGATTATAGGCACAATCGATAATACAAGCAAACCTAAATATGTTCGGGTATCCAAAAATGCTGAACATATTGAAATAACAAAAATCTAGCGATGTCTATGAAATAAGTAAAAACACATCATTGTGGGCGCTTATTGAGTATACTGTTGCAAAACAGCATCGTAAATAATTGGGTGTTTTTAGATCTTATTTTTAATTACAACATAATTGTTATTTATCGATAAAATTGATAAATAATATCGAAAATTTTTATAGATAGTTAGAACTTGAATTATTAACTAACTTTAATTTAAAATTAAATAAATATCATAAAAAGTTGAGGTGTATGAGCAAAGAATTAAATTATCGATTGACTACAGATGTAAAGATACATGGATGAAGCTGTAAACTTGGACAAAACGACCTAAATGATTTATTAATTAAGGTAGGTTTAGCGGGAGATATTGAAGATGCTGCTATTATACCTATACCCAAAAGTGATTTGGTTCTTGTTAAAAGTATTGACGTTTTCACTCCAATTATAGATGAACCTGAAATAGCAGGTGAAATCGCTGCGTGTAATGTAACAAATGATATTTTTGCAATGAATGTACCTGAGATATCAGGGATGCTTGTCTTCTTAGCGATTAGTACAAGAACTCCAATGGAAGTTGCTGAAGGGATTCTAAAGGGTATAAAATATTTTATGGAAAAAAAAATAAATTCTAAAGTGGTCGGTGGGCACACTATTTATAGCGAATGGCCATTGATAGGCGGAGAAGCGTCTGGATATGTTAACAAAGGTGCTTTAATTCTAAAACAAGGAGTAAAGGAAGGAGATAAACTAGTGTTAACCAAACCAATAGGCCTCCAAGCAATTATGGCATCATATCGGATTCTTAAGGATTTTCCTGAAATGCTAGAGAATTATTCTAAGAATGAACTCCAAAAATCTATTGATCTTGCTATAAAAATAATGACTACTTCAAATCAAAATGTTGTAAAAACTATACATTCTTACACTGATTTTTCATTTGTTCATGCATTAACAGATATTACTGGATTTGGATTGGCGGGTCATACTGCAGAAATGCTTCAGAATTCTGATTTATCTGCGACAATTGATACTGTTCCATCAATCAAATTTTCTGAAGAATTATCTCATGAGTTAGGATATGCTTTTGATAATTGTAAATGCCACGAAACTGCGGGAGGTATGCTAATTGCTGTTGATCCTATTAAAGTAGAAGATTTTACGTCTGCGCTATCAAGCTATAAAATTTCTAATTGGATTGTCGGAAAAATAGATAATATCCAACCAGGGCTCGTTAGAATTTCAGAAAATGTTCAAAATATTGAAATTACAAAACTTTAAAGATGTCTATGAGATAAGCTAAAACACATTCTCGTGAATGCTTATTGAGAATACCGTTGCACAACGGCATCAATTTGTTACCAAATATTAGTTTTTCTCATTTTATTTTAACTGAGTATAAAATTTAGGATATTTTCTTAAATAATAATCCATCCTCTGTTATTGTATGCCTAAGGATCCTTGTTGAATTAACTAATCTAAATCCTTTCTTTTCTACTAAATTTTTAACATATTCACTTTTTAATGGGACTTCATCAACGAAAATCCATAATTTCAATAATTCTGCAACTTTTCTAATCACTTTATAAGTTATTGTTGGAGTGGGATAAAAAAGTAGTAAGTACCCTCCTTTTTTTACATAACTTGTATGGATACTAATAATCTTATCTAAATTACTACCTTGAAAGTGCTCAATTAATCCTTGAGAGTGAACAAGATCATACTTTCCTTTCTTTTTTAATTCCATAATATCATCATTTATCAATTCAACTTTGTAATTCTTAAATCTCTTTTTTGAAGAAGCTAGGGCAGTTTTATTAGAATCCACTAAAGTTACTTTAGATACCTTAAATTCTTTTGTTAAATTATAACTATTATATCCTGTACCAGAACCTAATTCCATAATCTTAATTTCGTTATTTAAATTAAAATTATTTAATAATTTCTTATAACCATTCCATACAGATTTTAAAAATAATTTTCTAATAAAGGAATCCTTAAATGAATATTTATTCCAATCTGTCTTTCCTATAACCATACATATTTTTTAAAAAAAATGTTATTATAAAGTTTATTATTTCATACAAAGGATATCTTTTTAAAAAAACTCATAATATAAGATTATAATGAAAGTTGCAATATTCACAGACACATTTATGCCCTGTACAAATGGTATTGTAGATGCTGTATGGAGAATATCAAAGGGACTTAAAAAAGCAGGCAATATTGTTCATATTTTAGCATTATCAGATAAGAACTCTGAAGAAATAATTGATGGAGTTATAGTTCATAAATTCCAAGGGCACATTTTTAAGTATTATGAAGATTATATGTGGAGATATACGGCACCCATTAGAAGGATATTAAGGATTGCTAATATAGTAGATTTTGATGTAATACACTCAAATTCACATTTATCAATGGGATTTTGTGCATTTATATTAAGCAGATTAAAGAAAATTCCATTAATTACTACATTTCATACATTACTCCCTCAATATTTAGAAATGCATACTGAATACATAAAATCAACATATTTTGAAAAATCAAGAACTTTGAGATTAGCTTATAAAATCAAATTAATAGCTTTTATGAAAAAAATAAGTAACAAGTTAATTTGGTGGTGGCTTTCATATCATAATATTGGCACTTGGATAACTACACCTAGTACTTTTTCTAAAAAGATTTTAGTTAATAATGGTATTCATCAAGAAAAAATTTTTGTAGTTCCTAATCCTATAGACTTAGGTACATATAAAAATACTAAGAAGAAGAATGAAATTCCTTTAATATTACATGTTGGCAGATTAAGCCCTGAAAAAAAAGTTGATGTGTTAATAAAAGCTTTAAAATTTGTAAAAAGTGATTTTAAATGTATTATCACAAGTGATGGATCCAACAGAGAAGACCTTCAAAAACTTGCAATAAAAGAAGGAGTTTCTAAAAAAATTAAATTTACAGGAATTGTTAGTAAAAAGGAACTAACTGAGTATTATAATAAAGCAGATTTATTCGTTAGTCC
>JBHLMQ010000049.1:0-23171 GCA_048938005.1 Promethearchaeota archaeon | reverse complement strand
GAAGCCATAATTTCTACCTTATTTGATACTATCTGTCCAACTGCTAGTATATCTTCTTTAGATTCCAAATCAGTTCCGAAATACCATAGAATTTTTTTATTAGCATCTTTAGCGATTAATTGAAATTTGTGAATAGAGAAAATTTTTTCTAAAAGGTCGAATAATATCTCTGAATTTATTTGATGAGCAATTTCAATACCTAAGCTTTTTATTACTTTTTTTATACCAGGAGTTTGAGAAAATTCTCTGATATAACGGGAAGGGATTATTTTAGGTTCAATAGTTAGTCTATTAATGATTATTTCTCCAGGTCTGGAATCCAAGACTCTAACCGTATCCTTATTATTTACATAAGTAACAATAGTTCTTATTTCTCCCACAATATCAAGAGTATTTGGAGCAAAATGAAGATAAATTTGTTTATGGCTTTTTTCGTTTAACTCATCAAATTCAAGGGTTATTTGCTTAGCATCTTTTTCAGTAACCATACCCCCAGAGATATTGAGGGTAGCTGGAAATGCCCTTGTGAATGTTAAAAATTCAGGAAATTTTATTTTGATTTTCACTTCTGAAATAGGAGCTAAACTTTGGTTTTCTAATAGAATCGAATATCGATAATGCCCTCCAAATGGCTTAAAATCGTTTACAAGTTTGATTTTATCTTCTTGGTCAATTTTTTCAAACGAGTACTTATCGAGAGTCTTACTTTGATAATCTTCTTTAGTTTTAAAAATAACTAAATTATGTGTCCGATCTTGTTTTTTATCGCTCTCTTTTTTAGACATATTTTTTTACGAAGATTTCAATTTATGGATATTTGAATAGATTTATCGGAATATAGATATTTAATAAAATTATATTTTGATTTATATTTTTTTTTGACTTATATTAATTAATTACATTTGAAAGTAATAATGTTTAAAGAATTAGAAGATTTATTTCAAAGTTCTACAATTAAACCAACATTTGAATTAGTTCATATTATTATGGCCCTATTCATATTTGGAAAAAGAGAGGAGGGTATAGGGAGATACCGACTTCAAAAAGAATTAGAAATTGGTTCTGGAACAACAAAATCGTTAATAACAAAATTAAAAAAAAAAATTAAATTTATCGAAACTTTAAGCGATAATAATAAAAGAAAAGGACATATTTTAACAGAGAAAGGCAAAATATTTTTAAACAAAATTAAACAAAAAATTCCACTTATTGAAGAAGGAAACGTTTCAATTTTAAAGGAAATTATTATAGAATCACAAAATAATTATCTTTATTATTGTTTAATAAGAAATGCATCAAACAAATTAACTACAGGAATAGATCAAAGAGACGCTGCTATAAAAATAGGTGGTATTGGTGCTACTTGTTTAATTTATAATGGTCATGATTTGATCTTTCCCTCAATATCCACTGATCCCCATTCAAGAGTAGAATCTAAAATTTTCAATTATTTTAAAACAAGATTATCTACTAATGATTTTAATTTAGAAAAAAATGATGTAATTATAATTGGTGTAGGAGATAGTCCACCAAAATCTAGATTGGCAGCTTTAAATGCAGCTTTAACTACTGTAGATAATTAAATTAATGTGTTATAAAAATGAAGGTTGAAAAAGATATAATACTTAATCTATCTCAAAAAATATTGTATGAATTAAAAAAATGTAATAAAAGAGCAGCACCAATAGAAGCGTGTGGTTTAATTTTCGGTAATTTAAAAAAAGAAGAAATAACTTTTGATGAATATAAAATTCATTATATTGGAAAACGATTTTATTGTTTGAAATCAAATATTGAGTCTATGGGTTCTTTTGACTTAATAAAAGATTCTGATAAATATTTTGAAATACATCAAGAGGCAGTTAACAAAAAAAATTTAAGATTAATAAGTATCTTTCATTCACACCCCGTTCCTGCATACCCTAGTGCAACTGATATTTATAATATGAAATTTTTAGATAAGGATGTTGGTGGTGTTAGGAATCCTTTTAAAAACCAAATATGGACTATAATGGATATGAATACTGAAGAAATTAATGGGTTTATTTGTTTCAACAATGAAATAATGCAGGTTGATATACAGATACGTGAAGATTAATTAAAGAATAAAGAAATTATTGAATTTGTTTAAAACCATTCTTATTTATGTGGCAAAGTTGTAATTCATATCCCGATCCAGCATCCCTCTCACGTGAACTGGTTATTGCTGTTTTTACCAAATCTATACCCGCCGATTTTGCCATATTCGGCTTCCAATCGGCTTCTAATACACCCAGGCTAAATGGGCTCCCACTCCCAAAACTTATAAAATTTTCCTCCTCATATAACGTACCTAATAGATCAATTCCATAAAGTTTACCAGAATTTTCTTGTTGTGAATATCCCCCTACAATCATCATAGCAATAAAATAAGTGCGTCCGCTAAATAATATATTCCTTGTTATACTTGCAATATACTTTGGTTCAGGAATACTCTCCTGTTCTACTTCTCTTAATCGAGAGAGAGCACGAAGTTGGTTAACAACATACTGACAATCTGCAACTCCGCCAGATATGGTTGCTGCTGTGAATTTATTTATTTCAAATAATTTCTGGGCTTGTTTAGATGCTACTACAGTTCCAGCGGTGGCTTGTGATTCAGTACCTATAACAACACCATTTTTTATTATTATTCCAACAGTGGTCGTGCTAGTTTGAATTGCTTTTTCAATTTCTTTTTGATTTATTTGTTTGAGATTATTGTTATTTTCCATCATTTTGCTGTAAAATAGAATGCATTATAAATTATAGCTAAGTTAATGTTATATGTTAAATAAAAATTTTGTCTATATTTATTTTGTCTTAATAAATCATAATTGAGAGCGATTTTTAAAAAAATTTTAAAGATATCCTTACTTAACTAAGTTATTAAACTGGATACTTAATGGTTAATATTTCATGGCAAGAAGTCAAACTCGAAGTAAGCGAAAATACACTGGAAAAAAGTACAAACATTTTAGTAAGAAAAGAAAAAGAGATTTAGAACGACCAAGGATCGATACAGAAATAGGAACAGAAAAGAAGAAAATACAACGTATACAAGGTGGTAATTTCAAGCTTAAACTATTTGCAACTCAATTCATCAATGTCACTGATCCTAGTACAAATAAAACTCAAAAAGTTAAGATATTGCGGTTTGAAGAGAATCTTGCTTCAAAAGATTTGAATCGAAGACATATTTTAACAAAAGGAGCTATTGTTGAAACAAAATTAGGGAACGTGAGAATTACCAGCCGTCCTGGTCAGCATGGCCTTCTAAATGGGATTTTAGTTTAATAAAAAGCTTAATCTTGAATTTTAATATTTTTTACATTCGCTTTTTTGCCTTCAATTATTTCTGTATTATTACTATCACAATGAGAACATTTAAATAATTGTAATCCAGTTAATTGTGCTTCTTGAGTTAAAGAAACATTTGAAATTTTATTACATTCTCGACATTTAATCTTACCAGGAGTTATTATAATATTTAATTTTGCTCCTTCAGCTATTGATCCCTTCGTAGCCATTTCAAAAGAACGCCGGAGAAGTTCAGGAACAATAAGAGTTAATTCCCCTATTTCTAGTAGGACCTCGGTTATTTTTTTAGCATTATATTTCAGTGCTGTAGCTTCAGCTACTTTGAAAATATTATAAGCAAAAGCAAACTCATGCATAATTGAAAAATTAGGACTTTGATTGTATTTTTCTAATTTCTTTAGCTATTTCAACCATTACTTTACTCTTCTTTTTACCCTTCGTATCTATTAAAACTCTTCCGGGGTCATCCCACCATGTTCTTGAATATTTATAATTTTTCTCAATTTCAACATTATAACCTAAATTTCGTGCTGCTTTTGCTATATCTTCTAAATTAAACTTTTCTATAGCAAATTTTTTAGGAAGTCGTCTACCATTACTCCGACTTCTTTTTGCGTCAAAGTATTGGGGCCAAAAAATTAGAAATGGTTTCCTTGATCTCATGAAGTCAATAAATAAGTTTTTTGATGAGAATAATAAGAATTAAAACTCTTTAAGCAATTTAAAAATTATTGGTTTAAGATTTGAAGGTAAAACTTTTTTAGTGTATTAATTTTTTTTTCTATACCAGCTTATAAATAAGATTATTTGTTTAATTTTAAATTATCTCTTTGTTAAAGGAGGGAATTAATTAAATCTCTAAGAAGGGAAGCTTGTTTAATAAAGGGAGGGTGGTCTAGATTGGTATGATACTCGGCTGGGGGCCGAGTGGCCGGGGAAAGACCAAATGTTTCGTTGGCCTTCCGGAAGTTCAAATCCCCCCTCTCCCAGTTATTAATAGAATCTTACTTATTTTGTTAAAATTTATAAGTGGATCTAATATATTTTTTGATTAAAAAATACATAAAAAAATATAGGTGGATCAAAAGTGCCATGGAGTTGGTTGCAAGAATCGGATAAGTTTATGCGAGTTATAGCAATTGGTGGAGGAATTGTAGCCTTCATAGAATCTATATTACATTTGATTGGAATTTTCGAATTTTGGAGTTTTGGATTGATTGTAGAAATAATTGCTGTTGTTCTCGCAATTCTTTCTATTTTATTAGGAATAAAACCAATTCCTTATACTCCAACATTTCTAGGTGTTTTTGGTATTCTTTTAATCATATTTTCAGTTTTCATTGGTGGGATAATCGTACTTATCGCAGCAATTATTGGAGCAATTACTTAATTCTTTAAGATTTCTTTCTTTTTTTTCCTGATTTTTATTAAATAATTTCATACAATAAACAAATGTAAACTATTTAAGTTAGAAAAAATATTCAGACTATTTTACTTTTTAAATATTATAAACTTAAAATATTACAAAAATGGATTTGAATTTTTTGAAATAATTTTCTTAAGTATATAAGTTTTGATATGAAATTTCGCACATTAGGACGAACGGGTTTAAAAGTTAGTGAAATTGGCTTAGGGACTGAATATTTATTTAGACAACCTAAGAAGATTGTGATTTCAATAATACATGAAGCTATTAGAAATGGGATTAATTATTTTGATATTGTTTTTAATGTATCCGCATACATCGATAATATTAGTTCTGCAATAAAGGATTATAAAGATGACGTAATACTCACTTGTCATTTAGGAACAGTAGAACAAGATGGAAAAGTTCGAAGAACACGCAATATTAAAGATTGTGAGCGAACTTTCTTAAATACATTATCTAAATTTGGTAAGGGTTATTGTGATATTATTAATTTACAATTCATTAAAGAAAGAGAATATGAATCAATTATAGCTCCAGGAGGTTTATTAGATCTAGCCAAAAAACTGCAAAAAGATAAAAAAGCAATATTTATAGGTTTAAGTACTCACAACATTTCCATTGGTCAAAAAGCTGTTAAGAGCGGTTATTTTGATATCATAATGAATCAAATTAATCTAGTAAATCATGTTATGCCAAAGAGAGAAAATTTTTTGCAAATGTGTACCAATGAAGGAATAGGTCTTGTAGCTATTAAACCTTTTGCTGGAGGAAAATTATTACAAAGAAATCGGACTGTAAGTATTGCAAAATATCAATCTGGAGGAATTAATGTAAAAAAAAAGATACCTAAAGATATTAATCCCATAAAATGCCTGAATTATACCCTTTCTCAAACCGGTGTTTCAACTACTATACCTGGAATAAAAAATCTCCAAGAATTAAAAGAAACTCTTGCTTTTTTAAACGCATCAGATGAAGAAAAAAATTTTTCAGCTTTAATTAAAGAGTTTGAAAATATTTATTAAGAATATTGATCTGATACTAATTTTCTCTTTTGAAATTTTTTCTATGAGTTTTATAAAATAGAAATAATTTAAAATGTCAAGGAAATAAGGAGATTTATGGTGTTTTATGTTGAAGCAATATGAATTCAAAAAATAATGAAATTAATTCACTCTATACTTTCACAGAAAGATGTGAAACTAAAAGCGAAATTCACAATTATAGGTGAAAGTATTAAGTTAAAACAACAAGATAAGAAATTTTTCACTAGAGTATTTGTTATAAAAATTAAGATAACATATTATTCTGATAGAGCTTGTGCTAATAATAAGGCACCATAAATTTCAGAAAATTTACCCACTCGGGATGTGTCAATAATGGGGCTATTTAAATTCATATAAATTGCACCATATGCTTTTCCGCCTCCTAAATGGACAAGTGTGCGATATATTAAATTACCTGAGATACCATCAGGAGCAATAATTAAATTAGATTTATTTTCGATAGCTTTTTCTATTAATATCTCATCATGAGAGATCATTAAATTTGGATATTTTATTTCAAGAAATTTAACAATTTTGTTCGCGTCTTCAATAGTTTTATCAACTTTATCATCTCTGCCAATATCGCTTATTCTTCCCCCACTTAAAATACTAATCTTTGGAATAATATTGAATCTTCTCAGTTCCTTTATAGCTGCCTCTAGAAATATAATTTTATCTTCCAAACGATTACATTCATCAATACCAACTGGACCATAAAAGAATTGATGCCCACTAGATGTTTCCAATAATGCTAATCTATTGATTTCTCTAACATTTAGATTTATTTTAAGATTTTCTAGGAATTTATTTGAACTTAAAGAACCCCTCACAATAGCATGAATAGTGTTATTTTTTAAAAAATTAAAAATATTAATTTCAGGATTTTTACATTCAACAAATTCCACTCTTAATTTAGTTTTACTATTTCGAATTTGTTCAAGAAAATTATTCATGGAATCAGATTTGCCAAAAAAATAAATATTTGACTTATATTGCTCCAAGAAATTTAAACATGCCTTTAAAATTTTCTGATTATGATATTTAGAATCCCCTAATCCAATTCCAATATTGGTTCTCTTTTGCTTTGCTTTTAATTCAAATTTTTGTATTATTTTCATTTTAAATGCCCAGAAATATTTAAACCATATAATAAAAAATGTAAGCTAATATTATTGCTAATGTATCATAAACGCCATGAGCTATAATAACAGCTATTAAATTCTCATTTCTCCAATAATAGATTAAGCCTAACATTAATGAGATCGCAAAGTAAGGAACAAACGATAAAAAAAATAAAATTATTAGAACTAATGGAGTTTCTAATCCTATTAAAAATATTCCTAATAGATGAATCATTGAAAAAATAAAAGCAGTAATTAGAATACCCCATTTATTACCTAGGCTCCGCATTAAACCTTTTTGCATAAAACCTCTAAATAATATCTCTTCAGATGTCCCAATAATTAATATCATTACTATAGATAATAAAATCAAACTAAAAATATTTGCGGATGAGATAATCAGTTCCACATCAGTAGTAGTACTACTTAAATCACGAACAATTTCAATCCCAAAAAATATTTTTAATATAAACTCAGTTAGAAATGAGACGGAGGCAACTAATAATATCCCTATTACAGCAAATCCCAATCCTATTAAAATTTCTTTAAAGATTTCTTTTTTATTAAATCCTTTTAAAGTAAATCCCAATAAACCTAACCTATTTTTTAAAGTGGGATTTTGGAGATAGTTTTTCACATATATTATTGGAATTAGTATAAATATTAATTCAAAGAAAGAACTAAAAATTATAAAGTATGGATCGAATAAAAACTCCAAATTAAAAGAAAAATAAATGATAATAGCGAATAATATTGCAGCTATAAAATTCATTAAAAGATATGCACCCAAGGGCACCCCAATGGAAGCCATGGTCCCCCATAATTCATGATCTTTTGTATTAATTATTTCATCATCTAAAATTTTCTTAGGACCATATACAATTGAAGGTGTTAAAGTCATGGGATATTCTGTTGCATGAATAAAAGGATTTTTTACTTTTTTTGGCTGTAATTTCTTAAATTCTTTAAGGTAATTAATATTAGTTCCACAATTTATACAAAACTTTAATTTTCGAATTTTTGGAATTTTATTCCCACAAAATGGACAAAAAGACCAATTTAATTTGTTTAATGCTGTTTTATCATTAGAATTTGTATAGTCTCGCCTTTTATTAAGATCTTGAGCTTCTTTGTTATTCATTATCAAATTACAAAAAGAAATTAAATAAATAAAAATTTTACATTTCAATTTATAAAGAAATTTAGTAAACCAGATTTTTTTTTAAATCTTTAAATAGTACTTCTGACATGTTTTAAAACTCTAGTTGCTTCAAGTTCATTATAATACATATTTATATCTGTTTTTGGATAATAATTGTATTTAATAACTGGATCAGCTTCTTCAACCGTTAATTCAAGTTTTATCGAAGGCATCCAAAAAGTTTTATTAATGTGCTGGTATTCAATCATAACCATATACAGGTAAGTGCCTTCTTTTGTTGGGGTAATCTTTGTTTTTATATTTCTTCTTTCATTAGCTTTTAATTTCTTTATAGTTGTATACTTTAATTTTGCTTGAAATGAGTTAGACATAAAAAAATATATCTTTATATCCTTAATTTCTATAAAATTCGGATTTTCAATAATAAAATTAATAATTTCAGAATTATTTACTTTCAGTCTTTTATTCTGTGTATTAATATCTATGAAAAGAGGATATGGTAAAAACTTTTTATCTAAATTAAAGCTTAAATCAATTAGTTTTTGAAGATTGGGTTTTAATTCTAAACTAAATTGATTTTTTTGTTCTTCCAATGATAATACTTTTTTATCTCTAAATTCCTGAAACTCTAATAACATATGATTAATGCATTTCAAGATATGTTTATCAAATTCAGTATGTTTGCCCGAAATTAGCAAAATCAATTTTTTATAATATTCTGATTCAAGATTTCTAAGTAATGGTTTCTCGAAAATATCGTTGATAAAATTTTTTAAGAGTTCATCTAATTGTATCAAATCTTTGTGTTCAATCTCAAATTTTTCAATGATTCTCTCATTGAAGTTATCAAATTTTAAAAAATCACTTATTGTATTTAAAACCTCAATAGCTTCAGAGTTATAGGTGTCAAAAGCCTTTTTAACCATTTCTTCTAATAAATGATTGAATTTTTCAACATTCATATTTTTATAATTGATGAATTCTGCACGATAAGATTCTAAATATTTAATTAATTTTCCAGAATGTAATTTTAAAAGGTTTCTTTGATATTTTTGGTATCTCTCAGATGCATTCTTGATCCAATTCCGAACAACATCTAACTTCTCAAGATTTTCTTCTGTGTTAAAAATAATATTTTCTTCCAAAGTATCTGTAGATAACAATGGGCAATCGATTTTTACTTTTTCTAATACGACACATGTATTACGTTCTAATTGGTATATTTTTTCAATTTGAGTATATAAATTGATTCTATGAATCTCTCCTGCTTTGATTTTGAGAACTCTATTAAGTAAATTTTCTAACTGTTCAGAATAATATTTGGGATTCTTATTTAGGATCCCTCTTAATATTGAAGTAAACTCAGAAAGGATTGTATAAATTTCTTTTTTCTTATAAAGCTTAAAACGGTTGTCTTCTAGTTTTGTGATATTACAGTAATCTACAATATTCTGATAGTTGTTCTCAGCAAGTTGATAATACTTTGCGCAGTTTTCAAGATAGATTGAAATTTTTGCCAAATAACTATAATATAATCCTAACAATGATTTGTTAATAATATAGGCGTAATCTCTGAATTCTTCATACTTTTTTCTAATTTTATCATCTTTTATATATATTAATAAAAATTCCTCGATAATGATCTCAAAATTGCCAGTAGACCGAATTAAATTTAATAGTTTTAAAGGTTCAATGCTGATATTATCCAATTTCGTAATAATCAGATGTCTGTATTCATTAAACACAGATTTAAGTTTATAAAAAAAAGAGTCAATTAAGGATTTTCTTCTTTCAAGTTCAGAGGTTTTAATGGATTTTTCCGCTTTTAATGATGTAAGATTTAAAATTTCAGTTAAATAATATTTAAAAGAATAGATTGATTCCATATATAATGTTTTTGTCTCACAATAAGGACACTTGGCTACCGATCCCTTTACAACGGGCAGTGAATTTCCACATTTTTTACACGGAAGAAATGACCTCATTGTGTGTCTCCTTTCAAAAAAGAATTTAAAATTATTCTTTAAGTGTTACAAATTGCTAAACGATTATTAAAATCTTATGATTCAAGTCTATTAAATCATAATATTTTGATGTATTTTTTTCTATGTGACATTAAAAAAAGTGGTTTAGGAATAAAAAAAACTATTTAATGAGTGAAATAACAATAGAGAGATTCATTTTTTAGGGATATTGGATTTACGAACCCATAACGTTCAAATTGAATTGTTTGATCTATAGGTATATTTAAAAGATTTATTTCCCCCTTACCTTTTGATATCGTTCCATCAGGTTTTAGAATTGAAACATTGATATTCTCATCTTTGGGTACCCATTGAATAATTGAGAAATCACGATTTAATTCCTTACTATGATATGTAGCAAATATTTTTTTATTATTCAAATCAATAGAGTTAATCTGGATATTCATTAAATCTTTTAATCGAACTACTAGATCTTTTTTGAAATTTTTTGCATCAGATGATGCTATCAATAGTTTCAATTGATTGTTTTCTGTAACACATCTTATCTTTCTTTTCCCCTTTTTAGGATGTGTTGGAAGTAATAAAGGTTCTGCGATATATTCTATTTCAGGAATGTTTTCAATAATAACTATGATTGGATCCTCAACAAAGAAGTATCGATCAGAGATTTCATCTATAATATCTTGATTTTTTGAATATAACCAATTTACAGAAAAGTTTATTCCTGATTGAGACATACCGAGGTCTAGAAGTGTTTCTCTTAGTGCTTCTGGTTTGATTCCACGTTTTTTGAGGGATTGTAAACTCCATGTTCTGGGATCTTCCCAACCTTCATATTTTCCCCTCTGAATATTATTTCTTGACTCTGTTTTACTTAATTTCACATCGGCAAAATTAATTCTTCCATAATAAAGTAATTCAGCTTTTCTCCAACCAAAATGATCCCAAATAAATTCCTCTATAATGCCTTCTTTAACCAAATCTATTCCTCTCAAAATATGAGTTGCACCGATTAAATAATCATCTATTGCCCAAGAATATTCTAACATAGGCCATATAATATATTTATTCCCTACTCTTGGATGTTCTGCTTCAGAAATCCTCATAATAATTTGATCTCTTAAAGCTGGATCCTTTTGATCCATACCAGTTTTTAATCTTACCACCGCTTCACCTTCAGAATATTTTTTATTGAGCATAGCCTTCCATTCTTCTAAGTTCTTATCAATAGAATGATTTCTATGAGGGCAATCTTTCTTTTCTCTTTTAAATTTATTCCTAAATTCGTCTGCAGGACAAAAACAAACATAAGCTATATTATCTTTAATTAGCTTTTCACAGTATTCATAAGAGATTTCTAACCTATCGCTTTTATAGTAAATTTTGTTATATTTTACCCCTAACCATTCTAATCCGTCTTTTATTAAATCATAGGCTTCTGGTAAAACATATTTAGCTTTAGGGCTGTCCCTTAATGATTTAGGACTCCCTATTGTATCATCAAAAAATAAAATAAGTTCACCATTATGACGTTTTATATATTCATCATTTAATACAATCATTCTAGCATTCCCTAAATGTAATGCTCCACTCGGATAGGGAGCTAAACGCATAATAACTTTCTCATATTTAGAAAGATTAGGTAATTCTGGTAATTCTTTTTTTGCTTCTAGAGCTTCTTTTTTATCTAATGCATGTGGATCTAACTGCAATAATTTTTCTGTTTGCTCCTTTAAATCCAATTTTAAAATTTCATCAATTATTTGATCTAATAGAGGAAGAACAATTTTGGCATGAGCTTTTAAATCAGGTCGAGAAGCCATAAGTTTTCCCATTATAGCTTTTTTATTTGGCTTCCCATTAAATTTAACTGCGTTTTTTAAACCACTTAACCAAAGTAGCTTTCTTATTTCTTCATTATTCATTTAATTTTTACATCTAATTTATTAACTTTGGATAAAATTTCAGAGTATTATAAATATAAATGGTTTATACAAAAAAAAAAATTACTAAGTTTATGATCTTTCTAATTCTTCCATTTTAGATTTTAATTCAGATACCCCATTCCTTAATATATTTTTTGCAATAAATGAGGGTTCCTCTACCGCCTTTTGAGTTAAGATCTTTGATTTTAAAGAACATGCGTCTAAAAGTGTACTTTTATTATCTGAGATTGATCCTTTAATTATAATATCAAGGATATGTAAAGATAATTGAGATTTCCCTTCTTTAAATAGTTTTTTTGCATGGTTAAGATATTGTTTTTCATCATTAATTTCTAAAAATTCTTTTGCTATCTCATTAGATTTAGCTGGAAAAAGATCGGTTGGATTTCCTGTGGTATACCATCCATGAAAGAGCCTATAAACTGCATGTATTGCAAATCGATAACAACCATATGATGGAGTTAAAAACTTGTGATTCTTAAACTTTTCAGGATAGATATCAAGCATCTCATGATATATTTGCTCAAACCATTTTCCCTCATTTAGTCTTTTTACAACCTCATCATATATAAAATGCAATACTTCGGCTCTAATTAGTAAGGCCTCTTTAACATTTTTTTTACCTTCTATAAGTGGTCCATGACCTGGTACTAAGTACTCAGCATCTTTTTCTAACATTCTTTCCATGGCTATTGCCCATTGCTTTGGGTATCGTTGGACTTTATATGGATTACCTACATTAGGGAATGTGGGATTTGATACTAATTCTCCTGGGAACAATACTTTTTTTTCAGGAAAATACATCCATAAGCTATCATCTGTTTCTCCTTTATCATGATAAAGTTCAAAAGAAAAATTACCTAATGTAAACTCATAATTATTATTTCCATGAATTATTATTGTAGGATTAAGAGTATCGTGTGCAGAAACGCCCTCTTTTGGTATAGCAGGTAATGAAGAAAACTGTTGTTTGTTTATCCAAGCATGATATTTATCTAGTTTTCTATATTTTTCAAACCTATTCAAAATGTTTTCATGTACTATAATTTGAGGCATACGCCAACCCTTATCCTTAACCTCTTTAATTATTGAAGCGTATCCAAAGCAATGATCAAAATGTCCATGAGAAAAAATAATGTATTTTATTTGTTTATATGAAAATTTTCGAATTTGATTAAAAATTCGGCGATGATATACTCTATTCGATAGATCAAACACAACCAATCCTTCTTCCGTCTTTATTACACCAACGTTAGCCCATGCTCCAATAATATGACACATACCATCTGCAAAAGTTTTAGCTGAAAAATTACCAAACCATTTTTGCATATCTTCTTCAGTTGTATTCATTCTTAAATCCTTAAAAAAGAAATTTTATGAATTATAAAGGTTTTGAATGATCTCATTGGTTTCCTTCATAATTCGATCAATTAATTCTTTAACTGTTGGCATGTCGTGAACGAGTCCTACACCTTGACCAACAGAAATTACACCTGCAGTTAAATCACCCTCATCATACATAAGCTTTGATTTTGCTCCAGCAGCGGCATTAAATATCTCCATTTGGTCACTTTTTGAAGATTCTAGCTCGAGAACTTTTTTTGCTGCTTGATTGTCCCATACTCGATGAGTGGCATTAAGTGATCGCATAATAATTGTCGTATCATAGATTGAAGCATTTACAAGGGCTTGCTTTAAATTGTCATGAATAGGACATTCTTGTGTAGTTAGAAGACGTGTACCTATTAATGCTGCTTCTGCTCCTAACGCTAAAACAGCGGCCACACCTCTTCCATCTGATATTCCCCCTCCAGCAACAACTGGAATATCTAGGGCATCAACAGTGGCAGGTGTTAATACGAGTGTTCCAATATCATAACGTCCTGTAGCACCGCCATTCTCCCATCCAACTACCTCCACAATATCAGCTCCTAATGAAGCCGCTTTCAATGCATATCTCACACCTGCACATTTGTGTATCCAAAGGACCTGATGATCTTTAAACAGAGGAATATATTTATCAGGCGCTTGATGGCCAGAAGTCTCGATAATCTTAATTCCTTCATCTAACATTACTTTTACGTGGTCAATCTGTTTAATTGGCTTTAACATCGGAAATAAATTTACATTAACTGCAATTGGTTTATCTGTTAGAGATTTAAGCTCTATAAGTGCTTCTCGTAAATCTTCTGGTTTTCTGTACATCACAGAAGCCATAATTCCAAGTGCTCCCGCATTTGAACAAGCGGCAGCAAAAGAAGGAAAACTGATATTCATCATATTTCCGCAAAAAAGAGGGTATTTTATACCCAACATCTCAGTTACTTTTGTTTTTATCACAATTTATCACATTGAAATTTTGTAATTTTTAATATTTTAATTAGTTTTAATTCGATATATTATTAAAGATTATAAATTTGCAGATTATTCAATTTATGATAAAAATAAAAAAACCAGATAGCAATAAAATATTAATAACAGAAAAAAAATGGTCTCGCTTGAGGCGGAGTCCACGACTTATTGTTTATGGATTTGGTATTGTTACGCTCTTCTGGTATTTTTGGTGTGTAATTGGTTTAATTATAGGAATCCTTTATTATATCTTCATAAAAGATAAAGCATGGAAACGAAATGGAATTATATTAACTTATGCAATTAGTTTTATTACTATTCTTGTTCATTTTTATAAAGGAATTCCTCCTCTTACTTTAGTAATTTGGTATTCGGTAATCTTCATTATCTCCTATTCAATTTTGGTACTTATTTTTGAGATTTTTAAAAGAAAAAATATTAATATTAAAAAAATTATTCGATGGAGTCAGAATTATAAGAAATTGTCAAATAGAAAGCATAAAGCAATAGAACTAGTAATTATAATCATCCCTATTAGTTTATGGACATCTGTTAGCATTGATTTGGGAGTAATGTTTGATAATAGACCTAAACTCTTATGGGTGAATACCCCTACTATGGTTCAAATTAATGAAACTTTTGAAATAACTGTTGAAGCATGGGATCCATTTGAACGTTTAAGCGCTATATATAAAGGAAAAGTTGAATTCTCTATAAAATCGTATAATTCTACGAATTATGATGTGATTTTAAATCCTCAAGCAAATTTACCTGAGCCCTATACATTTACGGGACAATTTTTTGGTTCTGATATTGCTTACGAGATTAGAGATGGAAAAGATAATGGAAGACATGTGTTTCAGGCTAGTATTAGTACACCAGGCCTTCATTATATTTTAGTAAATGATAGTATAACTAGAAACGTATATTATAGCAATCCCATAATAGCAAAAAATTTCACTTTCTCAGATCCATTTATAGTTTGGGGAGATATTCATACTCACTCTGAACTATCTGATGGGTCGGGAACGCCAGAACATTCATTCTATTTTGCTCGATATATTGCTTGCCTTGATTTTTATGCTCTTACTGATCATGCAGAAATTATGATGTTTGCTCCATGGTCACTTGACCATCTTGAATCTTCAACAAATATTGCTTATGAACCAAACAAATTTGTTACAATCCATGGTATCGAATGGACTTGTGTTCGAACAGGTCATTACGTTTGCATTTTCAGTGGAAATAAATTATTAAAATCCCCTATAATTGATTCATACTTTAGAGTTACTTCACCTCAAGCTTTATGGAATGTTCTAGATGATTTCACATCAAAATATGGAGTTCGAGCACTTGCACTTCCGCATCATACAACAAAGAAGTCTTATATTCAAGATTGGACTTATAATAACCCAAAGTATGTTAAACTAGCAGAAGTATCTTCTGTTCATGGAGAATTCTTATTTGAACAACGGCATCCTCTAAATTATATAGGTGCTATTGATGAGCCTCCAATATATACAAATGGATCTTCTATAGTTGATGCTTTTAACATGGGCTATAGGATGACTATGTATATTGCCAGCGACGAGCATGATGGGCATCCTGGACATAGTTTAAGCCATACCAGGGCATATATAGGACATCAACGCCCTTATACCCTATGGCATACCCGGAATGAACATCCTTATCCTGGAGGTTTAACTGCCGTTTATGTACATAATCTTACAAGAGAAGGAGTTTTCACTGGATTAGAAAATCAAAGAATATATGCAAATTCGGACCATGGGCGCCCTATCCTTACTTTCCAAATTAATGGTACTAACGTCGGAGATGGCTCAACATTCATAGCCGGTAGTCAAACTGAACATAGAGAAATTAATCTCTTTCTAGCTCAAGATGGATCCCCAGTTGCATTAAAATCTAAAGCTGCATCAGTAACACTCAATTGGGTTCCAAATTGGAACGCAGACATCGAAATTATAAAAAATGGAAATTTATGGCATACTGAAAAGATATCTGCACCAATTGTTAACATCTCAATAATCGATACCGAACCTATTACTGGAATATCTTATGAAAATAGTTGTATTAAATGGGGTAATAATTATTATATAAATCAATATAGTGATAATCCTATTGATCCAAGCGATTTAAATACAGGAGGATTTGATTATTATTTGATTCGGGTTGTAGGAGAAAATGGAAGAATGTCTTATGCTGGTCCTATATGGGTCGAATATTAAATCTTTACTAATATTCGTTGTGTAACAACTTCATTATATCATTTATACTTATATCAGATAAATCACTTACTATCAAGTTGGCATCAATAAGCTCTTCTTTATTATGGGTTGTCGTTAGAGCAACAGATCGCATCCCTGCTCTCTTTGCTGCTTCGATGCCAACGGGTGCGTCTTCAATTACTAAACAATTTTTAGGATTAATTTTTAAATAATTAGCAACCATTAAGAATACATCGGGTTCTGGTTTCCCCTTCTTAACTTCCGCTGCTGTAATAATAACATCAAAATAAGCTTTAATTTTTAACTTTGTTAACAATAAAACAACATTTTCAGGAGGACCACTTGAACCTACACCCAATTTAAAGCCCTTTGATTTTAATTCTTTAATAATTCTTATAACACCAGGCAAGGGTATCAATTTATTCTTTAGCATTTCCCGATAATATTGCTCTTTAAGATTCGCCCATTTTTTAACAAGATTATTATCTACTTCAGGTCCTACTAATTTGCGAGTAATTGTGGGTGATTGTTGACCAAAAGTTTCTTCAAACATATCTCTTGTAAACTCTAAACCAATTTCTTTTGCCATTTTTACCCAGCTTTCAAAATGAATAGAGCCCGTATCTGCTAAAACACCATCCATATCGAAAATAACACAATAATTATTAAACATAGTTTTAACTATAAAGAACTATTAGATAATTATTATAGAGAATTATTTATTTTTAAGAATTACATGAAGAAAATTATGAAGGCCCGGTAGTCTAGTATGGATAGGGCGCTGGCTTGCGGAGCCAGATTTGTGAAGTTTTTTATGCTTCATAATGGAGATCGAGGGTTCAAATCCCCCCCGGGCCAATAATTATTTAATTGCTTCCCCGTTTTTTAACCAAATTCATTCAATAAAGTTTAAAATTTCAGAAATGTTACTGATTGTCTTTAAATCTGAAATATCTATCTCTTTTTCAAAAGGAAATTTGTATTTTCTTTCAAGCAAAATTGATTGTATGTTAGCTCTCTGAGCCCCAATAATATCAGCATATTCATCTCCACACATAATTACAGAATTAGGTTGATTTTTTAAACCCATTTTTTCGAGAGTGTAATAGAAAATGTTAGGATCAGGTTTTCTCTTTCCAAATTTAGCAGATGTAACAACTACGTTAAAAAGATTAAATAAATCATGCTTTTTCAACATATTCTTTATGGTTTTATGATTAGGGTGATTAGAGATTAATGCAATTTTTAAGTTTTTCATAGCTAATTTCTCTAATGTTTCTTTAGTTTCTTCAAAAGGATGCCATTCATCTTCTTCAACACAATGATAAATTTCAGCTAATTTCTTATATGTATCTTCTGTTAAGTTATCTAAGTTGCTGATTATCTCCTCTTCCTTAAGTGATTCCAAGACGTTTTGAAATACAATAGATGTTGGGAACTCTGTTTTTGTTTTAATACTTTTTCTAAAGAAATGTTCTCTTATTTTACTAAACTTCTTAAGAAAGGTGTCAATTGTTATATTCTCATTCCAAACTTTTTCTTCTTTCAATATATCAATAGATTGTAATAATCCTCTTTTAAAACATTCCAAGTATCTCTCAACGGAAGGATTATTAAAATAAAATAAGGTAAAACCAAAATCAAATATTATTCCTTTAATCATCATCGTATTAATAATTATAAAAATTGGTTCTCAATTTTAATTTATCTAACATAAAATGTAAGTATAAGATCTTTCGTTTCTGTTAAATAATTAATAAAAAACAAATTATTAATATAAATATTTAATAGTAATGAGAAATCGTATGTCAATCGATAAATGGCTCTCTGACAAGGATTCGAAAGAAGAAAAAGTTAGAAGGGAGAAAGCCTTTAAGCGTCTTTCTGAGGATGAGGTTAAAGATTTAAAGAAAAAGAAAATAAGAAATATGATTCAAGAAGAACGCCAGAAATCAAGTGAACTATCTAGAAATGATGAGTTTTTAACTCAAATAATTGAATTTAAAAACTGGCTAAATCAAAGAACATATTTAAAGGGAGATTTAGATAGGATTGAGACATGGATAAGTAATTTATACTCAACAATTAAAGATGAAGCTGATAAAGAAAAAAACTCTATTGACAAGGATGAAAAGAAGAAATTAATAGAAAATTACAAAAATATTTCACCTAAATTTTTAGATGAAAAAACTAGAATAGCTATAAACAAAAAAATTTACGGTACCAAACGTACTAATTCAGATAATTACTATTTAAGAAAACTAAGAAATACTATCAAAGAGAAATTATATGAGGCAAAGTACTATGAGATTTTAGATAAATTACTAAAGATATAAAATTTAATAATAAATATCTTTAATTCTTTCGAAAAGATCAATATATTTTTTATTCTATCTATTTTTATATTTTTTAATATTAAAAAAGTTAAATAACTTCTTAAAGAGTTTCATAAATGTGGCTTATTTGCCCAATCGCCGGCGTAGGCAAACGATTGCAACCTTTTACCTATTCTAAGCCTAAGGCGTTTCTAAAGATTGCTGGAAAACGATTAATTGATCATATTTTAATCAAATTAAAGAATTCTTTTCCAGAAGGAACTAATATATGTTTTATTGTCGGCTATAAAAAAAGACAGATAACAGAATATCTTAAAGTAAATCATTCAGATTATTTTAATCTCCATTTTTTAGAGCAAAAACCATTGGGATATGAAGCAGATGATCCATACTTTAGTGGTCTTGGAGATGCGATTTTACTAGCTAAAAATCTTGTCGAAAATGATGATTGTTTCATATTTTTGAGTGATAGATATCCTTTAGAAGACTATTCACAAATCTTATTGAATTTTCATCAGGATATTTGTGATGGTGTAATTAATGTTAAACAAGTAGAAAATCCGCAATTTTATGGAGTAATTGAATTGGATGAAAATGGTATCATTAAAAATATTGTTGAAAAGCCTGAAAAACCAAAATCCAGATATGCAGTATCAGGAGCATATCTCTTTGGAATGAACATGACACCACGATTATTTGAATTATTAGAAGAACAAAGTAAAAATCCATTAGAAAATGGGCAAGAGCATCATATAACACCAGTCATACAAGAATTAATTGAAGAGGGTTTTAAACTAAAAATTAATGAAATGAAAAAAGATATATTAGATTTTGGTCGGCCTGAAAGCTTAATAGCGGGAAATCGTCTATTATTAGCAGAAACCAGAATACAAGATCCTGTTTATGAAAAATTATTTAAATCTGGTAATATAATCGATTCAAAAATCGTTCCTCCTGTTTTCATAGGAGAGAATAGTAAGATCTCTGATTCTGTTATTGGACCAAATGTATCTATTGGAAATAATGTAGTTTTGGAGAAATGCATATTATCTGAATCTGTTATTGGTGATGGAGCAAATCTAAAAAAGATAATTTCTTCAGAGAGTATTGTAGGAGATTATTCAATATTAGAGGATTTAATTAAGAAAAGCATTACAATAGGAGATTCCTCTTATATAACTACTTCTAATATGAAATCTTTTTAGTTTTTTAAAAAAAAAATTTGCGTAATTATAAGTTAATCGAATTTTGGTCTCTTATCTTGCCAAGGGGCAATTTCTTCAAAAGCTTTTGAAACTTGTAAGACCTTTAAATCATCAAATCTATTACCAACAATCTGCATTCCAATTGGTAATTCTTCACTTGACCAACCACATGGTATAGATGCTGCTGGATGTCCTGTGAAATTGAAAGGATAACCATGAGCAAACCATAATGTAAATGGGATAGTTTTTTCATTTATTTTTTCTGGATATAATTTACCTGATTTAAATGCCGGAATTGCATTTGTAGGAGTAAGTAAAATATCATAATTTTTAAAATGTTGATAACACGACTCATACAATTTTTTCCTTAAATCCATAGCTTGCATTATATCTTGTCCAGAAAAAGTATATCCTGCTTCCAATCCTTTTAAGAATTCAGGATCCAATTTATCTCGCCATTCTTTTAATTTTGTTTTCAAATCATATGCCCAATATGAGGCAAAGTAAATATTCAAAACATAGGAGGGCTTTCTTAATTTAATCTTTGCTTTTTCTACAGTCCATCCAAATTGTTCAAATTTTTGGGCATTGTCAAGAAAAACGTTTTCAACATCGGGATCTATAACTTTTATAAATCCTAAATCTAAGGAATACCCAATCTTTAATTTGTTAGGTTTCTCTTCAATTTCTTCATGATAATTAATATTTTGATCTGGTAAGGAATATCTATCTGCATTATGAGGTCCTTTTATTACGTCCAACATTAAGGCAGCATCTTTCACGTATCTAACAATTGGACCATATTGATCAACCATAATTTCACTTAATAAACCGGGGGTAGGATGTACAGGAACTCTACCAAAACTAGGTTTAATTCCATAAACACCACAATAAGAACTAGGTGTTCTTATTGATGTGCCGCCATCCGCTCCTAAGGCTAAATAACCCAAACCAGTAGCTATCGCTGCTGCAGCACCTCCACTCGAGCCTCCAGGGATTCTATCTAAATTCCATGGATTTTTCGTTCTCCCAAAAACTAGATTATGTGCATCAGGCCAATAGCCAAACTCAGACATATTTGTTTTTCCAAGAATCACACAACCTGCATTTTTAAGTCTTTCTACGCATACATCATCTTCATTAGGTATATAATTTTCATATATTTTTGACCCAAAGGTTGTTCTTATCCCCTTAATGGGCATCTCATCTTTAATTGATATTGGTAATCCATGTAGTAGACCTAAATAATCCCCTTTTTTTATAATATCATCCGCTTTTTTTGCTATTTCTCTTGACCAATCAAATGTGGGAGTACAATAGGCATTAATTATCGGATTTATTCTTTCAATTCTTTCGATAATCATTTCAGTTATTTCCTGCGAAGTAAATTCTTGAGTCTTAATTTTATCCCTCATTTCGCAAGCTGACATAAAACAAATATCTTCTTTGTTCATTTTTATCATAAATCACTAATTATTTTATTAATATAGATTGTGATTGAGAAAATTTTAAATGATTGCTTATTGATTTTAAAGTGAAAAATTAGATAAAATTAGTTAAATATTGGTTTTTTATTTTGCCATGGAGCAATTTCCTCGAATGCTTTCGAAACCTGTAGAACAGTAACCTCATCAAATCTTTTCCCAATTATTTGCATCCCTATTGGCAATCCTTCACTAGACCAACCACAAGGGATTGAAGCTGCCGGATGGCCACTCATATTAAAGGGATGAGTATAGGGTGAATAGGCTCCCCTGGTAACTTCTTTGCCTTCAATTTTAGGAGGAGAAGATACACCTAATTCAAAAGCAGGACATGCCATAGTAGGAGTAATTAAAATATCAAATTCTTTAAAGTGGTTGCATACACTATCATAAATAGCTTCTCTTTGTATTTCTGCCAAATAAATATCTTCAGCAGTAAGTTGAAAACCATCTTGAGCCAGTTGAACTAATCCTTGGTCTAAAATATCTCCATATTGCTCAACTATCGGTTTCATAAAATATCCAATTCCATATGACCATATAGTATACCAAGTCGAACTATAGTTTTCCACAATTAATTTACCTCGAAGTGTTTTTCCGGAGGATAATAAATTGATCTTGCTTTTTTCAACGGACCAATTGAATTCTTCAAATTTTTTAACAGCATTTAGTACTGATTTCTCGACTTCAGAATGGATAACTTCTAGATTTCCTAAATCTATTACATATCCTATTTTCAGCTTTTTAGGTCTTTCTTCTAATGCATCGTAGAAGCTATAAGTTGGTTTTGGTAAGGAATATCTATCTATATCATCAGCTCCAACTAGAGTATCTAACATTAGTGCAGCATCTTTTACATATCTAACTAAAGGTCCCTTTTGAACGAAGGTACCCATGTTACCTTCTATTCTCATTGATGTTTGTGGGATACGTCCAAAAGTTGGTTTGATACCAAATAATCCGCAAAAACTACTTGGAATTCGGATAGAACCTCCTCCATCTGAACCTTGAGTTAAAGGACTTAATCCAGAAGCTGTAGCTGCTGCTCCACCCCCAGTAGATCCTCCTGCTGTCTTTTCTAAATTCCAAGGATTTTTCGTTGCGCCAAAGATTAAATTATCAGTCACACCTTTATAACCAAAAGCAGGCATGTTTGTTTTCCCTAAAATAACTACACCTGCTTCCTTCAATCTTTTGACAGCGATATCATCTTCTAGTGCGATATAATTTTCAAATGCTTTACAGCCAAATGTAGTTCTAATTCCTTTAACATCAACATTATCTTTGATAGAAGTCGGTATACCATGTAAAAATCCTAATTTATCACCCTTTTTAATAGTGATGTCAGCTTTTTTTGCCATTTCTCTTGCTAAATCGAATGTAGTGGTACAATAAGCATTGATTATTGGATTTATTTTTTCGATTCTTTCAATTATAATTTCAGTTATCTCTTGTGAAGTGAGTTCTTGTGTTTTGATTTTGTCCCTCATTTCACAAGCAGACATATAACAAATATCTTC
>JBHLMQ010000048.1:0-23287 GCA_048938005.1 Promethearchaeota archaeon | reverse complement strand
TTAGTTCAACTCGCGAGAGATTATGCAATTAAACATGATTTAAAGTTAATTCAATATTCGCTTTTTCCAAAAACCTTAAGAATTCAATTGTTATTATTAAAAGAAATCAAAAAAGTTGAAGATTACACTAATTCTATAGAAAAATTGAATCATTTTAGAAAAGAATTTCGTAGCAAATTAGTAAAATTTAAGAAAATAATAGAAAATGAATAATTTTTAAGGATAAACATAATAATAATATTAATTACTACAATAGTTTGGATTTTAGAATCTAATTTAAAATTATAAAAATGTATACAAAAATGTCATTTAGAGAAAATACAGTGAAGATTGTAAGTACTCTTGGTCCTGCTTCGAGTTCAAAAACCATGCTTAGAAATTTAATAGATACAGGAGTTGATATTTTTAGATTAAATTTTTCTCATGGGACTCATGATGAAAAGAGAGAATTAATTAAAAGAATAAGAGAAGTAGATGAATACACAGGAATTTTAGCTGATATTCAAGGTCCAAAAATTAGAGTAGGGAAATTTAAAGAAGATCAAGCTTATAGTTTAGCCATCGGTCAAGAAGTAAAAGTTTTTGAAAAAGAAATAGAAGGCAATCAGGATCAATTCTCAATTCCATTAGAAGGTTTTCTTAAATCGATGAAGGTTGGAGATATATTTTTCGTAAATGATGGGATTATCAAAATTAAAGTTATTAGAAAAGAAGAAGACTATATTGTTGGAGAAGTCTTAGCTGGAGGAATGATTAGTAATAGAAAAGGAGTCAATATCCCAACTGGAGAATTATCTCAAAAAGTTCCCACTGAAAAAGATGTAAAGGATCTTGAATTTATTGCAGAAATTAGTCCTGAATATGTTGCAATTTCATTTGTAGCTGGAGGAGATGATGTTCTTCATGTAAAAAAAATTCTTGAAAATTATGGAAATTCTAAAATTAAACTAATTTCTAAAATTGAACGCCCAATTGCACTAGATAATTTTGATCAAATCTTAGAAGTTTCAGATGGTATTATGGTGGCCAGAGGTGATTTAGGGGTTGAAATCGATCCAGATAAAGTACCCTTATGGCAAAAAGAAATGATATACAAGTGTAATAGAGAAGGAAAACCCATTATTGTTGCAACACAAATGCTTGAATCAATGATTTCTAACCCAATACCTACAAGGGCAGAGGCTAATGATGTTTATAATGCTGTTATGGATGGAACTGATGCTGTGATGCTCTCTGCAGAAACGGCAGTAGGTAAATATCCAATTAATTCTGTTCAGTATATGAATCAAATATCTAAAACAGCTACCGAAAACATGCCTAAAAGAATTCCAGATGAATACGATTCGGATAGACTTACTCACACCCAAACTTTGGGACATGCTATCCATGCGTTAGCGTCCGAAATGGAGGAATTAAATTTCAGGGGTAAAATTCTAGTGATCACACGCAGAGGTTATGGAGCAAGAATGATAGCAAAGTATCGTCCCCCATTGCCGATAATTGCTATAACTCCTTTTAAAAAAACCGCAAGGGAATTAAATTTAGTATGGGGAGTACATCCTGTTCATATTAAGAATGTTGATTTCTTCAATATGGATGCTGAAGAAATAATAGAACAATCTGTTAAATATACTGTTGAAAAAAAATTACTATATGAAAATGAACATGTAATAATCTTATTAGTTTCAAGAAAATTTGAACGAAGAGGAAATTTAGTAGGATTATATTACGTAGAAGAAATACTGGAACCGAAATCTGAATAAAAGAATTTGAAAAATTAAATGAATATACTCAAACTTTTCAATTTCATCCACCTAATAAAAATTTAGTATTTTACCTAAATATTATATATATCATTTTGTATATTAATAAGTTAAAGATTTTTAAATAAAAAATTAAAGACTTTAAAAAAAAGGTTTGAGGTAAAAAGTATGAGTACAGAATGGAAACATGCCTCTTGGGTATCATTTCTTGGGATGATCGCTTGGATAGTTGGAATAATAAGTGGAATTATCAACGTAATATGGGGTATTTTAACTTTACCTTATGTTACAATTGGTTGGGCAAATCCTATTTGGTTGATTATAAGCGGAATTTTAGCAATTCTGATATCCTTTTTTATAATCTTGCCTAAATTTTCGATTAAATGTTCTAAAAAAGATTGGGATTTCTTACTTAATTGGGTAATGCCTCTTGGAAATATTAGGTTCCCGTGGATGCTTTTTTGGGGAATACTTTTAGATATATTCGGTTATTGGTGGGGTGGATGGCCAGTTATAATCCCTGCATTAGTCTTAATATTTGCTGGTCCAACAAAATATGAATGGATAATCGAAAAATAATTGAAGTTCTTTATTTTTTTTTCTTTTATCAATAAATCTTAAGACTTGTATTGTATTTATACAATCCTATTTTTTTTATACTTGCTATAAAAATTAATTTCACCAGCTTTTAATGTACAATTCTCTTAAGAAATATGATAATAAAGTATATACCGGTATGAGAGTGGGAAACTCTCATAATTGGAATTATACCAATGGTAGATGGTATGAGATTAAAAAAGCACCTGATAGATGGGATTTTAAATTTGAGTGCCACAAAACAAGAATAAATCCTGCTCCAAATAATACTGGCGCGAGCATCAATACGCAATTTCATTGGTATATAATTGCTGATCAAATCGCAACTAAAATTGATAGTAATTCTTATAAGACCTCTATGAAGGGAATCAAGTTTAAAATAGGACATAAACGACCTTATTGGAAGACTTTTAGTTATAATTATCCAAATCAACCTTCATATAAAGAAAGGATAATTAAAATATTAGAAGAAATTCTTACAGAATTAAAAAATAAATAAGTTAATATCTATTCTTGTTCTGAATTAATATAGGGTTGATATTTAGTTTTGAAACAATAGCAATGACAGCAATAGAATTCTATATATTTACAATTCCAAATTTTTGTTAAATGGTCAATTTCATTGGGGCTACTATTTTTGATATAACTTTCAAAGTCCAAATCTTTTCCACATCTAAAACATTTTCTCATTCTCATAACTAAATAAATGAAATGTTATATAAAAAATAAAAATTAATTTAAAATTGTTCGTAATGAACAATCTCATCAATAGGTTTTCTTTCTTTAACTTCACCTTTGGGTTTAACTGAATATCCTAAAGGTGTTATTCCCATTATTTTATATTTTTTAGGAATTTTTAATATACTCCTTATTTTCTTATCGTTAAATCGACCAATCCAACAAGTTGCCAAACCCTCTGATGCTGCCGCTAAAATTAAATGTTCAAAACAAATTCCAAAATCTACACCATAATATTTTTCACCATTTATATTTGAACCTGAATCGCTCTCAGAAATTATACCTATTATGAACATTGGTGCACCAATAAATTTCTTTTCCTGTCCGATTGCTTCCCAAACTGCTTTTAGATTTTCAGATTCTTGTACGATTATATATTTTACACCCTGCCTATTAGCCCATGTTGGTGCTAAACGCGCAGCTTCTAAAACCTTTCTGACCTTTTCTTTCTCAGGCATTTCTGGTTTATAAAACCTATAACTCCTTCTCAATTTTACTACATCGTGAAAATCCATTTTAATTCTCTTTAATGTGCTTAATGTTTCATAATTTTAATTGTGCCAAAATTTTTAACTTTTTTATTATCTATTATATTTCATTTAAAAATGATTATTAACTTGATTTAAATTAATCATCTATCATTCTTTTGTGTCCATTAGGGCACTCACCATAAGTACAATCATAAAAACCATCGTCATATTCTTCTTTAGCATTGTAATGTTCCCAACAATAAATCTTATCACATTCGGGACAATAAGCATCTACTCCTTCATATGAATGGTATTTTTTCATAAAATTATGAACTCCTAACAGGTCTTTTCTTTGTAAAATTTTAAATAAATCATTTGCCAGAGTAACATTCAAAGAGGTTTCAAGCGTTATTCCTCTAAAGACTAAAGATTCATTTTTATCAAGTCTTCCATATCCAATCTTAAAATCTACAGCAATCTTACCACATACTGAACAGGGCAAGTGATATTTAAAATCAGAAATCTTAATAACTCTTTCTTTAGGTTTCAAAATCTCTTTTTCAGTTAATAAATTCTTGAATCGCAACCAAAACATTTCCCAACATTTATTAAAAGCTTTCTCAGCTTTACTAATAAGCAAATTTGATTTCTCACTCTGGAAAATTTTAAGTTCGCTTATAATTTTGGATAGACGATTTCTCGCATCAAATATATAACTTTTTGAATTCTCAATATCTTTATGCCCTACGTTTGTGCTTTCTCTTAACATTTCCCATGCTGAAACAATATTATAATAGAATTCCTCAATGTCCGAGATCCATAAATTTTTTGTTGAGCTATCTAATTCTTTAAGAGAATTTAAATGATTTATCATTTCTTCTTTAATATCTTCGAGTTTTAGGATATAGACTTGAATATCCCATATTTTTTTTGTTATTTTGTTATTTTCACTATTCATTTCGATTTAATTAGCTCTCTCTTTTTCTACAATTTTGGAAAAATTCAAAATTATTATTTGGTCTCCATATACATAAATATAAAAATAGATTTTTTTATTTTCTTATTACAAAAAATTCTAAATACTATAATATAATTTAGAAACCAAGTAAAAACTGATTTCTTATGAAAAAAATTAAGATTAGGAGTATAATTTTGGTAATACTTCTCGCTATTGTTCCTACATTAATGCTTTTTAATATAATGATTACAAATACAAAAGCAGATGTGCCAGTTCCAGAACCACACCCAAATAATGCATGGGTGTGGAATGTAACTACTGGAGATACGCTATGGGTTGAATTGGAAGTTATTGATAAGAACTCAACGACGAATGAAATCATACATATGTTTAAAAACAGTCTTGGCTTGAATATAACTGGATTTGACACAACACTTGTAGATATTTTTGGATTAGGAACTTTTAATCTATCAAGAGTCAATGGAACTAGTGTTTGGTACGATCTTGTTGCAGATATGCCACAATCTACTGGAGATCCAGCTCCAATTGCTCATTTTGGATTTAATACATCTATTATGTCTGAAATTTATTATAGTGGTGTTTATGGATATATACCATTAATCTTACCATTAAACGGTTCGAGTAAAACCTTAGATCTTAACTATTTAGGAAACATAATATTAACAACTTGCTTTGATCCTCTCGCTGCTGAAGGGCGTCTAAACTCATTTGATTATTATAATGCAGATAATTCCGAGAAAAATCTTCATTTTGGAAGCAGTAGTGAACCGTATTTCATTAATGCCACTTATTTCGATAATGGGACCATAAGAGAAGCTGAATACTACATTTCTCAAGAATGGGGCTCTGGGGGAGATATGGTTGATGAATATGAAAAAATACATCGAGTTTTTGATACAGATATAACTGATGAAGTTGAATGGGGCGTTAACATAGGAGACACAATCTATTTTGGTGAAAACAACTATTTTGAAGGATTTGTAGAAAAAAAAATCAAAATCACTGGATTTAATATTACAAATTATTGGGGATATTGGAGTCATAATCCTTATGGTACAGGACCAATGGCTTTTGAGCAAGTACTTGCGAATATATCAGTATGGAATCCGACATTGGAAATTTATGAATTTCAAATGGAAAATGCAGTTGTAGGAGCAGCAAATAATTTATATCCTTCCTTACCATGGCAAGCAGATGTTAGCCCACCACCTAGTCCTATTGTATTTGATAAAAGTGCAACAATAGAGGAAATGCTATTTATGCAGAATAATTTTACGTGTAGAAGATATGTAAACTTTGATGAGGTTTACATAAAAGAAGAGGGAAAATTCATGCATTTTGAAATGTGGAACTATACCTCTTTCGATCATGTTATAAGTATTGCAAACCTTGAAACAGGTGTTAATAAGTTAATTCGATATATAGATGGTGAGCCTGATGAGTATGGTTTTATAATGTTTGAAAAGAATATGACAATCCTTACGAGCAATGCTGTTATGGAATATCTCTACTCAGATTTGTTTATACCTTGGGATATTTTTGTTAATTTTACAATTTCAGGAGATATTGAATTATATTGGGCGTTATTACCAATAAATCCAATAAATGTATCTGCTCCAAACGCATTCCCACCTGGAGTTGGCTTTTATCTTGACATATATACAAATAATTCACTTGGAATTGGACCGATGAGTTTAGCAATTGAATATGATGAGTTATTTTTGAGTAATTTTGGAATTACTGAAAACGACCTACTTCTAATAGGTTATAATAATTCCGCTAAAATGTGGGGAATCCCTCCCAAAAACTTTTATAATATAGATACGGCAAATGATGTAATAACAATTGATATTCCCGATCCTGGGATGACTCTTTTTACAATTGGGGCAAATTCCACCAGTAATACTAAATGGGCATATGGAGTATCGGATGAAATTTATTATGGATCAAATGGATTTGAATTAAAGGCAATAATAACTGAAATTAAAGAAGTTTTAGTAGATTTATCTGAATTAACGGGTGGATTCTATGAAGGTTCCCAAGTTTTTTCGGAGGTTTATGCTGATCTCTATTATTGGAATATGACGATGGAGATGTGGATTTTATCTAATACATACATTCTTATCGCCGCGGCAAATAATTATTGGGCAATGGCACCATATTATATGATGGCAGGAACACAAGGTCCTCCTTTATTATATCCAATGGGAACTACGGGATTTGATTTTGATGAACTATCGTTTATGTGGGAAGATGTATATCTATCATTTGATAGAGTTGAGGCATATAATTATTCAAGTGGTGATTTTTCTAAATTGTACCTTGATGTACCTCTCGGAGTTCCCTTATATATGAGAGGTATGATGTGGTCTCATTTTTTCAGCTCTTACTATAAAATAGGTGCCCCTCTCTCATTTGGATCTAATCCATTAATATTACAATCTGATTTATTACCTGATTTTGCATTCTCAGCAAATATCACAACCTCCAGTGGTGGTGCAGATTTCCTTTTTGCTATTCTACCTGAATCTCCTGTACATGAAGAAGTACCTAATGGAACTTTATTATTCTACAGCGATATCATGGTAACAAATCACTCAATAGTAGATCAGATTGAAATGACAGTAGTATTACCTCTCTATCTCCCTGTGGCCACATTAGATTTAATTCTCTATACATGGATTAATAATACGGAATATGGCGGTATGTATGGATATTGGGAAGGTATGCCCGTAGAAAAAATGAATGAATCCGTTTCATACAACGTAGGGGCTAATTCTATTACAATAGTATTCAATGTTACCGGTCCTCTTGCTGGAGTATTCGCCTGGGCATATGAAGATAAAGGAGAGGGGGAATTCCCTCCAGAAATTCCTGGATACGATATATTAATTTTATTAGGGATATTTAGTTTAACCACCATTATATTACAAAAAAAACGCCGAAAAAAATAATAAAAACTAATAAATTTCTTTTAATTTTTTCTTTTTTTGTAATCTATCAATTATTGGATAAGAATTGAATTTTTTGCATATTTGCATCTTGATCTGAAGTTAGTCAGATCCCAATTAGACAAATTTAACTTAACTTATTCTTTAAACTTTTTTATATAGGCCTAGAAATATTGCCAGAAAGATACATAAATCAACTAATTCAACTATAATAACGTAATTCGCAGTCTCACCTAAAATATTTTGCATAACCGGTCTAAGGATGTTGGAAATCATGTATAGAAGAAAGCCGATTGTAAGGATCTTAGGTTTTACCATTTTGAGACGATTATATCTATAAGCTAAGTAAAAAATATATACTATGCCAAGCAACGAGGGAATCAGTATAATGGGTAAAACCATGCCCAAAATTGTTATGTTAGGAACAATAATAATTGCAACAGATTCAACACCCACAATGATAGCAATCAATCTGGTCCTAAGCCTATTCATATATCGTTTATCTTTTAACCGTGTAAATCTATCTTCTAACCTAAAAAATACTATTTCAAATCCAAGGTATATTAGAGGAGCAACTTCAAACACGATAATAAAATACCGAAGCTTTACGAGCAGAAGGACAAATGTATCATCAAATGTAAAAAATGTAAGATCCCAAAAAATGTCAATTGCTTTTCCAAAAGCTAAGAGAAAGAAAAAAATCCCTAGTAAAAATGGAATATCCGTTAAGTATTGTGCTTCCTGTTTAAACCATTTATTAAAGAGATAAAATGTTATTATAGATAAGAGGAGGATTCTAAGTGAAATGATGAGAACGACTTGCAATGCTCCCTCATAATCGGTAAATGCTTTTATTATCAATGAATAGTTTACGAAAAAAAGAAAAAACACGCTAAGAGTACCTAAAATGACACTTAAAAGCAAGCTAAATTTATATAGCCTTCTCTTGTTTATTGCTGTCATAATGGTAATTTGATGTTTTATTTTTTAAAGAGCACTAAATTTTTACTTATTAAGCTAATTCTGTGATAAACATTGAGATCTGTTGATCTTTAAACATAATGGGGGCGTTAATTATAGAATTCCCTGTATTTATTTTCCTAGAACAGATTTAAGCCATAGTTTATAAAGGATCCAATCCGTTTCTCCCTTTTGTTTCACATAAAAATCATTATTAATGAAATCGTAGAAGAAATAATTACTAGGATTAGAATCGATTTTACCAATTACATATCTTACAATTAATCCAGTAGCGACGAAAAAGAAGCCAAAAACGATTAATGGAACACCTATATCACCCAAAATTCGATGGGAAATGAGAAAAAAAATTCCTGTAAGCACACTTATTAGCCCAAATACAAAAATTAACATAGAAGTGTTGTTATATATTTTCCATCTATAGAAATTTTTTCTACAGCCTTGACATATGGGTAAATCCAATTTAAATTTAAGAGGTGAGTTTTTTCTAAACTTTTTTAGAGTTTTTATCTTCTCAACTTGCTTATATTTATATGGTTCTAAATAAACATTTGCAGAGCCACAAGCTACACACTTTAATTTATTTAAAATTAACTGCTTTTTTTTTCCATTGATATCCATTATTCCGTACAATAAAATTAATCAAATAAGATAAAAAATCAATAATGTTATTTAGAGTTATATTTGTTTATTAATATTTCTAATTCAAAATTAGAGATTTAATTAAAGATAATCAGAAATCCGAAACGTAATTATATAGTGTATGTTATATTTTTCATCCAAAAGTTTTTCAATTTTCACTTTTTTAATTTTTTTTGATTTCTTTAACAACAAATGTGGTAGATAAAAACCATATCGATTTTTGACCTCTAAAATAATTGAATTTAAAGGTATTTCAATCAAATCATCAATAGTTTTTCCTTTTAATAGGTTTTTTTTACAAACCTCTTTAATACTACTGATTATTTTTTCTACGCATAAGGTGCTCACATGTTTATCTGTTAATTGTGCTAATTTATAGCCCTTGTTTTCTAGACACAGTATTTTATAGCTGGGAATTTTACCAAGAGTAATACTCCTTTTATCCTTATAATATTTATTATACCCTAAATAATTAAATTCTGAGTTTTTATATTTAAAGAAAGGGGTAAAATGAAGGGCATATGGTGGATCAATTATTTTCCTCCCTGATACATTCATATAATAAACCCGACCACCATACAAAGAATGTGCTTTCTTTTCCATCCCTAATACTCCTACCTCATCTTCATTCTTTGGATTTTTTTCGTTAGATACGCATTTTCCATGCCCATTGAATATCCATAGTACATAAATATTTTTCTTTGTATAGTTTTTTGTTCGTTCTATTAATTTACTTCTGCTTATTTGTGAGTTTTGACACTCAATAACTACCTTCTTTCCATCTCGCAATATAAAATACATATCAGCTATTTGATCTCCTATCTTATATTCCAACTTTTTCATAGAAACTGGATTGAATTTTGGAAACATCACATACCAATATGCTTTCATAACCTTATGTTCTATTGTTTCTGGCTCAAAGCAATAACTCCTATTACCCTTGTGCAAGAAATAACCTAAGTTTTGATTAAAAAAAAGTGACTTTTTACAGATTGTACATACCCATGTGTAATTTTGAAAATTATCAGGTAAACCGTCTAAAACATTGAAAATTTTGCCTAACTCAAAATTAAATGCAATAACTATTTTTTTGCCTTTTTCCATTGTCTATTTATTATATTAGACTTTAAAAAAAACCACAATTTTTGCCAATTTAAAGTTTTAATTATCGATAAAAGTATTGCGTAAATAAACTATAAATAGACATTTTCTAATTTGGTAAGGTAATCTAAATTTGGTTTTTGGGTGATTTTGGTTCCATTTAGACTTATCTGATGCAAATTATCAAGATTCTCGAGTCCTTGGATTTTTGAAATGGGATTATTACTGAGATCAAGAACCTTTATTTTTTTTAAATTATCTAATCCTCGAATTTCTACTATTTGGTTATGGCTTAAGTCTAAATACTCAAGATTAACTAAATTTTCTAACCCTTCAATCTTTTTTATCCTGTTATTACTCAATTCTAATTTTCTTAGATTAGTAAGTTTTTCCAATCCTGTAATATTTGAAATTTGGTTTCCTCTTAATTCTAATTCTTCTAGCTTAGTAAGAGAATCCAATCCTTTAATACCTGTTATTAGATTAGCTTCTAAATGGAGTTTCTTCAAGTTAATAAGATGTTCTAAACCCTCAATTTCAGTAATTTTATTTTTTTCCAAATAGAGAGCACCTAAATTATCATAATGTTTCAATCTTTTTATTTCGCTGATTTTGTTTATATTAAAGCTTTCCAAATATAAATGACCACTATCAATGAAGATTTTTTTCTTATCTATTTTTACATAATCCATAGTATATTTACAACAAACTCTATTTTTTAATAAAAGCTATAAGAATTATAAAAAAAATGCACTTTCAGTCTATAATATAAAAGTCTTATACTAAAATTTGTGTTTAACCAGAAATTTATTAAATATCTAACCATAATTTGAAGAAAGTATGAGTTATTTATTTAAAGGTTTTGTTCATGTATGATATTCTAATCTCAGGTGCTGGACCTTCAGGATCGCAATGTGCTGAAGTCTTAGCTAAAGCAGGATATAAAGTTGCTTTAATTGAAAAAAATACAAATTGGCGAAAACCATGTGGAGGAGCCGTTCATTCCAGTGTGTTGGATCTGTATCCACAGTTGAAAAAATTAGATATACCAAAAGTTTTAGGCGTTGTTATGCATTCAGCGGATTATCATAAATTAGAATTTAAAGGAGCAGGTAAAGAATATTCAATAATTATGGATAGATTAGAGCTTGATAATTTAATGAGAGATGCTGCTGTTTTAGCTGGAGCAGAGCTTTTTGATAAAAATTTATCTATTGATTTTATAACAAAAAATCAGAAAAAAATTGGTATAAAAACGAAATCTCCTACTGGTATCAAGGAGTATTACGGAAATATAATTATAGTTGCTGATGGTATGAGTTCTAAATTAGCTCTAAGATCAGGGATAAGATCAAAATGGAAAATTAGTGAACTAGCAATTGGCAAATGTGCAATTATGGAAGGAAATAATAATTTAGATGAAGAATTTGTATACGTATATTTTAAGCCATATCAGGGATATGGATGGATATTTCCCTTAGGCAGAAAAAGATTCAATATTGGCGTATTTTCATTTGGCAAAGATAACATTAAATATAACTTACATAAAATTTATCAAGAGTTTTTTGATAATCCTAATGTTAAAAAATATATTCCAGGTTCAAACTATAAAACTATATGGACAGGTTTATATTCTTTTCCCGCAGAAGGAGTATTGGAAAGAAGTTTATATGATGATAATTTAATGTTGATAGGAGATGCAGGGGGATTTGTTTCTCCTATAAGTGGTGAAGGAATTCAAACATCTGTGGCATCTGGTAAAGTTGCAGGGACAACCGCTATAGAAGCATTACAAGAAGAAGATTATTCAAAAAATATTTTAAAAAAGTATAGATCTAACTCTGAGATCAAAAATATCATTAGGAATTTCAAATTGAAACGGTCAATGATTAAATTCTTCTATGAAAATAAAGGTAGAAATCTTAATAAAATGCTTAGCTTATCTGAAAAAGATTTGTTGTTTAGAGAGCAGGTAGTTAACATGTTTACATACGGAGAAATTCCTTCAAAGGATTTTTTGGCAAAAATTAATGATTAATTAATAATTTAAAGTAAAATAATTCCAATAATGAGTTCTAATAAGTTAATAATAAGAATAATTCAGCGAAAAAAGGAAGTTTATTATTCATTATTTTCAATCTCAATAAGTTATTTGTTATGTTGGATTCTAATTTTGTTCATTAGTTTTGCAGATAGTCAAGTGATTTTACCATTTTTCTTTTGGAGTTTAGCTGTTTTAATTTTTAAATATGCTCTTGATATATATCATGCGTCTAAGAAAAATGATGAATCTATCTCAAAAAGTTTGACGTTTTTATTGGTTTTTGTGTCAGTCATTATTAATTTCATTGTTGCATTGAGATTAGTAATTTTGGTATTAATTGATATTTATTATACAATTCCTATTTGTATCTACTTTTTAGCATCAATTTTAATTTATTGTATCCTGAGGTATGAAATTAAAAAGTATTATTTTAGAAAAAATAAACAGATTATTGAATAAAGTTTAAAGGCTATATATTAATTACAAATGATTTGAAAGTTAATCATGAAATCAAATGAATTGACTTTTGTTAAAGAAGAGAGAGAGTCATATCTTTTGATCTATATTCTTATAATCATCATGATAACTACTATTTTAATTATTCTTAGGATTATCTTTTACTTCTTCCAAGAAGATTCATCAGGATTATTAATTATTGATTTGTTAATGAGAAATCGAGACCTAAACTTTAAAACCAATTACGATTTAATGCATAACGGAATTATTCAGTATTATGAAGATAATCCTCTGGTAAATGAAAAAGCGATATATCTATACTTCTGGTATTTTATCTTTTATCCTTTTTACATTATACCATTGGAAATTTCAGTATATCTCTGGGATCTATTAAGATTCATTTCTACAATATACATAGCAATTAAGATCAAAAAGTTAGTTAAAAGTAGAAAAGATCTCCTTTTTTTCTTTGTTTTTTCTGGAATTGGATATCTCGCTGATATGTATTTAAATAATAACAATTGGATAATTCAATTACTTTTATTTGAATCATATATTCAATTAGAAAAAGACAAAAAGCTTTTATCTGGAATCTTTTTTACTCTTTGCACATTTAAAATAATTTTAATTGCTATTCCATTTATCTTAATCATCATTAAAAAGATTAAGGGGAAAGATTTAATTTATTATTTTTTACCCTTTGGATTAATCTGTATTCCTTATTTTATTTTTCCAGAATATTTATTATCGATGATCTCTAATTGGTTTCGCAGTGCAGATACAACATCAGGACTCCCTATTCTAACCTTCTTTTTAATAATTTGGCGTCTAATTCAACCTGCTCATCTGATGTTCATTGGTGTTATAATATTATTCATTCTTACGAATATTAAGAATGAAAAAGCAAAAAATAAAATTGCATCTTTAATATATTTCTCTGTTTTTGTTATTTGGGGGTTAATTTGGCTAATAATTTTAGAATTGGCTCTCTTTTTTTGATTAAATCCGATTATTATCATGTTTTTTTATGATAATTAATACAAATGAGATAAAAATAAATGGTGTGCATAAAAAACTATATATTGGAGTAAAACAAGCAAATCCAAATAACCGGATTAAAAAAAGTGTATTGAAAAAGAATGCTATAAACAAGATGCTTATTATAATGATTTTATAATTTCTATTAATTGCCTCAAATCTCAATATGATGATTCCTGATATGAATATTATCCCTATTCTAATAATTTCAAATCCGAATAAAATTATGGATAATCCTAAATAAACCATTTCATTTAAAAAAATTGATTTATTTATCCATAGGATTAGTATCAGATTAATTATAAATAGTATTAATGATATCAAAAACATTAAAACAAATAATCTCACTAAAAACTTGTATTCCTGTTTATTATACATTAATTGATTTCACCCTAATCTTATTCTATAAGAAATATTAAGAATTTAAGATTTACATCTACCAATTTCAAAAAAAAAAATCTCGAATTTTTGGATTCTATCATAAATATTTTTATATTTGTATGGATTAATAAAGATTGTTTTATTCTTGAATTAAAGTAAAATGAAATTCCAATTAATTTAAAAAAATAAATTGTTGTGATAATTTATGTCTGAAGACGAGATAATATGTAATAATTGTGGTAAGCCAAATAAAAAAGATAGTAAATATTGTATTGATTGTGGAGCTTTGATTGCGGTACCAACTCAAGAATATACCCCAGATACTGGAAAAATAAGTGATATAACTTCTATCACACCACCAAAAAAATTAAAAAAAAAAATAACATTTCCATACAAAATATTAATATTCTTTGGTATTGTGGCTTTTGTTAATTTTATTTTATCATATATAGTTATGATAGGATTTGCTCTTACTCCTGACAGCTATTTTCCAATTTTTGGTGGAATGTTTTTACTCTCAATGCTCATGGTTGGTATATTTTGGGGAGCATACTCAATTGGTGGAGCTGATGCGATAGAAGGAATAGGATATTGTGGTGCTTTTGCAGTTGCTATTATACTAGTAGGAATCGCTATACCTGTTTGGATTATTTTTGCACTAGCTCCAATAGTTGGAGCAATTTTTACAGCAATAGGGCAAGCAATATCCAATGCAATAAATAGCTTTTTTACAGCGCTATTCGAAAATATTGAAATACCCGGCTTTGAGCCGTTCTTATTTATTGGCTTATTCATGGTACTTTCAATAATTATTATATATAAATATCATTTAAATGCAAAAAAGAACTAAAAATGGAGAAAATTTAATTTTTTTTTTATTATATTTTACCTAAATAAAAAAAGTTACATATTACTCCAAAATGAAAGAAAATCAAAATGAAAATTTTAACCTTCATAGACCAATTCTAAACCTTAATGGCAAAGCTTATAAATTTTCTAATCTTCAAATTTTGAGTTTAATAATTGGCAGTCCATTATTATCTATTTTGATCTATTTAGTTTTAAGTCTTAAAATTAATTACTGGATATATGAATTCACATCTATACAGATATCCTTTCTTTTAAATTCTATCTTTAATATGAATTCAACAGTGATTATCTATCCTGATCACAATATATTTCCTACAATTATGATACCTAACCACCCCTTTGAGGGAACATTTTCTATCACTCCAAATTGCTTAGCAGCTCATATTTTTAGCATTTTGATTGGTATAATATTATTCATACCTTCTTCAAAAGATCTCTCGAGTAAGAATAATTTTATATGGAGAAAAATAAAAACCTTAATTGTTACAGTTGGAGTTATTCACATATTAAACATTTTTCGAATTTTATTTTTATTATATTTTAATTTTAAAGGAATTCCATTTGAATTCATTCATGAATCTTTATTCTTTTTATCTGCTATAATCGCAGCTTTATTCGTTTTTATACTACTTAAAAATTGGTTGCCAGAATTATTTATTTCAATCTATTACTTCTATTGCTTAATTACTCAAAAGAAAAGAATAAGCATTAATAATTTTAAATAAAAACCATAAAACTATTTATCACATAAAATTACTTTAATTACTTTTTTTCGCAATTCTTCTAAAAAATTACAGAATATATCCCAGATTTTTTTTATTTTTCAAAAACGTAACCTTTAAATAGGCAAATTAATATTGTTATATTAAAGTATGTAAAGGCTGGGTTGACAACCAAAAATTACATACAAAAAAATGGGGTTTAAAACTCAAAAATTTAAAAAATGATATATAAATATGGAAAAGATATGGGAGATATAAGATCTATGACATTTGAAGATTATTTTGACAGATTTATTAATGAACGCAATACTCCACGTAGAGAATCAAATCATATTTCAATTTCAAAAAGTGATTATAAGCAACTTAAAGAAAAAGCAGAGAAATATGAAGCATTGGTGGAGGAACATAAAAAAATAAAGTCTCAAAACGACCGCTTGCTTAAAGAACTAGATGATATGAAAGATGATGGTCGTAAATTCAAAGAGTTGCTTGAAGAAAAGGAGAAATTTATGAATTCGCTTTTACGTGTACGCGCGGATTTTGATAATTATAAGAAACGCTCTGAGCGAGAAAATAGCAGATACAAGTCATATGTTATGGAGTCTATGTTAAAAAAGCTAATTGATCATTATGATGATCTAATAAGAGCATTCAACTTACTAATGATACTTGAAAACATGGAAGGCATTAAGAATGGTTTTGAAATAATAGTGAAAAATTTTGAAAAACTGTTAATTGAGGAGGGTGTAAAACCTATGAACTCTGAAGGTGAGAAATTTGATCCTTATAAGCACGAAGCAGTTTTAATTGAAGAAGGTCGTGATGATCTCCCCGAAAATACTATATTAGAAGAAATATCTAAGGGTTATTATTTAAAAGATAAAGTTTTAAGGCCTGCGAAGGTCAAAATCTCAAAAAAATCAAAATTACAAACTTTAAATGAAAATTAGAAAAAGATCAAAATTATTAAAATTAAAATAAAAATGGAGTGATAAAATATGGGAAAAATAATAGGAATTGACTTAGGAACGTCAAACTCAGCAGCAGCAGTATTAATTGGAGGTAAACCAACAATTATTCCAAGTGCTGAGGGATTAACTTTGGGAGGTAAAGCTTTTCCCTCTGTGGTTGCGTTTACGAAGGATGGTCAGAGATTAGTCGGTGAGCCTGCAAGAAGGCAAGCGATCTCAAATCCAGATCGTACAATTACAGCGATTAAGAGGAAAATGGGTACTTCTTATAAGGTAACAATAGATGGTAAGGATTATACACCTCAAGAGATTTCCGCAATGATTTTAAGAAAAATCAAGGAAGATGCTAGTGCTTATTTAGGTGAAGAAGTTACTGATGCTATTATTACGGTACCAGCTTATTTCAACGATAACCAAAGACAAGCTACGAAGGACGCGGGAAGGATCGCGGGATTAAATGTTAAGCGTTTAATTAACGAACCCACTGCCGCAGCTGTAGCTTATGGGTTAGATAAGAAGAATGCTAGACTTAAAATCGCAGTATTGGACCTTGGCGGTGGTACTTTTGATGTTACAATAATGGAGATGGATAATCAAGTATTTGAAGTGATTTCTACAGCCGGTGATACTCAATTAGGAGGAACTGATATGGATAAGATACTTGTTGATTTTATCGTTTCAGAATTTAAGAAAGATGAGGGTGTAGATTTAAAAGGGGATTCGATGGCTATGCAGAGAATTCGGGAAGCTGCTGAAAAAGCTAAAATTGAATTATCTACATCGATTACAACTGATATAAATTTACCATATATAACTGCTACAAGTGAAGGCCCTAAACATCTTAATATGACACTAACAAGAGCTAAATTAGAACAACTAATTGATCCTGTATTAAGGAAACTAGATACATCAATTTTGAAGGCATTGAGAGATGCAGGTATGGCTAGAGGAGAAATCGATAAGATTATTTTAGTTGGTGGACCTACAAGAATGCCCGTTGTACAGAAAAAATTCGAAGATTTATTAGGTAAGGCTCCAGAACGGAGTATTGATCCAATGGAATGTGTTGCGATGGGTGCTTCAGTTCAAGGTGGAGTGTTAACTGGTGAAGTTGAGGATTTATTATTGCTTGATGTGACACCTTTATCATTGGGAGTTGAGACATTAGGTGGAGTATTTACAAAATTAATTGAAAGAAACACAACAATTCCGACTAAAAAAGCAGAAATATTCTCAACAGCAGCTGATAATCAACCAGCAGTAGAAATTCATGTATTACAAGGTGAACGCCCAAGAGCAGCTGATAATATAACATTAGGAAGATTTCATTTAAATGGTATTCCACCAGCTCCAAGGGGAGTCCCACAGATCGAAGTATCATTTGATATTGATCAAAATGGAATCTTAAATGTTTCGGCTAAAGATAAAGGAACTGGAAAAAGTCAATCGATAACAATTACTGCATCAACTAAGATGCCTGATGATGAAATTGAACAAAAAATTCGAGAAGCCGAACGAAACGCAGAAGAAGACCGAAAATTCCAAGAGTTGACCGAAGCCAAAAATCATAGTGAATCATTAATATACCAAACTGAAAAGCTATTGAAAGAAAATGAGGCTGTTATCGGAGACTTAAAATCAAATATTCTTAACAAGATATCTGATTTAAGGAGTGCAATGGAATCTGATGATGTCACCCGAATTAAAAGTGCAGCAGAAGCATTACAAAATTCATTACATGAAGTATCATCTCGTATATATGGTCAACAACAAGGACAATATCAAGGAGCTCCACCTGGGGGAATGGGAGGAGTACCACCTGGAGCTAACTATGGATATCAAAATAAGACTCAAGATGAAATTGAAGAAGAACAATTCCGGAAAGCAACTGGCCAAGATGATGTAGTCGATGCTGAGTATGATTAATTTAATTTTTTTTTTAATTTTTTAATTTTTTATAAAATTATTATTCTATAAGAAGGTTGTAAAATATGGCAAAAGATTATTATAAAACATTAGGAATTAATAAAGGAGCTTCAAAGGAAGAAATTAAAAGAGCATTTCGTAAAATGGCTCGTAAATACCATCCTGATGTTAATCCTGATGAACCAAAGTCAGGAGAAAAATTTAAGGAGATAAATGAGGCATACAGTATTTTAAGTGATGATAAAAAAAGAGAAATGTATGACAAATTTGGTGTTGTAGAAGGTGATTCTTCAACATATCAAAACTGGGGTGGGGCTGCAGGAGGTTCAAGAGTATATCAAAGTCCAGATGGCACAACCTATTATTATTCCACGTCAGGTTCACCTGGAGGATTCAATTTCAGTGAAATATTTGGAAATCGCAATAATTCCGGGGATAGAGCTGGTGGATTTGATTTTTTTAATGATTTAGGAGATATTTTTGATGTTTTTAATCGGAGAGGAAGAGGGAGCACAAGAGCAAGATCTTCAAATTATAATAATCTTCCAAGAGAAGGGGATGATTTAAGATATGATATGGAAATAGATTTTATGGATGCATTCTATGGGGGAAAGAAGAAAGTTCAATATAAAGATCCAACAACAGGTCAAATAAAGACGTTAAATGTAAACATTCCAAGAGGGATTAAAGATGATCAAAAATTACGATTAAAGGGGAAAGGAATGCCGGGAGAAAATGGAGGATCTCCTGGGGATTTATATATTGCTATACACATTAGAAATCATCCAAAATTCGAAAGAAGAGACGATGATCTATATATTGAGCAAGAAATTCCTTTTACGACAGCTGTACTTGGAGGAAAAATTCAAGTTTCAGGAATAGAAAATTCTCTAAATGTTAATGTTCCTCCGGGAACGAATGATTTATCATTATTAAGATTAAAAAATCAGGGTTTTTATAAAATTAACTCAAATCAAAGGGGAAATTTATTAATTAAAATTAAAATTAAGGTCCCGAAAAAATTAAATCAAAATCAGAAAGAATTATTAGAGAAATTACAAGCAATTGGTGTTTGATAAATTAATATTAAAGTAAAATTAGAAAATATAAGGAAATTAATAATTGGTCTACAATTGTTTTATAATTTTAAATAAAATTATGATAGTGAGGATATTAAAATGGGTTTAAATACGAAAAATAATGTTTTATTAAATGTTTGTCCCGAATGTGGGGGATCAATAATTCAATTGTTAAATACTGGAGATGTTGTATGTAATCAGTGTGGATTAGTAATTAATGAAAAAAATGTTGATTTTTCGCATAAAGGGAGGAGAGCATATACTAATCAAGAAAAAAATAGTAGAGAACAAACAGGAGCTCCAATTTCAATTTTACTACCAGATATGGGATTAAGTACAGTTATAGACAGAAATAAAATAAATAATCCTGATTTAAAACGAGCTGCTAAATGGAATACTCGTATAACATGGCAAAAGAGAAACTTATTAATTGCATCCACCGAATTAAAAAGAATTAGCACAAATCTGAACTTACCTATCTACATAAGAGAAGATGCTATGCGTCTTTATAGGGAAGCTTTTAAGAAAAAATTATTGCGAGGTAGATCTATTAATGCTATGGTTGCAGCGTGCTTATACTTAGCATGTAGAAGAAAACAGCTCCCAAGAACACTTCAAGAAATAACAAATGAAGCATCAGCAAATGCTAAAGATGTAAGACGAAGTTACACAACATTGATTAGAGAATTTAATATAAAATCTCCATCTACAGATCCTGTGTCTCTTATTCCAAGATATATTAATGATTTAGGATTAGATTCAGACATAGAACAATTATCAACCAAGATTTTAAATTCTTATAAAAACAAATTTTCTATTAGTGGAAAAGATCCAAAAGGTTTATGTGCAGGTGCTATTTACCTTGCTAGCAAAATTAAAAATAAAGATCTTACACAGCAACAAATTGTAGAATCCATTGGAGTTACAGAAGTGACTCTCCGTTCACGTTATAAAGAATTAAAGAAAAAATTAAAAATAATTATTCCCACATAAAGTAAATCAAAAGCAAATTTTTTTCTTAACTATATTTTTTATATTTTTTTTGAAGTCTCTTAACTTTGAGTCCTAATTATCTATATAATAGATTTAAAATGTGGAAAAAGTGATAATGCATTTTTCTGTTCAATATCTAAGCATTTTTTTTTTTCCACCTCATTATAATTTACAATTTCTCGAATCATTTCTTTTATAGCAATTTCATGAACAAATGGAAAATCACTTCCAAAGAGGATATGGGAATGATCTACTAATTCCATCAAACATTGAAAAACATTCCTTGTAGCAGACAGCGCTGTACCATAATAAAGATTTTTGAATTGTTTAATCAATTTTTTTTTTCCAAAGGTAATCCTCCATGCAATATAGGGTGCTGTCCCTCCAGCATGAGCGAAAATAAACTTAATATTAGAATACCTTTTAAAAATACCATGATGCATGAGATTTGTTATTGCTCGTGTTGTATCAAAAACAAATTCTAAAATAGCGGAAGGAAAATTAAGATTGGATAGCTTTTCCTCAGGAGGAATATCTGGATGAATGAAAACTATTGCGTTTCGCTGATTGAGTTCAGAAAAAAGGTTTTCAAATTCAGGATCGCCGATATATTTACCATTAAAATTTGTGAGCATTCCAACACCATTTAATTTTAATATATCTAATGCGTACTCTAATTCAAGCAGTGATGCCTCAATATCAGGAAGAGGTAATATAGCAAATCCACCAAACTGTTTTGGATAATTACTTATTAAATTGGCAGAATATTCATTACAAACACGTGCGAGATTTCTTGTAAATTTGGGATCTCCAAAATAAATTCCTGGAGAAGATATTGAAGTTATTGCTGTTGCAATGCCTTGTCGTTCCATAAACTCAAGACTATACTCTGGATCCCATTTAGGGAAAGGTACATTAGTAACAGTAGTAATACCAATTTTAGCTAATGATGATAGATACTCAGGAGGGAGAATATGATGATGGATATCAATTCGATGAGGTCTGGTTATCGTTTTTAAACTCACTTTTAAGAGATTGGTTTGCATTTCAAATTTAATCTACCCTTTTTCAATGACTATTCCTGTACCACCTTTAGGATATTGAAATATTATTGCACCAGCATCACAAACTTGGTAACAAGCAGCACATTCTAAACATTTCGATTGATACTTGTCAATAATATAGATTCTTCCTTCTTTTTTGCGCCATAAATTCATAATACATATAACTAAACAACGTTCACAATTGTTACATTTATTATAATCTATTGAAATGAAGTTAATAGTACCCGGAATTCGTTTGGTTAATCCTTCTAGTTCTATATTCATTTTTGTTAAACACCTCTCTTCTTCTTTTTCTGTGGTAGTAAATCCAAAATTTTAGGTAAAACTTTCATAATCTTCTTAGGATCAATTAATTTATCTAAATCATCTTCAAAAACCTTGGTCAATAAAGGAATCACGTATACCATTATAAATGGCGTTGCTTTAGGCATATATGATCTTATGTGCCCAATAATTTGACGCACTCTTAAAGCATGAGGTTGCGACCAATCGAATATTCCTCCAATGATTTCCATTATCATTGGTACAAACCAAGACATAGTTTCTTTTGGGCTAAATGGCAAAGCTTTCCATATATTCCATAACTCAAAACCAGCCTCAAACTCTTTTCCAATACTAGTTTTTTGCCATTTTTCATCAAATTTTTTAAGATTTGCCTTTGACATATCTCCAGAAGTTATTAAGTCAGAAGCTACCTCTGCTGCTATTTTTCCTGTTACCATAGCAGGATATATTCCTTCTGCTTCAAGTGGACATGGAAATCCACCAGCGTCTCCGATTAATATAACTCCATCGGTATGAGTATTATTAGGATAATCTAACCAAGGAAGTAGGTGCGCTTGAAGCTCACGTGGTTTAGCATCCAGTATTTTTAACAATCTTTGATAATATTTGAGATTTACAACACGATTTAAATAATATAATGGATTTTTATCCCACCAATTCATCCAATTGCCTAATCCTTGATGAAAACCATCATTAAAAAAAACTTGATATGATGCTGGAAAGGTTGATCCCCACCATATACCTAATGTCTCATCACCCATAATATCATCAATTTTTTCTGAAGGTGCATGAAAATCATATTGTGGTACTAATGTAACTTGATTTTGTGGCCATTTTGTTCTTAATCCAGATTTTTGTGCTACAGTTGATATGACTCCATCTGCACCAATAACAAGAGGAGCACCAAATTTCTCTCCTTTTTCATCAATCACACCACACACTTTGCCATCTTCCTTCAATAGATCCACAATTAATGTAGAAGTCTTTAATTCAGCACCAGCTTCAGTCGCAAATTTAGCAATCCATGGGTCAAACTCACTACGATATACATTCATAGTAATCCATGATTTTGCAGGTTCATATGAGACAGATTCCGTAGGTCGCGCCATAATATAACCTGCTACAATGTCATCTTTATTTATAAAATAATTTCGTGAAGCTGTTCCAGCTCTCATTGAGGGACACATATCAGGAGTTAGTTCCTTCATCATTTCAGGAAAATCTCTAAACATACGTGGG
>JBHLMQ010000047.1:0-23672 GCA_048938005.1 Promethearchaeota archaeon | reverse complement strand
TTTTAATCATGGATTTCTTGATGTATTTTTAGCAAAATTTGATTCGTCTGGCAATCTTTTAACCAATACTACCATGGGAGGCTTTGACAATGAAGCGGGTAAAGGAATAACATTAGATTCTTCCAATAATATCATAATCGGAGGTTATACTGAGAGTTATGGAGCAGGGAGTGATGATTTCCTTTTGTTAAAGTATAAAGAGAAAGCTCCTATCAGTGAACCCGGTGTTATCTCTTTTGGAAATATATATTTGATTTATCTAGCAAGTTGTCTTGCATCAATAATATACATTACTATAAAAAAAAAGTTAAAAAAAAAAGAGAAGGTTAGCAAGGATTTAGTTACTATTTAAGTAGGAAACTTATTACTGTTTGCAGCTCATCAGTGAAGTTTAACTGCGATCATTTAAATGAACGTCATATGTAATTCTGAATGCTTCGTATCCATTATCCTTGATCCAATGGGAAAGTACATTATAAGCAGGTTCAATTTTGTTATAAGGTCATGTATAGAGCCATGAAGCAAACTTCTCAGATGGAATTTCACTCGCTTTAATATCTCCTTTATCAGAGAGTTTTTTAGAAACGGGGTATCCGATTTCAAAATCTAAATTTTGCATGTCCATATTATGATAAACAGCAAAAGGAGGTCCAGTGGGGTACGTTCCTGATTCTCCAAGATATTGAGCAATCGCACCATAAGATTTTCCAAATAATTGAGGTAACTCCTGAAAAGATTTTATTATTCGGATTTAAAGGGTAAGTTGAGCATCTTGCTCTTTTACTTCATATATATAGGTCATATTTTTTTCTCCTTTAATGTTTTTATCAAATATTTTTAAGTTAAAATCTAAATTTATCACTATCTCTCTAAAGAATTAGTAATTTCATCAGAATCTGCTGTTTCTTTTCTAAATTCAAGCGAAATTACAGCGGTATCTTTAATTCCAATTCGTTTGCTAACTTTCCTGACGAAATTTATTCTCTTTTTTTTAATTGAATCATTAACAATCAGAGCAGGGATTAGAGAAATAGCTAAATAAAAAGGCAATCCCAGCCATAAGATAAGACTTGGAATATTAAAAACATTTCCGGGAGCACCAAAATTCTCAATATATCTCGTAACAAAATCATATACGACTAGTATGTAAGTAATTATGGCAGCAATCCCCGCATAACTTCGGAGAATAGTTTGATACCAATCTCCAATAGAACGTAATTCAATTAGTTCATTGGAATCTACAATTCTTTTTTTATTAGAATAAATAATTCCTGAATCTTTTAGGAACCAAACTGAGGAGAAAAACATCGTTGCCAATCCCAATGTAACCATAAGTAAGATTATTTCTGTGAAAAATCGTGTTAGGGTAGGAATTTTAGAGATATCATTAAATTCTATAATTACATCAGTTGATAAGATAAATTCTACTACAGCGGGAGTGAGTAAAATAGAAGAAAGGTTAATAGCCATTAACACGGGAAAAAAACTTTTTGAGAATAACTTTGATTTGTCTGAATTTGGTTCAAGTTGAATACCGTAAAATCTTTTAGAACTATAGATCCTTTTATGAAAGTATAAAATAATCGGAGTTATGAGATAACCTCCAATAATTAATCCAATTAAAGCAGAAAGAGGGAGGATTATAATGAATATTAATCCGAGCTCTAAAAGTATATCATTTAGAGGGAGGAAGCGAGTTAATGCAATTGTAACTGCAGGTTTAAATAAAACTCTTAAAATACTAATCATAATTATCCAAAATATAATATAACATAGATATATGATTAATAGGTTTCTATATTTTAGTATCCTCTTTGGAGTCTCTGCCATTAGTTGAATCTCCTTTGATTTTGAATATTTAATTTAATTTTTGATTGATTTAATAATTTTACTTCAAATTACAGCAAATTAAGATTTCTTCCACCAATATGGAGTTTCTAAAGATATCAATTTATTAGATTCCAAAAGTAAAATATCATTATCTACTAAAGTAAAAGCAAAACCTCCTAGAAATGAAACCCATTTCTTATCAGGAGGAATTCCAAACCATCCAAACTTTAACGCAATTACAAAAAAGTCGTGGGTAACATGAATATCAATGTTTCTTTCAGGAACTCTCTCAAATTCTCTCCAAATAAGTTCAGCCGCATATTGACAAAATTTTTGTAAAGGGGTTATCTTGTCTGGAGGATAAAGACCTGCTACCCATCGATAAAAAAATTGATACTCATTAAATGTTTTTAATTGATTTGGAAAAAAGTCTCGAGATGTCTCTAAATTAAATAAAGGTCCAAAAGTTCCTTTCATTTTTCCTTTTCCTCCAATACTTTCGAATCCTAATAAAATATTTTCTGCAGTCTCTTGACAACGCCAAACTATGCTGTGAAATAAGCGAATAGGTCGATCTTTGGGTAATTTTTCACCAAATTTTCTTGCAATTGCATGCCCTTCTGCTGTTAATCTTAATTTAAGTAATCCTTCAAAATTTTGTGGCTCATCTCTTTGAGAATGTCTTAAAATCAGAATTATTTTTGAATTTTCTGGAAATTTTTTAAGGCCATCGATTATATGACGTGCTTGAGTGGGCCAATCACTTTCTTTCCAGATTTTTTCAATATCCATTTTAATTTAAATACTACATTATTTTAGAAAATTATCTTCAAAATTACTTTTATCATATAGAAGCCTAGTTTTTAAAATATTATTTCTCACTTAATCCACTTAATACTTGCTCCATTTTTTTTCGATAAAGCTCAAAAGCCGCCCTACCTTTTGAACTAAGTTTCAGCATTGTCTGAGGTTTTTTGCCCTTAAATTTTTTCTCAATGTCTACATATCCAGCAGATTCGAGTTTGCTTAAATGTGACGAGAGATTACCATCAGTTAAATTAGTTTGATTTCTTAAGAAAACAAAATCAGCACTCTCTACAACATATAAATATGACATGATCATTAATCTTGCAGGCTCATGAATGATCTTGTCAATATCACTGAGAGGTTGGATAATATCTTCTGATTCTGATTTCTTTTTTGTCATTGAGCAGTGCCTATTTTGATAAAGGGTATTTTTTTAAGAATTGAATAAAATAATATAAACCAATTACAACAATTATCCCTCCGATAGTACTAAAGATGATAATGATATCCAGAGGAGCACCTACAATTGGATATAGTAATTCTGTTAAAAAATATCCGATACCTGCTGAAAAAGCATAAAAATATAATCTCGTAAAATCTAAAAAATAAGCTACGACACAAAAAGGAAAAGTAAATCCTCCTAATCCTAGAATTAGAGTTAAAATAAAAGGTTCGATCTCAATATATTTAATTAAACCTGTGAAAGGTAAAATGAATAGAATTATATTTACAATGAATACTATTAATAAAAATATTTTTAGTTTTAGCTGTTTTGACTTACGTCTTGGACCAAATTTAACAAAACCTATACGAGGGATAGTAATGAACTTTTTACCTAAATAAAATATCAGGAATGCCATAATATTCAACAACAAAGACGGAACAATTATATTCCAGAGTTCTGATAAATTGAGAAATGAGCCAATCAATGTACTAAGTCCCAAACTTAAGATAATTAGTCCAATAAATAAATCCCATAATCCATCGTTAAAAACAGATCTATATGCTTTTTTCTCAAGTGCTTTTAAATCAATACTTTCAGACATATTTCAAGCCATCTCCTCTTTTGGTAATGGATATTTTTTAAGAAATCGAATAAAAATTATTAATCCTATAAAAAAAATAATACTTCCTATGATCCCATATGAAAAAAGCCATCGAATTCTATAATCTATAGAATTATTTAATAACTCATTGATAAATATAGCTAACCAAATAAGCATTCCAATAAGATATAACCGTGGATATTTTAGTAAAAAGGCTAAAATCACGAATAAAGGTATAAAAAATAAACCTATAATTAGGATAAATAGAATTCCTTCTATGTGTATTCCGGAATTAATTCCAATTACTAATAAAATTATAAATGTTATATGTATTATGAATTGTACAGTTATGACTATCAATAACTTCTTTCCTGTTGATTTTAGGGATGGTCCTGGTTTAAAAATCCCTGTTCTTGGTTGAATAACATACTTAAAAATGATGAAAATCAGCAGACATGCTATAACAACAAGTATTAAGGGCCACAAAAAATATCTATATGGCGAAGGTAAACTCTCACGAAAAATTGGTCCGAAAGACATTCCAGTAACCATAAAACCAATTATTAAATCAAATAAACCATGTTGGTGAGAGATCTTAAGAATATTTGTCTCAATCCCCTTCAAATCAATATTTTTTACCATCTATTAAGTCATCTCCTCCTTAGCTAATGAATATTTCCGAATAAATTTAATTAAAGCTACGATCCCTACGGTGATAATCGCGCCACTAACAAGAAAAAATGCTGTTAATGCGTCCAAAGGTTCTGGGATAAAAATTGAAAATATATCTGATAGAAAGAAACTTATTCCTCCCAATATTGCTGTAAAATACAATCTAGGATACTGTAAGAAATAAGCTGCAAAACATAATGGAACTGTTACAAATAGTAATCCAGTGAATAATCCATCTAAATAAACTGGAAATCTGAATTCTGGGTTTAGAAAACGAAAAATATAAATAATTAACAGAAGTACTAAATTAATCGATAATACTATAACCGTTTTCAATTTACGAGACTTTTGCTTAATTCCTAGTTTTACTACACCTAAACGAGGTTGGGTAATATATTTTTTTCCTAATAAAAAGAAAATAAATCCAATTATCATAAAAGTTATTGATATTGTACCAGTTAAAAGTTCAGGTAATATTTTACCAAGAGTAATACCAATACCAATACTTAAAATCAATAGTCCAAAATAAATATCTAAGATTCCATCTTCAAGTGTAGATTTCCATGTCTTTTTCTCGATTTCCTTTAAATCAATCTTTTCTGTTATTTTTATTCACCTTAGTATTAAACCCTATGATATATTGTTTAATTACATCATAAGGCCCACTATAAGAATATATAAATAAAATGATCAATATGATTCTTAAAAGTAATATCTTTTTCATTATTTTCTCCTCCTTTGATTTATTTGTTTTTATTTCTTAATTGATAATTAAAAAAAAAGGGGAAATTATTCAGTTATAATTTTACTCCAGCTTATTCAATTTTTTCATACCAACATATAATAGTGGAAGGCTTACAGCTGTATTGTATAGAAACATAGGACCTTGTAAGACTAATCTCATTAATTCAATGCTATGAGGTTTAAAGAAGATCACCAATCCTATTGGTAAAAACATTAATGGTTGTAAAAGTAACATTGATATCATCATATTTCCTTTCATGCTTGAATCTTTCTCTCCGAAAGCTGGAGAAAAACATTGTAGTCCCATGGCTTGACACATTGATATCTGAGAAAATAATAAAAATTCAACAAAGAAAATCACAATATTAAGAAGATCAATATTCGAGAATAGTGTAAGCATGGTAGTAACGAATATTGCTAAGAAAATATTGAATATTAACATCATTAGCAGATAAGAGTATACAATTGCTTTTATTCCCCTTGGAGATCGCTTATAGACCCATATTAGATCTTTTGAATCAACAAATGCAAGATGTCCTACAATTATACTTCCTATCCCCCCTCCTATAGCAATTAATAATGTGGAGCTGAAAACCGTCATGAATGTATCCTTATCCATGCTTGTAATAAACCAACTCATAAATCCTAGAAGCCCTACTACATAGGCAACTCTGGCAATATTCGCCTTTTTTCTGAGAAACCTCTTTAGTTGAAGAACAATTAAATTCCCCCACTTACGACCAGAAATTTTTCTTACGAGCTCATAAAATGGATTTTCATGTTTGATGATCGTAACATTGCCCTTTTCGATACCTCCTTCAAAAGTATAAAACGATTCAGCTTTTTTAAATGAAACATATAAAGTAATAATTGGGACAACAACGGCTAATAGAACGCTTATCCATATATTTAATAGGAATGTGTTTAGTAAAATCGGATCTATAAAGTACAATATAATATTTGAAAACCATAGAGATGGATAAAATGCCAACCAGTTTTTGAGTTCAGGATGTTCCAATAAATAATTAAGGAAAAACATTGCAGCATACATTATAACAACTAAAACAATCGTAAATACCCATATCAAAGCCTTTCCTAAGTCTCTTGCTTTTTCATTTTTAGAAATTTTATGTTCGAGCCAACTTGCAATAATCGAGCCAAGTAGATTAGCAAAATATACGAGGCCAAAAACAGATCCATATATAACGATGTATTGGATAAAAGTCAAATCAATAATAGGATTTATCATCCCTACGACAATTGGGGCTAATATTAAAACTGCCATCGTATAAATCGGAGATTTACCTAAAAATTCGCCTAAAAAGATATCATTTGCCTTAACTGGAGTTGCTAGCAATGTTTCTTTAGATCCAACTTCGTTTTCCTTATATACATTGTTTAAAGGGTACATCACAAGTATTAAAAACAACATCATCATGAGAGATTCGATAATTATTGCAACAACAGGTTTGAAAACGCTGGAGAATTGCATTGCTAAAGTCGGCATAAATAAATCGAATAGAAAGGGACTGATTATGAATGCCCACAAGAATAACAAAGAATATAATATAATGAAGAATAATTTCCGATGGTTTCGGAAACTGCTTGTTCTAAGCCTTATCTCGTTCTTTGCTATTGTTTTCCACAAGCTCTTTTTTTTATATGCGATTTCAACTAAATTTTTCTGTACAACCTCACTATCAGGTGAATCGAATACTTTTTCAGTTGATATAACCGTCATTTTAAATTTACCTCGATTTTTTACTTTTCTTCTTTCTTTTTCTGTGTTTCTTATCATTATATTCATGACTATTAGGATTATCATCTCTCCAAGCTAATAGATCATTGATATGGGATGCTCCGGTAATTTTTAAGTATGCTTCTTCTAAATCTTTAGCACCGACAGATTCAATTATTTCTTTTGGAGTGCCTTCAATTTTTAACTCGCCGTTAATAATTATCCCAATTATGTCGCATAGCTCTTCAGCAGTATCTAACAGGTGGGTGCATATGAAAACAGTTTTATCAGCTTTTTTCGCAAGTTGGGAAATAAGATCTTTTACCATTCTCGCAGCAGCAGGATCCAGGTTTGATGTAGGTTCATCTAGAAAAATTATTTCTGGATCTTGAATTAAAGACGCACACAAACATACCTTCTGCTTCATACCCCTTGAATATCCTTCTAAAAGATCATTTTCTCGACCTTCTAAGTCAAATAATTCTAATAACTCATCAATACGGGCAGAAATTACATCTTTTGGTAAATAATATAATTCCCCGATAAATTCTAAGAATTCTCTCGCCGTGAGTTTAGAATATAAACCAGGAGATTCTGGTAAAAACCCACAAATCATTTTGACTTTCTGACTTTCAGTTACAATATCATAACCTCCCACCGATGCATTTCCTAAAGTTTTAGAAATAATAGCATTAAGCATCCTGATAGTTGTAGTCTTTCCCGCTCCATTTGGTCCTAACAAACCATATGTTTTTCCGTATGGGATATTTAAAGTTAGCTTGTCAACCGCATGAATATTACCAAAATTTTTGGTAAGATTCTCAGTTCTAATTGCATATGCTTTACTCATATTTTTTTACCTCCATTATTATCAATTTTTTTTCTAAACCTAAATTGAACTAATTGATGTATTTTAAATTTGATTACCTAAATTGGACTAAGAGTATAAACTATGAATTTGATTTTCCGTCTCTTATCCATTGGGGCTTTCTTAAGTCCCTGATAATATAATATGATCTAGAGTATTTAAAGCTTTGTATCGCAAAGTAGTTTGCGGTTAAAAAATAAAATTTAAAATTTGGAATTGAAACTGCGATATATATTTACCTCTAATTTAAAAAAAGGTTCAAGATATTGTTTAGATTATGCAAATTGGGTAATATTTTTAAATAAATATAATCCATCGATTAGCTACATTGTGAATTAAACCATAGGGATCTCAAGTTTTTCTAATAACGGAGTAAAGAATTTACTATCAAATTCTTCTATATATAATGTGCTGTGCAAATACAAATGTAAGAATTCTCGAATTTGATAATAAACTTCAACTTTATCAATAAAATTATGTTCTGGCTTAATCTCAATTTTATTTAAATTCAAAGGCTTCAATTGTTTTCCTACTATGTAATACATAAACTGAATAAATGTTTTCTCAACTAAATCTTCTTCCTCTTCATTTAATTGATAAACATTATGAATAACTTTATCATGTAATTTTAAAATATCTCCAAGTAATGCCACCAGCATTGAAGGTAAGTTTAATTCCTTAATTTTTTCCGGCATTTCTTTATTGCTATAATTCTCGACTTGAGAGTTTGTATAATCTTTTAAATTTGTATAAAATCGAATTAAAAATTTGAATGTGTCAACATTTTTATCTGTCTTCCATTCCTTATAAGGAGCGCCCCAATGGTTAAAATTTATCTTATCTAAGGCATCTTTTATTTTCCTCTTAATATTATCAACTTTCTCTATAAAATAGTCTGATTGGTCCATATAAGGTTTTATTCGTTCATGGAAATCATATTTATGTGACTTTCCAAATTCTTCAAATGTACCTCTTTTTATTAGACGCGAATGTTCTTCTGTTATTTCTTTCTTGCCAATTTCTGCTGCAAATCTTATAAGATATCCACACTCGGGACAATAAGTTACCCAAGAACCACGAAAAGACGTGAATGGTTTTACAACAAGTTGATCCTTAACATCTTGAAAACTCATGAGTTCGCCTTTTGATTCTATGGCATCAAAATGGGTTTTTTCAAAATGAAAAGATTTTGGTATGAATTCAAAATTACAGATTGGACATTTCAATTTTTCCTTTAAAGGGAATTTATTTTGTTCCATAAAATTTCGCTAAAATGCTTTTTATTATAATAGAAAACCAATTTATTAGATAAAGCTTCTTTATATATAAGGTTTTTAAAATATATAAAGGTTTAACAGTTCTAGGAATCTATGTTCCAATTATATAATATATTTCGTACATAGGAAGTTTGAATTTCTAGGCTAAAATTTGAAGATATAAATAATATTATGTAATATTTTTATATTGATCCAAATTTATAAGTGATTTTAAGAATGGAAAGTGGTGATTATCATAAAACAATTAGGAAAAAAGAAGATGTAGGTACACACGGATCAGTAGAATCATTAAAATTTACGCCTGATGGTAAATATATTGTTTGTGCTGCAAAAAAAAATGTTGAGATATGGGATATCGATTCTGGGAGTCAAATTAAAAAGATTAAAGCAACTAAAATGCCTTTTTGTTGGATTGATGTAGCAATTTCCCCCGACGGACAATATATTATTGCTGGAATAGAATATTTCAAAGTAAAAGTGTGGGAATTTTCATCTGGGAATTTACTATGGAAAGAAACAACAAGGGGGCAAGTTTTAAAGGTTGACGTCTCTGTTGACGGCAAATATGTTGTAGGCGTGACTGGAAGATATAGAATACATACATGGGATTTATTAACAGGGGAACGTATTGATAGTTTCAAAACACGGGGATATAGCGAGAGATTGGCACTTTCTCCAGATAATAATTATATTGTCTATAGTAGTTCTAAAAAAGCTATTTATATAAGGGATATCTCAAGTAGAACTATTATTAGAGAACTTAAAACTAAAAAAATGGGTCATATTAATTCACTCGTAATAAGCCCTGATATGAAATATGTCATTGGTGGTTCGAGTAACAAGCTTATTCATATTTGGGATTTTTCTACAGGTGAAAAGATTACTACACTTGACGGTCATGGTGATAGAGTGAGATCCCTGGCAATAACTCCCAATGGAAAGTATCTCGTCAGTGGTTCATGGGATAATAGAATAAAAATTTGGGATTTACCCTCAGGTCAATTAGCTCGTACTTTAACAGGGCACGAGGGTTGGGTTGATACTGTCGCAGTTTCTCCTGATGGAAAACATATTGCCAGTGGATCAACGGATAAAACTATTAAAATATGGGATCTTCCTTAGGAATATAAATATTTCTTAAATTGGGAATAAATAATAAGAAATTTACGATTAGACTTTAAATTTTTCTACAAATCAATTCTCCTTTTCCAATTGGTACTACCAAGGCATCTACTCGCTCATCAGCTAATGCTTTATCTATTATTGGTTTTAACGTTTCATAATGATTAATTGCATTATCAGCAACAAGAATGCCTCCTTTAATCATATTTGGAATCACTAAATCATAACAATCCTCGTAAACTTCTTTCTCAGCGTCTAAAAAACAAAAGGAAACGTTCTTATAATTTGGAATATAATCTCGAGCATCCCCCTCGATTAATTTGACAAAATTCTCTAAATTACTTAACTTGAATGTTTCTCTTGCTAATTCAGCCTTATCTTTTAGAATCTCGAATGTAATTAATTTATGTCCATTGAGTTTACATGCAAGAGCTATCCAAAGAGCAGAATATCCTGCACTGGTCCCTATTTCTAAAAACTCTCCTTTTGGAGCACTAGCAGCTAGAAGTGATATAAACTTTCCGGTTTCAGGTGGAATTTGACGGAGCCTCTCCATTCTAGGTGTTCCATCGATTCTATCCTTTGTATCTAATTCTTCTAAGTATTCCATTCGCTTCTGAATAGATTCTGGTATATTGTGAAACATTTTTCTCAAATTTTAATGTTCATATAGTTTCGATTTTAATTAAAAAAAAGAAAAAACATTATTAAACAAAATTGTTGAAAATTTTATAAAATCAAAATAAAACGAATCCATTCTAAACATAATCCGAATTATTGAGTTAAAAATCATAGTTGTTTTTATTAATTCAGATGGTCAATAAACTTTAGAATCGGAATTCAGTCACGGCAAGATTAATACACATTCTTTAATGTAATTTGATGCTAGTTTTCAATTAAAAGAATTAATAACTACTATTAATGAATATTCAATCTGTCATTTCTTCACATATTTTCCATAGTTTTTCAGCATATTCAAGGTTGTATGATTCTTCTGAGGATTGTCTTGGTTCTTTATTTATAAAATACTTACCTGTTATTCCTTCTACTTCTGGTGAAGTAGCTAAATATATAGAAGTTTCAGCTCCTTCTTCAGGGCTTTTGAAGAATTTTCTCGCAAACCATTGACTAAAATTAGATTGATCTCGACCAAGATTAGTATTTACTAATCCTGGATGAACAGCATTGGCAGTTACTCCAGTTCCGTCTAATTTCCTGCTTAATTCATAGGTAATTAACATTTCTCCTAATTTTGATATACCATAAACTGTAAATAACCGGTATTTCTTGTTTTTATTCTGAAGATCTTCAAAATCTATCTTAGCTCTTCTATGTGCTGCTGAAGTAACATTAATAATGCGACTTGGAGTACTTTTTTTTAAAACGTCAAGCAATAAATTAGTTAATAAAAAGGGAGCAATAACGTGCACAGCAAAATTCATCTCAATACCATCAACAGATAATTCCCGTTTTTTAAGCATAATTCCTGCATTATTTATCAATATATGTAAATTTTGATATTTTTCCTTAAATTCTTTAACAAGTTTTCGAATTTGCTCTTTAGAAGATAAATCACAAAGCAATAAATCAACCTGGTTATTCCCTGTTTGTTCAATGATTTCTTTTTGAGCCTTATCTCCACGTTCTTTATCACGACAAACCATTACTACCATAGCATTCATTTTTGCTAAGGCTTTAGCTGTTACTTTACCAATACCCGAATTCGCTCCCGTTATTAAACATATTCTTCCTTCCATACTCATATACTACAATTCCATCAATTAATTAATATTTACTATTATATTCTTAAAAAATTTCGGACTTCTTAAACTATTTGATTACTTTTCATAAAATAATAAAATGTACATTTATGTTAATAAATGTATTTCGCAACCATTTAATCTATAGACTTAAAATAGGAATTCTGAAAGCGTAAAATTTACTTTTAAGCTATTCTTTTTTTTTTTTACTCATTAGATAGTTACTATATCAATTAGGAGTCAAATGGATGATAAAAATCAAAAAAGGTATGAATGAAAGAGAAATTGAAAATTATGTGAACTATGTCCTTAAACACATGAGTTTAGAAGAGAAACTTAATCAAATGACTGGAAATGGGCTATTCATAAAAGTAGTTGAAGATAAAGGATTTGGAAAACGAGCTTATGATGCAGCAGGTTCAGAAAAATTTAATATCCCAGCTTTTAAATTTACTGATGGACCGCGGGGTGTGATTATCCCAGGTTCTACTTGTTTTCCTGTATCAATGGCTCGTGGAGCATCATGGGACATCGATTTAGAACAACGAGTTGGTGATGTAATTGGAAAAGAAGTGCGAGCTCATGGGGGCAATCTTTTTGGAGGAGTATGTATTAATCTATTGCGTCATCCTTCATGGGGTAGGGCTCAAGAAACTTACGGAGAAGACCCTTTTTTAATAGGAGAATTTGGTGCGGCATTAACTAGAGGTGTTCAAAAGCATAATGTCATGGCAACTGCTAAACATTTTGTAGCAAATAGCATTGAGAATGCTCGATTTAAGGTTAATGTGAAAATGGATGAACGTACGCTACGTGAAGTTTATCTTCCTCATTTTAAACGCTGTGTAGAGGAGGGGTGTGCCACGATAATGAGTGCGTATAATAAACTTCGTGGTAAATATTGTGGGCATAATGATTATTTATTACGTAATATTTTGAAAGGAGATTGGAATTTTCAGGGATTTGTACATTCTGATTGGGTACGTGGTGTGAAAGATACTATTGGTGGAATAACTGGAGGATTGGATGTTGAGATGCCTCGAGCTAAATATTATAAGTATAGAAAAATCAAGAGAGCTTTGAAAGAAGGGAAAATTTCACTAGGTTTAATTGATGAGGCTACTAAACGAGTTATACGAACAATTTTAAAGTATATAACAAAAGAAGATTCCCAAATTTATGGACATGATTTAATTGGTTGTGAAGAACATCGTAAAGTTGCATTGGAAGCTGCAGAAAAGAGCATGGTGCTCTTAAAAAATGAAAGAAATATATTACCATTAGATAAAAATAAAATTAGTAAAATAGCGATTTTTGGAAAATATGCTAAAGTAAAAAACACAGGAGATCATGGCAGTAGCAATGTATCAGTTAAAGAGGTCATTACACCGTTAAAAGGTATTGAAAAGTACTTAGGAGATTCTATTGAACTCCTATATAATAATGGTTACAATAAAAGTGTTAAAAAATTTGCTAAAGAAGCGGATGTATCTATCATTGTTGTTGGGTTAAATTATAAGGATGAGGGAGAATATATAAAAGAACTTAGAACCGGTGGAGATCGGGATACTCTTTCCTTACACCGCGAAGATATTGAATTGATTAAAGCTGTGGCGTCTGAGAATGAAAAGTGTGTTGTTGTTTTAATTGGAGGAAGTGCAATTACCATGGAAGAATGGAAAACAGAGGTACCTGCAATTTTAATGGCTTGGTATTCAGGTGTTGAAGGGGGTACTGCTTTGGCCAAAATTCTTTTTGGAGATATTAATCCAAGTGGAAAAATACCTTTTACAATTCCAAAAGATCCTAAAAATTTACCCTTTTTCGATAAAAATGCTGATGAAATTGAATATGGATATTATCATGGATATACTCTTTTTGATAAGGAGGGCTATGGACCTGCTTTTCCTTTTGGTTATGGTTTGAGTTATACTACATTTAATTATAGTAATTTAGAGGTTGAAACAAAGGAGGATAAAATTATCGCTACTGTGGATGTTAAAAATGATGGAAATGTAGCTGGAGATGAAGTTATTCAATTGTATATTGGATTTGAACAATCTCAAATTGACCGGCCAAAAAAACTTTTAAAAGGATTTTCTCGTGTTTCACTCAAACCAAATGAAATAAAAAAGGTAAAAATTGAGGTTCTGAATAAAAATCTTGCATGGTACAATCCAAAATCTAAATCCTGGGAGATTGAAAAAATGAAATATACATTATATATGGGAGGATCATCTAAATCTGAAGATCTTTTATCCCATCAATTTAATTTAAACATTTAAAATAAAGGAACAATAAAAATCATAATAAATATGTAATAAGGACGCTAAAAGTAGTTATTGCTGAGCTTAAAATCAATAAAATTAAAAGGCCAATGCTTAATTTAAATGGATTTTTCATTTCTTTCTTAGTTTTCTACTTGATACAAATTCTAACACATTCTTCTCTTGCTCTTCAGTAAATTAAACAGATTGTGTAAAAAATATAGTTTTATTATAATCAAATAAGTTTCGATTACCAAAAACCTTGCTATCTTCATAATTATCAATAATATAGTCATATTTATTGACTATCATCATGAAAAAAATGAAAAATTCTTTATTAAAAGTTCTCTAATTATAAACTAATGAGCTTTAAACCTTCTCACAGACTATTTGAACAATTCACATATAAAACACTTGGCGATTTAAAGAAAAAAATTGTTAAATTAGGTTTAAATATTCCTATTTACCCTAAGGTAGAAATTCTACAGCAAAGAGTAAATGTTAATAATTTATTTATTCCAAACCGGATAGCAATACAACCAATGGAAGGATTTGATGCTGAATTAGATGGTTCTCCGGGAAAATTAACTTATCGACGATATAAGCGATATGCGAAAAGTGGAGCAGGATTAATTTGGTTTGAAGCAACTGCTATTGACAATAATTGTCGCTCAAATCCTCACCAATTAGTTTTATCAGAAGAAAATTCTAAAAAATTTAAGGAATTAGTCTTATTTACAAAATACAATTGTAATAAAACTCTGAAAAAGTTAGGATTTACAAATGAATGTATTTTAATTGTTCAATTGAATCACTCTGGAAGATACACTTTAAGAGATGGTAAAAAATATCCTGTAAGGACCTATCCTAACATTGAACTTGATAATGTAAAAGGTATTTCAGAAAAAGAAGGAATTATCATATCTGATGAGGAATTAAAAGAACTAGAAGATATTTGGATTCAGAAAGCGATTTTGGCAAAAGAAGTAGGCTTTGATGGTGTAGATATTAAATCTTGCCATGGTTATTTAATCCATGAATTATTTAGTTCAAGACTACGAAAAAATTCTGAATATGGTGGAAATTCTCTTGAAAATAGAGCGAGATTTTTTCTAAACATAATTAAAAACCTAATTGAAAAATTGAAGAATGAAAGAAACTTTCTAATAACTACACGAATGAGTGTCTATGATGGAATTCCTTACCCTAATGGGTTTGGAGTTAAATCAATAAAAAGTGAAAGCTTTCCTGCTTCAATAGATCTTGTAGAACCTATTGATATCATTGATAAAATTTATAATCTGGGGGTAAGATTAATTAATGTTACTGCTGGAAATCCGCATTACAAACCCCAGATTACACTTCCATTTAATACACCTATAAAAGGAGAGATATTACCTAACGAGCATCCATTATATGGAGTATATCGACTCTTAAATTTAGCTACTTTAATTAAAAATCATTTACCAGATGATACAGTAGTTATAGGATCTGGATTTTCATATTTACGCCAATTCGCAGGTTATATCGCAACAGGTATGGCTCATGAAAAAAATCTGGATATTTGTGGATTTGGAAGAATGGCGCTCGCAAATCCTAACTTTCCAAAACAGATTTTCCAAGATGGTGTTATTAATAAGAATGAGGTATGTATTACATGTTCAAAATGTTCTGAATATATGAAACTTGGGAAAAATGTAGGATGCGCTACTAGAGATCCTCAATATCAGAAATAGATTTTTTGGAGAAAGTTATTTTAATCCCTATATCGAAATCAAAAGATCTTTCTTAATTAAATATCGAAATAAAACGCCCTATTACATCCAATTTATACAATTTATTTATTTCAATAGAAAAATAATTATTTAAACGAATTTAATACAAATTAAAAAAAAATAAAAATTTAAAGAAAATGGAGAAAGGAATTATATGAAATTTTTACGTACGCCCGATGATAGATTTGAGAACCTTCCAGACTTTCCATTTGAACCTAATTATATAGAAATTGATGGAATCAGAATTCATTATGTGGATGAAGGACCGAAGGAAGCTGAAGTTGTGCTTCTTATGCATGGAGAACCTTCATGGTCCTTTTTATATAGACATATGATACCCATTCTAGTTAAAGCTGGTTATAGAACTCTTGCACCTGATTTAGTAGGATTCGGACGATCGGATAAACCAACTGAAAAAAGTGATCATACTTACCGTAAGCATGTAGAATGGATGTCAAAATGGGTTAACATGCTTGATCTTAAAAATATTACTTTATTTTGCCAAGATTGGGGTTCTTTAATTGGTTTAAGAGTTGCCATTGAAAATCAAGAACGTTTTAACAGAATTGTATTATCAAATGGAGGATTACCAACAGGAGAACAACGTACAACGGAAACTTTTTTAAATTGGCGAAAATTTTCAAGAGAATCTCCGGTATTTGAAATCAAAAATATAATTCAAACCGCAACAACAACAGAATTAACTAAAGAAGTGTTAAGAGGGTATGAAGCACCATTTCCTGATGATTCGTATAAAGCTGGAGCTCGAATTATGCCATCTTTAGTTCCAATTAGCTTAGAAGATCCTGAACACGAAGCGAATAGAAAGGCAAGTGAACTTTATAAACAATGGAAAAAACCATTTTTAACTGCATTTTCGGATAGTGATCCAGTTACAAGAGGGGGGGAAAGGTTTTGGCAGAAATATGTTCCCGGAGCGCAAGGACAAAATCATAAAACAATCAAAAATGCAGGACATTTTGTACAAGAAGATAGGGGTCCTGAACTAGCTAATTTGATATTGGAATTTATCAAAAATAACCCATAATATAACCTATTTTTTTTCTAAAAATATAGATTTAATTTAGAAATAGAATTTAATAATTAAGTATTAACTTACTATTTAATTTTTTGGCTATCTTTATATAGATTTAAAAATTTTTATATATCTCAAAACTTCTATGATATTTTTTTATTTAAATTAGGCATACCTAAATTTTAAATATGAATATGCAATATTAATTATTAAGTGCTGTTAAAATTCCACATCATTGGTCCTCAGAAGATTTATTTGCTTGTATCTGGAAGTTTTCTTATTATTATAGCGATAAGTGGTAAGATATCTTTCATTTAGTATAATAAAGAATAAATTATAGCATTTTTTGGTGATAAAATATCAGAGAATCAGCAAACTATGGAAATTGGGTACCATTAAATTTAGTATATACAATATTAGGCATTATTTTAATTCTTTTAATTCCCTCCTTATTCCCAATATCCCTAGTTATTAGAATAATATTATGGGTAATAGTAGGATTAGTTTTTTTACCTTTTTCGTACTTATTGTATTTATTTTATCAATTTTCAGTGGATAATAAAAAGCTACAATATGAAGTTTGGAATTTAGTCATCCAGAAGTTATCTTGGAATGGACAGGGCAAGGCACTTGATATAGGCACAGGTGCTGGAGCTTTAGCTATAGAGCTCGCGAAGAAATTTCCTGAATCTAAAATTATGGGAATTGACAATTGGGGAAAATTATGGAATTATTCTAAATTTAAGTGTGAAGAAAATGCCAAACGTGAGGGCGTGAGAAATCAAGTTGTATTTCAAAAGGCAAGTGCTTCTAATCTACCCTTTAAAGATGGTGAGTTTGATGCCATTGTAAGTAATTTTGTATATCATGAAGTTCGAGATATTAAAAATAAAAAGAAACTCCTAAGCGAGTCTTTTCGCGTTTTAAGAAAAGGAGGGGCATTTTCTCTTCAAGATACATTAAAGAATAAAAAAAAATTTGGCAATATTGAAGAATTAATAAGAGATATTAAAGAATGGGGTGTTGAGGAGGTTAACTTTATTGATACTGCTTATGAAATACCAATGCCCAATTTGTTGAAATTTGAACTCAAATCAATGGGTCTATTATGTGGAATTAAATAATATGTTATAATACAAATGATTATATCAAAATGGGCTTTAAACAAAAATCAGTTAATTAAATAATAAAACTGTAATGGGATTTTCTAATATCCCGATTTTTGAAGAGTATAAAAAAAACTGGATTACTGCAATTGGTATGAAAAAATAATAAATTAGTATGAAAAATTGGACTACAATAAAATTAAATAATTTTGAAAACGTTCAAAAATAAAAAAGCCTAAAAATAGGAAGTTTATAATGAGTGTAAAAAGACACGATGGTCATGAGAGAGAAATTCCAAACGCACACATATATCATGCTTCAATGCCAGTAGCTTTTTTTATAATATGGTTTTTAGATTCAAATATTTTTAGAATATCAATTTTCTTAAACGATTTTGTACCCTTTCTAATTCGTTTAATATTATTTATTCTGGTTTTTATAAGTGCGATTATTTTTATAATGCTGTCTCATAGAGCTCTGTTTAAATCACATGAACCACCGAATTCATTAATTACTGATGGAATTCTGGGTTATGTAAGAAATCCAATGTATTTTGGAATTTTACTAATTTATGTTGCATTTATCTTTTTCTCGATTTCACTAATTAGTATTGGTCTGTTCGTTATAGTTTTCTTAGTTTATAATTGGATGGTAAATTTCGAAGAGAAAATTCTTGAAAATATGTTTGGGGAACAATATTTAGAATATAGAAATAAAGTTCCAAAATTTATTCCAAATCCGTTTAAAAAGTATTAAAAATAAAGATATATTAAGAACTTTTTTTATGTATATTTTGGAGAAAATTGTAAAATTTTTCTGAAATAGGTTGGGGTATTTCAGATTTTTTAAAACAAGTGTGATAAATGTCTGAAGATATTTTAAGAGAAGTCATAGGATTAGCTCAAAAGTCAAAATGGAATAAAATAAAGAGATTTATTAAGTTTATTATTCAGAAAACATTGAAAAAAGAAGTAGGATATCACTTAACAGCTCTAGACGTTTTAATCAATGGTAAAAAGAGACAAAAATATGAAATACTAATTAAAAATAAAGAGAAAATTAAAGATATTGATAAAATCACTGATTTTAATCACCTCTCTTTATATCAAGCCACTCCGACTTCGAATAATCTAGTGGATATATCTCAAAATAATGGCACATTTGTAGTTTTAGCAAAATATTTGGGACCATGTGTGAATAATCATCAAATATTTGATTTTTCTGTTCATTTAGATGCAATAGATGAACCTTTTTTTACAATTGGGAGTAAAGGAAAATTAAATAGTTCTGAAATTTTGGAAATATTCAATAAAAGCACAGAATCCACAACTAAAATTGAAAACGAAAAACTGAAGAAAGAATCAAAGCAAGTAAAAGCTACAGAAATTCAAAATTTAGAAGCTTTTATATTTGAAAAATTAACAGAAAAGCATGCTTTTTGGAATGGAACTGAAACAAAATCTTTTCAGAATTGGAAAGCAAAAATAAAAAACAAATATCGTATAGAATCGGGGAAAATGGCCTATTATAAAGGAAAACCTACAAAATTATTTTCTCAATATTTAGAAAATCTTTATAAACAGAAAGATGTTAAAAAGAAAAAACCAATTACTGAAAAGAAAGACAATAAGGGAAAGCAAAAAAAACAAATAAAAATTATTACAGAAAAGTATGTATTCGAAACAATAACTAGTAAAAATGCTGTTTGGAACGGCACAGAAACAAAGACTTTTCAAGATTGGAAGAAAAAAACTCATAATAAATACCGTAAAGAAACTAGTAAAAATCCCTATTATAAGGGAAGCGCTACAAATAATTACTCACAATATTTAGAAGATTTGATTAATAAAAGAATAACCAAAAGTAAAAAGCTAACAAAAAATCTTGATGAAAAACCATTAAATACAAAAAAAGATGAAAAAGGAGTTTCAGAACAAACCGTATTTGAGACAATAACTGGTAAGAATGCCATATGGAACGGATCTGAAACTCAAAATTTTAAAAACTGGAAGCAAAGAATCAACAAAAAATATAAGAAAGAAACGGGAAAAAATCCATATTATAAAGGCAAATTAACTCAAAATTTTCAAAACTATTTAAAAAACCTTTTTAAGAGTAATTAGGAAGGTATTAGTGTGTAAGTTCCAATTTGTTTAGAGCTTTCTTTAAAAGTTTTTTGTTAGATTTTGGATAGTATTGAGAATATTCTAATATTTTTTCTTTAGAAATTCCATCCAACAATTTAGAGAGCTCAATCAGTAGTCTATTTTCATTCATATGATTATAATTCCATAAATATATTAAATCTAAGATTGTTTTTTCAAGATCCGAATATTTTATCTTATTGCTTATTATCCCGAAATTGAAAAGCGCATTTTTAAATCTTAAAAACCTAAATTTTTTCCCCAAAATCTTTACTGGTTTAGTTTCAAAAATGTGATCATTAATAATGTAGAAAAATTCATCTTCATGCTCATAATCGATATCAATTAGATTTAATGCAGTATATAACCCATAATACCAATTTTTAACATGTTTTAATGTTAAGCCTTTTCCTACAAGTTCTAAAAGTGAGTATTTTAGCTTATTTTTGATAATTTCATCCTCAGATTTCACATAATAAATGTTATCTATAATATTTAATATAAAACCACGGGAAATTAAATAACTGCTGATTGTTTTATAATTGAAATATAACTCCTTACAATACTCTCTTAATTCTTCAGAAGTGATAAATTCTTTTTTATCCAGTTTTATTCTTTTTAGAACACGATGCATAAATTTATCCTAAAAAAATTTGTTGAATTTTAAAAATTAGTAAAACAATTCTTATCTATTTTAATATAAGATAACATTGTTTTTATGTTTTTTAGATATAATTTGTGAAAATTAAAAACTAATTTTTAAAAAACACACTTAAATTTCGTGGGAATACTTCAAGATAATCTAAAAAGTCATAATCCTTTATTTTTTTTATAGTATTTTCAGGAAGTTGTTCAATATTCTTTCCATCTAAAAAGATTTCCGTTTCTTCTTCAGAAAATTCGGGACCTTCTTCGATCCAATTAAAAATATTTTTATTAGCAGGACAAACTCTTTGACAATGAAGACATCCAACAAGGCAGTTATGCCAAGAAGAATCCAACCATTCTGGAAAAGGTATATTTCCTGGTTGTTCATTATGATAGGTAATACAACGTTCAGCACGTAAAAGAAAGCGATCAGTTGGGATAGCGCCTGTTGGGCATTTTCGAACACAAGCAGAACATTCCTTGCACATATCCATCATTCTTAACTCTTGCCAGTTATCTCCCTCAATAGAAAAATCTGAATAAAACGCTGTTAAACGATGAAAACTTCCCATTCCTTTCACATAAGTAATATTATTTCTCCCATATTCCGCTAATCCACTTCGCACGGCTAATGTTTTCTGAGGAAGAACAGCATATGCTACCTCATATCCCTCTGGTTTTAATAACTTAGTTAGAAATTTCTTTATCTGATCAATTATTTTGCGACCGTATAAATAAGTGGGTGGTATTGGTAAGGATATCACTTTATCATTCCAGTGAAAAGTAGTCTTGAATTGAGGTTGTGGAAGCGTTATAACAAAAATAGAATTTATTTGAGCGAAATCCACATCCGGCTCAAACTCAAAATATGCTTTATACTCTTTATATAATTCGGAATAAATAAGGTTCTTCTCATGATGTTTTTTGATATCATTCCGTAAATCTGGAATATGTTTTGCGTGAACTATTTGCCCTTTATAGTCTTTTGATTCTAATTCTGAATGAAATTTTTCTAAAACTTTATCTTTATTCGTCATTTATTAACTTCAAAAATGAGATTATCCTAATTAAGATTTTTAATTGAACTTTGTAAAACTTATTCTGAACTTATTAATTAAAATAGGATTTGATAGGTTCTTTTCATCTTAATTGAAATCATTCAAGTATTAATTCTAAACCATCTGATGCAGCAATCACTTTAGGAAATATTAATTTCGCTTTATCCTCCGCTTTTTTCCTATCTTGTATAGTTTTATAGGTACTTGCATCAAAATGAGTGAGAATTAACTTACTGACACTAGATTTTACGGCTATTTCTGCAGCTTCTTCTGGTTTAAGATGCGGCCAACCCCACTCTTCCTGTCCAGGTTTATATGAGCACTCTGTTATCAATAAATCGGCATTATTTGCAAGCTCATATAAGTTTTGACACACACCTGTATCAGTACAATATGTAATAATTTTATTTTCAATCTCGATTCTATATCCTAAGCACGGATCTGCATGAACTAATAGCTTACACGTAATTGGAAATCCTAAATTATAACTACCTTCGTTTAAGTCATGAATTTGTACATTTACGGGTATATCGCCAAAGGGAGATGAATACGGATGTTTTATAATTTTTTTTATTCCGTTCGTCGTTCCCTTATATCCATATATGTTTATTTCCTGAGTAAAAAGGAATTTTGCAAAGACATGAAGCCCAATTATATGATCGAGATGAAGATGACTTAGGAGTATAATAATAGGTTTTTCATCTTTAATATATTGATCAATTTTATGAATGGCATCACCCGCATCTAAAATTATCCAATATTTTTCAGTTTCTATCAGAATAGAAACCGTATTTCCTAGCTCTGTCGAATACCAGCCATTTGTACCTAAAAATATTATACGCATATTTGTATCATCATATCTATTTTCCTAATCATAATCCAGTGTAAGATGTTTTTTTGTATACCACCAAGAAATTAACAATATTAAAGAACAAATTGGACTCCAAATTATTAATCCCATTGAATAAGATAATGAACCAACCGTAATTTTTGGTAATTCATTTAAAGCTCCTAAAAAAAATATACCAAGTGCTTGAAAAATGTTTAGAAATATTGATGGGACACCTGCATATGTTCCCGCTTTTAACTCTCCAGTAATTCTATTATCATACTCAGCAAGATCAGCAAAAATTATAGGAGGAAATAAATACCATCCTGCTAACGATGCACTAATACCGATCATATAAAGCAACCCTATAATTAAAAAATTATTTAATGGAATTAATCCTAATAAGGCAATTGGAAGGACTAAAGCAGCTATAACGTAAATGTATAGTACAGTTCGTTTCTTTCCGAATTTCTGTATTACTCTTCTCCAGATTTCAAGGAAGGCAATAACACAAAAGAAATTAATGCCCAAAATTAAAAAATAATCATTTGGGTTTAAGTTTAAAACCAATTCAAGAAAAGGAAGCATTTGTGTAATTATAATCACCCATGCTATGCTTGAAAGCCCAATCATCAAACTAACTGCCAAAAAATTCTTATTTTTTAAACTTATCTTTAAAATCTCTTTAAGATTCGATTTTATCTCAACCCTAGGTTCTATTGGCATTAAAATAGCATTCAAACTAAAAAGAACAAAAGTTAAAGTACCAAAAAGACATATAGGATAAGCAAAAGAAAAAGGAAGAACATTTGGATTATCGGAAATTTGAGTAAAAACTTGTGTTAAAACTAAGTAGGTATAACTCCAATAAATGAGAGTTCCTAACAAATTAAACATATTCTGGATTTGAGATACCTTTGGACGCTCATTAATATCAAACTGCTC
>JBHLMQ010000046.1:0-24471 GCA_048938005.1 Promethearchaeota archaeon | reverse complement strand
GAAATAGCTAATAAATCTAATATCAATTTAACAGTTTCTCCTGATGAATGGTGTTGTGGTTCAATAAATCTTAGAACGGGAACTGAAGCGCTATTCAAGGAATATGCTAACTATAATAATCAGGTATTTAAAAATTCCGAAATAGAAAAAATAGTTACTACCTGTTCTGGGTGTTATAAGACATTAAGCCAAGATTATCCAAAATATCTTGATAATTGGAATTTTCAGGTATTACACTCTATTGAAATGATTGATGAAGCAATTAATCAAGGTAATCTGAAAATTAGAGACAAAATAAAAGGAATTATTACATATCACGATCCATGCCATTTAGGGCGGCATTCGGGAATTTATGATGCTCCAAGAAACGTAATAGATGCTATAAAGAAAGATGAATTTGTTGAGATGAGAAGGAATAGAAAGTATTCTTATTGTTGTGGGGCAGGAGGAGGTGTTAAATCAGCATTCCCAGATTTGGCTCTTGATATTGCTTTGGACAGAATTAAAGAAGCAGAAGAGACTGGTGCGGAGTATTTAACATCTACTTGCCCTTTCTGCCTTAATAATTTAAGGGAAGCATCAACAATTTTAAAAACACATTTAAAAGTGGTAGATCTTCTTGAATTAGTAAAGAAAGTAATTTAAATTATTTATATCATTTTTTATCTACTTTTTATATATCCATTTTCATAAAACCAATCAATTTGCTCTTTAATTGCGGTCCTTATATTTGTTTTTGGCATTTTTAATTCGCTCCACGCTTTTGTACAATCAAATATTCGATACTTAGCAGCAGCTACACTCTCTAACGGTGTTTTTGGATCTTTATGTTTTATTTTACATGAAATGAATTCATCAAAAAAGGCGAATAATTTTGCTAATACTTTCGGTATTGATAGAATTGGTGCTTTTTTCCCTGCTACATCCGCAATTAAACGCAAGAAGTCTCTAAATGTCAAATTTTTATTTCCCGCAATATATCTTTCTCCAGGTTTTCCATTTTGAATCGCAAGAACATGTGCCATAGCCACATCTTTCACATGCACCACATTCATTTTTGTATCAACGAATCCAGGCATCTTTCCATTCATAAAATCCATGATGATTCTTCCAGTAGGTGTAGGTTTTATATCATATTGACCAATTGGCGTGGTTGGTAAAATAGAACAAGTTGGCAATCCTTTTTTATTCCATCCTAATGCCATTAATTCTCCTAAATACTTCGATATTTTATAATGACCTGGTAATTCTTTTTTAGTGGCAAAACGAGTTTCATTTCCAATAGAGCCATCTAGAGGCATACCTATGGCACTTTCAGAACTAGTAAAAATTACTTTTTTAATTCCTTTCTCTTTTGCTGTTTTCATTATTCTATTAGTTGCTCTAACATTTACATCATAAATTGCTTTAATTTTTGTTGAATCTGCCCAAAACCACTTTGGAGAAAAGATATAAATTGCGCCATTGTGAATTATGTAATCACAATCGTTCATAGCTTTACTGATAGATTGAATATTTCTTAAATCTCCATAAGCAATTTCTATTGATAGATCTCTAATTGATTGGAGATTTGAAGTTTTTCTAACAAATACTTTGACTTCATAATCTTTTTCTAATGCAGCACGCACTATATTCGCTCCAATAAAACCATTCGCACCAGTAACTAAAACCTTTGACAAAATAATTTACCTCTTTGCTAGTACAAGGATCTTATTCGGACAAGAATATTTCGGAATTGTTTTTATTTAATTTAAAATATTGTAGAAAGAATTACTTAAGATATTTTTACCTAAAAGGTCTTGCTGCATATTATATTTTATTATTAATAATATTTAATAGTAGTTTTAAAATAAATACAAATATTCTAATTTAAATTGTCAATAATAACTTACTTAAGTTATTGTATTTTTTATTATCTAAAAGCTTTCTAAATTGTTTAATAAAAATATTAGATTAAGTGATTTAAATTTCTAAGTTATATGAAAAAGCAAAAGAAAATAACCTGATTTCTGGCATTATTATTTTCACTATTATTACTTTTATCTTGATCGCTGTAATCTCTGCTGTTGATCCTTTATGGTATGGGGTATACTTGTTTAAAGACTTAGAATTTCTAGCTGGAGCATTTGTAGGCGTATTATTCGCTCTGAAAAATCGAAAATCTGACCAATCTCCCCTAAAATTCGGGATTATTGTTGGACTTGTAGGAGGTGTTCTAGCAGCTCTTGTTTCAGCATGTTATATAATTATTTTTTTTAGGCTAGGTATCTATTGGCTTTTTGTTTATATAGGATTTTTAAGCACATCAGGGCTCATTTTAGGCTTGATAATTGGAGGATTATTAGGTTGGTACTATATGACAAAGGATGCAAGAGAAAAAGAAGATGATACTATTAGTGATGATTTTTTCCAAGATTTAATTGAGAAGTAAATTTAAAAAAATTCTAGTATTTTTTTACTATTTTAGCATGATTTAGAGTTAATCTTATATCTCTGTTTAGTAAAAAAAATCAAAATAACTCAATCATTGGACTCTCAAAGAAATTAATTTTACTTTATTTTATTACTATTTAGGAAAAATATTAAATTACGAGGTAAAAATAATGAGTAAAGCTTTAATATGGCAATATAATGAGTTCATTCAATCGAGGAAAGATAAATTAGTCAAGATGCTTATTAGTGAGATTATATTTCTAAAAACACGTTTTGAAAGAGCAAAAAATAAAGAAGAGATATATCATCTAAAAAAAGCATTAGATAAATTAGAATATCTCTTATATAAGTTAAAGAAATATAGTTCTGATATGCCTGAAGAAGATTTTGACAAAACACTTATGCTTATTTATCGCATTTTTAAAGAAATTGCTGATAATTTAGAACAGGATATTAGGGTTTAAAGATATTATATTCTTTTAATGCTCTCAATGCTAATATAGTTGCATTAACTCTATATTCTTCTCCTTCACCTTCCTCAGGATCCCAACTTCCATCAATATTTTGTTTTTTCTTTAATTCTGATATTGTTCGTAAAACTAATTGATGGTCAGAAGATAACCCACTATCTTTTAAACATCGCAGTAACCACGCAATGTAAGAACCTTTCCAATCTAGAGAGAAACTATCTTCAACAACTTTAACTGCTCTATTAAATGATTCTGGATCCGGACCTGGGTAAAAAGCCAACATAGGTAATGCCAGCCATGTAGCACGTAAATAACCCTTCAATCTCCCCGACGTATCACAATTAGCAACTAAGAAATCTGTTGGACAATATGTCCCTTCTGCTTCAGCATAACCAAAACGGATTAGTACATGAGAACAGTAAGCAGTTAACCATACACGAGTTTCAGTCCGACTAGGCACCATCCATTCTGGTGGATTGTAGTTTACAATTTCAGATATTTCATCCCAACCTCCGTCTTTTTGCTGGTGTTCTAAAATATATCGACATGCTGGATCAACTATCTCTCCCTTATATACTTTTAAATCATCAAACCACTCGAGTATATAACATGTATCCGTAATATTGCTAATACTTTTTACCCAATAAGAAAACCCACCATCTGGTTTTTGAAGTGAAGCTAATTCGTCTAGAACCTCCATAGATGGTTTTTTTTCCCATATAATAGCTGAAAGACGGGCTTTTTCAACAAGATTTCCATAAGTTTTTACATAGCTAAGAGATTTTTGAACGTTCACTCGTTCTCCTCTCATTTTTGATTAATTTACTCACATATTTTTGATTCCACAAATTCCAATTGTATTTAGATTTTCAATTCTTAAATATTATTTTTTAATTAAAAATTTAAACCTTCTTTACTAATGGTCAGTAAATGTATACTTAGATGATGTATTTCAGATTTAAGTATATCAATCAAGAACTCTTTAAAGATCTCGAATTATTTAATTTACAAAAAGATAAAAAAAATTAATAAATTATAATAAAATTACATTTTTAAGTTTAAAGAAGCAAATACACTCATGAAAGACTCCTTGCTAGGTTTCCCTTTTAATAATTCCTTTTTAACACGTTCAGCTAAAATTTGAGGAGTGAATCGTTCTCCATTATTATCTATCCATTTATGAGTGTGCCATCCTGTTAATATAGCAACACGATCAGCTACTACTCTAAAAACTTCTCCTGTGATATTACTTGCTTCATCTGAAGCTAAAAATGCAACCATTGGAGCAATATTAACTGGATTGAAGACATCATAACCTCTTTTATCTACTCTACTCATATCTCCTGCCATTTTCGGTGTTGCATCCGTTGTGAGTCTTGTTCTAGCTACAGGTACGATACAATTAACAGTAGCATATTTTCTTAATTCCATAGAAACAATATTCGTAAACGCAGCAATTCCAGCTTTCGCAGCGCCATAATTAGATTGACCCATATTTCCTAACAAACCAGCATCAGAAGCAGTATTAATAATCCTACCAAAATTTCCTAAATCTTCATTAACTTTTACTTGTCCTCTAAAATATTCAGCTGCATGACGAGTCATATTAAATGTACCTTTCATGTGTACTGCTATAACATCATCAAATTCTGCTTCAGTCATATTAAAAATCATTCTATCTCTCAGAATCCCTGCATTATTTACCAATATATCTAACTTTCCAAATTCAGATATCGCCTGATCAATCATACCTTTAGCTTTATTAAAATCGGTAACTGAATCATAATTTCCTACTGCCTTAACTCCTAATTTTTTGCATTCTTCTGCTATATCATCAGCAATCTTAGTTTCAGATCCACTACCATCATGACTAGCACCTAAATCATTTACAACTAAATTACACCCTTCTTTAGCAAATAATAAGGCTTCTTCACGCCCCAAACCGCGACCAGCACCAGTAATTATTGCCACCTTACCATCTAACATTCCCATAATATTTTTCCCTCTTCTAAATTATTTTTTTATTTTTAGTTCAAAAGTCTATGTGCTAAATAATATGTACTAATAAAAAATTATTTCTAAACTTAAGGATTTTTTTAAGTATCATTTTCTTAAGTTTCATAACTGTTTTAAATGAAAAGATTATGAATTTAATTACTCACAATTTAATTGGTGTGCTCATTCAAATTTTATGTTTTATGTTTTTTTCATTTCCTTTTAACTTTTTGCTCACTTCTATCATTGCTTTTTTATCCCATTTTATAACTGATGCATTTTCAAAAATTACATATCATACTCCTGAACCACATTGGGATGACAAGTTCTGGGTTTCTTGGAATATTAGCATACGTGTTATTGGTTATATTTCTATAGCTCTTTTTTATCCTTATTATTTAGGAATGTTATTTGCAAATTTACCAGATATTTGGGATTGGACAATAGTAAGAAGAATTAAAAAGAGAAGAAGTAAAAATGGAAAAATTGATTATCATCATAATAACTTTTTCCATAGAATTGTTGATAAAATCAGAGAAAAAACACTCTTTTGGCTCCCATATTGGATTTATGAAAAAAAAGCAGTAATATCAGAGATATTAATTGATATTGCTTTAATTATTGGATTAATTTTTTTAATGATTTAAAGTCTTTAAAATAAAGCAAATGGGAATTACAAAGACAATCTGAAGAGCCAAATTTCTTAATGTAGCCATCTGATATGTTTAAGAATTCATTCGCTATTAAGCATTCTAGTTTCTGATGAGAAGGAATTATATATAGATAAATTATAACTACATTCTTATTATTAAGTAAGTAATCAATATGCCAATGAACTTTTTTATTATTTGGGGAGGAAACATGTCTTTTTACTCTATTGATTAATGTTGTTGCTCCGGAATTTCCCATGGCGGAGCCTATATATAAGTAAAAACCTTTATCAAATACTATTTTACCAAGAGCACCAATTATGAGTTCAATTTTCTTTTGGATGAATATAACTAAGATATAACAGCCTTTCATTTATTTACATTTGTTTTTATGATCATGATAACAGCCATCACATAGATATTTTCCGCAATTTTTGCAGATATTAGCACATTCATCACATAATTGGTTAAAACACTCTATGCATTCATATAATTCTGTGGATGAATTTTCACCACAATTTTCACAAATAACTTGTTCTTTGCTCATATTAACGGTTTCGATTTATAGATTACAGATATACTATATAAATAATTTATCATAAAAATCCATTTTATTACCCCATAAATAAATTCACTTAGATCCTTATCTTCCGTTTAATTATTTTGTTTCTAAAACTTTTTTATAATTCTTTAATTCAATATCAATAATTAATTTAAAGAAAGCTCGTGATTTATGGAAAATCAACCACAAGAAGAAAGGCTTCAAATTGATTTCGAAAGAGATAGGAAATTTTTTGAACAGGAAGGTAGTTCTCGCGCAATTACTTCCGGATCTATATATATGTTTTTTTCGTTAATCAATGCTGGTTGTATATGGATATTTATAATTTTAGCTACAGGGTGGGAAGGTTTAAAATACTTTGGTTTAACAACTGCGATAAATGGGATTTTAAGTTTAATTGGAATTGGAATTTCTAGATATTTTATAGCAGAAATTAAGGCTGCATTTATTATTAATGAAGAATTTGGACGAATAAAAGCCACGACATATTCAAAATTAATATTCCTAATTGGATTGGGATTAGGATTGGCAATGATTGCTACTCCTTTTATTTTTGGGTTTTTTTTAACCAATGTATTATTAAGAGTATGTATTTTTGCTTCTGGTTTTGCTTCAATATTTATATTTAGTACATTTATATTTCAAATTGGCTTGGAGATTAAAAATAGATATGATATTCTTGCTTTCTTATCAATTTTTAATGGAATATTTTTATTAATTTCTGGTTTTATTTTTATATCATATAATCTTAATCCATTTTGGTTTGCATTCTATCCATTTTTCAACATCACTACAATAATTCTATTAATTTATTTTTTTAATAAGATAGCACCTTATTCAATTAAGGATATTTTTAAAGCAAGTTTAAGAACACGGAATATGAAAAAAATAGCATCTCCGGAGGTTAAAGAATTAATCGAAGATCATCAAATTTGGTCATATATGAAAAATTCTGCGTTTTCTATGATAACTAATATTCAAAATTCAAAATTTTTTGAAGATATTTTATTTCTATTTGCAGCTATATATTTAGCAATTTTTACAAATCCGGTATATCAAGCGTTAGGATTAAGTCTATTAACTGTATTGATGACTTATGGTGCTGTAAAAGGAGTAATCTTATATTATGCGGCCCCATTAAACATAGAAATTGCTGAAGCATGTGTTAAAGATCGTCATGAAACTGTAGAAGAATCTATTAATGCTTCTACACGAATCTCAAGTATTTTAGCTTTAGGGTTTTTAACAGCAATGATAGCATTATCTGGAAAACTATTACTTTATTTGCATAGAGATCTATTTATGGATGCAGGAGTCTTTAATCTAGAATTGTTTTCTATGACGCAAATCTTATTTATTTTAATCATTTTAGGACAGTTTATTTATGGTTATTCAACTTTATTTGGGAATGCTTTAATTGGATCTGGAAATGCAGATTTAGCAGCAAAAGGTTTCGGAATAACTTTATTAATAATAATTGGAACAACTCCAATTTTTATATATATTTTTAGAATATTGGGTATAGGAATTGTAATGTTAATATCGGCTCTTTTTCTTTTGCCATATATTTTAATTCAACTTAAACGAAAGCTCGATGTTGATTACAACTTCAAAATTTATAGATTAATACCCAATTTGATTATTCTTTTCATTATTTTATGGGTATTTCCTTTTAATAGTACGATAAGTTTAATTATTGGAGTTATACTTGGAGCAATTTTATATTTATTATTAAATCCATTCTTTGGTATTTCAATTCCAGAGGACCTCCAAATGATTAATGATCTGTTTAATACATTGAAATTAAAGTTTCTGGGAACTTTTATTGTATACACAATGAAAATTACCTATAATTTCAGCCCTTTTAATAAAGATAAAATAATCATCAAGAAAAATAAATTAGTCTTAGTAAAAAAATAAAAAATTGATCGATATTACTTAGCTTTAATTTTTAATACAGTCTATTGAGCTTTGTACGAATTATTAAGAATATTAATGTTATTTGAATAGCTATTAATGAATATAAAAAAACATCGAGGTAAAAGCTGGCATGTATATCAATTCCTAACCAATTAACAATCCAGCAATTAGTATTTCCATCCGAATAGGTTAAACAACTCGTTACCGATAAGTATAAAATATGGAATCCTAATGACAATATAATAACAAAGATTCCTAGGAAGATTTGGATATAGAAACTTTTTCCGATTTTAGGGTATTTAACAACAGGCTTTAAAAGATCTCCTTCTATTAATGAACCTTTGAATTTTGGCTTTGTATTCTCTATGATTAAATTTTTTAATATTCCATTTTCTTTGATTAAAATTTGATTATCATTCTTTAATTTATGGATCTTTTTTTGTAAATCGCTATAATTTTTATCAACTTTATTTACGCTGTTATTTTTGGTTTCAAGTTCCAAATTATCTTTGGTTAACCTTGTATCACTCATTTTTTCTTAACTTAGTGGTATTTAGAAGAAGAGGTTTTTAATTTTAGAATCCCCTAATAAATTTTTCCTAAGGATCTTATATTTCAAATAATTAATTTAACTTTTTATATTAAAAAATTAGCAAAGACTGAATATTTCGTTATATTAATACACATTTGTGATATAAAATTTATCTATAATAAAGAGAATTTTAATATAATATGTTTAAATTAAAATATAAAAAAAATTTTTTTCAAGAAATAAAAAGATCATAAAAATTGTAAATATTTCTTTATAATCTATGCTAATTTCTTCCTAAATTGATTGAAATTAGGTTTACGTTTCTCAATAAAGGCATTTTTTCCCTCAACTGCTTCTTCAGTACCATAGTAAAGTGATAATCCTCCAACACCCAACTGAGTTATTCCTGTTACACCATCAGTCTCAGCTAAGAATGCATATTTTAACATTTTTAGAGCTGTTGGACTCTTTTCTAACAATTCTTGACACCATTGATCAACTTCATCATCTAATTTTTCATAAGGAACTACAGTATTCACAAGTCCCATCTCGAGAGCTTGCTTTGCTGTATATCGACGGCATAAGTACCAGATTTCTTTTGCACGCTTAATTCCGACCGATCTCATTAGATCTCCTGTACCAAAACCTGGATCAAATGAACCAACTCGTGGTCCTGCTTGACCCAGCTGTGCGTGTTCTGCTGCTATGCTAAGATCACAATTAACATGCCATACATGCCCTCCTCCAATCGCATAGCCATTGATTCGAGCAATTACTGGTTTGGGCAGTGTACGGATCAGATATGTCACTCGTTGCCAACCTACTTCTAACGGTAATAACAATTCTCCTTCGTAACCCCCTTTATCCCTAGTTGTTTGGTCACCTCCAGTACAAAAAGCTTTTTCTCCCACTCCTGTGAAAACTACAACACCAATTTCGTCATCCCAACATTGATTGAAAGCATCGATTAATTCATGTACAGCTTGTAGATTGCATGCATTATAACGTTGAGGTCGATTAATTGTAACGCGAGCAATTCTGTCCTTTTTTTCAAAAATTATTTCTTTATAATCCATTTTTTCACACTCTTTTGAATTTTTAATAATTTAAATTTCAATGATTAATCATTTAAATCGATCTTAATATATTTCTTACGGTTAATAAAACTCTAAAATTTACGATTTGGCAAGTTTACTTTTTTATTCGTAAAACAAGAATTTCACGAAATTTTTATATTAATCTTAAAGATTTTTTTTCAATTTTTTCTATTGAAAAGGTGATAAAATAGTCGTTACTGAAGAATCCTTAAAAAACCATTTTCTGTTTAATTTCTTGAACCATTTTATGTCCTTCATTGTTTATCTCAGTTATTATTTCCCTAAGAATCTCGTTGATGGCAAGTCCACTTAACTCGCAGGAAATATATAATAATGAGAGTATTTGTTTAGCTAGAACACGAATATTCTTAATATCATTAATTGGAATTCTAATACCAAGAGCTTTCAAATCCATATGCGTTTCTTTTTCTTGTTGTCTTATCGTAACTAAAATATCATTTTTTCTTCCTTTCCATTCTTCGGTTATTGCTCTTAAAGATAACAAGTATCTTTTAGTAGGGCTTCCAATACCCATGACATCTCTAGCAAATTGTAATGGTTCGGAATTTCTGATAGTTTTTAGACCAAATGTTCTATTAAGCTTGTAATTCTTATCTAATTTTACCTTCATTTTTGAAATTTCATCTGTCAACTGTTCGATCTTCAATGCTAATTTTTCAAATTTCTTAAGAAATAATTCTTCAGAACTAACTTTAAAGTTACTCATTTGAAACACTAATTAGATTAAGTATGACATTTTTTGAATTAGTGTTTAATAAAACTAATTATTAAACTATTAATCTATGGGAAATTTTTAATTTATTTTAAAGAAGTGTTTTAATTATAAAATAAATAGAGTTTTAAAAAATCTTAGAGACTTATATTACTCTGTTTCATTGTTATTTCTATATTCAGTATCTTTTTCATAATCCTTAGTGCTGATATCTTCTAATGTCTCATTTTCTTCTATAATAGGCTTTGGTTCTTCAATAATAAGTTGAGGAGTTAAAAGCTTCTTGACTTCAACCTCAACTTCCGCTTTTAATTCTTTCTTTGCTAAACTGTATTTCCTAATTTCATATATTCCTATTATAACTAAAAGTGCAACAAAAAATATCAATACAGCTATATTTTTTATGTTATTTATAATAATGTTATCTATATTAGAGAACCATTGCAACCAAGGAATATTTATGGCTGTAAAAATATCATAAGGAAAATAATGGATAAATTCATAAGTTACTTTTGAAAGAATTAACCAAATAATGATAGTATCAAGGCCAAATCTTTTAAGTCTTTTGCTTAAAAACTCTGCCTGTGAGCCCATTAGAGTACTTAGAGTGTAGAAAATAATAAATAGATCAGGAATTATCATTACAATATATGCCCCAATGGAAACAAATTCTTCTGGGTTAGTATCAACTAAACCAAGATAGATCTTTATTACAAGATATAATGTATAAACGGAGACTAATATTGCAAAACCTCCAAACCAAGCATTAAAGATTTTTTTAAACATCAACACTATACAGGTAATTGCAAGTCCGATAAGAACTGCTCCAACAAGCACATAAACAATGTTAAAATACAATGGGATTTCAAAAGGATCTGCTGTTAGGCCAGAAAGATCAATTAATGTTGGTCCTATAATAAACAGATATAATAATAGTATAGATAATGTGAATCCTCCAAAAAATGCAATGGTTCTTATAAGGGGTCTTAGTTTTGGAGTTTTAAATGTATGTGTATCAACTCTTTTCCCCATTAAATAACATCCATATAAAATAAACCAAGAAGTAAAGAAGAAATACGAAATTACAGACGCAATAAATAAGACTATCAAAACTATTGAAATCAGTAGCATGATTGGTAAAGAAATTACTAAAAATAAAACTATTTTCCATGTGGGGTATTCAAAGATATCCTTCTTTGATATAAGAGAAAGTAAAAATAAGAACATTAAAAATACTAAAAATGGAAAGAAGATTATAATACCTATTAAAGAAACAGTTGGATTGGGAGAAGGGATTATAGCTACTCCTATTAACAGCCAAATTACTATTACTGCTAAACGCCAATTGATAAATACCTTTTTAAGATTCTCAATGAATACAACCATACAAAAATAGTCAAACTAAATATATTTAAAGCTTTCTTATTCCAAAAAATCAACTAATCTTTTTTGTTTGTTGAATACTCGATAAGACAGACCCCACTTCTTTTTTAGGTCATTTGCGGACTCGGGGGCAAATCCAGCGAAATGATTGTTAACTATAATAAATATTTCATAGATCTTTGAAATTTTTAATAGGTTTTGAATATTTTTTTCAAGATTATTTAATGCTTCTATTTGATCTCTTTGAACATGATTAAAGATAGTAAGCTCTCGATCTCCTATAAGTCTTATATAATAATAATTTTGATTTATTAAATAATATGGCGTAATTCCAGGCTTATAGGTAGTGCCAAGTATTTTCTGATTTCCATCTATAAATTTAGTAAGAATTTGAGGGTCTAACCAAGAATTATCTCGTAATTCGATAATGTATTTATATTCTGACGGAATTTCTCTTAAAACTTTGTTCAATTTTAATAAATGAATTTCTGAATACTTAAACCAAGGAGGAAATTGTAATAAAAATCCGGCAATCTTGGGATTTAATAACTTCAATCTAGAGAAGAATTCGAGGATATATGAATCTAAATCAGGATCTTCTAGATTATGAGTAATTTTTTGCCATACTTTGACTATAAACCGAAAATTTTTTGGGACACGCTTATTCCAATTAATTACCATTTCTTCAGAGGGTAGGTTATAGAAAGTAGAATTAATTTCAACAAGGTTAAAGATTTTAGAGAAGTATTCTAAATGTTGGGATTTTTCTAACTTTTTTGGATAAAATGGACCAATCCAATCTTTATAATCCCATCCAGCGGTTCCGATTGAAATTTTAGTCATTTATTGTAAAACTGAATATCATTTTATTTTAATGATTCGATATTTTTTTAAACTGAAATAATTAATTTTTATAAAAAATTATATTTACTCTAAAGTTTTTAAGAAAGGTATAGAATGATTTTATAAAATCACGATGAAATTACTTTCAATTCAAATCCATGATACAAAGGTGGGAAAAGATTAGTCTTGATTGGATAAAGCTAGAAGAAAAACCTAATAAGAAGATATCTATCGAAGGAAAAGTCTTATTGGAATTTAGATCTAAAATAGAAGACTTAGAACAGCAATTAACAAAGAATCAAGAAATTCTGAATAAAGTAAATAATGAAGCAAACTTAATAAAAGAGAAATTGGCAGGTCGTGAAAGAAGTTTGATGGAACTTACGGAAAGAAAATCTATAGCAAGAAAATCTCTAGATGAGGTTAAAGAAGAAAAATTACAAGTAGATATAGAAGTAGCTAAATTGAAAACTGATAAATCGAAATTAGAAATAAATCTCACTGAAGCTATAGCTAAAATTACTATCCTTGAAAATCAATTGAAAAACACCGCAGAAAATTTTGCTGAAATGGAAAAGAAAATTTTAATAAGAGATAAAGAAATTCAAAACAAAGGGGAGGAGATATTAAACAAAGCAAAGGAACTTTTAAACAAAGAAAAAGAAATCCAAGATCTTAAAGATAGAATAAATCATAGACAAAAAGAGGTCGATTTTCTAAAGGAAAAGTTGAACGTGGAGAAAAATAAAACGAAGGAGCAAATTGAAAAATTTAACTCTTTTAAAGCTCAAATGTCAATCGCTATAATTGCATCCAAAATAATAGAAGAAATAAAAAAGTTAATAGAAATTAAAGGATTTTTATCTGATAAAGAATTCGAGCAGATGTTAAACGAATTAGAAGAATAAAAATAATTCAATGACAATAACATTTAAACTTAAATAAATACTTTATTGTAAAATTTATAAATAATCAATTTTAAGAAAATAAATATATAGCAATATAAATTAAAATCTTTAAAAACAAAATATGGTGAAAATTAAAAGTTGAGTATTGACTGGGCAAAAGCCGAAGCACGCCCGGATAAAAAATTATCCATTGAAGGAAAAGTGTTGTTAGACCTTAGATCCAAGATTAATAGTCTAGAAAAACAATTAGCCCAAAAAATAAAAGATTTAGAAAAATCTTCAGGCGACTTAAAAACAACCAAAGAAACTCTCTCTGAAACGAAAAAAAAGGATGAAAATTTGGAGGAAAGTATAAATTCTTTAAAAAAGAATTTTGAACGCGTGAAAGAAGAAAAACTTTATGCTGAGGCTGAAATTAATAAACTAAAATCGGCAAAACAAGCCTTAGAATCCAAGCTTAATGAATCTAGTTCTAAGATATCAGAAGTAGAAAATGAATTAAAAGAGAAGGAAGATATTAAAGCAGATTTACAGCAGAAAATAAATGAAATCGAGAGCCTTAAAAGTGATTTACAAAAAGCAGTTTCAGATAAATATGTAGAAGTAGAAACCATTAAAGAAGAAAGAGATGCTAAATTAAAAGAAGTCAAAGAACTTAATGAAAAAGTGACTTTACTTAAGCAAACAATTGGAGAGGCTAAAGGAGCGCCCCAACTCATTGAAAATATCAAAGATATTATGATCCATAAAGGATTTTTATCAGATAGAGAGTTTGATGATCTATTAGAAAAAAAAGAAATTTAGAAAATAAATTTTTTTTATAATTAGAATGCCTAAATTAATTTGGGACAATAAAATAGATAAGGTATATAAATCAGAAGACCTAAAAAAATATACTCTTAATTTTTTTAAAGCTTTTGAAAGTTATTCGTTTAATAATAATGAAAAATTAATTGAAATCGATAAATCTAAATTTTGGGCGAATAAGCTATTTTGGGGAGATAACTTAGAAATTTTATATTTTTTATTAAACAATTTTAAAGAAAAAATAGATTTAATTTACATTGATCCCCCATTCTTCTCTGGAACTAATTATCAAATCAAAATAGAGCAAGATAACGAACTATATGATTCTATTGCATATCTTGATCACTGGAATAATGATTTAGATTCTTATTTACAAATGCTTTATGAACGGATAGTCTTATTTAGAAGATTACTCTCAAAGAGGGGATTATTATTTATTCATTTAGATTGGCATGCTAGCCATTATATCCAACTTATTTTAGATGAGGTGTTTGGACAAAGTAGATTTGTAAATAATATTGTATGGTATTATTTTAATAAATTCTCTGCAGGGAAAAAGAATTTACCGAGAGCCCATGATGATATCTTAGTATATTCCAAGACAAAAGATTATACATTTAACGAGTTAAGGATAGCTCGTAAAAAGCCGATAAAACAGCTAAGAAGAGAAATGGTGAATGGGGTATTAAAGAATGTAAAAGATGAGAATGGACATGTAAGATATCGAATTGTTAAAGATAAAAAGTTAGATGATGTATGGAAGATTCCTTGTTTACAACCAGCTTCAAAGGAATGGACAGGATTTCCTACTCAAAAACACCATGATTTGCTTGAAAGAATAATCAAACTTGGATCGAATGAAGGTGATTTAATTGCTGATTTTTTCTGCGGTTCTGGTACAACTATTCTTTCTGCTGAGAAATTAAAACGTAGGTGGATTGGCTGTGATGTCTCAAAATATTCAATATATTTAACAAGAAATAGAATTTTAGATTATCAGGATAAAAGCCAAATTATTTATCCCTTTCAAATCTTTACGCATTTAAATGAAGAAAAAGAGAACATTATAAAGTCAGGATTTTTTCAAAAAGAATTCTTAATAAAAAGAAAAAAATGAAAAATTTTTTTATGGTTTGTGATATTCAATTTCTAAACCTAAATATGTGCTTAAAGCCTCATAAACAACATCTCCAACATGATTTAAAGTCACTGCTACATGATGAGCAAAACCCCCTAAGCATAAAGATTTTAATAATCCTTGTAGATTAGAAATTTCAACTACTCCAAAACCACCATATGTGTCTAATGAGTCATTAGTATATTTTCCTTCCACTAATATTCCCTTCAATTCTCCATATATATCGTCAGTTTCCATTCTTAAAAGTGTGCAAGATTTATCTTTAATTCTTCCTTGTATAGCTCCGAAAGTAACTTCTTCTCCCTTTTGATCAGACATTATAGGATGAATCGTCATTCTTGTGTCTTGAAAGAATGATTTAGGAAGGTTGCTACAATGAAATAACACCATTTTATTTGGATCATTACCATAATTATTATTCCAATCTAAAATAGCTGATGGTGTTTCAGATGCGATTTGTAATATTAACATGCCTAATAGTCCTGGAATATCAACTTCACAAGCCGCTGGTATAAGCCCTTCGCTAAACATACTCATAACAGCACATGGGACAATCCCAAAGTTATCTTGTATTGAAGGCCAACATTGAAAAGCAAAGCCATCCAATTCATTTTCTTGTATCCAATTTTCAATGATAACCGCTAGTTTTGCTAATTTAATAACACGATCTTCGGGAAATTTAGTTGTAGAGGTATAACTCTTTATAAATTCAATCTTCTTTCTTACTTTTGGATTATCATCATTTAAATGGTTAATATTGCCAAGAATCTCAGATAAATCTATAGGTTCTATGCTTATTCCATTAAATTCCAAGATTTTTTCGCTATATCGAACAGTTTCAAATGCATTCGGTCTTGTTCCAATTTGACCTAATCTTGCTCCTTTAACTTTTTTTACAATTTTACAAATCTTCTCAAATCTCTTTAAATCTTCTTTAAATATCTCAGACTTTATAGGACAAGTATGATATTTGGTTAATGTGAATGGAATTCCATACTGATATAGCACATTGGTAACAGATATTTTTCCACAAAATGCATCTCTCCGATGAGTTCGATCCATTTTATCAATTTCATCTGAAGAGGCATGAATTAAAACAGGAACATTAAGATTTGATAATTTCAACGTATTTGCAATTCCTTTTTCATCTCCAAAATTAGGTAATATTACTAAAATTCCATAAATCTTATCCTTATTTGCTTTAAATAATTCAGCGCATTTTTTTGCGTCTTGGTAAGTTTCTACAACACCATATTTAGTATTATCTTCATTTAAAATAACGTATTCATAGCCCATTTCATTTAAAACCTCTATAATTGCAAGTCTTCCTTCTCTAGCGAGGTTATCCGGAAAAACATCGCGGTTACCAACTATTACACCATAAGTTAGTTTATCAATTTTTCCTGTTAGAAATGACATTTTATCTCCCTTTGAATAAAATATTAAAAAATTTAATTTTAGTAATTTAATTTAAGAATTTAAAACTAAAATAAAATTTGTTAATTAGTAAATGAATTTAAAATCCAAAATAACTAAGAGAATTAAAGAGCTATGGGAGCATAAAATATTTAGATATGCTCTAGTCCTTCATAGTTTTTTCTTAGTACTTTCAATAGTTTTATTTTTTATGGTTTATCGAGAAAAAAATGATTTTATAATTTTTTATAATGTAGGAAATATATTTCTCAATGATATTGAAAATCTTTACAATCAAACTTATTATTTATGGGATTTTAGATATTTTCCATTGTCAGCTTTATTTTTTATCCCATTCACTATCTTGAGTTTTGAAGTTGCATTTGTAATTTTTAATATTTTTAATATGTTCCTCAATGTTTTGATTTGCATTATTCTTTACAAAATAATTGTATTAGTAAGAAGAGAGGATCATGAAAAAGATGATAAAAGAGTAATATTGTATATATCTATTTACCTAATGGGGTTGCCTCATGTGTTAAATTATATTTATGGGCAAATTAATTTGTACATTACATTTTTTATTTTGTTATCTCTTTATATTTTTCTTAAATACGATAAATATAAATGGCAATTACTTGGAAGTTTTATTTTAGGAATAAGTATTATCATAAAACCTACAGCTATTTTTTTAATTCCATTCTTAATTATATTCAATTTCAATTTGGAGAAAAAGAAGCTTAAATTCGATTTTCTTAGAAGCTCAATCCGGATAATAGGTGCTATTACTCCTACTTTGTTGAACTTTATTCTCTTCTTATTATATCCTCCCTTATGGGAAGGTTTTTTAGATAGTAATTTTACAGGGAGTAACCCAATTGCTCTAAATTTTTCTTTCAGTATTTCTAAGTTAATTACAAATTTCTGTTATTTCTACAATATTCCTTTTAATCAACTTTTTATTTTAATAGGAGTAATTGTTATCGCAGGAGGCATCGGTTTTATAATTTTTGTACTTAGAAGATTTGAGAAAAATTCTATCATTTATGGTTATATTTTTGGGCTCATCATTATGCTACTCGCATATTTTGACTCTTGGGATCATCATTTACTCAATATAACACCGATTTTAATTATAATTATTTTTAATTTGCCACGACACTCTAAAATTACCAAACCTATCAAGCTAAGTTTATTTTTCTTTAGTTTTTTTGATCTTGCTTTTGTAGGTATATGGTACTTAATATATCCATTATTTCCATATAATTTTGAGTCTACATTCTTTCTTATTTTAGCATTCTATGGAATAAGTAAGTATTGCCTAATTAAACAAAACAAGAAAAATAAGGAGGTTTAAGAAATTGAAACAAAAAATATTCTTTTTCAATTTTTTTCTTTTTTTCTTATTAATCGGCAGTACAATATCAACTGTGAACGCTGTTGAATATAGAATGGGGGTTCATAAGGATCAAGAGTTGATATGGAAATGTAATGTTTGTAATAAATTAAATATGGATATTATTTTTGGCAGTGATTGGGATGATTCGGGAATTTTTAATAATTTGAGTCAGGGAAAAAGAATGAAATGGAAAATTAATAGCGTTAAGTTTAATGAAACAAATATTAATATTAATTTTAGTATCTGGGAATGGACAAGTGAAAATATGTGGGGAGTTAAAGATAATGATTCAGAATTAGATTATTTCGTAAATCCTAGTGATTATTCTCAAAAATTGAATTTCTCACAATATTCATCTTTCGTCCCCTTTTTGTTTCCTGTTCCTATAGGAGAATATGTAGGAGGGTTAACTTTAATTGAGTGGTACGATGTCGATAATCGAGTTTTACCTACTTTAAATGTTGAAATTAGTAAAGATGAGATATTACCAGGATTTCCATCAGAAGATATACAAATAATTGCTATCTACAATGATCAGGGATTACTAAATTCTTATAAACTATATATTGGAAGTAATGTTGTCATTGTTGATATTTCACTTGATTTCTTACCTTTTTATGTAATACCGACATTAATTGGTTTAACAGTTATTATTTCTCTCAGTATTATTTTTTATATTGTTAAAAAAAGAAAAACAAGATATATCCTTAAATAAGAGAATGGTTTCTAGAGGATGAATTTGACAACTTATTTAGTAAAAATAAAAAGCAGATTTGGGGCGCTGTGGGAACATAAGGTTTTTCGATTTGCTATAATAATTCATGGATTTTACTTTATATTATCAATGATTCTAACATTAATATTCTTTAGAGACCAAAATGATTTTTTGGTTTATTATAAGGTAGGTGAAGTTTTTATTCATAATATCAATGATCTTTATAATAGGGCTAATTATTTATGGCCATTTAGATATTTTCCAATTTCAGCTATTTTTTTTGTACCTTTTTACTTGGTAGGTTTCATTTTAGGTTTTATACTATTTAATTTCATTAATTTAATATTAAACATTTTAATCTGCATTCTTCTATATAAAATAATTCTTCATATTAGAAGAGACGATCACGAAAGAGAGGATAAAAGAATAATCTTATATATTAGTTTATTTTTAATGAGCTTACCAAACCTATTCAACTACATTTTAGGTCAAATTAATTTATACATCACTCTACTAATTTTATTATCACTTTTCCTGTTTTTAACACGTGATGGTCTTAAATGGGATTTATTGGCAAGCATTATTTTAGGATGTAGCGTAATAATAAAACCAATTGCTATTTTTATGATTCCTTTCTTGTTAATTTTAAAATTCAATAATGAACAAGGAAGGTTTAAATTTGATATTTTAAGAAGTTTAATTAGAATAATAGGCGTAATTCTACCTTTATCGTTAAATCTTTTTTTATTTCTTCTATATCCAAAATTATGGGAAGGGTTTTTAGCAACTAATTTTACTGGTGAGGAGCCAATTATTTTAAATCACTCATTTAGTCTAACTAAGATAATAATTAATTTTTGTATTTTTTATAATATCTCCTATAATCCATTATTAATATTTCTCCTGATTTTATTCATTATTGGGGGAATAGGATTTCTTATGTATATTTTCCGAAAGACTAATAATCAAAGTATTATTTTTGCTTATTTATTTGGTATTTTGATTATGTTAATTGCTTATTATGACTCTTGGACTCATCATCTTTTAGCATTAACACCAATTTTAATAGTATTGATATTTTATTTACCTAGAAAATCCGAAATAACGAAAAATTATGTAAAACCCAGCTTTTTCTTTTTTAGTTTTTTCGATTTGGGATTCATTGGAATTTGGTTTATTATCCAAAATTGGTTTCCCTTTAATTTCGCGAGTACTGTGTTTTTATTTATATTATTTTATGGTTCAAGTAAATTCTGCTTAACAGAAGATAGAAATAATCAAAAGAGTTGATCTGTCATCTTAAATATTTTAAACATATTTATAATAAAAAATACTAAATATGATCATTAAGAATATATTTACAGAACGAAAATTCCTATAATTATTAAACGAATTAGAAATTCAAAAAAAAATGTTAGATTTTTATCCGCCACCATTATTATTGATTTTTGCCCCGGCATTTACACTGGGAATTCTTCATACTTTAATTCCATGCGAAGATAAAGCAATATTCTTTTTTTGGTCTTTTGGTATATCAAAAACACCCAAAAAAAGTATGTTTATATTAATGCTTTATGGATTAGGATTAATATCTTCTAATATGATAATTGCAATTGGGACTGTTTTAATTAGCTTTATTCCACAGATTTTGATCCCCGGCATTATTCCTGAGTCTTATACCATTAATTTTTTTGGAGCTCTTAGCTCTATGTTTGCTGGATTTATTCTTTTGTTTTTCATTACAAGAAAAGGTTATTTCCCCCATTCAAAACATAAGGATGAGATATTTCAATTTAATTGGGAAAAGAAGAAGACACCATATCTTTTTGGAATTTTAGCGGGATTTGCTCCATGTATCTTTGAATTTATTATATATTCCCAATGTTTAGCATTTTCATTACGTGGTGGACTTGGTTTTATAGATGGAATTTTTACTGTATTTTATTTTTCATTAGGGACATTTATAGGGTTATTTCCCTTAGCTTTAGCGAAACAAGGAACATCTCAAATCATTAAATCTAAAGAAAAACAAAAGAATTGGATTTTAATTTTTATGATATTAATTATTATTATCTTTAATTCTGTTGTTATGATCTTATCCTTTCTAAGAATTCAGGTCTTCCCAGAAGTATACATATAGAAAAAGTCTTTTAGATTGCAATAAAAAATTTAAAAATCCATCAATAATTCCATTGTTATTAAAACAATAAAATTGGTCTATATAAAAAATATTAAGCAAGAATTTTTTTTAATATATTATAGATTCAAGAAATAAAAAAAAATATTTCAAATTATGAAATGTTTATTCTGTGAAAGCCAAAAAATCGATTTTACGTGTGAAAGATGTAAATCCAGTTTCTGTATTAATCATATAGCAACAACAGAAACACATGAGTGTAGAAGACATAATCTTTTTTATTCAAAAGTAAAAGCTATAGAAAGGAATTATAAATGTACAGTTGTCGAAAATAGTGAATGCCCTGTTTGTAAACATTTACTAAGATTAGAAAGGTTATCATCTGGGCAATATTATTTGGAGTGTACAAATCCTAAATGTCCAGAAGCATGGAACTCGTATTTAAAAACCCCTGGATTGTTTTTTCCATCAAAGGAAAAGCTTGCAAGAGAGGCATTAAGATATAATCTTATTAAAGGAAATAGGCTTCTCTTATGTAGTAAGAAATTAAGACACATAATAGGGAGGGAAGTTTGTCCTAAATGTTTTTTGGATTTATTAAAAAGAGCTCCACTTACTAACTTTTCAACTATTATGAATTCCTTCAATATTTCTGCAGAACAAATGATTAAATTTATCAACAAATATATGGAAGAAGAACGAATCTATGGAATTATTGATCAAAAGAATCAGATGTTTTATTATATATCTTCTGAAATGCGTGAAAAAATATTATCAAAATTCCAAGATGAAGGAATAATTAATGTGGCAGATTTAGGAGTTATGCTCGATATGAGTTCTGAGATTGCTACGAAGGTGATTTACAAATTAATTAATCAGTTTCAAATAAAAGGTTCATTTTCATTAGATAAAAAGATTTATTATACCCAGCAGTATATAATGGATAATTTAATAAAAGAAATCAAGACTAAAGGCAGGACTTCCCTTAAAGATCTTGCCAATAATTTTAATATTCCAAAAGAACTTATTAAATCCTTTTGTGTTAATTTAATGAGAGCAAAAGCCGTAAACGGCTTTTTCGCAGATCGTGGAAATGAAATTATCACAACAGATCAAATTTATAACGAGATAAAAAGCTATTCAAAAGAAATGGGGCTTTTTGAACTTTCAAAGCTTTCTTCAAAATTAAAAATTGCTGTAGAATTAGCAAGGAAAAGTCTTCATGAATTAATTAAAACTGGCGAAATTAAAGGTTTGTTTACTCAAAGAAGAGAATTTATGACTAATAAATATCTTGAAAAGAAAATAAAAGAAATAGCAAGGGCTTATAGAACAATGCCATTAAGAGAACTTTCGAATAGATTAGGAGTAACAGAATCAAGTATTGAAGAGAATTTAGCCATAATAATTAGCAGAGGAGATATTGATGGATATATTGATATGTCTAAAAGATCCTTTACAGCATATAGCGTACCAGTGGAAACAAAATCTCGTGAGAAACCAAAAGATATAGAACCCATAGATGAAGGTAAAATTGAGGTTGTTCGTGATTATGATTTTATTGGGGGGCAATTACACTATAAAGTGGCAGTTCGCAATCAGAGTAAAATGGCAATAAATTCAGTAAAAGTAATTTTAGATGTTCCATCTAGCTACAAAGTTAAACAATCTTTAATTAATATTCCTGTTATCGAAGCTAAAAATTCAAGGGGTGTTGACTTTTATTTAGAGCCGAAAGAATGTGGTACTTCTTCCATTGGTGGTGATGTAATCTATAAAACTGCTGACGGAACCAAATATACAAAACATATAAAGAAAAAAGATATTCAAATCAAATGTCCCTTGGTTGTCTCATGTTTATCGACAATTGAAGATGTCCAAATATCTATACAAGACATGCCAAATGATGCACGAGCATTTTTAATAGCAGATTTGGATCCAAGGTTAGCTTTTAGGGCAGCAGTTAGGACATTAAAACGTTTTGAAGTAAGTACAGTAACTTCTCACGAAGGAAATGATCCTAAAGGAAAATATGAAGCAGAAAGTTGGCATTGTTCAGAGGCAAAAGTCACTGGTGGGAGAATAATTAGTAGAATTTATGTATCTGAAGCAAATCAATCTTTGGAAGTAAGAGTGTGGTGTGGGCATAGTGGACAATTAACAGGTTTCCTTGCAAAGATTATAGAATTATTATTTGAAGAGATCAATATCATTCGGAAGATTAAATCGGAAGAGCGTGAGAAAACAATTGATGTAATGGCGATTACTCAGAATTTAGCGGAAATCTCCGATTATTGTATGTTAAGATGGAAAGCTCAAAATATAAGAAATAAATTACACGATACATTTGTACGATTGAGAAAAGTTATAGGAGATAAAGAGGCAATTCTCGGTAGAATTGAATTCTGGCTTACACAATTAAATAAATATGGAAAAGATGATAAAATCTCCGATGAAGATGCGGATAAACTAGTTAATGACGTAGAAAATTTCAGAACTGTTATTGCGCGGTCAATAAAATTGTGATTTTTTTTCCTAAAAAAGATTTATAAGTCTTTAAATCTATATTTTATATTAAAATACTACTTCTTTTAAGGTGCAAAAAATTCCTATAATATCTGTTTCTCTAAATGAAAGTCTTAAAAAATTCATCAATAAACTTGTCTCAAAAAATAAATATGAAAATAAATCTAAATTAATTAGAGATGCCCTATTACGTCTAATGTCCACTGTAGATATACCCACTGGTCTCGATACTTCTAGCGAGTTAATCCCAGTAGCGAAAAATATAATAGGAAATATGATTATTGTTGCTCCTAATGATTATAATGTTCAGAAGAAATTGAACAGAATTGAAAGTGTATATAATGATCAAATAGTAAGTAAGAATCAAAATTTTATTAATCAACATTTTATTACGTTTATGCTTTTTGACGGTAGTTTAGAAGATTTCCAAAAACTTGTTGTAGAAATAAACAGTATTGAAGAAATTAAGAATTTCAGATACTTGATTATTAATTAAAATACTCTACTTACTTATTAAATATCTGAAATTATTTACAATTTTAATCTAATGTAATTCAATTTATTGAAGTTATTATGGGAAAAAATAAATATGGGAAAGGTTATCAAAAAAAAGGAACACAATCAAAAGGTGTGGATTCGAAAAAAGCAGGATCTCCTATTCGTAGTGGAAAAATAAAAGCGAGCCATATCTTAGTCGAGAAGTTCAGTAAAGCTCAAGGAATTTATGAAGATCTAAAAGCAGGTGAAAAATTCGAACAATTAGCAAGTAATTATTCCAAATGCTCAAGTAAGAAAAGAGGAGGTAAT